>CAVILQ010000007.1:0-77373 GCA_963643715.1 bacterium | reverse complement strand
CGAATTAAACCACATGCTCCACTGCTTGTGCGGGCCCCCGTCAATTCCTTTAAGTTTTATTCTTGCGAACGTAGTACCCAGGCGGAGGACTCATTGCGTTTGCTTCGACAGTGGATTATTTTCCACCATCAGGTCCTCAACGTTTACAGCGTGGACTACTAGGGTATCTAAGCCTATTTGCTCCCCACGCTTTCGTGACTGAGCGTCAGTGACTGTCTAGCAAGCCGCCTTCGCCACCGGTGTTCTTCCACATATCTGCGCATTTCACCGCTACATGTGGAGTTCCGCTTGCCTCTCCAGCACTCCAGCCTAGCAGTTCCGGGGACGGACGGTGGTTGAGCCACCGCATTTAACCCCCGGCTTGCAAGGCCGCCTGCTCACTCTTTACGCCCAATAATTCCGGATAACGCTTGCAACCTACGTATTACCGCTGCTGCTGGCACGTAGTTAGCAGTTGCTTTCTAACCGGCCGGTCAGGCGGAGCGCATTTCCTCGCCCCGCGTTTCCCAGCCGGTCACAGTGTTTTACGACCCGAAGGCCTTCATCACACACGCGGCGTTGCTCGGTCAGGGTTTCCCCCATTGCCAAATACTCCCTACTGCTGCCTCCCGTAGGAGTCTGGGCCGTGTCTCAGTCCCAATGTGGCCGTTTAGCCTCTCAGCTCGGCTACGCATCCTCGCCTTGGTGGGCCTTTATCCCGCCAACTAGCTAATGCGACGCAGGTCCATCCCTCGGCGCGGCTTTAAGGGCCGCCTTTCATCGCCCTGGCTTGCGCCAAGGCGGCTTCATCCGGCATTAGCAGGCGTTTCCGCCTGGTATTCCGGTCCGGGGGGCAGGTTACCAACGTGTTACTCACCCGTACGCCACTCGAGTATTGCTACTCTCGTTCGACTTGCATGTATTAGGCACGCCGCCGGCGTTTATCCTGAGCCAGGATCGAACTCTCAATGTTGTTTGTTATTGAGGCCGGCCTGGCAGCCGACTTTTGTGTTTGATTCTTTCTTGTTTAAGACGAATCCGGTATCACTGTCCTATGTCTCTTCCTATAAGGAAATTGACGTATTACTTGTGTATGTACTGGTCATCCCGTTCAGTTTTCAAAGAGCAATCTTATGTGCGCTTTTTTTCGGCGCATGTAAGATAATATCATCCCACCTATTGCCGTGTCAACAAGAAAATGAATTTTTTTACAAAAATATTTTTTGAAAACTATATTTCCTAATATTCATTTAATTTCTATTTAATTATTTTTTAATTGGTATTTATTTTGGTTAATACATTTTTTAATGATAAAAGGTGCCCCATGCCTAGTGGCACAAAGCACCTTTGGAGTGAAATAAATTATCGATTTAAATGTGTAAGGAGTAGAAGAGAGGATCCTGATAGCCCATTGCAGGGTCATAGCCGTTGTCAAAGGCCATCTTTTCATGGTCTTTGCTCAAAGCGAGCTGCTGACGGGAAGAGTCAATCTCAGACATATAATGATATCCAAGTCCGCATCCTCTTTCGCCGGCTAAAGAATAATAACGGTATGCCAATTCAAGATTTCTATCATCGACGACTTTCTGGCGGAAGCAATCTCCGATATACATCAAAGCCCAGACATATCCTTTTCTAGCAGATGCAATGATCATCTCATGGCCATTGCGAATATCATAATAAGGAGAATCCTTATCTGTGAACAGGACACCTAAACGGAATAAAGCAGTGGCAGACCCTTTATCAATTGCCATTTTATAATACTTTTTGGACAATTCATAGTCAGCCTGAACAAGAGAATTATCTCCCTCATAAAGATAGCCGACAAGGACAGCGGAACGGACAGAGCCGTGCTCAGCAGAATCCTTGAGCATTTCAATTGCGTCAAGCCTATCCTGTCTTGTGGAAGCCAAAGCATCCAAGACACGAATAGCTTTGATGGTAGCCTGTTCAGCATCGATGACATCGAGCAAAGTAGGATCATCAGTTTCAAAGACACGGTTTTCAGAAGAGACAACCGGGGCAGGAGCCACTTCAACGACATTCTTTTCCTCAACGGGTTTCTCCTCGACAGGTTTCACTTCTTCTTTTACTTCAGTGGCAGGTGAAAGGACTGGGGCGGCAGACGGAGTGCCGCTAATCTGATGAGAACGAATCTCATCGGCCTTCTTCTTGGCTTCTTCGTCTCCTTCTTGAGCAGCAAGATCATAATAATCAAGAGCCTTGTTCTTATCGATGGCCTTAGTTCCAAGACCATAGTTATAATAGTCGCCCATCATTCTATGATCGAGGCTATCGCAGGATTCCTTTTCAAAAATATCCATAGCTACATCATAATACTGTTTACTGGTCGGAACATCTGAATCAAGACCGAGAAGACCATCTCTGAGAATTCTTCCGATTGTGAAATAGGATTTTCCTTTGGTTTCACCATTTCTTGCAGATTTGTTGATTAGAACCAAAGCCTTCTTGTAATCTTTTTTGTTCTTTGTTTCCATCAAGTCTAAACCAGCTTGAAGCTTTTTATCAATTTTGTAAGCCATGCACAACTCCCCCTTGGTAGTTTTAATTATTATAAGATGCTATTCAGCGAGTTGCAACGAAAATACAAGTGTTTTTGCCTAAATTATAGGAAAATTCTTCCGTTGGCTTTTTCCGTCCCCTTACGATAATGAGAAATGTTCTTTTCTCAATCTGTTCAACGAGGCATCAACTCGATCACTACTCTTAAGCGATAAGGCACGATTCTTTTTCCTCTCGGAAAGAGTAATACCCGTTTTCCGTCAGGATGAAGGAATCCAAAAGCATCACATTGGCTAATTTCAGTTTCTCTTTGAGGCATATCACGGAATAACGGTCCGCGTCGCTTGGTTCTTTGTTTCCGGAGGGATGGTTATGACAGATGATAACACCTTTTGCAAAGGATGATATCGCGTGATGAAGTATCGTCATAATCGGCAAGGATATCTCCGTAGCTGAGACACCTTTAAAGATTTCCTTCTTGATGATTTTCTTATCCGACTGTAAATAGAGAACCAAGAGATTCTCTTCTCTTATGCCAACAAAAATATTCCGTGCCATCAGATATACATCTTCCGAATTCTTGACCTTTTCTTCTTTTTCAAAGGGGAGCCTTTTCATGATTTCACGGATGGCAAGAAGTCGATACTTCTTCGCTTTTCCTATCCCTTTTGTGGATTCAAGATTTTCATCTGTCTGAAATAAGCCAACCATCCCGCCTCTTTCGAACAAAAGGCGGGATGATAGTTCCATGACATTCTCTTCTTTTGTTCCAGTCTCTAGAATCAAGGCGACAAGTTCGGTATCGGATAATGATTCCACACCGTTTTGGTCTGCCTTTTCTCTTGGCATCTTGTCCAAATAGCAAAAGAAGCCTTCTTCTTTCACTCCCATGAGAAAGAGAAGCCTCCAGGAAGAGTTGTCTTTCCCTTATCGGAGAAGAATAACTTATAGCAGATGACGGTCACGATTCCGATGGCAAGTATGGCCATGATGGCTGTTAAAGTAATCGCTTCGCCTCCAACCGTTGTCTTCTCGTCGTATTCACTAAGCTGTGTCATTAAAAAACCTCCTTCACATACATATGTAGGCGAAGGAGGCGGTTTGTTAAAAAGAAAATTTATTTTTTCAAATAGTTGTTCAGTTCATCAAGGTATTTCTGATACTTTTCCTTCTCTTGGTTCACTTTCTCAGGCTTTGCCTTTGATAAGAAGTTAGGATTGGAAAGCATCTTTTCAGATCTCTGAATTTCATTCTTCAGGAACTCGATTCTCTTGGTGATTCTTTCACTGGTATCACTATCTTCACTATCGATGATGGACAAAGCAAAAGACGGGAAGAAAATGGAATCATCTCTCTTTGTGTCGGTCAGTTCAATATCCGAGGCAAAGGAGAATCTCTTCAGATAAGGATAGACCATATCATAATTTTCCTTCTTTGAGACAAGCATAAGTTTCACAGGCGCATTCGGCGCAAGTCCTAACTGAGCTTTATGGTTTCTGATCTCTTTGATGGCACGTCTTAAGGACAAAGCGACATCAAGATCATTCGGATCATAATCAAAACCATAATCAGAAGGATAGGCTTCCTCGTAGACAGATTTCAAATGGCCAGGGAGATAGGAGTAAATCTCTTCCGAGATGAAAGGAGCAAAAGGGAATAAGGCAACTAAGACCTTCTTCAGGATAGAGTAGAGAACCTGAAGTGTGACTTCTTTCGTCTTCTCATCATTGCTCTGAAGAGCGACTTTTGTATATTCAAGATATTCGGAGCAGAATTCGTCATAGACAAAAGAATAGATATAGTCAGCGGCCTGACCAAGCTCGTACTTGTCCATGTTGGTGCGGACTGAGTTCAAAAGGTTATCGCATTCCTTCAAAATCCACTCATCCAAATAAGAGAGTTCAGACTTTTCAAGCTTGCGTTCCTTGAAACCATCCGGAAGCATCGAAAGGATGTAACGGGATGCGTTCCAGATTTTGTTAAGGAAGTTATGGGCGTTTTCGACTTTATTGAAAGAGAAATTGATGTCAAGACCTGGTGTTCCGCCAGTGGCTAAGGCAAAACGAAGAGAATCTGTTCCATACTTCTTGATGACATCAAATGGATCGATACCGTTACCAAGAGACTTAGACATCTTTCTTCCCTGGCTATCGCGGACTAGACCGTGGATATAGACCTTCTTAAAAGGCATCTGTCCAGTGAAATGGACACCTTCGAAAGCCATTCTTTCAACCCAGAAGAAGATGATATCATAGGCGGTTACCATAACATCAAGCGGATAATAGCGTTTGTACAACGGATCATCCTCATTCGGCCAACCTAAGAAGGCAAAAGGAGCAAGGGCTGAGGAGAACCAAGTATCCAAGACATCATTATCCTGGGTATATTCATCCTCAGGAAGCTTTTCGACAGAACAAACGACTTCACCAGTCTTTTTATTGGTATAGACCGGGATACGATGTCCCCACCAAAGCTGACGGGAGATGCACCAATCCTGTGTATTCTCCAACCACTGATAGAAAATGTCGCTGAAGCGAGAAGGGAAGAAATCGGTTCTCTTATCGCTCTTCTGAATCTCCATGACCGCATTGGCAAGCGGCTTCATCGAAACAAACCACTGCTTGGAAAGCATCGGCTCGACAACAGCCTTGCTGCGCTCGGAATGTCCGACATTGTGAACAATATCTTCAATCTTGATCAAATCGCCTTGTTCTTCAATCTGCTTGACAAGTTTCTTTCTGCACTCATAACGATCTAAGCCCACATAATCCTTTGGGCAGTTTTCGTTCATCGTCGCGTCTTCATTCATTGTCTTGACAAAGGCAAGATCATGTCTTTTTGCAATCATGAAGTCATTCGGATCGTGAGCAGGTGTACATTTCATGACACCGGTTCCGAATTCGATATCAACATAACGGTCAGCAATCAAAGGAAGAAGTTCGCCATTGGCAGGATTGATGACTTTCTTGCCTTCAAGATGCTTATA
This sequence comes from bacterium, assembly GCA_963643715.1. Taxonomy (GTDB): domain Bacteria; phylum Bacillota_I; class Bacilli_A; order RFN20; family CAG-288; genus Enterosoma. The sequence continues at coordinate 71,885 of CAVILQ010000007.1, read as the reverse complement.
TCTTTCATCATCGGGATTGAAGCAGACCGCCTGATCACCAAACATGGTCTCCGGTCTTGTGGTAGCGACTTCAAGATAAGTGGAATGATCCTCTAACCAGTACTTGAAATAATAGAAGTGACCATTATCTTGGGAGTAAGATACTTCGATGTCGCTTAATGCCGTCTTCAATACTGGATCCCAATTGATGATTCTCTCACCACGATAAATCAAACCCTGATCATAAAGGGTTTTGAAAACTTTGTTGACTGCATCGCACATGCCATCATCAAGAGTGAATCTCTCTTTTGAATAGTCCATAGAAAGACCTAGTGCGCGCCACTGCTTGGAGATATAGTCTCCATGTTCTTCTTTCCATTTCCAGGCCTCTTTCAAGAAGGCTTCTCTTCCAAGCTGATATTTGTCTTTTCCTTCTTCACGAAGCTTGGCTTCGACTTTGGCCTGTGTGGCAATACCGGCATGGTCCATGTCGGCTAAGAAAAGGACATCATATCCGCAGAGTTTCTTATAACGGGCGATGATATCAAGAATGGTGGTATTAGTAGCATGTCCGATATGAAGGATTCCGGTGACATTCGGTGGCGGGACAATCATAGAGAAGGGCTTCTTGTCCATATTCTCTTTTCTCATCGCCTCGAAATATCCGTTTTCTTCCCAAAACTTCTCTTTTCCTTCTTCCACTGTGCTGTGGTCATAGGCTTTTAGCATTTCATTCATAGAAAAAGTCCCTCCCAAATAATGAATATTCGTGAAGGGACGCAATTTTCATTGCGCGGTACCACCCCTCTTCGGTTTCGCCGCTCTCAGTTATCGACATGCTCGAGGACGACAGAGTAACGCTTTCCTGGTCCGCTTCCACCATCCGGACTCTCTCTTCAGTCGTTTACGTACTCCCTTCCCGTCATAGCGATAGAATTATAATCGTTCTCCGCTTGAAATACAAGAAAAAGGGGGATTAAACCCCCTTAACAGACTTAATGATATCGTTTCTTAATGCTTGATAAGCAGACTCTTTTTTCAATCCGACCTCGAAGAAAGGAGTCGGAGCGATTTTTTCTTCTTGAAGCTTCAGATAATGCTTCTCAGAGGAAGTCATCTTATCCGTTTTGGTAAAGACAAAGGAATAAGGAATCGATAACGATTCAAGGTATTGAGCAAACTCATCATCAGCTGGAAGAAGAAGACGTCTAGCATCGATTAGTATATAGACTCTTTTCAAAGCCTTGTTATCGACGAGGAAGTCTTCCATCAGCTTTGCAAAATGCTCTCTTGCAAATGTTGCATAGCCATAGCCAGGAACATCGACAAGATAGAACTTGTTATCGATGGCAGCGTAGTTCACCATATTGGTCAAACCAGCAGTCTTCGATGTCTTCATAAAGTTCTTGCGTTTCACAAGCTGGTTAATCAATGTACTCTTTCCGACATTGCTACGGCCGATGAAAGTCACAATCGGCTTATCGTAAAGGAACTGCTTTTTATCAACAGCAGAACGGATGAACTCTACATTCTGAAAGTCATTGCTAGACATATCAGTCAGTCACCTTAGCGCTCTTCTTGGTTTTCTTCTCAGGAGTCTTCGAGACTGAGGATGTTCTCTTATAGATTTCATCCTTCATCTTCGTGATGTCTTCAAAGAAGACACCGGAGAAAAGATCAGTGACCTTGGTGACCTCGACAATATCGACTGCATCGGTGATCTCTTTGGGAAGTTCTTCTCTGTCTTTGTGGTTTTCCTTTGGGATGAAGACCGTCTTGATGTGTTCTCTAGAAGCGGCGTTGGTCTTTTCTCTTAAGCCACCGATTGGCATGGAGTTGCCTCTTAAATCAACTTCACCTGTCATAGCGACATCGTTGCGGATTCGTACATTGCAAATAGCGGAAATGATGCAAAGAACAGTGGCAACACCAGCGCTAGGCCCATCCTTCGGAGTAGCGGATTCAGGGAAGTGGATATGGATATCGTTGTTGGAGAAGAATTCAGGGTTGATACCTAAAGTAGGACCGATGCTCTTGACATAACTAAGAGCAGTCTCGCAAGCTTCCTTCATGACATCACCCAAATTACCAGTCAAAATCAAGGAACCCTTGCCAGGGAAGGTATTGACTTCAATCTTCAAGACTTCACCGCCGGCCTGAGTATAGGCTAAGCCATTGATAATACCGACTTGAGAATCATTGAGATTCGATTCATGAGTGAAGATTTCAGCACCGAGATATTTTCTAACAACTTCTTTATCTACAACAAGATGACTCTTTGAGCAATCACGTAGATAATCAACAGCGAATTTACGATCGATGGTTCCTATTTTTCTTCTTAATTCACGGACGCCGGCTTCCATCGTATAGAATTCGATGATGTAGTCAATCGCTTCATCTGTCCATTCCATCATGCCGGGTTTGATACCGTTTGCTTTCTCCTCAAGGGCGATGAGATGGCTTTTTGCAATGGAGACTTTTTCAAACTTCGTATAAGTGTTGAGTTCAATCATTTCAAGTCTATCCATAAGCGGACCAGGAATCTTAGAGATGTCGTTTGCCGTGCAAATGAAGAGAACATTGCTAAGATCAAAAGGCTCATCAAGGTAGTTATCCATGAAGATGGAGTTCTGTTCCGGATCGAGGACTTCCAAAAGCGCACTCGAAGGATCGCCCTTATATCCACCCCCATCTATCTTATCGATTTCATCAAGCAAGAAGACAGGGTTATTCGTACCGACTTTGTTCATGCCGGAGATGATTTTGCCAGGCATAGCACCGATATAGGTCTTTCGGTGACCACGGATTTCTGCTTCATCGGATATGCCACCTAAAGCGACTTTAACAAACTTTCTTCCCAATGCCTGGGCAATGGAAATACCTAACGATGTCTTACCGACACCAGGAGCACCATAGAAGCAAAGAATCGGAGCCTTTAAGGACTTCGTAAGCTGTTTGACAGCAAGGTACTGGAGAATACGATCTTTCTGTTTTTCGAGGCCTTCGTGATTCTCATCGAGAATCTTCTTGACGGAATCCAAGTCCTCGTTATCCTTAGAAGAGACCTTCCAAGGCAAATCAGCCAACAGTTCGACATAATTGTTGATGATGCCGACTTCCTGGCTTCCGGCAGGCATAGACTTCAAGCGAGCCATTTCAGAATGGATGCGTTTGCGGACATTTTCGGGATAAAGTTCAGGATTTTCGTCAACTTTCTTCTCGATATTATCCATCTGATCACCGCCATCAAATTCCTTCAGTTGGTTCTTGACGACCTTCATCTTCTCGCGAAGAACATATTCTCTCTGATTCTTATCGATGGAATCAGAGACCTGTTTCTGAATATCGTATTCGATTTTGCTGTCGAGATTGAAACGATCAAGATCCGAAATACAAAGACGGAACTTTTCAATCGGATCCTTCTCTTCCAAAATGAGCTGTTTGGTATGATTTGTCGTTCCTAAGAAAGCGACGATATGGTAGGGAACGTTCAAAATATCAGGAACAGTCTGAGAGAAGTCGACAAGTTCCGGAAGCTGAGGATATTTTTTTCTTAAGGAAGTATAAGCAGACGTGAATTTACCCAGCATCTCATAGATCTTAGCGTCATCTCTTTGATAGACAGGACGAGGATTGACGGTTGCCATGACGGTTCCGGAAACAGAATCGACGTTGAAATCAACAAGGTCAACTGCAGATTTGCCCATGACAACAGCCTTCAAACCCTGGGGGACAGCCGTGATTTCCATGACGCGGCAAAGACAGCCGACAACTCTGACGCCGGGAAGGATGAGATTGTCAAAATCGCCGTAAACATCGTCAGAACTGGACAAGGAGACGACAAACTCGTCACCAGCATTCAAGCGGGAAAGAAGATGCATATCATAGTTGTTTCTAGCGATGATAGTCATCTCAATATCAGGCATGCCAACGGCACGATTATTAGGCAATACCGGTAATCTTCTAGGGGAATAAGTATCCATAAATAGTTCCTCCTTTCAAGGAATGCAACGAATAGCATTGATATTATAATGAAAAAATTAGCAATTTCAACTCACAAGTGCTAATTTTTCATTTTAGTACGAAAAAGGGAGTGCTTTTTACACTCCCTCCAGTTTTCAAATAGCGGAATTATTCAGCTTTTTCAGCAACGGGTTCGTTAAGTTCCAAGACCTTGGCCTGGACCTTGCCAGTAAGGATGGAAGCGAAGACTTGATTGATATAGCCCTGAATCTGATTGTTGATCTGTTCTTCAGGAAGTTTCATGCTCTTAAGATAGTTGGAATAATTGGTGTAGAACTCATTGAGAGGAGAACCAATCTGATCTTCAATCTCTTTCTGAGTCGGGGAAGGAATCTTTTCAGCTTCAGCTAAAGCATTATAGATAAGCTGAGACTTGATTTCATTCTCAACACCGGCCTTGATGTTGTTCTCATAGGCAGTCTTATCTGTCTTTGTGAGAGTGAGATATTCATCAAGGGTAAGACCCTGTCTGTTGATGTTCTCTTCATCAGAGTGAATTCTGTCCTGGACGAAGATGTCGACATAATCAGGAGCAATGATGAAATCAGAAGCATCTCTGACCTGAAGTAGGTAGGAATTGATTTTTGCGTTCTTGAAGTTCTCTTCAGCGGCATGTGTCAAATCATCCTTGATTTTAGACTTAAGTTCAGCCAAATCCTTGCTGACATATTTGCCAGTCAAAGTGGTAGCGAACTCATCATTGATTTCGGGAATTTCCTTGACCTTGACGGAGTTCAAAGTGACCTTGAAGACAACCGGCTGACCGGATAAAGGTGCCGGATAGTTCTCAGGCATGGTAAGTGAAACATCGAATTTGTCACCAGCCTTATGAGAGACGCACTGATCCTCGAAGCCAGGAACGAAACGACCGCTTCCTAATTCAAGGTCGAAGCCCTTTCCATCACCGCCATCGAAAGGCTTGCCATCCATATAACCGACAAAGTCGATGTTGCAGGTATCGCCAAGAGCAGCTTCCTTGTCACTTTCGACAAGTTCAGCATTGTCTTCGGCAAGATGCTTCAACTGATGATCGATATCGGCATCGGTGACTTCCTTTAACTTGGCATCACACTTCAAACCGGTATATGCACCAAGTTTGCTGACGACAGGATTGAGCAACCAATCAATTCTGAAATTGGCTTCTTTGTCATCGAATTTCTCAATAGCGACATCAGGATGCTTTCTTCCAGAGATTTTGCCATCAGTGAATTCCTTGAATTCAGGAACATTCGCCAAATTCTTGTCAACCATCTTAAGAAGGCTGTTGACAGTCTCCTCATAGACTTTCTCATTAGATAAATAACGGACAGCCTGATCCTTCGGTGCCTTGCCCTTTCTGAAACCAGGGACAGTGACATTGGCAATAAGTTTGTTGACTGCTTTGTCCGTTGCGACTCTGATTTCATCAGAATCGAATGATACGTTGGCAGTCAAATGTCCATTTTCATTCTTAAAAGTTTGCTTCATTTTATACATTCTCCTATATACGCATACTAAGCTATCTAATTATAGTAGCCATCAAACACCATTTCAAGCATTATCAAGGCGATTTAGCTTGAAAAACGGCTAAACTAAGCTCAAAAAATAACGGATTGACCAGATGAGAGAAGAAACCGCCTTGGTTTTATTTGCTGTAAAGAAGACAAAAGATTGAATCATACCTAAAGCGAGTTCTTCCCTTGTAAGTTTTTCTTCGATGGTAGAGAGGGATAACGATTTGAAGTAAGGCTTGATGAAATAGCAGTAATTCTTAATGATTTTTGAATACTCTTCTTTTATTTTTCCCTGGTTTTCATAATCAAGACTAGCAAGAGCACGGATCATTTCCATATCGGAAACAGGTTCTAAATCATTTTGAAGAATCAAAGTCAAATCGTATATGTCTTCCATTCTTAATGAACCTTCTTCAAATGCCAGATGTCGCGGTTATATTCACCGATTGTTCTATCGGAAGAGAACCAACCGGAATTGGCAATATTGACAAGGCACTTTTCACCCCAAGAGTCGCGGGAAAGATATTCACACTCGATTTTCTTTGAGGCCTGAAGATAAGAATCAAAGTCCTTAAGAACCATGAATTCATCATTGCGGTAAAGAATCTCATCGAAGATCATTCTGAACTGCTCGTGATCCTTAGAGAAGGTTCCGTCAATAAGGGAATCCAACACTTCCTTGACGCGTGGGTCACTGTTATAGATGTCAAAGGGGTTATATGTTCCACGATACTTGAGTTCTTTGACTTCTGTTTCCTTCATGCCGAATATGACAATATTGTCTTTTCCGACAAAATTGCTGATTTCGACATTGGCGCCGTCTAAGGTACCCAATGTGATAGCACCGTTCATCATGAACTTCATGTTGCTGGTGCCGCTCGCTTCTTTTCCGGCCAAGGAAATCTGTTCAGAAATATCAGAGGCAGGAATGATGATTTCAGCTTTAGAAACATCGTAATTTTCCAAGAATGCAATCTTGATGTACTTATTGACAGCAGGATCGTTTTCGATAGTCTTGCTGACAGCAAGGATGAGTTCAATGATCTTCTTGGCATATAAGTAGCTAGGAGCCGCCTTTGCACCGAAGATATAAGTATGAGGATAAATTTCTAAGGACGGGTTGGCTTTCAGTTTCAGATAGAGGTGGATGATGCGGAAGACATTGAGAAGCTGTCTCTTATAGGCATGAAGTCTCTTGATCTGAGTATCGAAGATGGAGTCAGGGGAAACTTCGATTCCCGAGGCATCCTTGATGAGAGACAAGGCGCGAAGCTTGTTCTCATACTTGATTTTGTTCAACTCTCTATAGACTTCCAAATGATTGTTATCAGCATAAGGGAGAAGTTTCTTCAGTTCTTCCGGTTCAGTGATGAAGCCATCACCAATTTTGGAAGAGATAAAATCGGATAACTTCGGGTTAGCGACAAGAAGGAAACGGCGATGAGAGATGCCGTTTGTCTTATTGTTGAACTTGTTCGGATAATAGGCATAAAGATCCTTGAACGTCTGTGCCTTGAGGATTTCTGTGTGAAGGTTAGCGACACCATTGACAGAAACGGCAACATGGATTGCCAACTGGCACATGTTGACATTGCCATTGGAGATGACAAGAGAGTTCTGAATGGCGCTTTCTGTCAGATTGTCCTCACGCATCTTAGCCAATGTACGGCGATTGATTTCTTCGATGATCATATAGACACGAGGAGCAACACTTGCAATATAACGGCAAGGCCACTTTTCAAGAGCTTCCGGCATAACAGTGTGATTGGTGAACGCGAAGCACTTAGAGACAATACGGTAGGCATCATCCCAGCCGTATCCGTTCTCATCCATGAGGATTCGCATCATCTCAGGAATGGACATAATCGGATGGGTATCGTTCAATTGGAAGACATAATGTTCATAAAGATGATCGAGCGTTCCAAAGAGCTCCTTTTCACGATTGATGGCAAACTGGATGCCAGAGGAGACAAGGAAGTATTGCTGGCGGAGACGGAGAAGCTTTCCGTCTTCAGTCGAATCATCCGGATAAAGTCCGTGTGTGATGTCGCGGATGAACTTAAGATATCCGTTGAAGTCGGTGGTGGAAGGAAGAGTCTCTTCACAGGGTTCCGCATACCAAAGTCTCAAAGTGTTGACGACATTGTTATCATATCCAATAAGAGGTACATCATAGGGTACAGCTCTTACAGCATAGGCGTTTGTGGTTCTCCAACGGACTTCACCTGTCTTTTCATCGCGATAAGTCTCTGGATTTCCATAGAAGCGGACGATGACAGAGTCATTCGGTTTTCTGATTTCCCAAGGGAAGCCTTCCTGAAGCCAAGTATCCGGGAATTCCATCTGTCTTCCATCTCGGATTCTCTGATGGAAGAAACCGTATTCATAGCGGATGCAGTTTCCGTGTCCGGGCAATCCTAAGGAAGCGATAGAATCCATGAAGCAGGCGGCAAGTCTTCCTAAGCCACCATTTCCTAAGCCGGCATCCGGTTCCTTTGTCTTGAGGATATCATAATCGATTCCCATCTCAGACAAAGCATCCTGGACATCACTCAAGACATCCAGATTGAAAAGGTTTGTGGAAAGAAGACGGCCGATGAGGAATTCCATGGAAAAGTAGATGAGCTGTTTTTCCTTCTTTTCAATGACTTCTTCTTTGCACTGTTTGCCTAAGACGTTGGCGTAGCCTCTCACCATAGTGGCGAGAACATCATAAAGTTCATTTTCGTCAAGATCTTTTGGATCACGGGAATATTTTTCAACGCAGCGATCGGTGAACGCTTTGATGAATTCCTTTTTGAAATCTGGGCTTTTCTTAAATTCAAACATTTTAATTTAACCATGCGGGACATTTAAAATTGATAGGTTACGGTCATAGCCTCGTTTAGTCCGCTTTTTCTCTTTCTGACCGAATATTAAATCGACTTAGTCGGTTCGACACTCACCGTGTTTTTTCCGTCTTTTGCCAAAGACGGAAACTTCTCTTCGTTCTGTTTTCTGTAGACAAGATAAACGGCACCATAGGAGGGGATTTTCAATGTGATCTTGTATTTTTGGTGATGGATTCCACCATTTCCATGTGTGACAAGAGGATACGGATTATACTGATCCCAGCCTCCATAGATAGCCTTGTCGGTATTCAGAATCTCTTCATAGGCTCCCTCATAGGGTACGCCAATATCGTAATCCCAATAGAAGTTAGGAGTCATATTGAAGATGAAGATCATGCACTCTTCAGCGCTTTCTCTCTTGAAGACATAGACAGACTGATCGCTGTTATCCGCCATAATCCAACCGAATGTATTCGGATTATATTCTTCCTTATACATACAGGAATGGCCCTGGTAGATGAAATTGAGATCCCTAATGAGTCTATTGACGCCTTTATGCTTCGGGTAGTCAAGAACGTTGAAAGGAAGAGTCTCATACTCCTTCCATTCATCAAAGGAAGCAATCTCATTTCCCATGAAGTTCAGTTTCTTTCCTGGATGGGCATACTGATAGGCATATAGATTACGGACATTGGCAAACTTGTTGTCATAATTTCCCCACATCTTATTGAGGATTGTGCCTTTCATATGGACAACTTCGTCATGACTAAGAGGAAGAATGAAGTTCTCACTATAGAAGTAGGCCATAGAGAAAGTGAGCTGGTTATGACAGTATTTTCTGTAAATCGGGTCTTTACCGTAATATTTCAGCGTATCATTCATCCAGCCGAGATCCCATTTGAAATCGAATCCGAGTCCTTCCTCATACATACCTTTTGTGACATGACCATAGGCGGAGGAATCCTCTGCGATCATCATAACACCAGGCAAAAGGGTATGGACATAGCCATTTGCTCTCTTGACAAACTCAACTGCGCCGGAATTGATGCCTTTATCAGCATTTCCATCCCAATAGATGATGTTGCTGACAGCATCGAAACGGAAACCGTCGACATGGAATTTATCAGCCATATAGAAGAGAGAGGAAATCAAGAAGGAACGGACCGGGTCTTTTCCTAAATCGAAGTTCTTTGTTCCCCATTCGGAGAATTCATGTTCGTTGTTGTACTCATAGACGCAGGAACCATCGAACCTTTCCAAGCCAAAGGAATCCAAAGCGAAGTGAACGGGAACGAAGTCCATGATGACTCCGATGTTGTTCGCATGCATTTTCTCAACGAATTTGGCAAAGTCAAAGGCAGTGCCATATCGGTGATCGATTGCATAATAACCAAGAGTCTGATATCCCCAAGAAGCGTCATTCGGATAGAAAGTAATAGGCAAGGCTTCCACATGGGTATAACCCATTTCTTTCAAGTAGGGAATCAGGATATCCGCCATCTCGGAGTAATTATAGTAGCTGTTGTCTTCTTTTCTCTTCCAGCTTCCCATATGGAACTCATAGATTGAGACAGGCTTATCAAAATTGCGGTCTCTTTTTGAGGTGAAATGATCATCATCGACATGAAGCTTATCGATATCCAGTATGACAGAACAATAGTTGTCATCTCCCTCATCGGAGAAAGCAAACGGATCCTGTTTATCCTTCCAATAGCCATCAATGCCTAAGATATGGAATTTGTATCTCTGTCCTTCATTTGAATCCGGAACAAAGAGCTCATATAGTCCACGATAGTCAACTTTGTTCATCTTGCCTTTCACATGATCCCAACCGTTGAAATCGCCGATAAGATCCACTTCTCTCGCTAAGGGAGCGTAGACGCGAAACAGATAGCCGGACTTGCCGTTAACTATCTTTTTATGGGCACCAAAAAAGTCATATGCACGAGGACATTGACCATTGAGGTATTGTTCGAAAACCTGCGGATGTTCCATAAACATGGCCTCCTAGGGAAAATTATAACACAGATGACAATGCTTGGAAATATGTTATTGTTCTTGTAATGACAAAGTAAGAACATTACAATAAGTAAGTCAAATGTTAAGGAGAAAACTTATGTCAACATTTAAGATTATGTGTGTCAACGCTGGTTCTTCTTCCCTCAAATTCAAGCTCTATGAAATGGATGACAGTGCCAGTCAGGAAACAAAACTGAGAGATAAAGCCAAGCATCTCACCGTCCTCACTTCCGGTATCGTAGAAAGAATCGGACATGAAGATGGTATCTTCACAATCAAGAAGCCTGGCGGATTCAAACATACGGATGTTCTTCCAGTCAAAAACCATGATGAAGCTGTCAAGCTCCTTCTCAATGGATTGATTGAATTCGGAATTATCAAGGACTTAGATGAAATCAATGGTGTCGGTAACCGTGTTGTCCAGGGTGGAAAATACTTCTCTGACTCTGCCCTCTTCGATGAGGACACCTATAAGAAAATCGAGGAGCTCGTTCCCCTTGATCCTCTCCATGCTGAAGCACACCTCACCTGCTTCAACGCTTTCAAGAAAGCACTTCCTAAAGTCGGCGAAGTCGCTGTCTTCGACACCGCTTTCCACCAGACAATGAAGCCGGAAGAATACATGTATGCCGTTCCATATGAATATTATGAAAAATATTCCGTCAGAAAGTATGGTGCCCATGGCACTAGCCACAAATATCTTTCTGAAGTCGTCGATGAAGAATATCTTTCTGACAAAGCACACAAGAATGTCATCACGCTTCACATCGGTTCTGGCGCTTCCGTCTCCGCTGTCAAAGACGGCAAATGCATCGCCACTAGCATGGGTCTTACTCCTTTAGCCGGTGTCATGATGGGTACAAGAACAGGAGACATCGATCCTTCTGTCATGCCTTACCTTTGCACCTGCACTGGAAAGGATGCTCAGGAAATCTATGATATTTTCAATCATAAGTCCGGTTTATTAGGCATTTCTGGAATTTCCAACGATACTAGAGACGTGGAAGATGCCTATAACAAAGGCGATGAGAAGAGTCGTCTTGCCATCGATATGTACACGACCAAAATCGCTGAATATATCATGATGTACTATGGTAAATTAGGTTCCTGCGACATGATTGTCTGCTCTGCCGGCGTCTTCGAAAACGCCCCTCTATACCGCAAACTCACCTTCGACAAAGTCAGTGAAGCCTTAGGCATCAAAATCGATGAGAACTTAAATGAAGTTACCCGTTTAGGAAAAGAAGGAATCATCTCCGCACCGGAGAGCAAGATTCCTGTCCTAGTCCTTCCGACGGATGAAGAGCTGATGATTGCCCTTGATACCGCTAGACTTCTCAAACTCTAAAGTGTATTTTAGTACAGATTCGATTTGAGTCTGTAATATCTAATGGAGGTATAAATTATGAAACATGCTACTTTGCTCACGCTTTCTAGTTTATGCCTCCTTTTCTGTTCTCTTTCTTCCTGTGGTGAAAAGGCGGAAACACGTGTAAGCCTCTCTAGAAAAGAGAATATCGATTCCACGGTGATGATTCACTCGGTCAAAGAACTGCAGGATATCACAAGATATGATTCCTGTCTTTTATATGTCTCTTTGGAAGGATGCCACTATTGTGCAAGCACAAAAGAGGTCTTAAAAACCTACATCAAGGAGACTTCCGCTCTCATCTATGAGGTTGATCGTTCCGTCTATGCCTCTGCCTATGATGAGACTACCAACTCTCAAGGCAAGTATGCTTTCCTTTATCCGAAGCTGAATGGTTTTCCAGGTTTCCTTTTCTATCAGAACGGAAAACTATCCGATACTTATCTCAACTCGTTAGGTTCAAGAGATGATCTTGATGAAATGTTAAAGGATAAAGCTTACCTTACAAACCGATACATTCTCAACGATGTGGAATATTCGACAAGAGAAGACAGTTACGCTTTCATCCTTTCTGAGCAGGATGAAATCTGTAAAAGTGAAATCACGCTCGGCTTTACAACTACGGAATTAGATGACAAAATCAGTGAAAACACAAAATGCAATGTGCTTTTCACCTGGAGAAGATGTTCGGACTGCAAAAACTATAACTCACTTGTCCTGACACCGTTTTTAGAGAAGAACAGCGATGCGAAATTATATTATTACGAGACAGATGGCTATATGCAGCTGAAAAGAGAAGAAGGAACAATTGGTGAACATGTAAGTTCCCTATGGTCGGATTTCTGCAAGAAGTACCATCTGACAGATTTTATGGTGAAAGATGCCTATGGAAATGAGGCTGGCTATGTGCCTTCCATTCTATCTTTTGAGAATGGAAATTACCGTTTTTCTGTCTTCAGCAATCAAAACGAGGTTCAGAGAAACAGTGATGGTACACTCTCATATCAAAACACCTACTATCCAGAACTAAAAAACATCAAATCAAAAACAAGGGTTGATGAAGGAGATAATACATCCTCCACCTATCAGAAAGCACTCAATGAACTAAGCGAATCAGTCCAAGAAGAGGATGTAAAGCTAAACACAAAGTATTTAGAGGAGATTTACAATGCGTAAGTTATCTTTTTTATTTCTCCTTCCTCTTTTTCTAGTTTCCTGTGGAAATGACAAGAAAAGCAAGATACCGCTTTTCCACAGCGATTCTACACAAGAAACAATCAACGGAACTCAGGAATATCTAGTCAATAAGCTTTACGAGGATGACTTTGACTCGATGATTGAAAGGAAGATGAGTTTTCCTCTCTTTGTCTATGCTGCCGGTTGTGGAAGTTGTGACAATTTCAGCATTGTCATGAAAGATTATATACGACAAAACAAGGTTATTTTCCCTTATATGACATTATCAGTCTTCAATTTGAGCAAGACTTCTACTCCTTCACTTTCCGATTCTGCTTTATTATTTTATGAAAACGGAAAACTGATAAAGACCTATGATGATATCCTTGATAGAGTTTTCACGACATCCGATTTAACCAAAATTATGGATGAGTACACATATGATACGAACGTGGATTACCTTTCAACTAGCTATACGTATTCTAACTCCACCGTCCCTTTCCGTTCCTATCATTTCGCTGATTCGATTTTTGTCGAAGAAAATGATGATACTCCACACGATAACTTCAAGATCAATGATGGAACATACCTATTCCTTTCTGAGAATTCATTCTCCTATTCTTCTCTATATGATGAACTGAAAAACACAACTTACCAAGCTGTTATCAATGTTACGGATGATATGAAAAACAGAAAAGAAGAACTTGAAAAGAAAATCGGATGCAATATAGATTATTCGTATCAAAGGGTGACATATAAAAACGGACTCTGCACCAATACAGAATCCGTTTCATTGTCTTAGTTAAAGAGCATCGACCTCAGCAAGAATCTTCGGAAGCTCATCAAGTGACTGGATATGGCATCCGGCCGCAAAATCGTGTCCTCCGCCACCGAATTTGACGGCGACCGGCGAGACATGTATCTTTGCTGAACGCAAGGAGATGCGGTAATGGTTGTTAGCTTCATCCCAAGTGACAGACATGGCTGCCTTGACACCTTTCATATCGCGGAAAACATTGATATGGAGATTTCCTTGATCAACCGTCATATTCAGTCTAGACATCAATTCTTTGTCAAAGACATAATAAGCAGTGCCTTTTTCAGTGATTGCATAATGATTGAGACATTCCTTTAAAATCTCAAGTCTTCTCTGGTCGAGGGAATACATATCAAATATCAGGGAGTTGATGTCGACACCATAATCGGCTAAATCACCTGCGATTCTTAGTGTGGCCCCATCCGTATCCTGATAAGTGAACTTTCCAGTATCGCCGACAATACCGCAATAAAGCGCAGTTGCAACATCCTTATCGATCTTATATTTCTTAGGACGAGATAAAACAAAAAGAGAAACGATTTCTGCGGCGGCAGGACGAGTATCGTGGATGATGAGGAGGTCTCCGTATCCTTCACCTTCAGAAGGAAGAGGATGATGATCAATCTTGATCACCTTCTCAGCCATCGATATATGGTCAGCTGCGATTCTTGAACGATTCGATACATCAACAACAATGGCAAGGTGCTTTTTCTGATAGAAGGTCTCATCCAAATCTTCTGGATAGGGGAAGAGGTCAGGCATCAGATCTGGATGCCTATCTCCGACATAGTGAACTTCCTTATCCGGATAGTTGAGATGAATCCAACGATAAAGGCCCATCTGAGCACCTAGTGCATCAAAATCAGGAGATTTATGACGATATATGACAATAGCGGAATATTCTTTTATATCCTTCTCTAACGCTTTAAATTGAACACGAAATTGTTTCAGTTCCTCATTGGTAATCATATCGATACCTCCTTCATTACCTTAAAACTATATCTCATTTCAAAGAGAGATGCCTAGACTTTTTTGCTTTTTCGTTTCTTTCTAACGCTTTCATAAAATTGTTCTTGAATTAAAGATTGAGTTGCGTTATTATTATTAGGCTTTGCAGAAAGCGATGGGGCTGTAGCTCAGTTGGATAGAGCATCTGCCTTCTAAGCAGAGGGCCGAGTGTTCGAGTCACTCCAGCCTCACCATCTAGATCATTCACCTGTGAGCCCGCTCACAGGTTTTTTTCATTCACTGATTTTAGCTAAATCACTAAGGGTACAGATTCCGATGATTTTTTCTTCCTTCTTTCCTGTCTGTGTGACGAATAAACAGGTAACGTTTTTCTTGTGCGGTGAACGGTTCTTTAAAAAGGAAAAGACTTTATCTGCAGTTGTCTTCTTGGAGACAAAAAGAAAGGATTCATTCAAGTGGGATCCGATACCAGTAACTTTTTCATAATCCACGATGACTGAATTCTCGTTATAGTAGATCCCTTGTAAAATGCCATCGAAAATCGTGGCGCGGGAAAAAACACCCATCACAACACCTTTCTCATCTAATATCGGAAAATGAGATAGGCCAAGTAGGTTCATCTTTTTCATCACAGAGGATATTTTGTCTTGTTTCTTGCAGGACTCAATATCTTTTGTGGATATATCATAGACAGTAGTAGGATGTTTTAGCTTAGATAAGAGCTTCTCTCCTTTTTGGATGAATTCTTCTGTCGGTACACAGGTATCATTCTCGTGTGATAGCAGGTTTCTCAGATCCGAAGCCGACCTTAAATACGAATAGTTGTCATAATCAGAAATCAAAGGGTGAGATTTATCATTGTAAATTTGATTCAGGGCACGGGAAAATGAAACATAGCCGTCACTCTCTATATTTGTAAGAGCAATGACTTCTTTTTCTAATTCCTTAAAGAGGTAAAGAAATCTTTCGACCCTGTTATCGTTCATTTACAAGGAATCCTCAGGAGTGGAATTCTTGATGATTGCACTAACAGTGCTATCAAGATAAGGAACATGAAGATCTTCAATCGTTCCACTATCCATGTGCTTTGCAATTTCAGGGTCGAACGGAATTTCATCAAAGACTGGGATACCATGGTCTTTTCCGATGCGGTCATTCACTTTTCCATATAGATCAATTCTTTCGTTGCAATGAGGACATTTGACATAAGCCATATTCTCAACAAGGGAAAGAAGCGGAACAGAAAGCATCTCGGCCATCTTGGCACTCTTTTCAACGATTTGAGTTACAAGGGACTGAGGGGAAGTGACTAAAACAGCAGAAGACAGTCGAATCTTCTGGAAGACGGTCAAAGCAATATCGCCCGTACCAGGAGCCATATCGATGATGAGGTAATCGACATCCCAGACAACCTCAGTATAGAACTGTTCGATGAGTGTGGAAATCATCGCACCTCTCCAGACGATTGGATCATCTGGATGATCTAGTAAAAGATTAGAGGACATGATTTCGATTCCACCCTTGCTCTTAACCGGCTCGATGTAAGTAGACTCAGAATAGACCGGTCCTTTTACACCAAAGGCAAAGGGAACACTAGGTCCTGTGATATCAGCATCTAAAATGCCGACTTTGTATCCGCGTCTTGCAAGTTCGGTAGCGATGTAGCAGGAAGTGAAGGATTTTCCGACACCGCCTTTTCCGCTTAAAACAGCAACAGCGTGAGAAATTCTGCTCTTCTCATTCGGATGAGTCTTCGGTATGAAGTTAGCTTTCGGCTCAGCCTTTCCTTTTACTTCATTTTCCGTTGCCGGATTCTGATTTGTTTTGTTTTCATTCATAATTGTTTTCTTCTTTCTTTAGTTTAAATTATATCACGATTCTAAGCATATCTTAGGAAGGAGTATCACTTCCTGTTTTCGAAATCCTGAAGAAGGGTTGTCGCAATGGTGAAGTAAACATGGTCAAGACGAGAAGCGCCGAGTTTTGTTCCCCCAAAGATGCGGACAATGTAGATTCCAATATCACGGATATCTTTCCTCTCCAAAAGATTTCTTGTCTTCTTCATGGAAGAGATCGGTTCTTTATCCTCGCTTGCCTCTGAGACATACACACCAAAATGATTCTTATAGCGTAAAACCTTCAACAGATGATTTGCTTTCGGATAACCTGAAACCAGTTTATCGTTGATGATATCCAAATCTTTTTCATCTTCGATTTCATAGAGGTAACCAATGAACTTGGAACGTTTTTCCTCATAGACAAGTGATTTCAGTTCTTTCATATGATATATTTATAGATATATTTTATCAAAATATATCCGATTGTCTACTTTAGGAGGCCAAAATGAAAAAATATAAACTTATCGTTGATTCAAGCTGTGATATCCCGATAGACTTCTACTCTTCTCTCGATGTCTCAGTCACAGATCTTATCATCAATTTCAATGAAAGACAGTTCGTTGACAGAAAAGATATCACTTCAAAGGAAATTCTCAAAATATATGATGAAACCAAGATTTTCCCAAAGACTTCCGCTTTGAACATTCCGGAATTGGAATCTTGCTTTGAAAATAATTTAAAAGAAGCGGAGCATCTTTTCTATCTCCCTATCTCCTCCAAGATATCCTCTATCAACAACAATGCCCACCTTGCAGCAAGAGACTTAGGTGTTGAGGATAAAGTCACTGTCCTCGATTCTGAGTCCCTTTCTTCTGGTATCGCATTGGAAGTCATCGGAATCGCTGATGATATCAAGGCTGAACTTCCCGTAGAGACCATCATCAAGAATCATGAGGAACGAGTGAAAAAGATTTCCATGAGCTTTGTCATCGATACGATGGAATTCTTGCACAAAGGCGGTAGATGTTCCGGTCTTACCTATATCATCGGAAACAAGTTGCATATTCATCCGATCATCAAATTGAATGATGGTAAAATGGGAGTTCATACCTTAGTTCGAGGAAAAGACATTTCAAAAGGTGTCCAAAAAATCGTCGATGAATTCATAGAACAGTTCAAAGCCGACAACATCGACTTTTCCTATCCGATCTTCATTCCCCATGTCGAAGGTGACTACGGTGTCAAGAAAGTCGAAAAGGATCTCAAAGACCTTGTCGGCAAGAATATACTTTATCCGATTGAAGCTTCTGGCATTATCTGCTGCCACTGCGGAAGAGACACTGTCGGTCTTGCCTATATGCTAAAAAGACCAATTGAGAAATAAAAGTCCATCAAAAAAGCAGCTCATGATAAGCTGCTTTTTTGATGCTCACTTAATCGTTGCTGTCGCTAAGTATTCAGAGAATGCGACATCATCTACGGACTTTATGACAAAAGAAGAGAGTACATTCACAGAGGTTTCATCATCACTTAAGACAGGAATCTTTTCTAAAGCGGAGAGTTCCTTCAAAGCTAAGACGGAGTTATGAGTAAGACTATATTCAGAATAGGTAAGGAAATACTCATAACATTCTTTGTAATCCGTGATATTACTTAAGTCGGATTCACCAAAGAGTGAGAACGGAGCGGTGAGTTTGCTCTTGCTGAAGTAAGGAATCGCCGTGGAGAAAGTATCGTTTTCGAGTTTGCTAAGTGCTAAGAATCCGTTTAAGGCTCTTGCCTCAACAAGATTGACGAGATGATAGTTGTCCGCATAGAAATCCGTATCACTAAGGAGTGAGAAGTATTTTGCGTATTTTTCGTTCTTCATCATCTGTGTCTCGATGCCGGCCATGATTTCACTAGCCAAATCAGAACGATATAGGACAGAATCCGTCAAGGAATAGCAATCCTGAGTCAATGCGACGAAGTCAACATCGACATCCTTCAACGAGTCAGAATTGATGGCAGCCGGTGCGATTTCCAAGGAGGAATGCATGATTGCATTGACAAGTTCAAGATCTTTGAAAGCCTTTGTTTCATCAAGTTCACCATTTTCATTCAAGAGTTTTGGGTTCTGGAAGAAGAGATTCTCAAAGCGATAGACTTTTTCATTGTATCCGTAAGGAACATCGACACCAGTCAAGAATAGAGATGGGGCAGAGAATTTATCCGTGGAGTAACGCTCGATCATATTATAGAAGAGGTAGGATCGTGACTCGTCGAACAGATGCATCTTTCCCACATAATAGAGAACCTTAGCATTAACGGTGTCGAACTTAACATCATCGATCTTCAAATCTGTGTTCTTGAAGAGTTCCTTTAAACCATCGTCTCCTAAAGTCAGTTCAATGCCATAGGTGATTTCATTATCCCAATAGCTGACGTCTTCCTTACTAGCGGAGAGATGGACATAGAAGTTCAAGGGATGCGTAACAGTATTTGTATCCGGGTCTTTTAAGAAGCCATCGATATTCTTCTGAGTGAATCCTTTTTTGAACAAGGCAATCGGAATGCGATGGAATATTTCTGACTTATTCATAGCTTTGAAGAGATTGAGTCCTTGCTCCTTCGTTAAGTCAGTGCCGACAAGTTTTAAGGAGTCATCGCTGAGTCCTTGCATGTAATTGATGACACTCTGTATTTTGACCGATTCATCTTCCCAGTCATCGACAGAGTTCAGAATGCCGTATACGCTATCATTGACATACAAATCATTTTCTTCTAAGGAAGCCTTCTTTAGGAAGTTCATCCTGTCTAAAACACTATAGAAGAGATGAGATATCGGACTTAAAGCACAACCTTGCTTCTTCGTTGTAAAGACAACGGACTTGGACACTTGAGTAAGCAGGTCATCCATATCATCTTCCAATGTGCGGTTTTCACCGACAGAGATGGTTGAAAGAGTGTAGAATTTCGTAAGCATGAGATCCAATTTGGAATCTTCACCGATTTTCTCTTCCGAGAGGATATAGATGTCTTCAAATATCTGAAGTTCACTGACAAACGGATCATGATCAAGGTCAAGCATGACATCCAGATCAAGGGAATCGATCATCTTCTCATATCCTTCCGGAACGGAGATGTTCTTCACCGAATTTTTAAAGACATTGACAACAATGGTACGTAAGAGGGAGGAATTCATACAATCATCGATGGTGCTGACAAAACCTTTTGGAATCTTTCCTTTCTTCAACGTGTCAAATCCAACTGCCTGAGTCTTGCGGAAGAAGTCAGTGAAGTAGGCAATCTGACCGTTTGTGGTTATCTCGTGTACGTCATCGCCGTCAAAGGAAATCTCACCTGTTTCAATAGACCAATCATTGGTATCTTCTAATTCAAAGACATGATAATCAATATCCGTACCTAATTGAGTGAATAGTCCTTGCTTCTTGATCAGAGAATATAGGGCATATCCGAATGGATCATTCTCACTGTTACCGGTTTGAATGAGGTTCATTTTAGACATGACGGTAAGAAGAGCATTGAGTCGATCCGGTGAGAAAGTATTCAAGTCGATATTCTTCAAGTCGACGCCTTTGAGCAAGGAAAGAAGTTCAGCGATATCATCGCTATCATCAATCCACATCGCGTTTCTCATCTCATTGAAGGAGTAAGGAATACCAATGTCATCCAGGTATTTGCTAAGCGAATCATCAATGATGGAAAGGATAGAAGGAGAAAGGATCTTGCTTTCAAATCCATTTTTGATCATGGAAGAGAAAGCCTTCGTATCTTCAATCTTGTCGAAGGAGTAATCGATTAGGAATTCGGAGTTCTTCTTTCCTTCATCAAGCATATTGCAGATGAGGTCGATTTCACCGCCATCTCCACCAACGCCATTTCCCCAATTCACGTTTTGGAGTTCATTGATTGTAGGAGCAACAAGGTTCAGCGATACAAAGGGTTCCTCTTTGAAGAGGTTTTCAAAGAATGTTGCAATGTTCACATTCTTCTGAAGTGAGGAATTTACCCCAGTTCTATGATCTGAATTGAAGAAATCAGAATTGACAAGAAGGTTCATCAGATTCCTTAACAGATTCGTGTCGAGATTGTTGATTTTATAAGAGATCGAGGAGGAAGAAGAGAAGAGTTCTTGCATTTTCTTGATGCTTGGCATCATTCTAAGAATGCTTTCAAAGTCATCAATATAGGTAGTCGAATCGTAATTGAAATTGTAAGGGGTCAATCCGTATAGATAAGAGGAAAGATTAATATTGGAATTGAAGAGGATTCCTTTCATGATAGAGGGATAGAGTTTTGAAAAGATCTTGCTTGATTTGCTATCATGGAGAAGATCAGCAAGTTCGCTTGCTGTCTCACTATCCCCGATATCGATGGAGGAAAGGTTGTTGACATTGATTTTGCTATCTTCATCGAAAACTGTTCCTGCGATGGAGAACATCGTCGAGAATTCGGACTTCAATTCGTTGTCACTGAAGCTGTCTAGGAAATCAAAACTCATTCCATTGATGTATTTCTTGACAGAGGGAATGGATGACAAAGTGGAGGAGATTACCTTCGAAAGAGAAAGAGTCGAGAAGAGCTGGGTATCCAATAAGCCTTGATGATTTGTCTGTCCACAGATGATGTCACGGATTGTGTTTCTCTTTGTCTCATCCTTCATGACTTCAAAAGTCTTTTCCTGGAGAAGGTTGAGATTCAAATCGGAAGAGATATCTAATCCAATCGTTCTGAAATAATTGAGAACACCTTCAACGAAGACTTTCAGATCCTCCGACCAATTGATGTCTTTGTAAGCAGCCTTATCGCTAGGCAGGATTTCAAATCCCTGATTATCCAAATAGCGACCGATGCCAGAAAGAATGACAGGAAGATTGTTCTTGACCGACGTCATCGTTCCGAGTTTTGTGACAGCATCGACATAAACATTCATTTCATCATCGCTCATCGTAGAAGTTTTGATGATGAAGTTCTTCGGATTGACGCCTGATGTAGAGACCATAGGTTCAATAGCAGAGGAATAAACCTCTTTGTAGATTCCGTTAAGAATGGTAAGTTCACTCGACCAGTCGATATTATTGAAATCCAATTCATCAATGGCAAAGGAAGCACCATTGACAGAATTCAGGGCGACATCGACAAGAGGCGGAATGAGGGCCATGACCATCGGAGAATCAATCACATTGGAAATGAGTGCATCAACCGTAGTTGTCGATAATAGCAAGGAGAAATTGATGGTGACTGTGCTAGCGGCTTGGTCATAAGAGATGATTCCATCCTTCAAAAGCGGTTCTGCGATATCCAGAGTTGAAGAAACAAGTCCGGAGAAACTGACTTGGGAATTGTTCAAGTCAACTGTGGAAACCTTATTCATGACTAGCAAATCAAAATTCTGGAAGCCTAATGTCTTATAGATAAGAGAATTCTCAGCAGAATCCATGATTGTATTGGCTTGTTCGATTTTCGCCTCGCCGACACCTGCGGCCTCTAAGCTTTCCTGAACCGTACTCTTATTGTTGACGGCAATACGTGCTAGAGCTGTCAGTGGCGAAACGAGAACACAAAGGAAAACGAATTCCTGGGCAAAGCCTAATAGGCCGCCCGGAACACGTAAAAGTGGGAGAGTCTTTCTAGAGCTAGCAGTGACTTTTCCGTTTTTGTCTAACAATCCATTTGTGATAGCTGATTTTCCATCTTTCTTCTTTCTGCTTTTTCTTTCAGACTTGGTCTCGACGGGCAAGAACCAACGGAAAATGCCATGGTAGAAAATAGCGGTGATAAGTGAAATAGTAAGCTGAATAAGAAGCATGCCGACAATGAATGTGACAAATGCAAGTGCAGAGGTTGCAATGGCGATTGTGGTTTCATATAAAGATAACCCGTTCATCGGTGAGACATATCCAGTGCTATTGAGATAGTTGACAAGATAAGAGAGGATAGTAACGCTTCCATCCGAGTTTGGAATGAACCTGCTGATATCGATGTTTCCAATCCATGTGGATATGGATGCAGAAGCGAAGACCAATACGATGATCAACACAAGTTTGAGTATGGTCTTCAGCGTTGTCTTATAGATGCCTTTCAATAATCCGATAAGGCCTGCAATAAAGGAAAGGAAGATCAATAACAGAAAAGAAATAAGTAGAATCAGATCAATTGTGGATTTACTCATGAGGCGCTCTCCTTTTCAATCAAATTTCAATTCATGTTTATAAATATAAACATTTGAATTATAATAACACATATTTTATATGAAAGGAGATTTCTCTATGGAAAATTTAACGCCTGAGACAAATGAGAAATGCCAAGATAACACTCATGATGACAAATCCCGTTCCTTGTTTGCCTATTCCGAGTTAAACGAGACCACACCCGCCTGGAAAAAGATCGTTTTATTCGTAGTAGGTTATCTTGGATTCCAAGTCATTGCTTTGTTAGTCTCTGCTATCATCTCTCTCACTCCCTTATATGACAAAGATGCAAAAAGCCTCACACTTTTAGGATCGACTTTGATCAACTTCATCTCCTATGTCATCGGTCTAGCTGTCTTGCTTATGATTTGCTTTTTAGGAAAGGATAAGACAGGAGAGAAGATATTCAAGCCATTCAAGGATAAGAATACCTACCTATGGGGATTTCTCGGTTTCATCATGCTACTTGCTGTCGGAATCTTCTTCAACATCATTTATAGTTTCATTCCTGACTATAACCAGAACTCCAATCAATCAAGCCTTGATACAATGTCGGGTTCCTATCCGGTTCTAGTCTTCATCATGGCGGCACTCATTGCACCATTTGTAGAAGAGATTACTTACCGTGCTGGCTTATGTGATTTATTAGGAAAGAAGAATCGTTGGTTAGGAATCATCCTCTCCTCCATCCTCTTTGGTCTGATCCACTTTGACTTCACGACAATCATCGCACTGATCACACCACAGAATTCCGCTTTGACTGCTGCTCAGTTAGCGACTCTCCGTGCCAACAATCTTCATGCTCTTTACGTGGAGCTTGAAAACCTTCCCACCTATATACTCTCTGGTGTTGTCCTAGCCTTCGTCTATTGCAAAACTGGTTCTTTATCAACTTCCATCTTTACTCATTTCTTAAACAATGCCTACTCTTTACTCTCCATCATCATCGCACATGCTATGAAAGGCGGCGCAACTTCCGATACTGCTAATAGCATCTTTAGGATATTCTTCAGATGATGACGAAAAAGAAACAAACTTTCGGTCTATCCAGTCTTGCATTGAAGATTATCGCCTGCTTGCTTATGACCTTAGACCACATCGCCTTGCTATTCATTCCAGGCGAAAAAGACACTTATACTCTTTACTATATTCTTCGTGCCATCGGTAAGATTTCCTTCCCTATCTTTGCGTTTTTAGCAGTCGAGGGTGCCTACAAAACAAACAACATCTTAAAATACTTGTTGCGCTTAGGAGTCTTTGCAATCATCTTAGATGGATTCGGATATACGTTTGGAAGCATCTATCACATCAATGTCATTGATAATCCACTTATCGGAAACGCCTACACTGACATGTTCTTAGGAGTGCTGACTGTATACCTATTGAAGAAGAAAAACTGGTATTCGCTTTTTGCTCTATTCCCTATTGCTATTGCAGTACTAAGTGACATCGATTTCTTTCAGACTTATGGTTCCTTATTCAAGACGGATTGGGGAACCTTCTCGATTGTCCTTTTCATCTTCTATTTCCTAGCGAAAGAACTTTCTTCTCTATCCATCCGAAAAAAGAACTTCGATGATCCTTCCATGGATTATGAGATCTATAAAGTCAAAACAGATAAAATGTTTGAAATCGTTGCTCTTATCACGGTTGAACTTGTCTTCTATCTGTTGTGGCGTATCAATTACAGTCTACCTATCATACCAAATGAGTTTGTTCCAATCGGAACCTATTCTGTCTTAGCATCCGTCATCATTGCCTTCTATAACGGAGAAAAAGGATACAACAGCAAAATCATTCAATATTCTTTCTATGCCTATTATCCCTTGCACATCATCATATTAGGTGTCATATCCCTCTTCTGTGGTCTTTTAGTGAACTGGAGAGGTATCGTCTAAGCAATTCATTTGACTATCCGTGCTAAATTCGTATATTCATATAAATAAGGAGAATTATAAATATTTATGATCAAAGTATTAGAAAACATTTCTGATTTCGCAAAAATCATCGAAGAAAACAAGAATGTCTTAGTCGATTTCAACGCAAAATGGTGCTCACCTTGTAGAATGATGGGTCGAATCATCGAATCCATCGATGAAGACTACAAGGATGTCATCTTTTTAAAGGTCGATACGGATCAGTTCCCTGAAATCGCTCAGAAGTTCGGAGTCATCTCCATTCCTAGCATGTTCGCCTTCCAGAACGGAAAGAGAATCTATGTCAAAGTGGACGATAAGGATGAGGAACTCCTTCTTGGCGCCATTGCGGAAGAACAATTCCGTGAGCTCATCAACAAGACCTTTTCGCTTAATTAACACTTGTAAATCATTTTTTGAGTGGTAAAATACCTAAGTATTCACTAAGGAGATATTTTCATGTCCAAAAAACTAACAAAAGAAGAAAAGAAAGCTCTTAAGGCCGAAAAGAAGGCCAAGGGCGAAACAGTCTGGGCCGATTTCAAGAAGTTCATCACTCGTGGAAACGTTCTTGACCTCTCTGTCGGTGTCATCATGGGCGGTGCTTTCAACGCTATCGTTACCGCTTTCACCAACATCTTACTCAGCGTCTGCACCTGGGGTGTCCCTGGTGGTATCAAGGGTCTTGTAACCGTTCTTCCTGCTGCCAATTCCACACAGGCTGGCATTGAAGGAATCGGTCAGTACTTCACCGATATCAAGGCCGCTACCATCGCTTATGCCGCTAGCCAGGGTGTCACAATCACCGAAGCTTCTGATACTTACGTACAGTGGCAGAATTCCTTGAAGAGTCTTTACACCTTACACGGAACAACCTGGACCTACAACCTTTCCGCCGTCATTGACTGGGGAACATTCATCAACGCTGTCATCTCCTTCCTTGTCATCTCTATCACTCTCTTCATCATCGTCAAGGTCTTCAACTCTTTAAGAGCAAAGCGCGCCGCTTTCGAAAAGAAGCTTGAAGGCAAGTTGGAAACAAAAGAAGAAGCCAAGTAAATCAAGTAAACACTCAAAAAGCATGTGTCTGAGGCACATGCTTTTTTCGTATCTAATTATTTCCGATTTAATGGTCAGACTGATAATTCGGGCTTTCCTTGGTGATTTCGATATCGTGAGGATGAGATTCCTTCAAGGAAGATGCGGAGATCTTAATGAACTGAGATTTCTCCTGAAGTTCAAGGATAGTCTTGACACCGAGATATCCCATACCAGAACGGATACCGCCGAGGAGTTCGAAAATGACGTCTCCTGCATTTCCACGGTAAGGAACTCTGCCTTCTACACCTTCGGGAACTAGTTTCTGATGCCCAGTCTGGAAATAGCGGTCCGCAGAGCCATGAGCCTGTTCCATAGCGGCAAGAGAGCCCATGCCACGATAGACTTTATATTTTCTTCCGTGATAGAGTTCAGTTCCGCCAGGAGCTTCTTCACAGCCGCCGAATATAGCGCCTAACATGACAGTATCAGCACCGGCAGCAAGTGCCTTGGTGATGTCTCCACTGTATTTGATTCCACCGTCACCAATGATCGGGCAATCATATTCTAACGCTGCGCGCCTAGCTTCCATGATTGCAGTAATCTGGGGGACACCCATACCGGAGATGATTCTTGTCGTACAGATTGAACCAGGTCCCATGCCAACTTTGACGGCATCGGCACCGGCTTCCATAAGGTGTTTTGCGCCTTCATAGGTTGCAACATTTCCCGCAATGACATCCACATTCGGGAATTCTTTCTTCAGCTTCTTCAGGGATTCTACAACGTTCTTGCTATCGCCGTGGGCGGAGTCAAGGACTAAGACATCGACACCGACATCAATAAGTGCCTTGGCGCGAAGCATCATATCCTTTGTGATGCCGATTCCGGCGCCGCAAAGAAGTCTTCCGTATTTATCCTTGGCACTATTCGGATACTTTTCAATCTTTTCAATATCTTTGATTGTGATGAGTCCTTGCAAATGGAATTCTTCATCGACAATAGGCAATTTTTCTTTCTTAGCCTTAGATAATATCTTCTTGGCTTCCTGAAGAGTTGTTCCGACCTTAGCAACGATCAGTCCATCCTTGGTCATGACCTCATCAGCAGTCTTCTTCAAATCGCTTTCAAACTTGATATCACGGTTGGTGATGATGCCGATCAAATGATTATCCTCATCGGTGACAGGGATGCCAGAGATGTGATACATCGCCATAATGGAAAGACAATCTTCAAGAGTGTTCTCTTTCTTGATGGTGATAGGGTTGGTGATAACACCATTTTCAGAACGTTTGACCTTATCGACTTCTCTCGCCTGTCTTTCAATCGTCATGTTCTTGTGGATGATACCGATACCGCCCTCTCTTGCCAAGGCAATGGCCATCTCGGATTCAGTGACCGTATCCATGGCGGCAGAAAGAAGAGGAACGTTCAAGGTAATGTGTTTTGTCAGCTTTGCTTTCAAAGACACCATATCTGGAGTGATTTCACTATAGCGTGGCAGTAAAAGGACGTCATCGAATGTAATCCCGTCTGAGACAATCTTCTCAAAAGTTTTATTCTTAGGCATTTTTCAGCTCCTTTCATCAATCCTGTATAATACGATAAATCAGAACACCACTACTAGTACGAATATAGAGGAAGGGATAGCTCAATTCCATTCCGTATACCTCCTTTTTGAAGCGATAGACATGCTTCAAGGTGAAGGAACGGATAGAATAATGATATAGAGTATAACTCTTTTCGTTGATATTGTAACTCAAATATAATAAAGCACCGGCTTCTGTTGAGAAAATCATGTCCTTATAGTATTCAGTAAGACTGTCTTTTCGTGACATTCTAGGTAACCTCTTTAGGGATAGGATCTCATTTTGAGTGTCGAAATCTTTTCTAGCATCATCATCACTCTTCAAAGGCTTTGGTAAAAGGATGTCGCACTGTCGGATGACTTTTCCGTTTGCGGAGCAAAGATTGAATCCGGCATGAGAGGATAAAATCATAACCTGTCCCCAATCGATGAAGAAAAGTCTGTCAAAAGAAGGAACCTTGATTTTCTTGATGATCTTATCTTGACTGAAAAAATAGATTTTTCCCTTCTTATCCAAAAGGGTCAGAACTTGTCTTGTCAGGGAATAATATAAAGAATCGAAATATCGATGCTCTCCTTCAAAGAAAGCAGAGAAAGAGAGAGATGAGAGTTCAATCTTGACTAGTATTGATTCAGAAGGTGAAGTATAGGAGACTTCATCCGCTAAAACATAAAGATACTTTCCATCCGGTGTGAAGGTGGCGTCTTTGAAAAAGTAATCTTTTCCATGGATTTCCTTTATGGTATACAGAATGGAAAGATCAGCAAATGAGTAAATTCTTAGTTCTGTTACAAACAACTGCGAAACAAGGATAACAAACCTCTTATCCTTGTCCGATAGTATTTTCTTTGTATAGGAATTATCCTCTACGGAAGATAAAAGCCTATCTTCGCTATTAAAAAGAAGAAGATTCTTCGTCTTTTTGACGAAGCTTCTATCCGTATCTAGCAGGATGGATTGAATGTCTTTGACATTCTTTACAAGTTTCAGTTTTGTCATTATCTGAAAATTATATCAAATTGCATGAACTCCTTGTAGCCTGAATTGATTGTAATTTCATATCCGTTGCTATCGCAGATCTGATGCACGATGGCAAGTCCTAAGCCAGAGCCTTTTCTTTCTTTGTCGCTGCCGCTCTTTCCTTGGAAGAAACGGTCAAAGACTTTTTGTCTATCCTCATTTTGTACTTCACATCCAGTATTGAATATGGTGAAGTGAATCTTCTTTCCTTCCCGTTTCAATGCAATTTGGATTTTCTTATGTTCACCATCAACATATTTCATCGCATTATCGATGAGAAGGTTGAACATGCGGATGATGTTTTTCCTATCCGCTTTTTCGAGTATAAGGTCATCTTCGATATCGTAGATGTATTCGATATCGTTCTCATAGGCGACAGCATCAAAAGTGACGCAAAGATCAAGAAGAAGCTCAGAAAGGTTGAGTTCTTCATACTGTGGCTGTTTCGTTTCGAGTTTGCTCAAGTCAATCATATCGATGATCGTCTCATTCATATTGCGGCATTGTTGGTTGATCGTATCGACATAAGAAGCATCATCCGGATGCTTTTCCGCTAAGACCGATGCGTTAGCAGAAATAATTGCAAGTGGCGTCTTCAATTCATGAGATGCGTTCGCAACAAAAACCTTCTCTCTTTCCATCGCCTTCAATGTCGGTTTCATCAAGAGGCCGGATATGATGTAAATCGGAACAACGAGAGCCAAATCAACAATTAGGAGAACAATTGTCAATGTGATAATTGTTTGATTTGTGTTGTGGATTTTACCACTTGAATCGATTGCAGCATAGATACAGGATCCCGTAGCTAAGGAATATTCCTGTTCACCGTCTTCCGGGTCTAATTTCATATGCTCATTGAAATAGGTCGCCGAGTAGACTCCGACAAAATAGTCGCCTTTTCGATATTCGCTGAACTCCCCTTCTGCTACAGAAGTCTCCGAGATAGAGTCATAGACGACCTGATATTGGGAGCTTTCACCCTTTAGCCAATAAGCCTTCTTATCAACTGTTCGATAAACGATGAGTCCGTTCATCTCGCCTTTGCTTTGGAAAGTGTCAGTAGTGTCCGTATCTCCTCGATAGATCATTTTGATGTCGTCAGAAAAATTCATTGAGACGATCTTCGGTTTTGCTGCCACACTGACAGCAGAGCGAAGGGAACGAAGAGAATCGGTCTCAATATTCTTCTCCTGAATCATATAGACTGTGAAAATAACGACGCCAAACAAAAGGAGTATCACAACAAGGACAAACCCTGTGA
Source organism: bacterium (assembly GCA_963643715.1). Classification (GTDB taxonomy): domain Bacteria; phylum Bacillota_I; class Bacilli_A; order RFN20; family CAG-288; genus Enterosoma. The sequence goes on along the minus strand of CAVILQ010000007.1, from coordinate 42,353 downwards.
TACCAAACCTTTCCGACTTGGCCCATCTTTTCTTATTCGCCTTCATCCTCAAAGTATTCCGGATTATCGATCAGTTTATATCCGACATTACGGATAGACTTGATGCGGCACTTGGAATGAAGCACCTTCAGTTTTCTTCTGAGGAAAGATATATAGACTTCAGCCGAATTGTAATAGGTGTCAGAATCCTTGCCCCAGACTCTTTGAAGAATCGTTCCTTTCTCCATAATCTTATCCGAATTGTCCATCAAGAGTTCCATGATCTGATATTCCTTCATGGAAAGAGTGATGGAAGTATCATCCTTGGATAATTTATGATTGAGTTTATCCAACTTCAGATCACCAACTGTGAGTTCATCTGGACAGAATTTGGATTTTCTTCTTGTGAGGACATAAAGACGGACAAGAAGTTCCTCAAGAACAAAGGGCTTTGTGACATAATCATCGGCACCAGCCATAAGACACTGAACCTTCTCATCGGTGGAGACATTGGCAGTCAAGACAAGAATCGGAGTATCAACTCCATGGGATCTTAAATCCTGAATGATGGATAAGCCATCCTTGGAAGGAAGCATCAAATCCAAAACGATGACATCATAAAGACCCGTGAGGGCTTCTTGATAGCCTTCCTCGCCATCATTCTTGTCAACGGCATCAATCTTGTGCATCTTCAGATATTCTCTGATTGCGGTTGCCAACTGAACCTTGTCTTCAATCAATAATGCTTTCATATCTATTACCATCCTTAAAATTATTTTAAAACATTATAAACTCATTCATTGAAAAATCATAGCAGTTTTCAATAATTCGAATTTGTAATGCGCTTTCTTTTTAAAGCCTATTCAAGATTGATAAAGAAAAAGTGACATTTAATGCCACTTTTTCATATTATTTGTCAAAAATTAGCGATTATAGCGTACAACATTACGATGAATCAGAATTCTCAATGATTCATTGAAATCCGTAGCTGAGCAGCGATAGGTCCAATTCTTGTCCGATAAGGAAGAAGGCATATTCAGACGCGTATCCTTGCCAGTGGCTAACAGATCCTGAAGAGGAAGGATAGCGGCGATACAAGGGGATGCATAACAGAGAGCATCAACTGTCAGAACCAAGTCACGAATGGTATCAGCACGGAAATCGACATGGAACTGTTCACACTGATGATAGACGTCACCCTTGAATGTGTTGAGTTCCTGTTCAGAGAGGTCCTCAAGATATCCTCTTAACGGCATGTTATCATGGGTTCCGGTATAGCAGAAGTAGTTCTCAGTAGAATTGGATGGCTTATGAGGATTGTCATATGAGCCATCGAAAGCGAATTCGAGGACTTTCATTCCAGGATAAGTGGAGTCTTTTAAGAGCTGATAGACATAGTCATCCAATGTGCCAAGATCCTCGGCAACAATCGGAAGATTCGTCTTATCCTTGAAGAAATCCATGCCAGGTCCAATGACCCATTTTCCGACTCTTGCATTACTCATTCCGAAAGGTATCACATAGTAGTCAGCAAAGCCACGGAAATGATCGATACGAAGGATATCGAAGAGTTCTAGGTTATTCATGATTCTCTTTGTGAACCAGGAATAGTTGTCCTTCTTCATTCCTTCCCAATTGTAGATAGGGTTACCCCATAACTGACCATCGGCAGAGAAATAATCCGGTGGAACACCAGCGACAACTGTGGGATTATGCTTTTCATCCAAAAGGAAAAGTTCAGAATGCTTATAGGCTTCAACAGAATCATAGGCTAAATACAAAGGCATATCGCCTAATAAGGAGATACCGTTATCATTAGCGTATTTCTTCAATGCCTTGAATTCATTGAGGAATTCAAACTGTGTCCACTGATAGAAGAGATATAGATCCTGATTCTCATTCTTTACCTTCTCTTCAGTGCTTACCGAATAGATCTTGTCTTCTTCATTCCAATCGTACCAGGCTTTGAAGTCATGAAGTGATTTCATCGTCATGAAGAAAGAGAAATCATTGTATTTTCCGTCCTTCACAAAAGCGACAAATTCCGGATTTTTACGATCAAAACGAGAGAACGCCTTCTTCAAAAGCGGAATGCGGTTGTGGAACTGCTTTCCGTAATCAACTTTGTTTTCGTATGTGACTAAATCAGCATTCTTCACTTCGCTCTCAGTCAAAAGTCCCTGTTCAATCAAGACTCTTAAATCGATGAAGTAATAGTTCAAGCCATTTGAAGAAGGAGACTGATACGGACTATCACCGTACGAGGTGACATTCAAAGGAAGCATCTGCCAGATCTTGGCACCGCTATCCTTTAAAAAATCGACAAACTGATATGCTTCTTTTCCTAGTGTGCCGATTCCATAGGGAGAGGGCAAGGAGGACACGGGGAGCAAAACACCGGAAGTTCTTTGTGTAAATTTCATTTTTGTTGACCTTCAGTTTATATACCTTTATTATTTTAGCGATTCACATTGTGTTTTCAATCGAAATCAAGAAATAATGTGGAAAGGATAACGCATATGAAACAAGAACTTCTGAAATCAGTGATTTATCAAGTGTTTGTTCGTAATGAGACAAAGGAAGGGACGTTTTCTGCCTTGAATAATAAGTTAGAGGAAATCAAAGAAAAAGGTGCTGATATTCTCTACCTTATGCCTATCTCTCCTATCGGAAAAGACGGAAGAAAGGGAACGCTTGGCTCTCCCTACGCGATAGAAGATTATGAAGCATTCAACCCTGAATATGGAACGGAAGAAGATTTCATTGAGCTTGTCAAGAAAGCTCACAGCTTAGATATGAAGGTGATGATGGATATTGTCTTTAACCATACTAGCCGTGATGCAAGACTCATCAAAGAACATAGCGAATACTATCATCATGACAAAGATGGAAAGATGGGAAACAAGATTGGGGAATGGAGTGATGTCTATGATCTTGAGACTTCCAGGGACGATGTTCAGGATTATCTTGTCTCTGTTTTAGTCAAATATAAATCTTATGGTGTGGACGGTTTCCGTTTTGATGTCGCCTCTTTCCTTCCATCGACTTTCTATAAAAAAGCAAGAAAGGCATTAGGCGATGAGATGATATTCTTAGCGGAGGCAGTGGATGGGCCTTTCCTTCTCTATGCAAGAGAGAAAGGAATCCATGCGATATCGAATGAAGAGCTCTTCGCATCCGGATTTGACCTTTGTTATCACTATTTCAACTGGCACTACCTTTCTGAATTTTTAGAAAACAGAAGTGATCTTTCCCTATCATGTTACAAGGCGAGTCTGGAAGGAGAACAGGCAGGCATCAATGAGGACGGACTCATTGTCCGTGCCATTGAGAATCATGATAGGCCGAGAATCGCATCTTATTCCGAACATGATTCCTTTACTAGAAGCTTGTTGGCTTATTCCTTCTTCACAAGAGGTCCGGCCTTTGTCTATTCTGGAGAGGAGAGCAAAGTAATGCATATGCCTTCTTTATTTGATAAGGATACTGTCGATTTCTCATCATTCGATAAAGAATATTATCTCTTCTATCTAAAGAATGTTGAACTAAAAAAGAGAGAAAAGAACAAGAAGCTGATACTCTCTTCATGCTATCAAAACAAAGAAAAAGGACTCGTCATCAAGAACATCTATCAGGATGACAGGGATGAATTAGGTATATTCCCACTCGATGATAAGCCAGTCATTTTCCATCTCGATATAAAGGATGGAATCTACGAGAATCTATTGGGTGGCAAAGTCACAGTCAAAGGTTCTTCCTTAGAGACAGAAGAGCCTATCATCCTTGTTCCCTGACACGGATAAACTCAGCATTCTCTATGATTTCCTTGCTTGTGGAATCAAGGGAATACTCTTCTAAGTACAAGGATAATTCCATGACGTCTTTTCTAGAATCATAACGCATAAGAATGAAGTATTTCTTACTATCTTCCTCCTCTTGGAAGACAGATGTCTTGATATCATAGGTAAAAGGATCCAAATCAATAACATCAAAATACAAGGTTTTCTTTCTCAGGAATCGACTGAAGAAAAGAGAACCTTTTTTATTGTCCGTGATTGAGAGAATGTTCTTTCCGTTCTGATACCTTCCGCACAGTTGTTCAAGTGTGATCATCTCTTCGGTGATAACGTGGTACGTTTCATGATAACCAAGTGAAAGAGAGTCAATTTTAATAAAAAACGAATAATTCCCGTTTCGTTCTCTTAAATCGATGATAAGCTCCCCGTCTTGATAGGTATATGGGATGTCTGTTGTTAATGTGAGAGAAATATCATCTGCCTTTCTAGAAAGAAAAAGCCGATGAACGTAACCGTTCATCAGCCTGAATTCGATTGGAAGAATATCGGAGCAATTCTCTCTTGTCGAGAGAAAGAGAGGTCTATCACTCATTCTGGGCTTTCTTTCTCTTCTTTTCTGTGTTGTTTACGACTTTATAGACATAAGGATATGAGGCAAAGGATTCAACGTAGTCGGAAATGGCTGATTCATCACTGTGGAAAGCGAAGAAGATCGTGATTTCGACCTGTTCCTTTCCATCGCTTCCTTTTCCATTTTCGGTGACGATGTTCTTGATGATGAGACGATACTTTTCAGCCTGAGAACGGATTTCGTGGAGAATCGGAATATTCGGAGCGACGACAAGATGAATCTGAGGAGAACTCTTATCAAGAAGTTTTTCAACTCTCGTAAGTCCTAATAAGAATGCCATAGCGATGAGAGTGACAAGGATAGCTTCTACGATGAAGCCACATCCACAAGCCATTCCAATAGCAGCGACAAGCCATAATGTTGCGGCCGTTGTAAGTCCGCGGATGGAAAGACCGTTTTTGACGATAGCACCCGCGCCCATGAAACCCATACCGGAGACGATGCTTGAAGCGACACGGCTGACGTCTAAGTTGAGATTGAAATCACCAGATTTCGAACCGGAAGCGACAACAGCAAGCTGAATGCCGAAGACTGAAACGACCATTAACATAGAGCAGGTCACAGCGACAACGACATGGGTTCTAAGACCAGCCGCCTGTCCTTTCATCTCTCTTTCAATACCGATAAGGGAAGAGAGGACACCGGCTATTAAGCAAGTGATTGCAGTAAAGAGGGCTAATCCCCAGCCGTTCCACTTGGATACCAAAGAAATAATCGCTTCATCAATGTTGAACATATCCACCTCCTAGACTCGACATATGATTGAGTATTATAACGCTTTCATTTTTGATTTTCTAGTAAAGTAGGGCAAAATCAACAACAATTGTAAACATCTTCTTATGCGGCGTAGAAAGAAGCTCCATAGGTGTAACGGGAGAGGATTCCAACAACGGCTAATGCTAAGAGGATGAAAAAGACAATGATCATCAAAATATCGTACAATTCAATTTTTTCTTTTCTATGACGAATCATATGGACTATCTCATAAACAAACGATGCTAATGTAAGCGGAGCGACAAAATAACCGAGATAATTCATCTTCAGCTGTGGAATCAGTGCAAGTATAGCACCTGCTAAGAAAAGGAATGCAAAGATAAAGGAGAGTAAACGATAAGAGGGCAATTTATCATCATTATCATCCGAAGAAAGGACGGATTTCGGTTTCAAAGACTGCATTAGAGGCATGCTGAACAAGCTATACATCGGCTTTAAAAGATATGCCATGACAAGCAAAGAGAGAATGATGGTCGGAATCATATAGGAAGTGTTATAGACAAGAGAATAGGTGATGCCGGCTTTCGACCAGTCCATGACGATCGGCCCTTCATAATCCCAGATATTGTTCCACACAATGACACCGGAGAAGAAATGGGAAATCAAACGGAGGATACCAGATAACAAGACCGCTAAAAGAGGTGCATAAGCCTTCTTTTCAAAGAACGGTTTGCGGAACAGCGAGGAGATTCCACAGAAGCCGAAGGCGACAATGTAGTCTAAAAAGAGTGTAAGTATGACAGCGCTCGTGTTGGCAGTCCAGGAAGAGACGCCATCCCAGAGGAAGTTAAAGACCGAGAATAAAACCGGAACAACAATTCCCCAAATAGGACCACAGAGAAGTCCGACAAGACAAAGAGGAACTAAAATAATCGTGATGCTTCCGCCGTAGGGAAGATTGGAGAACGGGATGAGCTGACTGATACCTTTGATGGCTAAAGCCAAAGCCAACATCATTGCGGATATAACGATGTCCGCAAGGCTTTTCTTACTAAATGAACGACTCGAACTAGTAGAAGTTGTCTGATTCATAGGAATCCTTTCCGACAGGGAAATAAAAACGCCTCGACTGATAGTCAAGGCAAATAAAGGTCTCTAGGAAAAGATTGAGAGACTCCCTACACTGGTCTTGACCAACAGGTTCCAAGCGTCGGGTGTTAACCCTCTCAACTGTTTTCACAGTCCCGCTGTCTACTTTTAAAATCTTAGCACAGAAGCAAAAAAAGTCAATTGCTTTTCAATCTCTCTTCGTACTCTCTGTCTATGACAGAGAAAACATCAGAAAGAGATATTGTCTCATACTTCCCCATAGCATGACTAGAATGAATCAGATATCCGTCGATGAGATAGACTTTGATTCCTAAAGCGGAAGCACAGTCTCCATCCTCATGGTCATTGTTTCCAAAGACGATGACTTCATCACTCTTTAACGAGAAACGTTCAAGGAGGGATTGGAAGTATTTCGGATTCGGTTTACAGTAGGAAGAATTTTCATAACTAGTGACATAGCTAAAGTCGTCATAGGATAAGCCGAGCATATTGATTCTTGTCTTTTGTCCTTCTTTCGGAAAAATAGGATTCGTGGATAAGATTGGAAGAAGGCCTTTCTTCTTGGTATAGAGGACAATCTCTTTTGAAGTCTCTTCCTTTTCGATGATACTTTCCAAAGACTTGAATTCATCCGAATAGAAGGATTCAAAGATATCATAGTCTTTTCTTGCATTCGGATAGATTGTTGTAAAGTAATCCCAAAAGACTTCTTCATTTGTCTTCTTGCCGTCATTTTTCATCATCAGGTAGGTTCCCTGATAGAAGGCTTTCTGTAAAACGATGGGATCATATCCATACGGCTTCATCTTCTTTCCCATCAATTCAAAATAAAGATGAGCAAACTTATTCTCATCAATGCGAAGAAGAGTGCCATCCAAATCAAAGAATACCGCTTTTAGCATTTTGTCTTTCCTACCTTTGTATTCAACCCAAGCATTTTGTAATACTTCTCTCTTAGAGCATAAATCTCTGGCATAGCATTGGTTAGATGTTCTCTGACTTTGTTCTCATCAACAAGGTGTTTTCCATCCATCAAGTATTCATCTAATTTCTTGATGACAGCTAACTGAAATGCGTTTTGAAAAGTCAGAGGATATTCAAAGGATTCCTCAACAGCAAGACTGAATAGCTGTGCCCAAAATTTCAAATCGAAGAATGACATTCCGCCATTGAGATAAGAATTGATTGCATTCTCAATTCGAGTCAAGGAGAAGTAGTTGCAGTGTTCCGGTCTTAATTTACACAAATCAGCATAGGTTGAGACAACAGTATGTAAGTCCAAGGCGTTACATATCTCTTCCTTAGAGCATCGATAATCGATACCATCTTTTTCAATTACAGTAAATCCATTATCTAAATATTTTTTGTATATTTTCAAAAAATCACTACAGGATTTAAAGCGATAACCGATTGGTCGAATATCACCTGTATCCACCTCTTTGACATAAAGAATCGTCTTGCTGTCTAAACTGATTGTGAGCATATCACGATAGAATAAATCGCCTTTTTTGATATTTCGGTAATATTTCAGCTCATTCATAATTCTAGTCCTCTTCATCATCAACTGTAACCGTAATCTGTTTAACCTTGTCTTCTTGATAGGGTAATTGGAAGACATCGGAAGTAAACTTGATCAATTCCTCTTGAGAAAAGATCTTATCCGTTGGAAGATTGTCTAATGAGAGGAAATCTTCTTCCGAAAGCAGTTCCATCAAAAGTTCCTCAGCTTCCTCTTTTTCATCATCTGTCTTTTCCATACATAGGATTCCAGAGGGAAGTGTAGTAAAAGCAATAAGCGTTTCACCCGCTTTTTCATATAGTACACAAGTATAGGTATATTTCATTTTGCTTCTCCTCTCTTTGGGAATTCAACTACGGCACAGTTCTTAACAAAGCAGTCACCGAATTCTTCATTCGTCATATCCATAAAGTAACTCTTTATCACTCGATAGACCCCCATATGAGAGACTAGAAGAATGGTCTTGTCTTCATCCTTATATTTGTCTTCAATGCTTTTTAGGAAAGGATAGATTCGAAGGACGACTTCGAAATAGTTCTCTCCATTTGGAAAACGAGTGAAGAAACGTTCTCTCATCTTCGGCAGTTCCGGATTCAATAAGGAAGTACCTTCTAAGTCTCCGTAATTCATCTCGATCAATTCATCAGCGATATGAAGAGGAACATTCCTGTCCTCATTGATGATTGTTGCTGTTTCATAGGCGCGTTTCAATGGAGAGGTATAAATTTCATCGATTTTATAATCCTTCAACGCTTTCTTTGTCTCTTTGGCATCTGATATTCCTAATTCAGACAAAGGAATATCCTGTCTTCCTTGTAGGATATGAGATTCATTGTAAAGCGTATGTCCATGACGGACATAAAGAAACTGAACCATAATCAGTAAATCTTCGGAGCTCTCTTCTCCGTGATTGGTTCACCTTCCTTAAAGGCAGGTCCATAGGCTTTGAATTCGCCACTTCTATATTCTTTGTATGCCTTCAAAGAGTTATGAATGACTTTGATAGCCTCATCATGTCCTTTGATGGCAGTGACATTGGTAGTCTTTCCTTCCAATGTCTTATAGACCTTGAAGAAGTGACGGATTTCATTGCCGACAAAACTAGGAAGTTCTTTCAAGTCATTGAAATGGCTGTAGAAAGGATCTCCTTCACAAACTGCAATAATCTTCTCATCGATATAGCCTTGGTCGACCATACGGATCATACCGATTGGTTTGCTTTGCACTAGTGTCAAAGGAACAATCGGCTCCTCGGATAAGACAAGGACATCGAGCGGATCATTATCCTGTGCGAAGGTAAGGGGAATGAATCCGTAATTGGCAGGATAGACCGTCGCCGTGAATAGAAGTCTATCGAGTCTTAACATACCCGTTTCCTTATCGAGTTCGTATTTGCATTTGCTTCCTTTTGAAATTTCAATAACGGAAGTGAAATCATCCTCTTTCACTTTCTCAGGATTGATATCATGCCAGATATTCATTATTCATTTTCTCCTTTATTAGAAGAGTTGTTTAGCTTATCTTCTGGTCTAACAATAGTTTCAATATTCGTTGTTGGTCTATTTCTTGTATTGATAAGAATAGTGTGGAGATAGAGGGAGTTGATACCGATGAAGAAGATGATTATTGAAGTGAAGAAGGCAAGAAGGAAGATGGAGAACATCAATAGGAAGATAGAACGATAATCTCTTAAGCAGAAATAGAGAATGAGGAAAACTAATGCTGCCACAAAGTCAAAGCAAGAGGAAATCGCACCAAACTTAATCGGGAAATAAAGAGGCTTTGCTGTGGTTGTAGAGATGAGATTGAATGAGTGATTGAACAGTTTTCCGATGTTTCCATACTTAGACTTGCCAGCAGTTCTCTTTTGTCTTGTGAAATCAATGCTGATGGTCTTGAATCCGACAAGCGGAATCAAAGAGACATAATAGCGATCTTTTTCCTCTAAGCCGTTGATTGCATCAACAGCACGTCTTGATAAACCGCGGAAGCAATTGACATTTTCCGGAATCACTTCCTTTCCTTCTAACATGTTGATGAACTTATAGAACATGCCAGCAGTGGTGCGTTTAAGCCAGGAATCTTCTTTGCGGTTAGCACGATGTGGATTGACGACTTCATATCCCTCCGTAAACTTTTCACAGATTGCAGTTAAGAGTTCGACTGGATCCTGAAGGTCAACATCCATCATGATAACAAAATCACCTTTAGCGGAAAGCAGTCCGGCTGTCAACGCGGCATTCTGTCCATAATTTCTTGTCTCATTGACAATGGTAATATCATTTCTTTCAAGATAGAGCTGATTCATGACCTCTAATGTCTTATCCTTGCTTCCATCATTGACTAAGACAAAATCAAAAACATAGCCTTCAATTTTGCTGACGACAGGGTCGACTGCCTTAAAATAAAGGGGTAAGGCTTCCTCTTCGTTATAACATGGGATGACAACACTTACTTTTTTCATATGAGCCTCCATTTTCTTTCCTGAATAATAGTATATTGTTTTTTCTATTTATATTATAACAAATGAAAAAGGCAGAAATGATTGCTTGTTTTGCAAATCATGCTGCCAAATGTTTAGATATGTCTTTTCAATTCATCGACTAATTCGACGATTTCAGCTTCGGTCATTCCGGAAATGGCAAGACGAATGCTGTGTTCCGTGATGGGAACGACATACATATGTTCCTTCTTCATCTCCGACGCGACTCTTTCCGCCTCTTCGATTTTCAATGTGACAAAGAATCCACAGCGATAAGGATAATGATCGATTTTGTTCTTCTCTAGGCTTTCGTTCAAGACTTTGCTGCGTCTAGAAAGTTCCAATGTGTTTTCAAAGATCTGCTTCTCCAACTCTTCTACTTTCTTTTCATCGGATAAAACCTGACTGACACAGTACTGAGCAGCACTGTTTGGAACAGAATAGGTTCCTCTAGCCTGAGCGCCAAACGCACGCTTGATTTCCTGTTTTTGGGTTTCATCTTCGGCTAAAGCAATCAGTGCACCAACACGAAGTCCGTACAAACCAAAGACCTTTGAGCAGGAGAATGCAATAAGAGGCAAGAATTCATGCTTCTTTTCCAATAGTTTATCAAGAAGCACCCATTTTGTGCCTGGGATATAGTAGAACGAAGAATAGGCGATATCGAATAGTACAGAAAGTTCGCAATCCTTTCCCTCTTCATCCAGAATCTCAAAGAGTTTATTGTATTCTTCTTCGCTTATGCAATAACCCGTAGGATTATGGCAAGGATCATTGATGACTAACAAGACTCTATTATGCGACTTCTTGGATTCCTGAATCGTCTTTCTTACGCTTTCAAGGTTAAAGGTTCCTTCTTCATTAAACATCGAATATTTCAAGACAGATAACTTTGCCTTCTTAGCGACAAGTAAGTAGTTTGTCCACATGATATCAGGAAGCAAGACGTTTCCACCTTCATCCTGGAAAAGATTGAAGGCGATAGAGAGTGCACCTGTTCCACCTAAAGTAGCACCGATGAAAGGATAATAGAATTCAGAGATATCTTTTTCTTTATCCTTGAAAATGAAGTGCATGACAGAATCAAGGTAACCTAAGTCGCCATAGACTCCAGAATAGGAAAGCCTATCATTGATGTGATTCGTAAGAGAATCCGAAATCAAAGCGACATGTCCTAATTTATGGGCCTCATCAAGAAATACACCCGTGGATGCATTGATGACTTTATTTCCTTTTTCACGATCCTTATTGGCTTCATTATTGATAGCTAGAATGTCTGTTTTGCTGACAGCTTGTCTGCTTCTTTGTGCAACGTAATCTTTCATAGGTTTCCTCACAAATTAAATAAAACGACAAAATATTTTAATCATTTTATAAGCTAATCACAAGACATACACACGATAAGATTCTATCCTATGGCATCCTATAATCTAGATGGTATTGTGTTTAGACATATTTCTATGTTGTCAAATGACTCATCGCTACAAAAAGAAAATGGAAGACATCAATCTTCCATTTATAAACATCGATATAAGTTGGTTTCGTGAATTCTTAAGATAAACACATTAACGAATCAAATAGATAAACTACCACTTATAGTTTAAATTCTGCTTTGCGTTGATGACGTGCATGAACCTTTGATTTCTCGACAAGATTCTAAAGAGAATATAACCGATAACGGTAACAGCAATGACTTCACCTAAGGCAACCCATCCAAAGTTTGTCCAGTAGAGAACGGCATTTCCAGTTCCATCTGTATTGGCTAAGAATGTGAATTCCCATGCAAGGAGGAATCCGTTGGTCAAGGCAGGGAATAATGTTGCTATCAGCATATGTCTTGATAAAGAGATGAATATCAATGCAACAATCGTCGCTGCTGTACCAATGACAATATCTAGTGGTGTACAGAAACTAGACATAGCCGGTGAATAGATGTTTGCAAGCACGCATCCGATTGTAAGTCCATAGATGTAGTTCGGGTTGAAGAATACTAGTAGGACCATAAACTCTGAGATTCTCACCTGTACTGGCCCATAAGAGCAGAAGAAGAATGCATAAGTCAAGGCTGTGTACATGGCAGCGATGATTGCGTTAGCAGCAATGCTTCTAGTGTCTAATTTAAAGCAACTGAAGTAGTTGTGAAAGAATTCTTTCAATCCGGATTTCTTCTCTTCTTTTACTGTCGTCTCTTCAACTGAAGCCGTCTCTTCTTGTAAGGTCTTCTCTTCTTCCATGATTTTTCTCCGTTTCTACCAAGAAGGAATGAAAAAATGCACTCCTTCCAGAGACAAAAGAGTGCACAAATATGTAATCTTTGTTCCTGGTTTTGTTTATAGACAGGATGGTAACGTCGAACTGTCTGCTTTTTTCAAAGCGGAAAGGATTTTAACAAATTTTTATTTTATGTTCAACATGATTTTTCAGATTACTCACTGAGAACGGTTTCTTTTTATGCTAAAACCTAGCACTGAACAGGTTTCCAGTCAATATTTGCTATGTTTACAGAATGTTATATTTGTGTTATATATTTAACTAAAGGAAATAGATTAGAATGATCATTTATCAAGGAACAAAAAAGAAGTTTTCCGAAGACGTTATCAATAATGTCATCGCGGATAAATTAGAAGCAACGTTCAAAAAGAATCATATCAGTGGCGGTACGTATGCGGAGGAAAAATCATGGATCAATTCGCTTCCAAGGATGAAGTTTGTCTTAGACAGCGCAATGCTCCCAGATGATGCGGAAGTGGCATTGGAATACCAGATTCCTTCCACTTCTAAAAGAATCGATTTCATGATTGCAGGAAAAGATGACTATGAGAAGAACTACATCTATGTCATTGAACTGAAGCAATGGGAAAAAGCTAAGAGGACTAATCTAGATAATTGTGTTGAAACCTTTACAGGTGGAGCAAATAGAGTCGTTCAGCATCCTTGCACTCAGATATATAACTATACGAAACTATTAGAGAACATCAATGAATACGTAAGAAGCAATGATATCCATCTCAATCCTGCCTGCTATCTTCATAACTATAAGGAATCCCATATTGGTGAACTTAGGGACAAGAGATATGATTTCTATGTCAAAGAGGTTCCAATGTTCTTCGCACACGATGCGATTAAATTCGGAAACTACCTGAAAGAACACATCAAGAAGAAGCCAGACCCAAAACTATTCGAGATGATTGAACACGGAAGACTGAAGCCTTCGAAAGCATTGCAGGATGCTGTTCTTCCTATGTTAGAGGGTAAACAAGAATTCTATATGATTGACGAACAGCAAGTCGCCTATTCCTACATACTGGAAACAGTCGAAAAAGTCTTGAAAACAGGGGGAAAATATACGATTGTTGTTCAAGGTGGTCCTGGAACCGGAAAGAGTGTTATCGCGGTATCCTTATTGGCAAGACTTCTACATGATGGATATAGCTCAGCCTATGTCTCAAAGAATTCATCACCTAGATATGTCTACTCGAAACAGATGAGACAGGGACACGCAAAGCAATCATACATCGATGAGCTGTTCTTAGGTTCCGGGTCCTTTGTAAACGAAAAAGCTGACAGATTTGATTGCCTATTAGTCGATGAAGCTCATCGCCTAAACGATAAATCAGGACTATACCGTAATCTTGGCGAAAATCAGATCAAAGAGATTATTTCAGCATCAAAGGTCTCTGTTTTCTTCCTTGATGAAGAACAGATTGTCCATGTCAATGACATTGGTTCTGTGGAAGAGATCAAACATTGGGCAGAAAATTGTAAAAGCGAATTCATATGCAATGAAAATCTTAGACTGACATCTCAATTCCGTTGCAATGGATCCAATAGTTATATTGCTTTCTTGGATAATCTTCTACAAATAAGAGAAACTGCAAATATAGCATTGGATAAGAATCTCGAATTCGATTTCCGAGTCTATGACAATCCATGTATGATGAGAGAAGACTTAAGAAAGTTGAATGAAATCAATAACAAAGCCAGAATGGTAGCCGGCTATACTTATGACTGGAAATCCGCAAAGGATTCATCAGCAATGGACATCATCCTTCCGAACGGGTTTGAAGCACAATGGAATCTCAAACGCACAAAGACATGGGCCATAGACAAAGATTCATTTGATCAAGTGGGATGTATCCATACTTGCCAAGGTTTGGAGTTTGACTATATTGGTGTCATAATCGGAAAAGATCTGCGATATGAAAACGGAAGTATCATCACAGATGTCTCCAAGCGTTCGAGCAAAGATCAATCCATAAAGGGACTGAAAAAGGATTTCAGAAGAAGCCATTTGGCCGAGAGAATAATAAAGGATACGTACAAAGTTTTGATGACACGTGGTCAGAAAGGTTGCTTTGTATACTGTGAAGATAAAGCATTAGCTGAACACATCAAAGAGATGCTAAACAAAGAATAGTCAGATATTAGGATTTTTTTCAATTTAAGTATCATCAATTTTCTTTCTTTTGCTTGAAGACAGAAATCACACAAAGGCCGAAAATCATTGACATGGCCCTTGAAAATGCTACAATTCTAAATAGTTTAAGGTCAAAGATTTTAATATGGATAATGTAAGCAAGAAGACAGCATGGAAGTGGGTTAGGGATATCATCTATTTTGTATTTTTAGGCTTTTTTCTTATTCTTGCTGCCATATCAGTCACATCCCGTATCACGAAAGGAAAGATAGGAAATACGCAGTATCTTGTTGTGGTCTCTTCATCTATGGATGGTGAAAAACAAGAAGACTACAAAATCAAGACAATTCCTGTCAAATCACTGATTGCCGTAGATCTTGTTAAGGAAGGAAAAGAGGAGGACTTCTATTCCAGCCTTAAAAAAGGTGATGTGCTTACATTCAATTATCTTTCCTTGAACAATGCCACAATCACTCACCGCATCATATCCGATCCTGTCAAAGATGATTCTGGGGTCTATAAGATTACTCTACGTGGTGATGCTGTTGAGGAAAGTGAAACACAGACACTCTACAGCGATGGAAGGACAGGTGAAATATTAGGCAAAGTGACTTTTGTCTCACTCCCATTAGGACAGATGTATTTCTTCATCAGTTCAAAACCAGGAACTTTGATATTAGTCATTTTACCCTGTAGCCTTATCGCCATCATTGAAATCTGTAAAATCATCTATCTCATCAGTGAAAACAGAAGCAGAAAAAAGGAAGAAGAAACCAACGCCATAAAGGAAGAAAAAGACAAAGAGATTGAAGAGCTTAAGCGTCAGTTGATGGAAGCAAATAAGTCCAAAACAGAAAATGAGAATCAGCCTTAGGTACACGCCTAGGGCTTTTTTCTTTATGTGCAAAAAAGTGCTAGAAAAACAGAGCAGATCTTAATAGGTCAAAAATCCACAAAATATCGACGGTTGTCGATATTTCTAGGTATTGCTAGAATAAATCGTTGAGCAATCAACAAAACTAAAATTTGACAATTCAGAGCTTTTGTCAAATTATTTTATGAAAGCGCTAAATTCATCAAATAATCGCTTTTAAAGTGCTTTTTTATAAAAAAGTGTGAAAAGCGGATAAATTATGGCTGCTTTTTTGTAAAAAAAGAAAAAAATAGAGTTCTAACATATTTTCTTTTGCGTCTCTACAAAAAAATTGTATTTCTTTTCTTTATTCGGCGTGTATAATTCTTGGCACAAAGGAATTGCCTTATGATTCTTGACGATTCCTTTCGCACATTAACATCCATTCAGCTAAAGGAAAGGAGATGAACCATGAGTCTTCTAGCTATCTATATCCTCTTTATTGTCTGCTTAGTCGGTCTCGCTCTTACAGCAGTCTCTTTTTTTATCGCTTTTATATGTGAAAACAAAAGAAATAATAAGAATGAAAGCGAAGATGTGAAGACAGAGGAAACAGAATGACAAAGGTTTACAAAATATTGACTGCCATAGGCGCTGTGTTTCTTTGCGGAGCCATCGCTAGCGGAACGATTCTCGCTGTCAAAAAGACCAGGAACGTCAATGACGAGAAAGAAGCTATTCAGCTTACAGTACTAGACTCAACGATTAGCACAGACGCAGATTTAGGAAAGCTAAAACCAGGAGAGAGCAAAACACAATCATTCTCTGTCACTTCACTTATCGACATGAAGGTAACTGTATTCTTAAGCTTTTCAACAAAGGAAAAAGACGATGCGTATGAGTATGTCGGCGTATCGATTGACTCTGACAAGGAAAGCAATGAAGGAAAGTTGAATGAGTATATCAGCGGAAAGAAAGACTTCCATTTCCACCTTGCAAAAAAAGAAAACAAAGAGATTATGATCACCTACACGTTAGCGGATGATATCCCAGAAAGCATAATAGGAAAGAAGCTGAACTTCGAAATTGCATTTGATGCAAATTCAGCCCTATAGAAAGGAGAACATATGTCAGAAAAGAAAGGCACAGTGAAAAAGTTTGCCACATGTCTTACATTAGCGGCACTCTTTGGCGGAATCGCTATCGGAACAACCTATTGTGTCTTCACATCTTCGAAGAAGGTGAACACACACCTTGAGATTGGTGGCAATGATACTTTAAAAGCATCTCTCTACCTCAAGGAACTGAAACAGGATGTCCTCAAAGAGGACGGAACAATCCTTGAAGACCAGGATATGATGTCCACCATCAAAGATTCATCGGGCAAAACTATTGCCTCGGATGAAAGAGGATATGTGGATTTAGCCAGTTACACAGGAAGCATCTTCTCCTCTGTGAAGCTTGTTCCTACTATGACAGGAAAAGCAACATTCGTTTTAGTAAACACCGGGGACTTGGCCTTCGATTACGTCATCGAAGACACAAGAAAAGCCTACAAGGCTGATGGAACAGAAGATGCCAGTGCAAAGATTGTCGATCAGGTTGTATTCAAGAGTTCGCTTCCAGAGAAAACGACTTTGAAAAAGGGAGAGAGCGAAGAAATCACACTTAGTTATGTATTCAATGACACCGACAAAAACAACGATGCGATGGGAGAATCCATCGATATCGATATTGTCTTCCGACTCTCCGGAGTCACAAAGGGCAATTAGCCCAAACACAAATTAGTTTTTCATAAAAGGAGATATATATTGTTATGAAAAAGATGAACAAATTAGGAAAATCCGTTTTGTTATCCACCCTTGCTGCTATCGCATTCGGTGGAATTGCCGTATCTACCACATACGCTCTCTTTACAAGTGATTCTAAAACCGATGTCACTGTCACATCCGGTAAAGTATCTGTAAAGACTGAAGTTTCCGAAATCAAGCTTTATTCCTTGAATTCTGAAACCGGTGAAAGTGAAGCATTGACTAGCACAACTACTTTCACTAACAGCGGAACATTTGGCTTTGATGCTACGACAGGAACCATCGCTTTAGACAGACTCACTCCTGGTGACAAAGCTGAGTTCACTGTTAAGGCAAAGAACGAATCCAATGTCAACATCAAGGTCCGCACGGTCTTAAAGACTTTATCCGACAACGGACTTATCGATGGATTAGTCATCAAAGTCAACGATGAAGTCTATGATGGAAGCACTACAGTATCTGATTATGTTGATGTCGCTAAGGATGCTGCTCTTCCCACAAGCGAATACAAGTTCTCTATCGAGCTTCCTGCCGACAGAGGAAATCAGTATCAGGATAAGAACTGTTCCATTGCCTTCTCACTCGAAGCAGTCCAGGGCAATGCCAAGATTGAAGAAGTCGATGACTCGACATATGCCATTTACACCTCCACTGATCTTGCCGCCTTTGCAAAGAAAGCAAATGCCAAGACTTTCACTTATGAGAAAGCTGTCTTGATGAATGATATCGATATGGCTGGTATCGATTATGCCTCTCCGAACCTCAGCTCCAATGACAAATTAGAGTTTGACGGAAACGGACATACCATCAAAAACTTCACACCTACTGTCAATAACGATGGCAACACTGGCGGAAACCTTTTCATGGGCTTGATCGGTTGGCCGGCCAAAGTCACTAACATTCATAACATCAGCTTCGAAGCCGCAAATGTTGAGGGTACAACTGAAATAGAAGATCCTGCAATTAATGCTGGCATTGTTGTCGGTTACTATGAGAACCTTACAGATGGAAGTCTTACTGTCAGCGATATCACTATCAAGAATTCCTCTGTCTCTAAGGTCAAGTATGCTTCCTCTATTCTCGGTTATGCCTCTTCTTCCGATGTCAAAATCTCCAACATCAATTTAGAGAATGTCGCTCTCTCTGGCTACACAGCCGGTGGTGTCATCGGACAGGTCGGTGGCGGAAGCACAGTCATCAACAATGTTGTCGGAAAAGATATCACTGTCGATGGTTATAAGAGAGAAGGTGGCATGGTTGGTGCTGTCTCTGGAGCCACACTCGATATCACCTATGACACAACCAAATATTCTGCAACCATCTCTGAAGAAGCTATCGCCGATAAAGGCAGCATCGTTGGATTGACTGGTAACAACACCACAGTCAACGGCGCACATTATGTTACTGTCTTGAATTCTACAGCATTGAATAATCTTGCCGGATTATCCGCTGATAAACTCAATGTCATCGAAATCGGTGCCGGCACATATGATGGTTCCGCCTTAACATCCACACAAGGAATCACAGCCGGTGTTGAAATTGTTGGAAGAGGTGATAAAAACAACATCAAGTGGATTCAGGCGACTGAAAGTGCAGGAGGTTATAGTTTCAAAGGTTCCAAACTCACTATGAAGAATCTTACCATTACCTCTTCAGCAAACAGTTACTATACAGGCTTCCCCCACACCACTTCATCTACATTCGAAAATGTCAAAGTCTTAGTCGACCATGAAGGTGGCGCTATGGGTTATTGGGGCGATGGAGATGTCGTCTTCACCAACTGCGAATTCGATTCCACAAACGGCGAAGAATCCAACATGTACGCTTATGGCGGAAAGAACTTCACTTTCACGGCCTGCAAGTTCACAAGTGATGAAACTGCCATCAAACTCTACCAGGAGACAAAAACCGAAGCTACAGATGTCAATGTCACAATCACTGATACCACATTCAAAAACGTTCACTCTGTCGATTGGACTTTGACAAAAGACTATAAGACTGCTATTCAGCTTGATTCGAACAGCGCTTCGGATATGATTCACTACAACATCGTCATGAAGAACAGCACTGTTGAAGGCAACTATTCTGCTGGCATCTTGACTGGTTCCTATAAGGGATTGATCGGTGTCAGAACAAAAGCCAATGTCAAAGCCAACAATGCCACTTTGACAATCGATGGCGTAGAACAGAATCTTGCCCTTGCCGAATAATTCCATTCTCTAAATCAATCCTTAGATGATAAAAAGCCGACTTCTGATCAAACTCAGTAGTCGGCTTTTCTTTTGTCATCTTTTCTTACTCACTCCGTTGACGCATTCCATAATTTGTCTCTTGTTGAGATGTGCTTTCTCGTAGAGGAGATTTCCAAGGGCTTCGATTTCTTTCTTATGTTTTCTAAGGTATCTTTTTGCTCTTCTTTCGCACTTTCTAAGGATGGATTCTATCAGTCTTTCATTCTTTCTCAGTTTCCACTGGGATTCTCTTCTTATATTTTCACCGCTATTAGGCAATGTTCTCCAGCAAGATTTGTATCCGTAGGCATTAACAAGCCCATAGGCGTTACGTCGTGCTTTTTCTAGGTCATCTGCACAACCGACTGAACTGGTAGAGAAGAACATCTTCTCGGCAAGATTTCCAGCCATCAATGTCTCGATTTTTGCTAGTAGAATATTGTAGTCGTAGTTGTCTTCATCAAGGGTAGGTCCTAGAAACTCACCGCCTTCGCGATTGATCTTCAGTCTATCGATGACAAAGCACTCTGGATATCTCATAGCCATCACGCAGTGTCCGGCTTCATGGATAGCTATATTCATTCTTTTCTCCAATTTGTAAGGCCCATAATTCCCTTCAAGACATTCGATTGATGTTTCTATCTTCTCTTGGGTGATGTTTTCAAATCCGTTTCTAAGTACGATATCGTTGACTAAAGCCTTCATATCAGCTCCGGTATTGCATTCGGTTGAATAGCCGATACCTTTTAGTTCCAAATCAGAAGGAAGGCTCAGATGGAACTGATCACAGAAGTGCTGGAACAGCTGGATTCTTTCTTCCAAGTTCGGGCTTTCGATACACATTTCTCTATCAAATCTTCCCGGTCTCAATAAAGCAATGGGAATCATTGTCAAATGATTACAGGCAGCAATGGTCAGGATATCTCCCTTGTCTTCTATACCATCCATGTTCTGTTGGAGCGTTCTTTTAACATCGTTTTTTTTATGGACAACCAAATCGAGTTCATCGATAAGTATAACAGCATGAGAAAGTTCTTTTGCTTTGTCAAAAGTTTCCATGAGGGCTTTACAACGATTAGAAGATTGTCCTTGATAGACTAAGACAGGACACTGGCATAGACGAATCAAGGCTCTCATTAACATTGTCTTACCCGTTCCTGGTCTTCCGTACATGATGACTCCTCGTGGGATGCTGATGCCTTTTTCCGTCAGTTCCTTCGAATGATTGAACCAGTTGATTATGCGAAGGAGTTCGTCCTTTTCGTTTTGATGACCGATGACTTCTGAGAAAGGGTCTTCCCCGTCTTCTAGTGGAGTTGGCATAATTAGACGGTAGGATTCCTTTTTATCAATGTCAGGTAAGATGTTTTCAGAATACTTTTCCATGTAATACTCATTTTCATCGTCATCATCATCGTATTCACAACTATCTACTTTATCATCCAGAAATACAACGGTTTCATTCGAATCAACTCTTTCAAATTCTTCTTTTTCTAAAATTTCCATCTGTGTTTACCTCACTGTCTCCATTATAAAAAGGAAAATCAGTAAGAAAACGAAAATGTTTCTTGTGTACCTTTATCGGTACATAAGAGGATATTTTAGGGCCAAATATCAGTACAAAGTCTTACCAGTCGTAATCAAGTTCCGATTTGATATACCAGGTCGGATTGATTTCGATCACGATGGATTTCATATCGAAATCTTTCCCAAGTTTCTTCTTAATGTCATCATAAATCTGATCGATGATGTCTGTATCATTTCTTTCTTTGATCTCTTCAAAACGGCGTATGACAAATCCGTTTCTTTCCGCTAGTAGGGTAGGGGCTTCAATGTAAGCTAGAGCATCCGTATCAAAGACAAGCACATTTCTTTTCATACTCTTTGTGTAATTGAATCTTAGGTTATAGTGGTATCCGCGGTATCTCAGTTTTAAGCATTCCTTATTCTTGCTTGAAAAGTATTCGTAATAGCCTTGTTTGTAATGATTTTCTTCTAAATAGGAGATAATGAATCGTATAGCATTCTCATCTGTGGGATCCTTTTTGAAGACATCCAAGTCTTTATCTGATTTCATGATTTTTCTTTTACTAGATACGGAAAGCAGTGGAATCAGTTTTCCTATTGTTTCTTCTTCCGTCAAATCTTCTACGTCTTTCATAACAAGCAAAAGATTCATGAAATCAGAAGAGGAATAGACTTCTTCAAAGTCATCATCAATCATTTTGTTCTCATAGAGAAAGACATATAAAGCAATGATAGCTAATTTATCATTGTCATTCTTGAATGGTTTTCTTGTATAGATGTCATAGAAGAGTTTTGCTCCATACCACTCCTTCGATTTTATCTCATCCCCCATCTTCTCAAAGGAATCTTCAAATACTTTATCTGCCTTATCATAGTCATCAAATTCACCGAAATCCTTCCCTAGTGAATATCTCTCTTTCACTTCTTCGATAAAAGGAAATAGGTCAAAGAGAGCGATTCTATTGC
This sequence comes from bacterium, assembly GCA_963643715.1. Lineage (GTDB taxonomy): Bacteria > Bacillota_I > Bacilli_A > RFN20 > CAG-288 > Enterosoma. Next base: position 20,316 of record CAVILQ010000007.1, on the reverse strand, counting down.
AGTAGTTGCATAATCTCTTGGAAGTATTCTCTTCATCTTTGTCCAAAGAGTAGAAGACATCATCTAATTTCTCAAAAGAGATATTAGGCTGACTAAGAGAATGGATTTTCACTAGTGGAGCAATCAGTTCACAATCAATGCAATTTTCTTTGTTTTTTTCTTTGATGGCAGCATAAATGGCTTCACCCACTTCTGGATTCTTCTCAAGAGCATAGTGAAGAACGATATTGATATCGTAATACGGAAGATATTCAATCTCGATGGATACTTTACGGATATGGGATAAGATTTTTTCTTTCTCCACTATGACCTTATCGTTCTCTTCATCCGAGAGAGAAAAAAGTTCTTTCAAAGAGATTTTATCTAGATAGAGTCCATTCTCACACTCATAGAGATCATATTTTATATAGGCGTATTCAAATTCAATGATATTCATAGAACATTCCTTTCCGGATGGCATCCTGAAACTGTATGAATATAGTTTAAACTACAAAGTGGGAATACAAAACAGATTTTTCAATAGTCGCCTATATTTTTCTTGTATCAGGATTTGATACTTTAAAATGAGGTTTATTCAACCTATAATATCAACAAGAAACAAAACAAATAGAAAGGTCATTTATGGATTACGAAAAGTACTATCAAGATTTAAAGAAAGCAGAGAGACTTGAGTTTATTGATAATAAGCATGATGAAGCCATTTCACTCCTCTTGCCATACCGAAAAGAGATTGATGAGGAGTTAGAGACCATTTCAAATCCTCGCTTCTTCAAAAGACCGTTTGACAAAGACAGCTACATGATCAATGCAAACGAGGAAAAAACAATGGCAGAGGAATCAGACGATAACACAGAGGAGTCACATGATGAAAGTTATCCACTCGACATCACTGAATTGGAGAACGATTATTTCACATTCTACTTTATCTTAGGAGTTGCTTATTTCAATCTTGGTTCAATTCAAAATAGTAGCGATTGTCTCTATAACGCAGGATTATTAAACAGATCTGACTCCTATACAGCGAATTATATCGCACAATGCAGCATCAGTGAATCCAATATGGAAGATGCGTTTGTCTGTTTTCACGCAGCAATCAATAATGCGATCAACCCAGTTGAATTATCCTTCGCCTATGAAACAGCAGCTTGTTTCTTTATGAAGGAAAAAGATCCAAAAGCAGCTCTTGCCGCTTTAGTTTTCGCCTACATTAATCTACCAAAACCAGAATATATGGAATTTATTAAAGTCATCACCGGTGAAGATGTGCCCGATGAGAAATACTTCTCTTCAGAATTCATTGATGATGCTTTGCAAGGATATTTCCTTGATTCCTCTATAAGCCCTGAGTCATTTGATAAACTGAAAATCTGTGCCTATTTTGCTAATCAGGAAGGAGATAGAGAGGCTTTATGCTACTATCTTTCTTTCCTTGCAGCGTTAGATAAGAAATATGAGAAGAAACTTAAGGATGTAAAAGCCGGAAAGAAAGTAAAGATTCCTGCTCCTTTCTACTCCATAGATAAAATCTACTATCGAGAGATTACAGAAAGAAACAAAAGGCTTTATCGATGATTCTCTACAAACGGTTAGGTAACCATATTGAAAAACATTTCTATTGAAAATTCATTCATACTCGATGAAAAGAAGTGTGACTTAGTCATACTTCCTCTTTATCTTGTTCCAAATATCAAGGATGATCCAATCATCCATGAGCTGATCGAGACTTATCTTTCGAATCATTCTGAAGAGATTTTCAAAAAGAAGCACACCCCAGGTACAAGGATTGAACTATATAGTCCCCTTTCAGAAAAGAATTATTGGCTATATATCGTTCCTATGAATATGGATAATTTCATCCCATCTCTTATGATTCAGATTCAGAACGATATCTCAGATAGTTTTTTTAAGAATATAGCCATATCCGAGTTCGGTATCCGTGAATATGGATTCAAGGAAACGGATTTATTATCTTTGCAGAAATCATTTTGGGAAAAGTTCAGTGAAAATGAACCAAAGAAAAACATCATATTCTATCTAGTCGATGACAATCATAGACCACATGATTCCGAATCAAATGATGATGGTGAATTACAGGATGGAAAACCATCCCTTGGCCCATCTAAAAAGTCAGATCGAAACGAAGTCATCATCAATGAGAAGAAAGTAGAGAATTATCTAGACTACTTCAGGCAGTACATTCAGAAGAGAACTGAAAACAAGGATTACATTCATTCCTCTTTGATCAATACCATCTATGATATGAAGGACTTTTTGAAAGTGGCATGTCAGAACTTCACATTGGTGACCCATAAAAGACTCAACCATTCAAAATGGTCTCATACCTACAAGGATAAGAAGCATAAGCAGTATTGTCAGGCGCCTTGCAAGCAGATTTTGAAATATCTTGTCCTTCTTTTGGACATGTCGGAAGCAGAGGCAAAAGCATGCTTTAATTTCTTCGGATATGGTTTATCTGTTTTCAATAGAGAGGATGTCTTATTTCTTCGTGTCTTACGTAATTGGGATAGGCCACTCGATATCGATGCGATCGATAGAACCTTGAGGCACTATTACGGGAAGAAGGCTTCCTTATACTACACAGGAAAATGATGACATATGAAATGCTACGCTTATGATATGGAGCATGAATACTATTTCTGCTCTGCGAATCAAAGAGAATGTGAAAAGATCCTTCGACCTTTCCTTCGTATCAGAAGAGAGATAGACAAAGACACTCAGTATGATCAGTTATTTTCTTCATCCGAGGACTTTTTGGATGAATGCATCCAGGCTAATAAAGAGGCAAGACTATTGAATCGATACACCTCAAGAACACTGAACTTCACTCTGTTATTCGATGAATCACCAGATGAGTACATCTATTTTGTCATCAATTCAAATCAGGACGAATTCTATATCGTTCCATTCTATACGCCATTAAGTCAAGTATGGTCTGACTACAATCCTTTTCAGAAAATCGATTCATTTGAGTTCAAGAGTCTTTTAGAACTCATCAGTCACCCGGTCACAAAAGACGGAAAAGAATTAGAGAGAAAATACCTCTCTTTCAATCGTGCTGATCTTAATGATATGCGTTTTAAGATACTTACTAAAATCCATAATAGAGAAGTGACAACCATGGAAGAAGTGTATTCTCTCATCTATCCTGTCTATCAGAATTATCAGATATTCTATGGTGAATTCATCCACTATTTTTCAGAAGCACACTGTTATCTTCCTCCTATCTTTCATCATCTAGACCAGATGAATCTTCATCTACTTAAGGATTATTTTTCTTTCATTCCAAAAGAGAATCTACTCTCTTATGAAAAGGAGAGACTTCAGAATGAATATTGTGGCGATTTCAAATATGTGTTTTGGGATTTTTTAGATAAGAAAATTCCATTATCCACATTCAAAGAGATAACGAATATTCAGTTTTGTGAAGGTACAGATTTAACTGAGAATGAGATCAGAAAAGAACTCTGGTTTTATCTTTTGTCATTTGAAAAGAAGAGGCGTAAATAGATATGGAGTGCTTAGCCTGTTCAAGAGACTTCGACTACTTCTTCTGCTCTTCTGATATCGAGGAAGTCGAAAAACATATCAAACCATTGTTGTTTTCTCTGATTGAGAAGCACAAAAAGGATAAGCATCCTTATTATTTTGTATCTTCATTAGAGACCTTAGAAAAAGAACTGAAGGATCAAAGAGAAATCAAAGAGAATCCTTATCGAAGTTCTACTTTGCAATTTATGCGTCTTATCGGAAAAGAACCTGCTTCTGATTGCTATTTTGTCATCAAAAGAGATTTATCTCAGCTCTATATCGTTCCTTTTGACATCTTCTATACGAAGAATGTATTCGATGGGGATAGCCATATGTTTGGTTATTGCGACCATTTCGCATTTCAATCTCTGACTGAATTAGCAAGGCACAATAATGCATACAGGAAAGAAAACTATTCCTCTTTTTCTCATACGAAAGAATATAAGGATAGAATCAAAAAATTCTACAAAGACTATATCGAAACGAATCATATCGATGACGGCATGTGGATATTCTCACAGCTTTATGTCTATTACCAATCAATGGATATTGAATTCGATGAATTGGAAAACATGGTAAAACAATATCAGAAAAAGAATCCGGTTCCTGAGTCCTATTGGGAGATGGACCAAATCCATCTTAGAAATGATACTTCTCTTATCATCCCAAAGATGAAAAAGGAAAAGAGGAGAACCTATAAAGAGGAAGTCGAATGGATAAAGAGATTCAATCAATCCGGAAGATTTGATAATCTAATATCCGTTTTGCTTATCGAGCATTACATTGATGACATCATCTTCTATGATGACTATAAGAGGATTACAGATAATCAGTTTTCCTTTCTAGATTCCTTATCATCTAATAAGGAAAAGAAACACTATCTTTGGCTACGCTTAGCAAAATAAGAAATCTGATGTCAAAAGAGGGATTCAAAGTCCCTCTTTTTCTATTTCAGGTCTTAGTTTTTGCTAGGTTGAGAAGATTTTAAAATATATTTGCACTAAATTTAGCAAACAAATTTCACGATAAATCTCGTGTCTTTTATGTTTTATGTTCCACTAGCTTCACACAGTCATTTCTAGAGGTGGCATAATTTACACGCTAGCAAGCATTGGTACCTAAAGGGGATAATACATGACAGTCAGACTCACAAGACATGCTGAGATGAGGATGAAAGAAAGGCTCAACGTCAAGAACATTCATAAAGGAGAAAGAATTGCGCTGAATGCATGGGAGAGAGGTAGAAGACTTACCACTAACATACCAGAATATGATTTCGGAAAAGAGATTATCTGCTACTCACAAAACACCTTTGTCTTTTCTAACAGTGGGGTATTGGTGACCGTGTTTCCGGAAACAAGAAACAAAAAGAGTCGTTACGATTTAAAGGAGAGATATCTCTTCGACAACAATTATGACCTCTATGAAGAGGAAGAAAGGATTTGAATAGATGAGCAATCAAGACATGAAAAATGAAGTATTCTTCAGACAACTGAAACAAAGCATCGCTGATTACTTAAAGGAGAACGGTCTGAATCTCAAAGACGAACTTGAAACCTATTCCGATGAGATCAAACAATACTTCCATGAGAACTCCATCGAGTTTCCTTTATCGGATTCCGCAATCAGTTTCTGCTACTACAGCAACATTGATAAGGAAACCATCTATCGACTCTATACGGAGAAACGTTTTCCCCTCAACCGAAACTATCCAATACATATCCGTGAAGAGTTGAAAAAGCTATTGCGCTATGATCCCGGAGTTCTAGATTTGAAGAACTACAGACTCAGTCTTGGCTATACGCAGAAAATGATGGCATCCGTTCTCAATGAGCCAGAAACAAGCTACCTCAACTGGGAAAGGAAGAAATCAACGCCAAGATACCAACAGTTAGAGACGATGCAAGTAGTCCTCAACATCAAGGATTCAGATATGTGGACCTTCATCAAATCATTCAGGGAGAATTCAAATAATGAGAAGTAATGTAAACACACTTCTGTATTCATCTATGATTGGTGAATTATCTGGTTCATTCTATAAAAACGCAAAAGCAGAGGACAAAAAGCCATTTGGTGTAAGATTCGGCCTTTATCCCGGTGATACAAGCAAGATTTCTACTCTTCCACTTTCTACCGCACTAAAGGAGATGATTGTCAAATATGCATCTGAAAATAAGCTTGTCAAGGTTGAAATCGATGAATGCTATCTTCCTTGTATCGCAGCAATGACGCTCGCCTACTTCACAAAAGATTTTGAGGAAGGGAAGAAAAGGCTTGATGATTTTAACAGAGATAACTGTATCCATTCTTTTCAAAGAAGAAGCGGTGAAATCTTCTACAATATGATGTACCACCTCCTAAATGGATCATCTAGAAAAGAGATGAGGCACTTCATTCCGTATTCGTACCATGTGGATACACCTTACGAATATCTCATAGCAGACATTGAAAAGGAACCATTAGAGAAGAAGTTTTTGAAAAATTCCATTCTTATATTCATGCAGAGCACCGGATTCTCTTCTGGTCTTCACCTAGTGGATCAATTGGGAGAAGATACTGATGTCTACGGATTCTTCTGCGGTGCACTCCTTGGTGCCTACTATCGAAACATCGATATAAAATTGATTATGCCTGTTGAAAGAAAAATGAGGATAGAGAATCTAATCACGATTCCTGTCTCCTATCCGCTTGTCCACTATCATCTTGAATTCAAGACTACACCATTATTTGTCGCGAAGAAGTATCTAAGATTCTCCATGACAAGAAGAGAATACCTATTCACTGAAGACACAGATGATTCCATCATGCGTTCTGTAAAGAAAACAATCACAGACATCGAAGAAAAAAGAAGACTGAATTATCCATTGGATGAACTAAGCTTCAAAGACTTCCTCATAGAATTCACAAAAAAATTTCGAATGTATACCAATGGCATCTATTCAAGTTCAACCATTGAGAATTTCATGAATGACTACATCATAGAAATCATGGCATGCTATCTTGATGATTGGAACATATCTCAATCATTGAGAATCCTGCTAAGCGGATATCATTCAGATGACTGGATCCTACCGAAAAAGTGAAAGGGACTGATTATGAATCGACCACCATAGAACATGATTCGATGAGAAGATACGAGATGACAAAATGAAAGAGAAAGAAAAGAAAAATCATGAAAAGCAATAAGCATTTAAAAATCGTTAGCGCCCAATATAAAATAGGCGATTGGATGATGAGCAATGTCGTTGGAGAAGTTCAGTTAGAAGATGAGAAGGGTAAGACTGTTTTCTATACAAACAGCGAAGTGGATTCTATGCCCTGTTTCATAAAGACAAAAGATAGCATCATCGACATGATTGTCGATGAAAAAGAGGAAGATGAAGAAAGAATCGCTGAGCTTATCAATAACGGTGAAAGTTTCCTTGATTATGATGATCTATCTGAGATGAGAAAAACAACAAAGTACTACATCTACATGTACCTTACCTACCTTGTTAGAGCTTCTGTTGAGGATGCCGATCAATTCATCAAGGACACGGTTGGAAAATATCTGGATGAAATCGAGATTCCTGAATATCATGATGAGGATGAGGAAGAATAGAAGTTAGAGTCATCAAAAAAGACATATCCAGAATCAATGTTGGAACATTCGACTTGCTAAACAAAAGAATGATAATCTGTAGAGCATAAATAGGAATCACTCATCCAAAGGGTTTCCTTTGGATGAGTGTGAAATGAAGAAAACAGAAAACAAACGGCTATATGATTGAACAAAAAGAGGAAAACGAGGAAAACGATAATGAGTGAAATTTTAAAGAAATTATTCCGTGGAAAGTACTATTACACAGATGAAAAGGGCAATCATTTTGCCTTCATGAGAAAAATGGCGCCTGTCTTCATTCTAGATGATGATGACATAAAGGAACTTGAGAATCATGGATTCTCAAATCTAAACAACATCAAAGAAAATCGATACAAGGTGACTGTGACCTACAAAGGGAAGAGAAAGGTGTTACCGATACTTGTAAAAGATGAAAATGATGCTATTGATGAAGTCAAAGACATGATGCTCAATACGTTTCATTTTACAAAAGAGAGAGTAGAGGAAAACGTCTTCGAAGTTTGTCATTCAGAAGAAAGAGAAGGAGAGGAAGAGGATATGAAATTCCAAGGGAAAGTTACACTCCTTCTTACGGATGATACTGTAAAATCGAAGTACGTCGTTGAGCCATCAGGCATCAGTAGCATTATCGAATCCATTTCAGAAGTTGTTCCAGGCGGTGAATTCCATAATGGTGACACTCTCTTATTCGATGGTTCTGCTTATCAGTGTCCTTGCTATGCCATGATGTATGAAACAGAGCACGGCTTTCACATCATTTAATGAAAGTATCTTCGATTTAAAATTCAATCTAAATTCATTCGGCGCTATGTTCATTCTAGCGCCTTTTCTATCTCTATATCTCAAATAATGATATAATTCAACTATGCACAATTCAGAAAGGGATCATATTATGGAAACTATCTTAGGTGTCTATTGTAAAGACTATCCAGACATGGCTTACCTTTATAAAGAAGACCTTGACACGGTTGACAAAGTGAATGATAAAGTAAAACAGTTGGGTCAATTGTTTTTTACATCGGCTGGTGTTGATTTTATCAAGACTCATTTTTCTAATGAGGAATTAAACAAGTTAGCCAAGGACAATGGCTTTATAGGGTCAGATTACTTCCTCAGGTATCTTAGTCGCTATTCCGAAGATGATTTTTCTAAGATTCTCATTTGGAACAAGGAGGATGTCTTAAAAAATCTATCCGGTGTTCCAAGTATGAAATTACCGGATGGCTTCCATATCATCTTTTTTGGTGAAAAGCTTCCCTTTACTGCCACTGACTTTATGCATTACTTGAAGCTTATCAAAGAAAACTATGACGAGAAAGCTTTCAGCAACGATCTTTTCAAGTCCATTTGGGATGATGATTTCGATAATGATGATGATGATGTAATTTCTGGTGTCAAAAAGTTCTTTGATTTCGATCCCTACTCTACTTCCTCTCTTGATTATAATCATGTGGATATCTATTTTCGACTCATAGACTATGATAAACCAGTGATAGAGAGGGTCGAGTTAGCTCAAAAGGAACTGAATACCTATCTAGAAGAGTTAGGTAAGCCGTTATATGAGAGAACTCTTCCTCCCTTTGCCATGCGCAATATCGTAAGGAATCTTCAACTTGTTTCTCCTGTTACCGAGGAGAACATGAAAACTTATGTCGTCTTTCTTGATAAATTAGCATCCATGCATGATAAAAAGGGCTTAGAGCTAAAAGCCTATGCCTATTATGGTGGCAACGCTTATGTGAAGGAAGATTACAAAATATCCGAGCAGTGTCTTCTTGAACTTATGAAGGATGGATTTGATGATGACTATGCCGACACTTTAGGTTACATCTACTATTATGGAAGAGTGAATAACGGCGTACCGCAATATGATAAGGCATTTGAGTACTTCATGATGTCTTCCATCGCTGGAAATATAGAAGCTACCTATAAGCTAGGAGACATGTACAAGAATGGATATGGCGTCGTGCAAAATGTGGAAGCTGCAAGGCGCTGCTATGAAAACCTTTATCCGAAAGTCCTAAGAGAATTCTATTGGAAGCCGGAATACTCAAGTCTTGCTGATGTCGCCTTAAGGCTTGGTTCCTTCTATACCGATAGTGAAAACGCACATATCGGTGCAAGACTGTTTTTAGAGGCACTGCTATCCATCGAAATCCGAAAAGGAAAATTCGATTCCAGTGTAAAGCACTCAATTCTTCGATGCCTTTTCGATGTCTACGAAAAAGAGAAAGATGCCATACTTTCTCATAACAATATAAAATATTCTTTTTTCCACGTTTTCGAATTCGAAGTAGAAAGAACAGAAAACAGACTATTAATTGACACGGAACATGATGAAATCATTTTTGACCTTGAACAGATGAACTGTATGAACACATCCGCATTCGAAATTCAATTCGAAGGGGAAGTCTTACAGGAATCAAAAGAAAAATCGAAATGTGATGAAGTCTCTATCTACAATGACGAGATTCATTTCCGGTTCAAGTCAGAAGATGTGCTAGTCATTAAAAACGGAAAGACCAAGATCATCTTCCCAAATCAGCTTGTTGAGACAGTACCGGATGAAAACATCTATCATGTCGCTATCTGCCAATACTCAAAAGGACAAGGAAGGAAGTATACTTTCCTTGTTGAAGAGGATGGAAGTGTCGATGACGAATGGGTCATCAAAGAGAATGATACTGTCATCTATCCTGTTGAGATCAAAGACCAGAAAGGATATGAGTTACCTTGTGATGCCTCTGTTTTAAAACATATCGTAAGAAAGAAATAGCGAAGCCAACTTCTCAATTAAAAAGAAAGTCATATATTCTTCTTTGCATGCAAAAAGCCACCCAATCGAGTGGCTTTTTGTATTTAAGATATTTTAGTAATCCGTGTTGTGGGCAATGATTTCAAAGACCAAGGTATCCTTATTGTCATTAAGGGTATAGACGAAATAGGTAACTTCGACTTTAGCGAATTCATCTTCTTCGTAATAGAATTCACAACCCATACGGACACCGCTTCCAATCTCCACATCATCTTTCCAACGTGTAGTGTTCTGCCAGATGACATCATCACCAGTATCAACATCCATGCTTGTTATGATAGAGAATCCTTCCAAAACAAGTTTTTCTTCCGCTAATGTCTGAAGGGTAGAAGAAGTAACTGTCGTATCTTTGGAAGTATCGTAAGTCAAAGTAAGGGAGGGATCATCACCTACAGTACCAACGACAGCGTTATCATATCCGTTTGCCTTAAGAAGCTTATTGATGGCTGAAATAGTGGAATCCGCATCATAATCTAAGACTTCAATGGCAGTGACTGTGCAAGTTGCAGAATAGACCTTTCCATCGCTTGTCGTGACGCTAGCAGTGATTGTAGCGGTGTCTCCGGCAGCTGCAGTGTCAGAGACTGTGACAAAGCCTTTGTCATTGACAGAAATCTTATCCGGATTGCTAGAGGAGTAGGAAACATCATAAGGAAGCATATCCTTTGTCACCTGAAGTCTCTGTGTCTTTCCGATACCGATGGTATAGGACTCAGAGCCGAAGGAAATGGATGGTTCATGCTTTTCTCCGCTTCCCTTGGTGACAGTTATGGTTGTGGACTGAGAATTTCCATTGCTGGTAAGTGCGATCTGAACATTTCCGTCCTTGTCTTCAAAGGTACCGTCACTCATGCCATCGACTTTATGATATCCGAGATTCTCAAGGATTTCATAATAGGCAGTATAACTTCCGCTTTCTTCGAGATCCTTGATCTTGATCACGATACCGGCTTCTTCCTTAGCCAATTTTGCGGCCAAAGCCTTAATATCATCAGCAGTGTAATCTTCCGGAAGATCCTCATACCAGGAAGGATGAGAGCTGATTTCTTTGATAAGTTCCTTAGTGCGGGTAGCGATATACGAATCGTCACGGACCTGATACTTGATCTTTGTGGAAGTATAAGTAGAAAGGCTGGTTAATTCAGGAAGTGTATAATCGCTAACTCCTAAGACATTCTTAATCGTATCGCTGATTGTAGAAGTGGGCCAATCAGTCGTGAGAGTATACGTAGAATCAACCGCCGCTACAGCAACCTGAAGTCCAATCTGACTATAATTTTCATCATAAATGTCAGCAGCGGAAATCTCGATGTTTCCTTCCCAGTTGGTGTAAGGAGATGCGTAGTTTTCCTGATAGAGTCCAGCATCGGTAAGATCGGATTCATAAGACCAGGAATCGACAGTCGTTGTCTCACCCTGGATATAGAGGGTTCCGTTCTTGGAGAAAACATAATAGTGGCCTTGAATATCGATTGCAAATTCCGGAACAGTGACTCCTGTCTTTTCTTCGATTGCCTTCAAGGCATCCTTAGGCCAGGCAGAGTACATTGTTACGAACGGAGTATAGATGAAGTTCAAGTTATTTCCGTTCATATAATAGAGATAAGCCTCAACGGTAGCACCATCCGTCAATGTCTTACTGAGGACATACATATTTTGAGATTCGCTTTTGTTTGTATCAAGCTTATAGCCATCCGCAATCAGGGTATCGCTATAGTCTGAAGTAAGGTCTTCAGTGTAGAAGTCAACCATGGTGAAAACACTAGAACTACGGGCATAGACAGTGTTAATCGAACCGAGATTCACAAAAGGAACCTCAGTAGTGAGTGTTGTTATCATGCTTTCCTTCTGTTCATCAGTCCAAGAGGTGGCCGTGCTTGCCGTAGCGGTCATATCGTTATAGCACTGAATAATATTGCGGGCCGGAACAGCATTTCCCTCTTCATCCGTGCTTGCTTCACGGAAGCAATAGACCATATCATAGCCAATGGTGTTATCGATAGAAGTGTAGGTAAGCTCAACATAGCTGACACCTTCGCTGTCAACCTGAACCGGGTTTCCGTCATAGCCATTGATAACATTCCAACCGGCCTTTTCAAGAGTAATATAGTAATCTTTGATAGTGAAGGAAGAAGCTTCGTTGAAAATAGCCAAGAATTTTGTTCCATCACTTGTTTCCCTCTCCTGAAAATCGAGGCTATTTCCCGTGATAGCCTGAAGTCCCGGTAAGATTCCGCCACAGTATTCGTTCATCAATGCTGTTTCTTCATTGCTCCAGATTTCAGCATCACTGCTAGAGGAAGTATTAGAAGCAGAGGTATTGTCTGAAATAGGTGAACTGGATGAGCCTGAATCTGTCTCAGTTGATGTTTTGTTATCGCAGCCAGCAAGTGCTAAAGCAGCGATTGTCAAGAGAAGACCTTTTTTCCATTTTTTCATAATCTTTTATATCTCCTTTAATAATGTAATAATAATCCTACTAATTACATGCCGTAGATTTTATGCCGATATTTTCCCCGTGTCAAGAAACCAAGGGATATTTAAAGCATATTTAAGGTACGATGCATGTCAAGAAAAACACTCAATGCCATCGCATTCAAAAGCACAAAAAATCCCGATGATTAAGCCGATTTCCGCAGAATTCAAAACGCAAAACAACACAACTTGTCTTGAAGTCATAGTAATCATTCGAAAGCGCATAAGGAAGAGCCAAACACAGTGTTGCAGTGATAATTTCAAATGTGCATTGCGGCGATACATTCATTGTGATATATTTCTTCTTACGTGCCTAGTTCCATTTCGAATTCAGGATAGACAAAGAGGAGCGTTTATGAAATATTTGTTCTTTGATTTAGAAGAGTCTGGTGTCTTTCATGGAAGAACCCATATATGTGAGTTCGGTTATGTTTTGACCGACGAAAAATACAATGTTCTAAAGCAAGGAAACTTCATCATCAATCCAAAGATCAATCGCTATGAATGGGATCGATTTGCCGTTGAAAACATTCTCACACGCGACATTGCTGATTATGAATGCGCTTTCAATTTCAATCACTATTATCCTAGAATCATGGAATTATTGAAAGGAGCAGATGAGATATTCGGCCATACAACAGATGGTGATGTCGATGCCTTGAATCAGGAATTCATCCGATATGGTCATGAGGCATTCGATTTCCATTTCCACGATATTGCGAATCTATATTTGGAAATGACAGGAAAACCATCTCAGCAAAGAACATCACTTGAGAAGATGAAGGAACAGCTGATGATCAATGAAGGACCTGTTCAGCTTCATGACGCTCAATGCGATGCCTATAACACAATGCTTTGCATGAAACAGATGGAGATGAACCTGAATAGCACACTGGATGAAATCAAGCTGTCTTATCCTTCCTTCAATGATGAGACAAATGATTTCATCATCAAATCCGTGAAAGAACGATTAGCTGAACAGGCGATAAAAGATGAGGAACGTCTAAAGATCGATGATGGAACGAACTCATTGGAACATTCTAATGTTCATAATCGAGCACTATACAAAATCTATCTGGATAACAGCAAGCCAAAAAAGGAAGGAAAATTGAAAGGAAAGGCCTTCATCTTTGCCTATAGCTATGAATCTGCTCATTTCTGTCAGATGGTCAATCTGATTCGTCTTATCAACGATAATGGCGGAAGTGTCACAAGAGAAGCCACAAAAGCGAACTTCTTTGTGAAAGATCCAATCGAGAAAGAAGAGAAATTATCAGATACAAGGCTTTCTATCGCACTTCGAATCAACGAAAAAGAGGAAAAGATTGCATTCATCGAGTTCAATGATCTGCTTAATGAATTAGAGATTACGGAGAAAGAATTAGATGATATGGATTTTCCATCCTTTGATTTTATGTATTCTAGAAAAGCAATCATCAAAGATCCCATCATGAAAAAGGCAATCAAGCGAAAAAAAGAAGAAAGAAAAGAAAATATGGTAGAAGAATCCTATTCTACTAGTCAGAGTTCAACGACATTAGGTGATATGTTCTCCGATGTGTTTGATCAACTGTTCGAATCCGATGAATAAACCTTCTCCATACTTATTGGAATTACACAGTCAAAAGTAAATATAGGTATCATGAAAGCGGTCTGTGCTTCAAATGAGATTATGATTTATGGATAATAGCCAATGTGGGATATTAAATTCAGACGCATCAGAAAAAGTAGCGTACAACAAAAAAGAATTTCCGGCCTACATCAAAAAGAGAAGACTCTCTTCTTATCCTTGTTATAGTGCTATCAGCCACTGACATGATGATCTAGAATTCATTCTGATCAAGGATGGTTCTATGACCTATGACGTCAACGGGCAAAGGATTCTTTAGGATTTAGATGAACTATATGAAGAGAACAAAGATGAGATCTATCCCTTTAAGATATTGGAAAAGGGAGCACATATTTTCTCATTGCTTTATGAAAACAAGAATTTCTCTTCTCAGAGAATTGAAAACTCTGAAGATATTCTTGCACTGACATTGATGATCGGATATGTGCAGAAGAACTATCCAAACAAAATACTCTTAAAGGACATTTCATCATCCGGAAACTGTTGCAAGACTAAATGCACACAGCACTTTCAGAAATATCTGAATGTCTCCCCTATGATTTATCTGAACAAGTACAGGCTAGAGAAATCGATTGACCTTCTTCGTAACACAGATATGTCCATGATTGAGATAGCTTATTCCTGTGGTTTTTCAAACAGCAGTTACTTTTGTGAACTCTTCCGGAAATATTACAATACAACGCCCGGAAGTTTAAGAGTGAAGTAAATTCCTGTAATAAGACTGAATTTTGTAAAAAGACTTGTTTTTAGGTGCAAAAATCATTATTTCAGTTTAAAAAACAATCTCCCAAAATATCAATTATTCTTCCAAAAATTAAATTATTCTCTCAAAAGATTATGGGGGATTCGAAAGAAAATCCTATAGGTGACCCATCTTCCTATACTAAATTGATAGAGAAACAGATATAGCTTCGCACAAGATTTACAGACTGAAAAACAGCCTTAATCAAAAAGGGAGTTGTACAATGACTAAAATCTAGTAGATTAGAACAACACTCGAAATTGAAAGCCATGGGATTGCTATAGTCTAAATTCCTATGATTTTAAATTCACTTATCATCATGAGATGCGAAATAATTTTATAACTCTCGAAATCTACATCTCTTCCGAATTTCAAAGTCAGTAAAAAACTAAAATCAGCATCAAATAGATAACACACTCATATTCTTACTCTCATTCGTTTTCTGACAAAAGATAGATTGTCTCTTTATCAAAGCAAATTTCCTTTGTATGATTGTAGATTTGATTCATGTCGCTCATCTTCTCAATGAAAACTTTCGTACCTGATTCTTTAACAACGGAAAATTCTTTTGTCGGATGCTTTTTCATTTCTATCGCATTGTTCTCTAAATGACTGCCCTTTTCCGACAGGTATTCGCCAGCTTTCCCCTTTTTCACAAGTGGAATTCCTTCGATGAACTTTCCTATCGATTTGCCAGCAAAACCAATGCCATTCAAAGCTTTCGCTTCTATCTCGGAAGAACCTAATTTTCCAAGATAAGAGGAACCTTTTTCAAATAGTTGGCTATATTCCTCAGATAGCTTCTGTATTTCATTGCTAGTTGAAAGCAAGTATTCTTCCTTGTAATTTCCGCTTAGCATGATATCCAACATAGTGGCAAATGACAAAGTATAAAGCGACAGACGATAGTATTTGAATTTCTTTTCAAGATCGCTCAGTTCAGATTTTACTTTGCTTTGTGTCACTAGTAGTTTTTTTGATGAAATCGCATCCCCTACTTTTTTCTGATAAGCGATAACATTCTTTCTAGAGCGATTCTTAATGTCCGTAACTAACTGATGGCTGCTGTTAACCGAGATTTCATTGTCCCAGTTGTATTTGTAATTCGTGGTGATTTCCATCAGGCTTTCTACATCTGCCTCAATCTGTGATTCGTTTTCAATTTCAAGAAAAGTGAGAATCTTCTTTTGTGTCTCCTTAATGTCAGTTAGATCCTTCTCAATTGAATAAAGCGCAGCAGCAATCATAATGGTCGCCGGATTTAGAGCGGTAGAAGTTCCTTTTGTCAACTCGGATGGGTCAACCTTTGTCAATTGAGCCATCTTCGATTTTCCATTTGCGGTCTTCATGGCGCCCCAATAATTCCCGTTTTTCGCCATTTTAAGGGCATCGCCAGATGAAGCATTGGCAAGTCTGTATAATCCATCATCTGGAAGAGACTTCTTTGCGTGATTCAATTCAGGGACCAGGGTTGCAATCTTAGCACCAAGAGAGGCCATCTGTCCAATCGGTAATTTTATCGTTTTTTCCGATTGAATTGAATTTCTTGCATCAAGAAGCATGTCCTTAGATAGTTCAACCAGACCGTTTTCTTCATTTGTTTCAACCAGTTCGTTCTTTTTCTCAGTTTCAATAAGTTCGTCCATAATATTCCCCCTAAACATTATCGCATCTTCCGACTAAAACCCCAGCTGTAAAAGTCATAAAATAATTACTGATGCTGTAATTATACACCCATTACATTAGGATACGACTTTTGTAAAAGTTTAACTCTAGAAACAGCACCTCTGTAAGCTGATATCTATAAGAATCACTCCAAAACCTCATTCACGAAAGTAGCGGCAAGAAAAAATAAATCAAGAAAGAAAACATTCATCCATAAAACTCGTATTACAGGTTTTTAAAGCAGATGCATTATTTGTTGTTCTACAAGCTTTATAAAATACTATACAACCTAAAATTCAAAATCAGTCTTCTTTTCAGAACTCACATCGAGATGATAAAATCTAATCAACAAACATAATTTGAGAGGAGCTAATATGACCTACACGAAAATCAGGATGGATTTTGATTACGGACCGAAAGGACGTTTCTACAGAGTATTTTTAATAAAAGGAAATCCGGATTTATTTGAACTAGGAATCTATTTGGGAATGGCCGTAGGAGCTGCATTTGAACACTGCTTTCTGATTGTTTCTACAAAAAGAGAGGATTGCTATGTCATGGCTCCATTCATGGAAGATCCCATAGATGGATATAAGTATCTAAGAAACTATCATCTAGATGACCTAGAGGATACATTCCGCTTTGAATATGATACGGGTGATGGATGGGATTTCGTCTGCAAACGTTACAAAAGAAAAGTAGAATTAGATTCCGATAAGGAAATCATTCTTCTTGAAGGAAAAGGACAGGGCATTTGGGAAGATAACATCTATACACTGTATGCACTCTTCAGAGGAGAGGTGAATCCTGAATCCACAAGAGAGAATAAAAGCAAAGGATTCTGTAAGCCTTGGAACTATAAAATCAAGAAATTCGGCGATTTTGATCTCCCCTTGAATATACAAGATCTCAATGATGACTTGTTTGACGCTCACGAGTACTATGAGGCGATGCTATCAAATGAAATTCGATACATAGAAGATAATGATGTCTGCTTAGATGATTATAATGATGAGTGGTTTACATTCTAAAAGGGCATAAAAAGAATCATAAACGAACGGAAATTAACATAGACTTTTAACCAGCTTATGATGCCTGACGTTGTAATAGTTCATGATGTAGTTTTCAGATGCACATAAAAAACATTAACGAAGGCCTTTTGAACAAGAAACAGAGACACAAAAAATTAGAGCATTCCGTCTTGAACTATCGCTACAAGCCTATAAGACTTCAAAAAAATGGAAGCATTCGATAAAAGAGTTTTTAAGTATATTTACAAAAAATCACTTTGAAGAATCATGCGAGTCATCAGAAACAACAGATTTATAGTAATCTCCAAAATCCGCCAAATCATCCATGATCGGAAGCAGTTTTCTTCCTAACTCTGTCAGACTATATTCAACTCTCGGTGGCACCTGTTGATAATCATGTCGACAAACTAGACCATCATCCTCTAGCTGTCTAAGACTATCAGTCAACACCTTCTGAGACACACCTTCGAGATCACGCTGCAGTTCATTGAATCTCCAAGGGCGCACTCTTAGGTTTCGGATAATCAAAAGCTTCCATTTGCCGCCTACAAGTGACACGGCTGTTGCTACAGGACAGAGTGGAAGTTCGTCTTTTGTTTTCATATATTGTTCCTCCGTATAACGGAATCTTTCTTGTCTATTATAGTGCATTCGATTTTGAATGTACACTTACTAAAAAGTGCGTACTTATATTTCAACAAGTAAGAAGCTATTATGAATGCGCATAAAAACGGAGGTAAAAAACATGACAAATTATGCAAAAACAAACATCGGACAGGAAGGCAGAGTCGAACTTCACAATACCCTTTCTTTAACGGGAGCAGAAATCAGCATCAACAATCTTCCAGCAGGTGCCTGTGTTCCTTTCGTACACTCCCATAAAAACAACGAGGAAGTTTATGGTATTCTTTCCGGGAGTGGAAAAGTCATCATTGACGGAGAAGAGGTGACTCTTACTGCTGGTGATTGGATCAGAATCTCCCCTGCATCTAAGCGTCAGTTCTTTGCGTCAGAAGATCAAGGAATCTCATACGTATGTATCCAGACCAAGGAAAATTCGTTGGATGGTTTCACAGCCGATGATGCTGTAATATATTGAGATTACATCAACGCATCACATGCTCTTGATCGATAGCGTAGACCTATGTCTGCTAACAAGCAAGCATAGATGTGTAACTTACGATTAGGCTATGATGTATGATTTTCTAAGTGTTTCTTGTAAAAGAAAGCAAAAAAAGTTTCCTGTTCTTCAGCTCCGCGGAAGGTGCGAAAGCAAACAGTCTATCCGGACAAAAAGCTGACATATTTCTTCTCCCAACCCTCAGACGGAATACAGTACAAAACGAAGATCAGAATTGACAACATTTGAGCCAAATTTGACACAACGTCATGTCAAATTTGACTCAACAAAATCCGGTCTCTGAATGTACTGAACCCGTCTCTCCGTATTTCATTTGACCCGCAGAACGGGCATTCGGTCACAGCGACGGAATTTATGAAGTCCACTTCTTCCTTTGAAGGCCTTCTGTGCTTGGCCTCATACCATTATGAGATGGTCGAGACCATCATGTCAGTGGATAACAGCTCATCGGAAAAATTGCCCCTGAGGGCTTCTTTTTGTTTCTTGTTCATGTTTGGCGGTTTTGCCCATTGGCGAGCGTCTCCCGAAACCGCCAAGTCTCAAGAAGGATAACGCTCGCCAAAAGGCTCTTTCTATAAAATGGTGTCACAGTTTGATGTGGCACCAATGTTATACCAATTCGTATACGGATTTATCCATCACGTGCACTAGAGAGTTTATAATTTTTATATTTTAGTTAAACATTTCTTGTATAAGAATTCTGTTATAGATTGATTTTTATCTTCATAATAATTTATTAAATGATTTTTAAATTCAGGAACCAACTCTGCAGGTATTACAATAAGTCCTAATCCTCTGCTAATTAAATAATGGTTTGCAAATATTACAGCAGTTCTTTTATTTCCATCTATAAATAATTGTTTTTTCATTACATATAATAACAATTCAATCGCGACATCATATGATGTGCCCTTCGATAATATTAATGATAAATCTTCTTTCACTTTCGGTTCGTAAGGGAGAGGTGGAATATAATTAGTTCCACCAATAGATACAGGAACACTTCTAATTCTTCCTGCAGTATAAGTAAATCCCTCTTCTACTATTTCATTAATTTGGCATAATATAGAGTAATTGGTTGAATATGATATAACGCCTTCATCTAATATAAATTCCCATGCATGTTTTAAATTAACAACTTTAGAAATATCAGATGCAGTCATGTCCTTTACTATACCACCATTAACAATGGTTTCAGTATCAGAATATGTAGTAGCGACGCCTTCTAACATAGCTTGTTTATATATAGAGTCAACTAAATTTCTTCTAGCTAAATCTATATTGATTTTTATATTATCAGTTAATTCTGTTGACTCATATTGCAATACACCTAATTCTTTTTTAATTTCTTTTAATCTTTTTTTGTATTCTTTTATTAGTTTATTATTTTCAAGAATAAGGTTATTTAATTCTATACTATATTCACCAGCATACTTAGATGTAGATATTCCTCCATCACGAAAATGCACATAGATATATTTCTTATTATTTTTTTCTCTTATTTCAATTGAGCCATGTATCATTTTGTCTATTCTAGATTTCAAAACTTCTTGTTCATGTAATAATTCTGCAACATTGACCATAGTAATTCTCCGAAAATGTGAAACGTTTATTATAAACTTGTTTCACATATATTATAACACTTT
>CAVILQ010000006.1:0-77644 GCA_963643715.1 bacterium | reverse complement strand
GTGAAGGCACGGTTCAGATCGAGATTGCAGATACGGTCGATAAGAATTCGTTTATCACATTTGATAAGACCGCTGAAGTCTTTGATTTCTGCATATACGGAATAATCGATGAGGAAAATGAGATGATTGCCTATAAGGGAGATATCATTGTCGGTTTCTCCATCGATGTTACTTATCTCAAAGACAGTGTAAAAACATACTTTTCTACTGAACTTACTGATTTTGATCTTTCTACTACTTTTTCGCATAAATACAGTGACTTTGATAATCTTTTGAACTCTTATCTTAAATCAGTATCGTTAGGTATGAGTGCAACTGAAGTTGCTTCGTATGATATAACTTCGACATCCAATACTTCTTCATCTTCATCCTACAAATCGGATTTTGATTTGACTCCTGACTTAACAGCTGAGAAACTCTACTTCAAAGTGAAATATTCTTTTGAATTCCCACAGGGTACATTTGAAACAGATGTCTATAATAAGATCACTCATAAGGATTTGGTCTTTTATTTTGGCGCGGAGGTAGTTTTCTAATATGAAAGCAAGAAGGAGCCTTATTGTCATATCTCTTTTGGCTTTGTCATTGACAGCTGTTGGTGAAAGTCAATGGATTGCCGTTAATAAGTCGACTGAAACCTCTTATAACAAAAAAGCGGATAGTGATGTCACAATTGTTGCATATACTAGAACGAACAATGTCAACACATACTATCTTACTGTTGAATCTGCATTAGAACATACATCTTCTGGTACTGTTTACGTTATACCAGGAACGAATCCTACAATCACAAGAGATTGTGAGATTAAATCCGGTGTCACATTATGTATCCCATATGATGATAATGGGGATGGAACACATTCAGATTATACTTCTCCCAAAAATAATCAATCAAATAATGGCTTTGCAGATAAAGATGCTTCTGCAGTAGCCGAAAATAGAAAGAATGTCGTTACGATTGCGAAAGGTATTACTTTAACGAATAATGGAACGATAGATGTTGCCGGCAAGGTTGGCATTGGCAATAACAATCAGCGACCGACCGGTTTTACATTGGGTGATTATTGTGAAATCCTGATGCAAGACAATGCTAAAATTCTCAATAATGGTTCTATTAATCTTTATGGATATATTAAGGAATCATCCAGCAACAATGGTAGTGTAGTTGAGAACTCTTCTACTGGAAGTATGAAAATGCCTCTAGTTATTTATGATTATAGAGGAGGGTCACATGCATCTGCCGCAACTAGTTCTACCGTTGGAACTATGCCTTTTAATTACTATGATTTTCCTAATTGTCATGTTTCTCAAATTTATAATTATGGTTCGAAATTAACGGGTCTTGCAGTTCTTTATGCTTTAAGCACTTATTACAGCGCATCCGTGTTAGTTTTAGGTACTGATAATGAGATATGTTTGTTTAAAATGGGCAATGGAACTAATGTAAAGTTCAAATATTCTCCGGTTGATTGTCGCTATACTTCCGTTGATGTATCTGATAATGTCACAAATGAGAATGCTAATTATACTTATGTGTCAATTGAAGGCGATCTTAAATTATCTTCAATGAAAATATCCGTAGGCGCTGCATTGAATATTGATACTTCGAAAATAGATTGTGTGATTAGTTACAAATATCAGATTACTCAAGTGAGCGGTACACTTACTATTGAGAATCGTATGAAATTTTTTTCGGGTTCGAGCTTGACCATCAGCCAAAGCGCAAAATGCATTATGAATGCTCCAGTAACCTTTTATCAGGGGTATTCTCCAATTGTTACAACTGGAATTGATGTTGCTAAGGGGGGAGATACGTTTTCACCTCAAAACATGGGGAGATCGAAATTACTTGTTAATGGTACTTTGATTCTTAATTCGAGTTTTGGGGGTATTATTAATACCGAACATCAAAGCGGGATTGTTAAAACAGGCGAGAATTTTGTCGATTCATATATAACCGCCGATTTAATCGCGACAACTTCTCCTAGTACGATAGATAAGCATATTGAGACCGCAGAAGCATATATGGTGCAAGATGTGTCTGATAATATTCCCTCTACATTTCGTTTGGAGAAAAATAAGACTTATCAACTCAATGGTAATTATTGGGAAACAAGCAACACTGATCTTACATCCTTTACCTTAGACAAAACATTAGGTAAATCTAGTAACAAAAGTGAAGCCACCTACACAATTACTGCCAGTATTTATAAGTGGAATTATGCCAGTCAAAATATCATATATAATTGGTCAATTGATCCTGAGATTGAATTGACTCAAAAAGAAAATAAGGTGACTTTTACTACACCGGCCGCCACTTCAGAAACAATCACGTATACATTGTCATGTGTCGTGTCTTATACGAGAAAGAACGATGATGAGATTACCCTTTCTTTAAGTGGCTCATATGAAGCTTACTATTATGAGAGTAGTGGTAGTTGTGTTTTACCTACTACGCTTGTCCTAATGGCTGATGGTTCTTATAAGCAAGCCGGACTAATTGAAAAGGGTGATGTTGTCATCTCATTCAATCATGAAACTGCTAAATTGGAACCCAATGTAATCATTGTGAATGCTCATAAAGATGAAGTAGCGAAAGACTGCAATGTGTTGCATTTAAGTTTTGAAAACGGAGTTGAAACTGGTCTTGTATATAAACATGGTTACTTTGATCTTGATTTGAATAAATATGTCTATCTCAGTATTGATAATTATCAGAACTTCATTGGGCATAGATTTGTTTATGTCGATGCTAACTTGAATAGAAGTGAAGTGAAACTTCTTTCTGGTAAAGTCAGTAGAATGTATACAAAGGTTGTATCTCCAGTGACTGCAAAACATTTGGATTTAGTCATTGATAACATGTTAGGCCTATCTTCTTCACTAGATGGTCTTTTCAACATCTTTGAATATGATCCATCTACTCTTGCATTTGATGCAGATAAGATGAAGAGAGATATTGATAAGTATGGATTATTGGATTATGAGTACTTCAAGGATTACTTCCCGAAGGAAATCTATGATCTACTTCCTTGTAAGTATTTAGGTGTATCCATTGGTAAAGGACTCATTACCTGGGATATCATCAAATCCTATATTTCCAAGTGGAAAGATCAACTGATGGAGAATATGAAGTAATAGAGGAAAGATACATATATATGGATGAATTAGAGAAACTGAAAGAACGCATCGATAAGTTCAATAAGGATAGAGACTGGGATCAGTTTCATAGTCCTTCTAATCTTGCTAAGTCTATATCCATTGAAGCTGGAGAACTATTAGAGTGCTATCAGTGGAATGAGAATGCAGACTTAGAAGAGGTCAAGGAAGAGTTAGCAGATGTCATGAATTACTGTATCCAGTTATCCATGGTCCTTGATGTCGATATCATCGACATCATGAACAAGAAGATGGATAAGACAGAGAAAAAGTATCCTATCTCTAAGGCAAAAGGTGTCTCTACGAAGTATACAAAACTGAAATGAAATTTAAAATTTAGGTAAGCGATTACATGATTTTGACTGAATTTTGAGCAAAGAGCGTGATTCAAGAACTGAAAATGTGTCAAAATGCTAGAAATTATCGAAAAAAATTGATTTTCTAAAATTGCTGTGGTATCTTGTTTTTAAAGAAAGGTAGGTCACATTATGGCTGAAACAAAAATCATTACAAAAGAAGATTTAGCTGAACAGTTGGCAAAAGAAGGAAGAATGAAGAAGGGTGATGCTTTAAAGGCAGTCGAGATGATCTTCACCTACATCGCTTCTGGTCTCAATGATCCTGAATACGGAACTGTCAAGATCGCTGGCTTCGGTCAGTTCGTCTTGGTCGATCGTCCTGAGAGAACCGGTGTCGATCCTTCCGACAAATCCAGAAAGATTGTCATCCCTGCATCCAAGGCTGTCAAATTCAAACCTTCCAAGACCTTGAAGGATCTTGTCAACGCTAAGTAATCTTAGTTTCGCTTGAAATAATGCCGTCTGTTGACGGCATTTTTTTAACCATGAATATTCACTATCCTGATAAAGTAACATCTCTCTTCTCTGACTTATCCTCTCTTATCAAAGAGGAACTCTTTTTAGTCGGAGGGTCAACACGTGATCTTATCCTAGGTAAGAGCGTGGATGACCTTGACTTTGCTACTCGTGCCGATCCTCTTTTCATCCACGCTCTATTCCCTGATAAGCTCTACTTTGAAAAGTTTGGAACCACAACCTTCAAAGTTGATGGGTATCATATTACTTTGGCAAGCTATCGAAAAGAGAGTGATTACATCGACTATCGACATCCGAGCAAAGTCGAATTTTTAAAGGACTATCAAGAGGATTCAAAAAGAAGAGATTTCACAATCAATGCTCTTTATGGAGATATCTCTGGAGAGATCTTTGATCCGACAGGACTGGGGTTAAAAGATATCGAAGAGAAGAGGATCCGTATCATCGGTGATCCAACTACAAGACTCATCGAGGATCCTTTACGTATCTTAAGAGCTATTCGATTCTCAGAAGAGCTTTCCTTCTCAATCGATGAAGAACTTGAAAAAGCAATCAAAAAGGAAGAAGGGCTATTGAATATGCTCAATCCGAACAAAATCATGGAAGAGATACGGAAGTTTCCGAAAGATAGACAGGAATACTATCTATCCCTTTACTATCATAAAGACGATAGCATCTAGATTATTTGGTATAATGAAGGTGGAGGAACACTATGAACTTAACAAAGAACGACATTGACTGGAAAAGCCTATTGATCAAGAAATATCTGAACTATGGTCTCGATGAAATCGATACCATGGTCTTATTCGTTTCGGATGCTGTCTTATCCGTAGCCGAGAATACACTTTTAACCTGTGAGATCCTTTCTCCTTACATGAAAGCACCGAAGGATCGTATCGATCAGTCCTTATCTAAACTGATGTCGAAGAAATATCTTTCAATCGTACAGAACGGAAATCAGTTCTCAACATCCCTAGAATCCTTCAAGGAACAGCTCTTCCAGGATGAGATCAAGGATCTCATCCTCAAAGGAAACACAGACACCTTGAAGAATCCTCTCTCGGAGAGTCTCTACTCCTATTTAGAAAGCATCAATGGACCCTTGTCTCCTATCGATAAGGATCGAGTCAGCCAGTGGGTAAAAGGCGGAGCCGATGAGAACATGATCAAAGAGGCCTGCAAGAAAGCCATAACCAAGAATGGACATATCTCCTTCAAGACAGCGGATTCCTTAGTCTTACAGATGCAAAGAAGTGAGTCTAGAAAGACAATCGGAGTCTCTACTGTCAATGAAGAGACCAATAAGTCTGATGACTTACAGAAACTCATTGAATCGACAAACTGGTAGTATGCAAAAGAAAGAGAAAGCCCTCTATATCAAGGAACAATTAGAACGTCTCTATCCTCATACTGAGACCTTTCTACACTTCAATAATGATTATCAGCTCCTCTTTGCTATCATCCTCTCTGCTCAGGCTACGGATAAATCCGTCAATGAGGCAACCGCGAAACTCTTTCAGCTGTTGCCCCATCTAGAAGACTACAAAGAGGAGAATCGTCTCATCATACTCGATTCCATCAAGAAAGTAGGATTAGGAAAGTCGAAGTGTGAATATATACTTAAGACTGCAAAGATACTATTGGAAGATTATGAAGGTAAAGTCCCAACTGACAGGGAGAAGCTGATGAGTCTTCCTGGTGTCGGATATAAGACATCCGCTGTATTTCTAGGAGAGTACTACAATCTTCCCTTCATCCCAGTCGATACTCATGTTTACAGGGTCACGCATCGATTAGGACTCGTAAAAGATTCACTCTCAGCTGATGAAACAGAAGTCGCATTAGAAAAACTATATCAGGGTCAATCCTGTATCCATCTACATAGACAGTTTATCCTACTAGGTAGGAATATCTGCTCAGCTAAGTCACCAAAGTGCACAGATTGCCCGTTAAAGGAAGTCTGCAGTTATCACCAAAAACAAAAAGTCAATTAGGGAACACCCCTGATTGACTTTTTATGAGATGCTGAACTTTAGGAATCAAAGTCTTTGAATTATTAATCGATGACTTCATCATCGGATAAGAGATAGCTGAACCGCATAAAGCATCTCTTATCATCCTTTATGATGACAAAATTGACTTCAACCTTGTTTCACTTATCTCATGCTAAGATCATTATATGGGCTAAGATTTGTAGAATACGTGCAAAACTAGCAACAAACATTTTTAAAATTTGTGCATTTTCCTATTCAAACATTTTTAAAATTTGTGCAAAACCAAGTGAAAACATTTTTAAATTTCGTGCATTTTGCCTACCAATATCCACATAACGTGGTAAAATATAGTTGATAGGAAGGAGTGCATCAATGATTTTCAAGAGAAAAATATATTCTAAAATGCTCGATTGGAAAAATAATTGGGCTAACGAGAGAGCATTGCTAATCCAAGGCGCAAGACGTATTGGAAAGTCTACCATTGTTGAGGAATTTGGAAAAAAAGAATATAAATCCTACATTCTGATCAATTTTCAAAGTGACTTAGCAAAAGTAAAAAGCCTATTTGAAAATGATATCAGTGATTTGGATCGTTTCTTCCGTAAGCTATCTTTGCTCTATTCAACTTCTCTCTATCCAAATGAATCTTTGATTATTTTTGATGAGATACAGCTTTTTCCGATTGCAAGGCAATCGATAAAGCAGCTAGTTAAAGATGGAAGATATCACTATATTGAAACAGGTTCCTTGATCTCATTGAAACAAAATGTAAAAGACATTCTGATTCCTAGCGAAGAGAGAAGCATGGAAATGTATCCTCTCGATTTTGAGGAATTTTTGTGGGCGATGGGTAGAGATAATGCGATAGACCTGCTAAAGGACTCTTTTGATCATCTCAAACCATTAGGAGATACCGTCCATAGAGAGATGATGGAATTATATAGGACGTATCTTGTTGTCGGTGGTATGCCACAGGCAATCGATGAACTACTGAAAACGAATGACTTCTCAAGAGTGGATGAAGTGAAACAGGACATATTGAATCTATATAGAAGTGACTTAAAAAAGACAGATGCTGATAATCGATTATCTACTGCATTGATTTTGAATGCTGTTCCATCTGAACTCTCATCACATAGCAAAATATTCAAAATTACAGCTATCGATAAGAATGCAAGACTATCAAGAACATTATCGTCCTTCCAGGCAATCGAAGATTCTAAGATTGTCAATGTTGCCTATAACACGACAGACCCGACAGTCGGATTAAACCGAACAAAGGATTACAGCAGTCAGAAGATATATCTCAATGATACCGGATTATTGGTGACACAGATTTTCCGAGATTCCAATGAGAAGATAGAAGACTCTATCTATAAGCAGATTATATTCGATAAGATTGGTGTTAACTTGGGAACGATACTTGAAAATTCAATCGCTCAAATGCTGAAAGCAAATGATCATGATTTATATTTTCATATGTTTGATCATTATGAGATAGACTTCCTTTTGAGTGAAGGTAAGAAACTGATACCGATAGAAGTGAAGTCTTCATCCTATTCGAGTCATAAATCGATAGATGAATTCAACAGAAAGTATCCAGATAGAATCAAAACAAATTACGTGATCTATTCAAAAGATATCAAACGAGAAGGCAATATCACCTATATTCCCTTCTATATGACTATGTTCTTGTAAGATACAAATGATAGCTGACTTATCGTTTTTCGGATGAATTTGGAAAGATTTGTCTTTCCTATGCTTTATAGTGGAAGAAATGCAAGAAATCATTACACGATGGCATATTTATTTGCATATCATCTTTATTACTTGTAACATATTCTTGTCAAGACTAAAGGATAGTGGACTTTTCCAATACTTTTTGGAGCCAAAATATAGACTTTTCCAATAATTTTCATTGTGAAACAAAAATCAGGCCTTCTTTCGAAAGCCTGATTCTTATATTTACTTCGAGATGAACTGCAGTTCTTTTCCGTCAGAAGTGAGTGTGACTGTCTTTGTCACTTCACCAGAGAGGATCTTATTGGCAAGAGGAGTCTCTACTGCACTCTGGATGTAACGTCTTATCGGTCTAGCGCCATAAGTCTCATCAAAGGAATTCTTATGGATGAAGCTGACTGCGTTAGAGTCATAATCGAATGAGATGTCTTTAACGGCAAGTCTATTCTTAAGAAGGTTGAGGAATTTCTCGACAATCTTATCAACAACAGACTCTGTCAAAGAGTTGAACATGACAATCTCATCAATTCTGTTGATGAATTCAGGACGGAAGGATTTCTTCAGAAGTTCCATTACCTTCTTTCTTCCTTCTTCCTTGTTGTCAGAGAGGAGGTATTCACTTCCTAAGTTACTTGTCATGATGATGATGGTATTGGTGAAATCGACAGTTCTACCCTGGCCATCTGTGAGTCTTCCATCATCGAGAACCTGAAGGAGGATGTTGAAGACATCTGGATGAGCTTTTTCTACTTCATCAAAGAGGACAATAGAATATGGTTTTCTTCTTACCGCTTCGGTAAGCTGACCACCTTCCTCATATCCGACATAGCCTGGAGCGGCACCGACTAAACGAGAGACAGATTCCTTCTCCATATATTCGGACATATCGATACGGACAATCTGCTTTTCGCTGTCAAAGAGCTGTTCAGCCAGTGCTTTTGCAACCTCTGTCTTACCGACACCAGTCGGACCTAAGAAGAGGAAGGAACCAATCGGACGATTGCTGTCGGAGAGACCGGCACGGGAACGGATGATGGAATTGGAAATCTGAGTCAATGCCTCATCCTGCCCGATGACTCTCTTCTCTAATTCATCCTTGAGAGTCAATATCTTCTGACTTTCTGTCTTCGTCAATTTGCTGACAGGGATTCCAGTCTGAAGGGAGATGACCTGAGCGACTGTTTCATCAGTGACACTATCGGAAAGCATGGTGGATTCCTTGGTGTTTTCCTTTGCTTTCGCTAATTTCTCCTTGAGTTCCGGAATATCCTTGTTCTGCAATCTGGCTGCAGTATTGTAATCAGCATCCTGCATTGCTTTTTGCAAGTTGAGTGAGGCGATATCGAGCTGCTTCTTCAAATCTTTCTGCTTTTCAGCATCACCTTTCTCAGCTTTCCATTGAGCATAGAGATGATCCTTCTTGGAGGTGAGTTCACTGATTTCTTTCTCCATGTCGGCTAGTCTCTTCTGCGCATTGTCGCTATGATCATTCTTCAATGATACCTTCTCAATTTGAAGCTGCATGAGTTTTCTATTGACTTCATCGAGTTCTTCCGGCATCGTATCGATCTGCATTCTGACCTTGGCACATGCTTCATCAATCAAGTCGATTGCCTTATCAGGTAAGAAACGATCTGTGATATATCTCTTGGATAGAGTGACAGCGGCGATGATGGCATCATCGCTGATCTCAACTCCGTGATGCTGTTCGTATCTGTCCTTGATGCCACGAAGAATAGCGATTGAGTCTTCTATGGTCGGTTCATCGACCATGACCTTCTGCATACGACGGGCAAAAGCTGGATCCTTTTCGATGTACTTCCTATATTCGTTGAGCGTTGTTGCACCGATGCAGTGAAGTTCACCGCGTGCGAGCAATGGCTTTAAGATGTTGGCGGCATCGAGAGAGGAGTCACCACCTGCACCAGCTCCGATAAGAGTGTGAATCTCATCGATGAAGAGAATGATTCTTCCTTCACTCTTGCTGACTTCCTTCATGACGGCTTTGAGTCTTTCCTCGAATTCACCACGGTATTTTGCACCTGCAATCAAAGAGCCGATATCGAGTTCCCAGATGGTCTTGTTCTTCAAGGTCTCTGGTACATCGCCTTTGAAGATACGCCATGCCAGTCCTTCGACAACTGCTGTCTTACCAACGCCAGGATCACCGATTAAGACCGGATTGTTCTTACTTTTTCTCGATAGTATCTCCATGACTCTTCTGATCTCATCATCTCTTCCGATGACCGGATCGATTTTGCCATCTGCAACGGAAGCGACTAAGTCTCTGCCGTATTTCTTCAAGGCCTCATACTGGCTTTCCGGATTATCGCTGGTCACATGGTTTCCGCCACGGATTGAATCGATTGCCTTCTTGAAGTCCTTCTTGTTGTAGTGTTCAAGTTTGCTGAGTTTATCGATAAGAGTGTGTTTGCAGTCAAACTGAGCCAAGAGCAAGTGCTCGATGGACATATACTCATCATTCATATCCTTTTCATATTTGGTTGCATTGTAAAGGATATTCTTTACATCCGCACTTGTATCGGGTTCGCTTGTGCTTGTCGTCTTAACGGAATGCTCAATATAGGAGTCGATTTCCTGTGATACCTCTTTGATATCAATATCGAGCTTCTTTAAGATGCTAAGATACATCGATCCTTCCTGATCGTATAAAACACGGAGAAGGACAGGAACATCAAAGCAGGATAACTGTTTATCCTTGGTGATTTCCATTCCTTTGTTGATTGCGTCTATTACTTTTGTTGTATATTTCTGTTCTGCCATAATTTTGACCTCCTAATTTGACGTCATTTAAATTATAGTGCAAAAATTAGCAGTTTCAAGTGGAGAGTGCTAAAAATGTGAAAAATAGCCGAAGCTAAGCCCACTATGCTATAATCATTTCATTATGAATGACATCATATTGATCATTATTATCGTTCTTCTTTGCTTACTATTCCTTTATTTTGTCTATGCACTGATTTCTACCTTTCTCATCAATAAGAAATTCTTTTTAGTCCGTGGAAAAGATCCAGAGAATCCCTGTTTCTTACAGTTATCTGATTATCCTGAATTAGAAAGAGAACCTCTACGTATCGGATATTACGGAGAGAAGATACAGGGATATCTCTATACACAGAAAGAAAAGAAAGATGAGAAAGGATTCATCATTCTGTCTCATGGATTCTTCGGTACTCATATTCAGTATTTGGCTGATATCTATTATCTGACTAGTCTTGGATATACAGTCTTAGCCTATGACCAATACGGAGTCGGAGACAGTGAAGGGAAGAATCAGGTATCCTTAGCGAATGGAAGCTATGTATTAGAGAATGTCATTCGTTATGTCTTAAAGAACAACATTCATCAAGGAAAAGACATCATCCTATATGGACATAGTTGGGGAGCGTATTGCTCACTTTGTGCCTTAAAGAAATATCCAGAGGTAAAGAAAGCAGTGCTTCGCTCTGGCTTTATCTCTCCGAATAAAACAGTCTTATCCTTACTGAAAGGAATGAAGAGAGGATTCTATTATTCCATCCGTCCTCTTTATTCTTTATGTTATATCCTACTATTCGGCATCCGTAATACGAGACATGCAAAACTAGGATGGAAGAATGAAATAGATATCTTAGTCATCCATGCCATGGATGACAAAGTCGTATCCTATCATGACAGCATTGCAAAGAGTCTTACTAAAAAGGAAAACAAGAATGTTCATCTTTTCATCACAGAAACAGGCGAACATAACTCTCTTATCGCTAAGGAAGGATTGGAAAATTATGCAAAAAGCATCGATGAATATCAAAAAATCCTCTCCGAATTCGGAGAGGATAGTAGTCAGATGAATGAATTCATCTCCTCGTTGGACCGTAGGAAGATGTATCCTTACAATCAGGAAGTGATAGAAGAGATAAAGAAGTTTCTTATCGATTAGTACTTCAAGACAGCGTAGAGCTTCTTGCCACGCTTGATGAAGATGTATCCGCCATCTAAAGCGTCATCCTTTGTGATGACCTTTTCTAAGTCGGAAGTCTTTTCGCCGTTGATTTTGACAGCGCCAGCGTTTACAAACTCTCTAGCTTCTCTCTTGCTCTTGCTAAGACCAGTCTTGATCAAAGCGTCGAGGAGGTTGATGTTCTCACTTTCTTCGACAACGACAAGTCCGTCTGTAAGTTCCTTTAAGGAAGCAGCGTCGAGTCCGTGGAAGGAGTCTGCGAATAAGGCAGTGGACATCTTTAAGCAGTCATCAGCGGCTTTTTCACCGTGGAGTCTAGTGACGATGACACGGGCAAGCTCTTTCTGACCGTTTCTGAGTTCAGGATGCTCTAAATGAGCTTTGTAGATACTATCGATTTCTTCAATCGGTCTATCATCAAAGATATAGAGATACTTCAAGACATCGCTGTCGGAGACATTCATAAAGTACTGATAGATGTGATAAGGAGTGGTCATAGTCGGATCGAGATACAAGGCACCGGATTCACTCTTTCCGAACTTCTTTCCTTGGCTATCGGTGATGAGCTTGAAGGAGAAGACTTCAGCACCGCAGTCAGAGCCTTCCTTCTTCTTGACGAAGTCCAATGCGGTGGTGAGATTACCCCACTGATCGCCGCCACCGAACTGCATTGTGCAGTGGTAATCGCGGTAAAGGTTATCGAAGTCACCAGCCTGAAGGATCATGTAGGAGAATTCAGCATAAGAAATACCGGCCTCCAAACGGGATTTGACGATGTCCTTAGAGAGCATGTATCCGATTTGGAAGTTCTTTCCGTAATCTCTTAAGAAAGATAAGATATTTGTCTTGCTCCACCATTCATAGTTGTTGAGAATGAGACCCTTATTCGGATCACTGGTGTCTACATATTTGCTTAATTGCTTACGGATGCATTCAGCATTCTCCATAACCTGGTCAGGAGTAAGGAACTTTCTTTCGGCTTTCTTTCCGGAAGGATCACCGATCATACCAGTGGCACCGCCGAGCATGGCGATGACTCTGTGTCCTGCTTTCTGAAGTCTCTGGAGGATCGTAATCATGATGAAGTTTCCTAACTGGAGAGACTTAGCGCTCGGATCGAAACCACAGTAGAGAGTCTGCGGAGTATCAAACAACTCATGAATCTTTTCTTTGTCGGAGAAATTGTCCAAAAGTCCTCTTTTTTCTAAATCGTCGATAATGTTCATAATTCACCTCTTAATTCAAAAAACATTTCTTTCGTAGACAATTACTTAGTATATCGCAAAAGTATTTTTTTGTCGATTGTAAGTGTAGCGGATTGAATAGGGTTTTGAGGAGAATATCACTGTTTTTCTGCTTTTCAGCGTGAACTGTATCGTAGAAAAGTAGGTGTTAAGATCATCTCTGCATCCAGAGACACAGACTATAAAAACATCGTCATGGATTCCTCTTTCCATATCGATTTCATTATCGATGTTATTTTTGATTGTTATGGCATCGATTTCTGCGTGGCTATAGAAGTCATGACGAATGATGAGATCATGAGTCAAGGAAAGGAAAAGGAATAGAGGAACAGGAAAGAAAAGGAAAAAACGATCCTTCATTTTAGAAAAGCATAGAGAGGAATAAAAACACGTAAAGAGAAAGCAAAAGAGAGGGTATTGCAAAGGAGGAAGTCTCATCGTTCTCTTTTCCGTCCTCTTCAAAAAGAGCAATCTTTCTTTTCAGTTCCCTTGTTGTGCTAGTTGAATACTCTTCTTCATTATGTAGAAGAAGGTTGATAAAGGAGATGAGAGCAAATTCAGATTGTTTCTTATTGACTGCTAGTGGGATCTCATTCTCTTTTACTTCCTGTTCTTGATAATCGAGAAGCTTATCCTTTAAATCCGAAATAGGAAGAGAATCGATAGCAGAAGAGAAACCTAAGAAGTAATCCTCTTCTAAAGAGGAAAAGTAAAGGAAACGGTGATAGAAAAGGATAACGTCGTCAAGTCCTTTCTCTTTCTCCTTCTTTTCTTTTCTGAAGAGCAAAGAAAGAGAAAGAGCACTCAACGGAAATAAAACACAAGGCAAGATCTGATCGGACTTTGAATAGATGAAGTAACATAGAACAAGCGAAAAAAGAAGTGGAAGATAGAAAAGTATCTCCTGAATATCTAACTTCTTCTTTTCTTTTGTTGTCTTCTTTTTCTTGAATGGATTTTTCATGCCTTGGCCCCTTTCATCATTTTACGGATTGTGAAAAAGATAGAGCTAGGGTAAATGAACGGAAGAATAAGAAAAGAAAAGACACAGTAAATCGTATTCTTCGTCAATTCCTTCAATGAGGAATTGATGAGGAATAAAGCAAGGATAAGAAGGAAGAAACAAAGTAGAACTAGAAGAAAAAGAGAAAGACTCTTTTCATTGTGTCTTCTCATTTTCTGATAGGCGCTTTTCTTCTCCTCTAAACGATTGATCAAAGGAACATAATCAGAAAGATGAGCTTCCTCTTTCTTGTCTTTCTCGATAATCCTTTCAAAATAAGGCTGGAATGAATAGAGAGTAAGAAGGCTCGGATTCTCCTTGATAGATTCATAAGGGACCTCTTCCTGATAGGAAAGAAGATACTGCAAAGCAAACTCATAGCTTTGCTTTGTCGGTATCTGTGCCATCAAAGAATTCAGAAAGGAAGAGAAGAAAGAGTAGGATGAAATCTCCTTCTCAAAAGAGAAGACCTTCTTTTCGTAAGTGTAAAGAGAATAGAACGATAAGGAAAAGGAAAGAAGAAAACAGAAGACAGCAAAAATCGTATTTGGAATGATCAGTGCATATAAAACACTGAGAAGGAAAAGGGAGAAAAGATAGACACCTCTTCGTTTGATAAATTCATTCAGTTTCATAAATGCCTCCACTAGATATATCGTCACAAGTGAGGATTTATAAAAAATCAGTTTTCTTTTTGAATATCTTCCGGAAGCTTTAGTAAGGATAGAAGGATACTGTCCATCGTATAGAGATATTTTTCTTGAATGGAAAAGTATCCGTCCTTTACTTGGACATAGTCTTTTACTTCGTCTAAGTTCTTCTTATAGGAGGGAAGGAAGTCCTTGTTGAATAGCTTTTTGAATTCATCCAGAGGAAATCCTTTGACTAAGCGAAGATGAAGCATGATGTATTCAAATTCATGATCATAGATAGAAATCGCTTCTTCTTCATGCCTGTAATTTCCTGCTAAATACTTATTCATCGATAATGTATTTTTATATCTTATATTGTTGACATATCCGCTAGCACCTAATCCAGAAGCATAGTACTCTTTATCATGCCAGTAGGTAAGGTTATGAAGGCTTTCTTTATCAGGCTTTGCAAAGTTGGATACCTCATATCGGTGATAACCGCTCTTATCTAACTTTGATAGTATTATCTCATACATACTAGCCATTGTCTCATCATTCTTGGCTACTACTTTCTTGTTATAGAAAACCGTTCCTTCTTCAATCTGAAGAGAATAGAACGATAGATGCTCGACATGACTATCGATTGCAAAATCGATGTCATGATGCAGATCCTCTTCTGTCATATTGTCGACACCATAAATGAAGTCTAGATTGATGTTATCGAAATCATATTTCCTGAGTAGAGTGACTACATCTATTACATCTTTCGTAGTATGCTTTCTGTTTAGATGAGCGAGGACTCTATCGGAAGTAGACTCAACTCCTAATGAGATGCGGTTTATATGATATCTTTTCAAGATTTTGATTTTCTCTTCCGATAAAGATTCTGGATTGGCTTCCATTGTGAATTCAACAAGTGGATAGAAACGAGAATCGAGATAGGATAATAGTCTCTCTAAAGAAGAAAGAGATAGAGCACTTGGAGTTCCTCCACCGATATAGATTGTCTTCAAAGAGTGGTCTAGAATCAATTGACTTTCTATGTCATCGATGAGTGCATCGATATATTTTTCCTCAGAAAAAGTACCTGTGAGCACCTTAGGAAAATCACAGTAGGCACAGATATGACTACAGAATGGAATATGAATATATAAAGACTCAGTCATTGATCTCTTTTAACGGAATCGGAGTGTAAACAAACTTCTTGCCAATCTGAAGTTTCCTATAGAAGCCTCGATTCGCAAGATCTTCCATGGAAGTACGAGCTGTCTCATAGACCGACTTCTCTTCCTTCTTGAACTGCTCAATCGTATAGTTGAGTCCGACTTGGCAGTGTCCTGCGTAAAAATGAGCTTGTTTTTTCTTTAACTGAGGATAGACAGACATCAGCTTCTTAGCCAATATCTCAATCTCATTTTCATTCTGCATGGTAGGGAAATCAGGTAGAGCAAAGACAACGCTGTCAGAGGTCACATCACTCTTTTCTTCTTTCAAGGAAGAAGAGAGTTCTCTTTCCTTGTTCTTCTCTTCAAAGGATTGGAAATCCTTTTCTGTCAGGTCGAACCCATAGTGAAGGAACCGGATGGTGGATTCTAGGAAGTAGGTTAGATCCAAAGACGTCTCACTCTGTTTCAGTTTCTTGAAATAGGATGCGGAAGTCGTATACGATAACGACTCAAAAGGAAGGAAGAATCCAAAGTAGGATAAGTGATTGCACTTCAAAAAGCATTTTGCCACAAGACCGGATGTCTCCTCATTGAAGAGTTCAAACGGTCTAAGATAGGAGAAGAAGTAGACGATGCCTAAAGCACGGATGAGTAATGGAATCTCTTCCTGGGATAAGAAAGAAAACAATGTTTCAAAGTGTTTTGGGATATCGGTATAGGAAGGAAGGATAAGCGGATTGATGACATCCGCATTGTTTTCCTTTCTATAGGAGACGGAAGAGTCCTTGTCCTCACCGGATAAGAGCTTATTGATATTCTCAATCGCCTCCAAATCAAACTTAGGAAGAGAAAGAGCATAACGGAAAGCTTTCTCGTAGGCAAGAAGAGTGAAATGCTTCGGAGTAGCATTCTCTAGCTCATTCCTTGCAATCTTATCGATGACAGCATCACTTGTCGCGATGCTATTGAACTTAGCGGTCTGTTCTAGAGACTTTTTCAATTGTTCAATCGAGAAAAGAAGAGAAAG
Organism: bacterium; assembly: GCA_963643715.1. Taxonomy (GTDB): domain Bacteria; phylum Bacillota_I; class Bacilli_A; order RFN20; family CAG-288; genus Enterosoma. The sequence continues at coordinate 60,885 of CAVILQ010000006.1, read as the reverse complement.
ATCTTTCTCTAAATGAGAATAGGAAAGCAGCCTTTCAATGATTCGAGTCTGAAGGTTATAGCATTCGGAGAGGATGTTCTTGGTCAAACACACCTTGTAGTGATTTCCCTCTTTATCGATGAGCTCCGTTTCCTCGTCATAAAAGGAACGATAAAGCAGAACATTATCCCAAATGCTCTTGACGTCATCGTTGTTATATGCCTGAGAAACCTCATCTCTAGTCGCATAGAGGGAGTCCGTGTATTTTTTTCCAATTTCGATTTTGTTCATACGAAAATATTATACAGCAATAGAAACTACAATATACTAATTTTTTACTATTTTTGTGTGTCGTCAACCGTCAGCATAGCAATGAAGGCTTCCTGTGGCACCTGGACCTTACCGAATTCCTTCATTCTCTTCTTACCCTTCTTCTGCTTCTCTAAGAGTTTCTTCTTTCTTGAGATATCACCGCCATAGCATTTGGCAAGGACGTCCTTTCTGACGGATTTGATATCGGCTCTAGCAATGATCTTGCTTCCGAAAGCGGCTTGGACAGGAATCTCAAACTGCTGTTTTGGAATGACATCCTTGAGTTTGTCAACAACGGCTCTTGCTCTTGAATAGGCTGTCGGACGGAAGATGACTGTCGTCAAAGCATCGACTGCTTCTCCGTTTAGAAGGATATCCATTCTTTCGACATCGCTCTTCTCATATCCGATTGGAGTGTAGTCCAAAGAGGCGTATCCCTGTGAGACGGATTTGAGTCTATCGAAGAAGTCAAAGACGATTTCACTAAGAGGCATCTTATACTTCAGTTCAACACGCGTTTCATCGATATAGTTCATTACATCGAAGATTCCACGTCTTGCCTGACAGAGAGTCATGATGTTTCCGACAAAGTCTTTTGGCGCCATGATTGTCACATCGGCAAAAGGCTCAGCGGTCTCTTTGATCTTGGTTCTGTCACGTGGGAAATCGGCAGGGTTCTGGATGTATTCAATTGTTCCATCGGTATAGGTGACTTCATAGACGACAGAAGGTGCTGTGCACATGATGTCGAGATCAAATTCCTCTTCCAGTCTTTCCTGAACGACTTCCATGTGGAGCAAACCTAAGAAACCACAACGGAAACCAGAGCCTAAGGCTACCGAGGTCTCTGGCTCATAGACAAGAGCGGCATCGTTTAAAGATAACTTATCCAACGCGTTGTGTAGATTTTCGAAATCCTTGTTGTCGCTCGGATAGAGACCGGCGAAGACCATCGGCTGGGTCTTTCTGAATCCCTTCAAAGGTGTACTCACCCCATTTTCAAAACTAGTGATTGTATCGCCTACCTGTACATCTTTGATGTTTTTGATGGAGGCAGCAAGGTAACCGACCTCACCAGCTTTCAAAGAGTCTACTTTCTGTTCCTTTGGTGTTCGAATGCCAAGTTCGGTGACCTGGTAGACATTTCCGTTGGAAAGGAGTTTGATTTTGTCTCCGACTTTGATGGTTCCATCAAAGATACGGATGAGAATGATGACACCGCGATAGGAATCAAAACGGGAATCAAAAATCAAAGCATTAAGTGGCTTAGTCTCATCTCCACTAGGAGAGGGAAGATCACTTACGATATGTTCCAATAAGTCAGCAATGCCAATACCCGTCTTTGCTGAGACAGGAATGACTGCTTCCGGATCGATGGAAAGGGTATCGATAAGTTCCAACTGGCATCTTTCGACATCGGCGGAAGGAAGGTCAACCTTGTTGATGACAGGGAGAATCTTCAATCCGTTATCGATAGCAAGATAGCCGTTTGCCAAAGTCTGTGCCTGAACGCCTTGTGTCGCATCTACGACAAGAATGGCACCCTCACAGGCGCTTAATGAACGGCTCACTTCATAGGTGAAGTCGACGTGACCAGGGGTATCGATCAGATTGAAAAGATAGGTCTCTCCGTTTTTTGCCTTGTAGGTGACATTGACGGCGTTGAGCTTGATGGTGATTCCTCTTTCTCTTTCGATTGACATATCGTCAAGAAGCTGTGGCTGAAGTTCTCTTACTTCAACCGCTCCTGTCTTCTCAAGGATTCTGTCACAGAGAGTGGACTTTCCATGATCGATATGGGCGACGACGCAGAAGTTTCTTGTATGTTTCTGATCAAAGTTCATTTTTCGTTGTTCTCCTTCCAAAATTCACGTAATTTCATCTTCAATTGACTCGGTGAGACAATTCGTATCTGATCGGGATAGATCTCTTTCATGATATTGCTGTAATTGCTTTGCCGATACCTGGAATCGATATAGAGGACAAAGCCTTTGTCTGTCTCGGTTCGGATGACTCTTCCTGCAGCCTGAAGCACTTTATTGATTCCTGGATACGTATAGGCGTAATGGAAACCAGCCTGTGGGTCTTCCTCATTCGTATTGAAATAGTCTTTCAATCGGTCTCTTTCAAAGTTTATTTGCGGAAGACCGACGGAAATGATGATGGCACCGATCAGCCTATCTCCGACTAGGTCGATGCCTTCGGAGAAGACACCGCCGAGAACTAATAGTCCGATTGTGGTCTCATCCGCTGTGCTTCGGAAATTATCTAGGAAGGTCTGCTTGTCATTCTCTTTCATGTATCTTGTCTGAGAGATGACATTCACTCCTTCTTCCTCTTCTTGCAAGAAGAAGGAAGAGAGTCTTTCAAGATAGTCGAAGGAGGGACAGAAGACGAAATAGTTTCCTTTTCTCATCGAAGTGGCAGCCTTGATTAGAGAATAGACGGAATATAATGTCATGTCTCTATCTTTATAGCGAAGAGAGAGATTCGTATCGAAGAAGATTCTTCTGTTCTCGATTGGGAAAGGTGAATCTAAGATTAGGCGGTTCGTAATGTCGTTCTTATCTCCGCCTAAAAGGTCGATATAATAATCTTTCGGAGATAAAGTGGCAGAGAAGTAGACGACGGATTCAAAGAATTCAGAACCTTCTACAATCAGTGGCCTGCTATCGAGGTTCATGATGCGGATGGACTGAATCTCATCATCTCTTTTTGTGACATAGCAATAGAATGCCTTCCCGAGATTGTCATCCTCTAATAACTCAGAAAGATAGCTGAAGCTATTCATGGTATAGAAGAATTCCAAAAACTTGTCATCCAATAGATTAGGAGACTTCTTCATCAGTTCTCTCATATCGGAGACACAGTCATCGATATCATCGGAAATCTTATCCGGTATTTGCTTGATCTGATAGAGATTGTTTTGATGGATTTCAGTGGCAATATCCTCAACATCCAAGTTTTCAATCAGTTGAATCAAATCTCTTAAGTCAGCGTGAAGCAACTCAAAGGCGGGAGAGATGCAGAAGTTTATCGCTTCTCGGATTTCACTTAAGAAGAGTTCTAAAGAGTACATGCTTCTCACTCTGTCAGGCAAGTTATGGCATTCATCGACAAGAAGATAGGAATGGGTGTCTCTGATTCCGCTTTCCTCAAGACATAATTTATCGTGATAGTCATAGACATAAGAATAGTCACAGATGAGAACATCACAGTACGCGGAAAAATCTAACTGCAGTTGGAAGGGGCACATCTGATTCTTGTAGGCGATATCCTCGATGGTCTTTCTGTCAAAGAGATCAAAGTATTCGAGATTGTCCATGATGACATCGAGAAGCTTGTCATAGTAGTATTTGCTGAATGGACATTCATCCGGATTGCAGTGGCCTTTTTTGTCGTTGAAGCAGATATTCTCCTTGCTTGTGAATTCGATGGTCTTTGTCTTGATTCCCTGGGATATGAAAAGATTCATCGCATTGACTGCGATCTTTTTGATGGAGTTCTTGCTCGTGAGATAGAAGATTCGATCTGCTTTTCTAGAATAGAACCTCTTCACAAGAGGATAGAGGACAGAAATCGTCTTTCCGATGCCAGTAGGTGCCTCTAGATAGACATCTCTTTTGGCGTCAGCCGCTTTTTCGACAAAGTCGATTGCCTCTTTCTGACCCTTTCGATAATGAGAGAAGGGAAAAGCCAAGTCTTTTGTCGACTGGTTTCTTTCCATCTTCATCCTCTGAATCTTTTTCTGGAAATGGGTATATCTTAGAATCAGTTCAGAGACAAAACGTTCAAGTTCCTCTGCTGTATATTTTTTTGTGATGTGTTTCTTTAGACGGTAATTGTTCTGCTTGATGTAAGTCATCAGAATAGTGACAGTAGTGAGATTCTTCTGCTTTGAGAGGATATAGGCGTAAAACATCGCCTGACCGAGATGCCATTCTCCGTGATCACGGATGAAGTTATCGAGTTCATCTACTGTTGTCTTGATCTCTTCAACGATGACTTCTCCGTCGTTTTTGAAGATGACACCATCTGCTTTTCCGGATACGCGAAAAAGGAAATTCTCACTTGGGAATTCATAGTAGAGCGGATATTCCGGATAATAGTCATCCCCTTGTTCTTTCTGGTATCTTGCGTGAAGCTTTGTACCTTCCTGCATCGAGGATTGGTTGAAAATACGTGTGTCCAAATGACCGCGTCTTAACAACAGATCAACGATATCGTGTACAGATAAGGATATAGCTTGGCTCATAATGGTTATTTTAGCATAGTCGGAGATATTTCGGTTTGAAATCGAATACAAATTCCAAAAAATTGCTTGAATATCTATTTTTACTTTGCTACAATATCAAAGCGCCTTAAAAGCGTAACAAATTGGCCCGATAGCTCAGCTGGCAGAGCACAGCACTGAAAATGCTGGTGTCCGCAGTTCGACCCTGCGTTGGGCCACCATTGTAAATAAGGACCTGGTACTTCGGTATCAGGTTTTTTCTTGTTGCACAAAAAATCATGAACATCTGAACGAGTCTAATAATTCATAATCTTCGTTTTGTGTAAAAATCACACTTTACGAATTCGTTTTGTGTTGAAATTTACATTTTACGAAGATTTATGTATAAGAGAGCGAGAGGATAACAAGATGGGTGAATTTGAATTCAAACGAAAAATCTATGATGAACTTATTCGGATTCCAGAAAAGGGGCAATCTATGAAAACTTGATGGCTATCTTCATCAATAAATGTTCTCTTCCTCTTTACTATTACTCTAAAGCACAAGACAGTCTAGAGATTGATTTTATCTTAGAGGGGGAGAAGGGATTCTTTTATTAGAAGAAAAGTCTGTGAATGGAAAAATAGCGGCATCTCGTGCCGTCATGGATGGTCGGACGGCATATCATGCCTCAAAATGCTATAAAGTGATCAAGGAAAACTTCGGAAAAGAAAGTTTCTACACTAGCATCCCTCAATATGAAGTGCCTTTTGTCTTGGATAAGATAAGAAATGAGATGGAAGAGGGCTATGCTTTTGCTAAACTCGTATATCCAAAAAATCAAATGATAGAATAATGATAGAATAATGATGTATTAAACAATGGATTAATGATATAATAAATGATAGAATAATGATAGAATAAATTTACTTGTGAGATCAGGAGGCATCATTATGTTATTGGAATCTGAGACAATTGAACTGAAAAAGTCCTTGGCACAACTGAAAGAAGGCGTTATTTCGTTAAGTGCGATGCTCAACAAGAAAAATGAGGGAGTCGTCTATTTTGGTATAAATGATGAAGGCAGAGTCTGTGGAATTACAATAGGAAAAAAGACAAAGACAGAAGTCGCCCATGAAATCCGTAACAATTTAAAGCCTTTGCCACAGAAATTGAATGTTGAAGAAACTATCATGGATGGAAAAGAAGTCCTTGTTGTCTCAGTAAGCGGAAATGATACTCCATACTCTGCTTATGGAAGATACTTTCTCCGCTTGAATGATTCTGATGTCTTAATGACACCTATGGATTTAGAACATTTCTTCAAAAGCAAGGATGACACCTATCTTTCTTGGGAACAGCAAGAAACAAATTACACTCCGGATGACATCGATGAGAATCTTCTTATCGATTGCATTCGTACAGCAAATGAGAAGGGTAGATTGAATTATGTATACAGGAATGCAAATGAAGCCTTGATGAAACTTGGTCTACTCACCGAGAACGGAAAACTGAACAATGCGGGTTTGTATCTTTTTGGAAGAAATAAACCACTTACGATAAAAGAAGCAACCTATCCTACTGACTTTAGAACGGAATTTGGTGAAATCAAGGATTTCAAAGGGAATATTATTGAATGTATCAATGAAGCGATAAATTATATTCAAAATCGTATTACGTTCAAGGCAAGAATCGTAGGATTACAAAGAGAAGAGGAACCGGAAATCCCGATTCGAGCGATACGCGAGATTGTCGTGAACTCTTTTGCTCATTGTTCATATGCGCGACAGGGAGATTGTAACTCGTATATTATCTATCGGTCTCAGATTCGAATCTACAATCCTGGAACAATACTGAAAAATATTGATCCGATTCGTTTTGCATCCGGTGCTATTGGAAGCAAGATTAGAAATGTTCTGATTTCACAGGCATTATATGACTATGGCTATATTGATGCCTTTGGCACAGGATTCGATAGGACATTTACTTTATGCGCCAAGGATAATATTGAATATGATTATCATAATGATGAATTCGGTTTTACTTTTGTCTTCCAGCGAAAGAAGGATTTTCTTGAAAGTGAAGATAGTAAAATAGCTGATGAAGGGATTCTTAGTCATTTAGATGATTCAATCTTAAAACTGATTCGTGAAAATAAGTACGCTACAGCTCAGTCTTTGAAGGAAAAAACTGGAAAATCTGTACCCACCATTCAAAGGCATCTGAAGTCACTTGCTGAACTAGGATACCTTAGAAGAGTCGGCTCGAAAAAGAGCGGATTCTGGAAATTGCTGAAATAATAGATATAGGATACAAAATCAAAAACATTCTCTTTGTCATAACTTTTCTGAATGTTAAAATAAACGACGAGAAAACAAGCATGAAAGAAATCGAAGTAATCAATCTGAAAAAGATATATAACCAAGGCAGCAGCAATGAAGTCAAGGCATTAGATGATATCTCTTTTTCCTTGGACAAAGGAGAATTCGTAGTCATACTCGGTTCTTCCGGTGCGGGAAAAAGCACGTTATTGAATATCCTTGGAGGATTAGATAATGCGACAAGCGGAATCTATTCCATTCATGGAGAGAATGTGACAAATTTCAATGAGAATCAGATGGTCGATTTCCGCAGAAAGGAAATCGGATTTGTCTTTCAGTTCTATAATCTCATGCCGAATCTGACAGCCTTGGAGAATGTTGAACTCGCTGCCTCTTTGAACGAGAATTCTCTCGATAGCAAGGAAGTGATCAAATCCGTCGGACTAGAGAAAAGAGAAGGAAACTTCCCTTCTGAACTCTCCGGTGGTGAGCAACAGCGTGTCGCTATTGCCCGTGCTATTGTCAAGAATCCAAATCTTCTTTTATGCGATGAGCCGACTGGTGCTTTGGACAGCAAAACAGGAGGAAGTGTCCTTTCTCTACTCAATAAGGTAGCCAAGGAATATCAGAAGACTGTTATCATCGTTACGCACAATTCCAAGATTGCCCAGTGTGCTGAGAAAGTCCTTCATATCAGCGATGGCAAACTCACCTCCATGGAAATCAATGAGCATCCGATTCCTCCGGAGCAGGTTCAATGGTGAAACATTCAAGATTGCTTCCCCTGCTTTTCAAGATGCAGCTGAGGAACATCAAAAGGAATATCGCTCAGTTTCTCGCAATCATCGTCATCGGTGCGATTGCGGTGACGCTTTTTTCTGGACTTCAGGCCAATGCAGATGTCTTTCAGAAACAGATTGATACTGCCTTTGTAAACGGTTCGATACCAGACCTTTACGTTACCACACAAAAGTATGATGAAAACGATGCGAAGCAAATAGAAGATATGCTTCCTGACGATTATCAGTTCGATAAACGACTTTATATTCCATCGAAAATCGGAACACATTCCGTCTACGCTGTCATCGTGGATTCATTACCTAGTCTTGCTAAGCCATATGAGATTGTTAAGACAAGCGAGACAACAACAGATAACTATTTCTCTTATCTTGATTCAGCCTGGGAATTGACCGACAAGGCAAGCTCTTATCAAAGATATGAATTAGATGGAGAATTTACACTCTCTATCGATACCTCATCTTTTGATTTAGGGGACAATGCATCTCAGTTAGATAATCCCAATCTCTATAAGCCAGGCGGAAAAAACATTCTAGAGAACGGAAACCTTTCTCTGAATATGAAAGTGACTGGATTCATGAATCATCCTGAGAATGTCACGAAATCCAGTTACAACGCTGCTGTTGTCATTATTTCCTATTCGATGTTTCAGAATTCCATCAATGAACTTTTAAGCGAGAACTTCACGGATTTCGGCAAGTCTCTTATCACGATATATCTAGAGCGTTATTTCGGAAGAGGATTCTTATCGAAGAAAGAACTGAATTACTTTAACCAGTATCTCATCAAGTCGAGCGGAAAAGAATTTGATAAAGACTTTGTTGAGAAGATACGAAACTATTTCAATACCAAAGAGACGAATAACCTTCTCCTTTTAACGACAAAAGAAGAGATGCCCTACTACATGACAGTCAACTCCGATTACTCTCAGGCAAGAGCCTTTACTTATGTCTTCCCGATGGTCTTCTTCTTTGTTGCCATTCTAGTCATTCTGACGACACTTTCTCAGATGATCATCAAAGATCGAATCCAGATAGGTACCCTAAAAGCTTTAGGACTGAAAAGACGTGAAATTCTATTCAACTATTTAGCCTTGACCTCTATCCTTGTCCTAGTCGGAACTGTTATCGGATTGATTATTGGACCACTTCTTGTTCCCAATATCTTAGGACAGAAATATCAGATCCTCTATTCTCTTCCTTCACGGACTTATCAGTTCCCAGTTGTCTTCTCCTTATTGACTGCACTTGTCTTTCTGCTTCTTGCTTCTTTTGTCACCTATATCGTGGCAAGCAAGGAACTCAAACTGAAACCAGTTGATTCCATGAGGCCATTAGTTCCTAAGATAAAGAAACTCAAACCAAGGAAGAAATCTCATAAAAATGTATTTGCTTTGTCCTGTAAGATGGCTTTTCGAAATCTGAGATTGGATAAGTTCCGTTCCATCATGGTCATCATTGGAATCTTAGGATGCACTGCTTTGCTTGTCTGTGGGTTTGGAATTGAAGATACAATCAATTATGGAATCAATAGCGATCATTCCATCTTCCTAAAAAGCGATATTGTCGTTACGATGAATGAATCAAAAAGCGCTGAGGAATTAGAAAATACACTCATGACGTTTGATGGTGTCGATAGGGTAGAACCATACAAGAATACGGAGATGACCTACTACAAGGAAGGTGGAGGACAAGTGACAAAGACACTATACATCCTCTCAAGAGAAGATACCTCTATTGGACTTGATATCCCTCATGATGGCATCGCCCTTAGTGAAAAAATCGCGACAACCATTCAGTGTAAAGTCGGAGATGAAATCACCATTGGAAGTGGTCAGAAACAGAAAAAAGTAAGAGTCAGTCTCATCTTTAAAGCGTTCTACTATAACTGTGGCATCTTATCCTATGATAATCCGATATTGGAAGAAACGGATAAATCCTATAACTGTGCTTGGGTCAATGTAAAAGACCAAAGCAAAGAGACGGAGATTGCAGATACGATCAAAAACAGCGTCAAGAATGTATCATCCTCGGTCTCTACCGATACCTTCAACGCTCAGATCAAGAATACGATGTCGGGTGTCTTGAAGATGACCAATGCTATCAAGATCTTCGCTATCCTATTAGCTATTGTCACTCTCTATAATTTAGCACTTCTAACTTATCGTCAACGATTCAGGGATATGTCTACATTGAAAGTGTTAGGGTTCAGGAAAAGAGAAATTGCTCTTTCCATTCTCGTTGAAAGCATGACATTGACCGCTGTCGGCGTCATATTAGGCTGTATCCTAGGTTATCCGTTCATGCTGCTTGTCCTGAATACGAATATTGTTGAAATCGTTCAGTATCTCTTCCATATCAATGCTCTTACCTATGTTTATGCCATCCTACTTACCTTTTTAGTCGCCTTTATCATCAATCTCTACTTCGGATATCATACAAGGAAGATCAAGATGGTAGAGTCGTTAAAGGCTGTGGATTAAAACATATAAAAAGTGCAGATTCCTCATCGGGTCTGCACTTTTGTATAGTTATAGAATTCCCACCTTTTTATAGATGTAATCGACATTCTTCAAATAGGGATCAAAGGTGAAACAGGAATCGATTTCCTCTTCGGTAAGATGCTTTCTTACTTCCTCGTTCTTTTTGATGTTTTCTTTGAAATCCGTATGGTTCAATGCGCTATCCATGGCAGAAGGCTGGATGAGGTCATAGGCAGATTCTCTTGTCATACCCTTTTCAATCAAAGCAGAAAGGACACGGGAAGAGAAGACGGAATTGTTGGTAAGTCGGATATTCTTTTCCATCACATCGGGGAAGACAGTCAGGTTATCGATGACTCTTGTCATTCTTCTTAAAGCATAGTCAGTAAGTTCAATCATGTCGATGAGAGAAACTCTCTCGACGCAGGAATGAGTCAAGTCTCTCTCATGATATAAGGCGTTATCCTCCAGTATCGGGAATAGATAGCCTCTTATCATCCTTGCGCATCCTGTGATGTTTTCACTGGAAATCGGATTTCTTTTCTGCGGCATAGCAGAAGAGCCTTTCTGGCCTTTGGAGAATCCCTCCTCCACTTCATGAATCTCACTGCGGGATAGGTTACGGATCTCAACGGCAATCTTTTCTAAGGTAGAAGCGAGAATTGCTAAGGTAGAGGCATAATGCTCGTGTCGATCGCGGGAGAGAACCTGAGTTGCAATAGCAGAACTCTCTAACCCAAGAATCTCGCTAGCGATATCCTGGATTCTAGGATCGATGTCTGCGTAATTTCCGACAGCACCGCTGAGCTTTGCGCTTTCGATATACTTTCTGTTCGCTTTAAAGGAGGATAAAGCCCGCAATGTCTCATCATAATAGTTTGCCCATTTCAGACCGAAAGAGGTGATTTCGGCATGCATGCCATGTGTTCTTCCAATGCAGGGTGTATTTTTATATTCTAAGGCTTTCTTTTTCAAAGATTCAAGGAAGAGAAGGATATCCTTTTCGAGGATATCGTTTGCATCCTTGTAGATCAAGGACATGGCAGTATCAACAACATCCGTACTTGTCAGACCAAAGTGGACATAACGTCTTTCCTCACCGAGGGTCTCAGAAATCTGACGGGTGAAGGCGATGACATCATGCTTGGTGACAGCTTCAATCTCGTGGATGCGTTCCACGTTCACTTTTCCGTTTTTCTTTGCCTCTTCAACAGAGTTTCTATCGATGACGCCGATTCTAGACCATGCTTCCATGACGGCAAGCTCAACTTTCCAATAGGCGTTGAAGCGGTGCTCGTCTGTAAAGAGGTCAGCCATCTCTTTGTTGAGATAACGGTCGATCATCAGAAGACTTCCTTTCTTATGATTGTTCCATCCTTATCTGGTGAGACAGAGATGATATCGATTTCGATTCCGAGATATTTCTCGATTGTGCTTAGATAATTCTTGCAGTTTTCGGGAAGTTCATCATAATTCTTGCAAAGGGAGATATCCTCTTTCCAGGAAGGAAGAGTAATGAATTCGGGTTTGACAAGTGAGAGTTCCTTGACATTGCTTGGCATGAAATTGATCTTCTCACCGTTTAATGTGTAGCCTGTGCAGATTTTGATTTCGTCGACAGCAGAAAGGACATCGAGAAGCATGATGGCAACATGAGTGATGCCAGAGATTTCCTTGACATATTTTAACTGTGGAATATCTAACCAACCGACTCTTCTAGGACGGTGGGTGACGGTTCCGTATTCATGACCTTTTTCACGGATGGCGTTTGCATCCTTATCATCGATTTCACTTGGGAAGGGTCCTTCACCGACTCTTGTCGTATAGGCTTTCATGACACCTAAGACACCATCGACGGCGGTAAGCGGAAGACCGGTGTTAGACGGAATGGCAGTAGCCAAAGGAGAGGAGGATGTGACATAGGGGTAAGTTCCGAAAGTGAGGCAGAGCATAGCACCCTGTGCACCTTCAAAGAGAATCTTCTTTCCTTCCTTATAGGACTTCTGAAGAAATTCAGTTGTATCGGTGATATAGGGAAGAAGGATTTCTCTGTCTTTCATAAGTTCATCATAAATCTCATCTTCGGAGAACTGTTTTCCGCCATAGGCGAGAAGTTCTCTGTTCTTCAAAGGAAGAACCTGATGGATTCTTTCACGGAGGTATTCGGGATAGAGAAGGTCTCCGACACGGATGGAAAGACGGGCGGAACGATCCTCATAGCAAGGACCGATGCCATTCTTTGTCGTTCCAATCTTGTATTCGCCAAGAGCATTCTCTCTAGCGATGTCTAATTCAATATGATAAGGAAGAAGGAGAGTGGCTCTTTTTGAGATGATGAGCTTGAATTCATCAACTCCTTTTTTGTGGATGTTATCAATCTCCGAAATCAATGACGTCGGATTGATGACCATGCCATCGGCTAAGACATTGACTGTATCCTTGTTCAAAATGCCGGAAGGAAGAAGACGAAGAGCATATCTGACACCATGGTGTTCAATGGTGTGTCCTGCATTGTTTCCGCCTTGGGAACGGACAACGACCTGTGCCTTGCTTGCACAGAAATCTGTGATTTTTCCCTTTCCTTCATCACCCCACTGCATTCCTTCTATCGCTAAAGTTCTCATAAGAAAAACCTCCTTTGGATTTTCATTGTAATAAGAACTTCTTATTACTTATGTATCTTATCACTTGAGAGGTGAAAAGTTAAGGAAAGAATTTTTGTTTCTGACTATAATTTCCTCTTTACAATTGATTGACAAATATTATCTGTATCGTTTTAATAAACGTGTAAGGAGAAAAACTATGGAAAGCATCGTTTATTTTTCAAAAGACTTAGACGGGAAGCATATCAAGGAACTCTATAAGAGATACGAAGGGAAACTGAATGGCAATATCGCCATCAAGCTGCATTCTGGAGAAGAAGGAAACCAGAACTTCCTCAAACCGGAGTACTTAAAGGATGTCATCGACTATGTCAAAGGCACAGTCGTCGAATGCAATACGGCTTATGAAGGTGCTAGAAACACAAGCGAAAAGCATCTGAAGACACTCAAGGATCACGGATGGAGCGTATACTTCGATGTTGACCTTCTCGATGAGGTGGATGATGATTTAGTCCTTCCTGTTGAAAACGGTTTCGTTCTCAAGGAGAACTACGTCGGAAAAGACTTAGCCAAATATGATTCCCTCTTAGTCCTTTCCCATTTCAAGGGGCATCCGATGGGAGGATACGGTGGAGCCTTGAAGCAGTTATCAATCGGCATTGCGTCAAGCCGCGGAAAAGCCTGGATCCACTCCGGTGGAAGAACAAAGGACCAGAACAACCTTTGGAATGATCTTCCTCCGCAGGACACTTTCCTTGAGGCGATGGCAGATGCTGCATCCTCTGTCGTGAGATATTTCAAAGGAAACAGTCTCTATATCAACATCATGAAGAATATGTCTGTCGACTGTGACTGCTGCGCTGTGGCTGAAGATCCTTGCATGAAAGATATGGGAATCCTTATCAGCGATGATCCTGTCGCCATCGATAAAGCCTGCATCGACCTTGTTATGAATAGTGATGATCCTGGAAAGGAACACTTCATGGAAAGAGTCAATTCCAGAAATGGCATTCATACCATCTATACAGCTGAAAAGCTTGGAATCGGTACGACAAACTACAAGCTGATCGAAGTCGAATAAAATAGTTAGGCTATTATCATCGTTTTGATAAAAGCTTACTTCAATGAAATATGCACTGGTCTAAGCCAGTGCATATTTCGTTTTATTCTTCTAATGCCAAAGGATGTTTTCGAAAGAGGAATAAGAGCAAGGATATACAAAGAGATGAAACAAATAGACCCATGGAGACATCGCTTAAGAAGTGGGCCCCACAACGGATTCTAGTAAAGGCGATAAGCAAAGTATAGGATAGAGTCACAAAGTAAGTGACATACTCCATACCTTTGTGTTTAAAACGGAATAGAGGACAGAGGATTGTCAGCATCAGTGTCAAAGTGGCAGTGCCGACATGACCGCTAGGCCAAGATTTAAAATAGTCTCCGCTTTTCTGAAATGGCTGGAATAGATACCAAGGCCTAAACGTGTCACCATCGATATTGAGACTTGTGTCGATCAGATATCTGTAACGTGGTCGGCATCCGATTTTCTTAAGTAGATTGATGAGCAACAGCTGAAGTAAGGATGCTATGAGAATGATTAGTCCGACCTTCAATGAGTTATCGAGATTGTGATGATCTAAGAAAACAACGGCTATGACGGAATAGAAGAGCATCAGTATGACGCTCGTTGTGTAGGCAAGAACCTTGTTCATGACGATGCCGTGATTGGTTCCGTTGTCTGTCATATGGCTTCCTAAGTAATAGATGGATCCGATAAGGCAAGCTAGTGCGATGACGACACCAAGCACCTTATAGACGATCTTCTTTCTTGGGAATAGTCCGAAGAAACAAAGTAGCCCGCCTAAGGCGTAGATGAAGTAGCCGATCGATTCCCCTAAAGTCTCACAGAATGCACTGAACTTATCACTCGTATAGACAATGCTATCGGAGATCTTCAAGTCATAGAAACTGCCAAGGATGATTCCTAAAATCGATAGGACAAAAGGAATCATTAAACACCATAATGGAATGGAATAGATTTTTCTTTTCATAGATATGCTCCCCTTGTCTTTATTCTACACGAGAAGAACGAAATTATGAACTAATATCGATAAAACGTTCAAAACTATTTCATAGTTGTACATTTGTAAACACTTTCTCAAAAAAAAGATACAATTCGACAGAAAACCTATATAATATATTTATCTGATGGAACAGCGGATTTCCGCGAAAGGAGAAAATTATGGCAAAACCAACAAAAAGACATAGAGAACCGATTAAGAAAGTCGATGTCCTAAACTTACCTTTAGGCATGTATCTTGATGAGAAGGGATTCGGAGAAATCCATCTTCTTCACGCTCATCGTTCCCCGAATGGAGAACCGGAAGTCATGTATGAAGGTAAGGTTCACAAGGGAGAAGTTGCTCTTGTCACCGGAAAGAACCTTGAACTCAAGGTTCCGACCCAGGGATTCAATCACGGCTACACCATTGAGGGATTCGCACAGCAGTTGTTCTTAGTCGACAATGCATGTGTTTCCTATAACGCCAAAGAGGATAGAACCTTCGCCTACATCAATCCTACCTCCAAGCTTGTTTTCACCGGTGATCCGGATAAGAAGTACAAAATCTACTTCCATATCTACGAGAACTGCATCGGCAATGATAACAACCGTTGGGTTGTCATCAACGCTGAAGAAGCCTAAATAAGAGCAGTACGTTTATCTCTGAATTGTTTTGTCAGGAGTCTTGCTGATCTGCAGGACTCCTTTTGCGTTGTGGGAAAAGTAGAGTATGGTCCTATTTCTCTATTGAACCTACTCATTGAAAAAGGGGCTATGATTCGTTTCTACATGAAGTGGTACTTGTAGAATGATCAAAGTCCCTTATAAGATTTATTCTTTGTTAGTTGGAATGGATTTTTTTCTTTTATGTTCTCTTACTAGAAAGCGGATGAAAATTGATGTCAGGGAAATGACTGCGATAGAGACACCCACAATGATTCCGATGACACGATGATCAGTGAAGTCGATTAAGAACATAATCTTCCATCCTTTAAATGATAGACTTTGTCACAGATAGATAAGCTTGTCATTCTATGGGAAATCATGATGATGGCTTTGTTCTCTTTTTCCTTCTTCAGCTGATTCAGAATCAATGCTTCGTTATAGCTATCGACATTGCTAGTTGCTTCATCAAGTAGGATGACAGGGGCGTTGGATAGGAAGATTCTAGCTAAGCCAAGACGCTGTTTCTCGCCGGTGGAGAAGTTATCCCCTAAATCGTTGATTTCAGTGGCAAGCCCATCCTTCAACGAGATGACCTTATCATAGATTCCTGCCTTCTTCAAAGCTTCATAGAGTTCATCATCTGTAGCATCTTGTTTTGCAATCCTAAGATTATAGGCAATCGTATTCTTGAAAAGATAGGTGGATTGAGAGAAGAGGACAATATTCTTCGATAGCGCCTCTCTTGAATAGGAAGAGATATCTTTTCCGTTGTATGAGATTGTACCGGAATTTGTGTTTTCGAAATGGAGCAGCAATTTGAAGAGAGTGGATTTGCCAGCGCCGCTTTTTCCTTCAATGCCGATGATTTCTCCCTTATGGATAGAGAAGGAGACATCTTTTAGGATTTCTCTTTTATCGTATTGGAAATTGACGTCATGAAGCTCTAAGGATTCAAAGTCGAAATCATCTTCGCCGTCAACAGTCTTCTGCTTTTCATCCATGACTCGGAAGATCCTTTTAGCCGAGGCAAAGGACATCGTAAGATTGCTAGGAAGATTGGCTAAGGCAACTACAGGACCAAAAGATGTGGCAAGCATCATATATCCTAATACCATTCCGTATTCATGGATTCCCTCTCTTCTCATCAGATAGTTTCCTAAGAATATGATACAAATGTCAGCAAGGATGATGAGGAAGTTGACAATGCCTGAGAAGACAAGCTGACGATCATTGAGTTTATCGTTGATGGTGTTGATATTCTTTGTCATAGAAAGGAGATTGTCTTTCTGTTCCTCTTCTTTCTGGAAGTAGAGGATTTCACGGATGCCATAGCAGCTGTTGAGATAGCAGTTTTCGCTACTAGCCAATTCTTTTCTGTATTCCATTCCTAATCTTCTGTTGGATAGATAGAAAAGGACAGGTGTCAATAATCCGATCAACAAGTAGAAACCAAGTGCGAGTAAAGTGAAGTTGTAATTGAGAAGGACAAAGAATAGGACAAGTACAACGGCTTCCGTTAGTATTGCGATGAAGAATGGAGTGATCGTATGGGCGTAGAAGACTTCCAAGGATTCCGTATCCGACTGGAGAATGGATAATAGTTCCCCTTTGTTTCTCTCATCAAGGACATTGCTAGCCTGCTTTCTTAAGGAAGAGAAGACTTGGTTTCTTACAATGGCAAGAAGAGTGAAAGCCATATAGTGGTTCAGATATTGCTCGATATAGCGTAAGAACCCGCGAAGGAAGCCACAGACCAATAGACAGGCTATGATGCCAGCGAAGGTCATCGAGATATCAAAAGAGACTAGTTTCAGTATGGCAAGACCGGCGAAGAATGTGATGCCCATGCCAGATAGATATCCGAGAGTTCCGACAAGAACGGCTAAGACAATCAGGTATCGTTTGCCTTTGACTAATTTCAGCATTCGATTGATCAGATGAAAGAATGATTCTTTTTTCATAGGATTTCCTCCCATTTGTTTTCGTTTTCGATTCCCTGACGGAAGAAATCACAGTTGGAAAGAAGCTCATCCGGCTTTCCGAATGTCAAAGACTTCTTATCGTTATTGAAAAGATAGATTTCATCCGCGTATAACGCGTTCTTCAATCTGTGGGAGATGAATAGGACAATGTGATCTTTCGACAAGTCCTTGATTGTAGAGAGAATAATCTCTTCACTCTCCTTGTCGATGTTGCTTGTAGTCTCATCAAAGACATAGAAATCCTTTTTAGACGAGAGATAGTAACTTAAGACAAGTCTCTGTTTCTCTCCACCGGATAAGTCGCTTGCCCCTTCCTTTGGGACATAGGATAAACCACCACTATCTATGATTCTCTCTTTTAAGGAAACCATTTCAAGAAGAGAGAACATCTCTTCTTCGCTCAGATTCGGATTGTAGAAATGGAAGGCGTCAGAAATGGAAAGATGGAGAAGATAGGTATCGAGTGCAACATAGCAAGTGTGTTTTCTATAGTCGTAGATATCGATATCCTTCAGTTCCTTTCCGTCAATCAGAATATGACCAGAATAGGTTTGGATTTGCTTAGTTAGGATCTTCGCTAACGTGCTTTTCCCACATCCTGAGTCACCGATGACGGCAATAAGACCTTTGTTTAGATTCATGTTGATATTGGTAAGTGTGTTAAGGTCACTATCTTCATAGTGGAAGGATACATTCTCTAAGGAGATAGAGGAAATCCAATCAATTTTCAAAGTGCCGTTTTTAACCGGTTCTTCCTTCAAGAGTGATAGGACTTTCTTACCTGCTGTTGCGCCATTCATAGCGATGTGGAATGCAGAGCCTAAAGAACGCATCGGAAGGAAGAATTCAGCTCCGACAAGAATCAAAAACAATGTGATGACAGAGGTGATTTCACTATTCTTGAAAGCGAATAAAGTAAGGACAATGCCAACAGCAGCCCCTCCATATGCGACAATATCCATAATTGTAGTTGAGAATAACTGCATGACAAGAACCTTCATTGTGATGCGTCTGAACTCTTCGCTGTTCTTCTTCATCTCTTCTTCCATCTTCTTGTCATAATGGAAAATCAATAACTCTTTCATACCGGAAACTGAGTCAAGATATGCTCCACCCAAGGCTAAGTATTTGTTCCAGTAGGTTGCAAAGATTTTCTTTGCCCATTTCGAGACTAAAATAATGGATATCGGAATGAGCGGAACACAGAATAGATAGAGCAAAGCAACCTTGTAGTTGAAGAAACAGAAGAGGACAAAGAGGGATATCGGTGCAATCATCGCATAGAAGAAGGAGGGAAGATAAGAGGAATAATAGAGTCTTAATTGCTCCACACCTTCGCTCGATAACTGGGATATCTCCTGAATCTTGAGTTTGCTATGTCCGTTCAATTGGACATATTTGTCAAAGATATCCTCTCTGATCTTTGTCGATACATAATCGGCAAGCTTACCTGCCATCTTTCCTTTCAGGATATAGAAAATAACAAAGACGATGGCAAGTCCGATTCCGCCTAAAAGGTAGTAGGTTCCAATATCGATTTTTCCATCGATAAAGGAAAAGACGCTAGTCGACAATAAGTAGGTCGTTGACACGGACGTCACAAGACCGAGAAACGAAAACACGACAATCAAAACCAACAAATGTTTTTTCCCTTTGATATAACCGATCAGTTCTTTATCAATCATTCTTATTAGCCTCACTGAGTTTCTTCAATCGATCTTGTTCTCGGATTTCCTTGTATTCCTTCTTTCCGATCGGAGTGATACGGAAGACGAAGTATGCGTATTTGCAGGCAATCAACGTATCAAAGACGACAGTCATTGCAAGTTTGTTGATGAAATAGAGAGAGACGAGTAATAGACAGGTGACAAGAGAAAGCAATATAAGCTCTCCATAAATCGTCATGACACGATGCTCTGCAAAGTTTCCAATATGGTTTTTATAGAGCTTTGAATTCAAGAACCAGTCTGCGAATTTCTTGCTTCCTCTTACATAGCAGAAAGCGGTAAGAAGATAGAAGGGGACAGTCGGAAGAATCGGCAAGACAATTCCGATTGTGCCTAAGACTAAGGATATGGAACCGACAACAAGGAAGATGATTCGGATAACCTTGCTCTTGACGACTTTGCTCTCATTGTTTTTTGCGACTTCGTTATTTTTGTTTTCCATTCTTCGCTAACCTCTTCTTTTCTTTTTTGGTTTCGACTAGGTGTTTAATTGCAAGAATCGGATGATGGAAAAGCATTCTAGGACCTGAGAATCTCATGACATCACGGATTCTCTCACGGTGTTCTTTGTTATAGCAGTGAATCGGACAGTTGGAGCAGAAAGGCTTCTTATCACCCCAAGGGCAAAGAGAAAGACGATAGTGGCAGTATTCGGATAACTCCTTGCAGTCAGAGCAAAGCTCATGGTGTTTGCTTTTATGTTTCTTTTTGCAGTATAAGGCAATCATCTCATCGACGATATAAATCTCGGAACTATATTTCTTATCCGTCATTTTCGGATTTTTGGATTTCATAGTTAGTCACCTCTAATTCTTACCTTACAATGATAACATTTATTTAATCTTATACAAAGGAAAATAAATCCGTGACCTGAAAAAGAGCAAAGAAAAACCAAGAATGTACAATCTTATGAAGAAAAGCATTCTTGGCTAGTAAAGTTTTCTTAGACCTTATTTATCGGAATCGATGTCTTTGAGTCTCTTATCGAACTCAATGCAGAGAAGCATTGCAATGCTCACACCGACAAAGACAAAGCCAAAGGCGGAGATGGTATAGAGAATCCATGTGTATCCGCTCCACTTCGTAAGGTAAAGAGCAAGACTTACCCCCTCTAGGATCAATGCTCCAAGAGCAAAACCCCACAATAGACATTTGTAACTCAACAGCAATTTCATTTTGTTTTTCATTTTTGATGTGCCCTCCTCTTCGCTTCCATCATGCTGGAAGTTCTCTTGACTTCATTCGTCTTTCTGTATTCTGCTAGCGCCCTCTCATATTTTCCAGAGAGTTCAGGTTCATAGAATGTAATATCCTTGATCTCATCCGGAAGATATTCTAAGTATTTCCAAACCTTGGGATCATCGTAAGGATATGAATTTTCATCGCTTACGTTAGCCCGAGTGAGCTTCAGATAGTCTTTAACCTGAAGCGGCTGATCGGAGACCGTGTCCATAGCCTTTTCAATCGCAAGGCAAGCCGACTTTGACTTTGGAGAACCTGCGAGTTCTACGACTGTGAATCCTAACGGAATCATAGCTTCTGGCAGTCCGACATCCTTTGCAACCTCGCAAGCGTGATAACAACGATCGACTGCGGCAGGGTTTGCAAGTCCGATATCTTCATATGCAGTGACAAGAAGCCTACGTATTGTACCCTCTAAATCTCCGCTCTTCAAGAGCTTTGCAAGATAATAGATGGCAGCATCAATCTCAGAACCTCTTATGGATTTCTGGAAAGCAGACACTGTGTTATAGTGCTCATCCTCATCTTTGTCGCTTAAGTAGTTCGGGATGGTGACGATGCTTTTTACATCTTCTTCATCGATAGTATGGCTAGAAGGATAGGAATAGCTGATTGCTTCTAGTTGGTTGTAGGCAAAGCGTAAGTCACCTCCTGAAATCCTAGATAGGTATTCAAGAGCCTCCTCTTTGAACTGTCTTCTGTTATCAAGGCCTTGTTTAGATGAAACCGCTCTTTTCAAAGCGATAAGGATATCGTTCGAGCTAAGAGACTCTGTCTCTAATAGTCTTGTTCTAGAACGGATAGCTGGATTTAGTGAGATCAATGGATTGGCGGTTGTACATCCAATCAGATAGAAGTCTCCGTTTTCTAAATGAGGAAGAAGGAGATCCTGTTTTCCTTTGTCCATGCGATGAATCTCATCGATGATGACAATCGAAGGGAAGAAACGAATGGCCTCCGAAAAGACTTCTTCCATTTTGCTCTTGTTGTCTAGTACGGCATTAAGAATGAAGGAATGACACTTGCAAGAGTTTGCAAAAGCCTTTGCCAAAGTGGTTTTTCCGGTTCCCGGAGGGCCATAGAAAACCATAGAGACAAGGGCATTGTTCTCAATCAGATTCGATAGGAAAGATTTGATCTTGTTTTGGCCTAACACCTCATTCAAACTGTCAGGCCTCATTCGGAAGGCTAACGGTTTATCAAACATTTTTATCCATTTCTCTTAAAGCGATTTTGAATAATTCGGTGATATTATCCTTGGATTTGATACCCATGGCAACAACATCTTCATCAGAAAGTTTTTCTTTTAGGACACCGCAAGCCATATTGGCCATAAGGGAAATGCCGATGGTCTTGATGGACATATGGTTGGATGCAATCGCTTCGATTGCAGTTGACATACCACATGCATCTGCGCCCAATGTTCTAGCCATTCTGATTTCGGCTTTGCTTTCATACTGAGGGCCATAGAACTGCATGTAAACACCCTTTTGGACAGGGAGACCTTTTCCTTTAGCGATGGCATAGACGTCATTTGTGACTTTCTCATCGTAGATATCTGACATATCTGGGAAACGTGTTCCAAAAGCGTCGAGGTTTTCTCCGATAAGAGGAGATTTGACAAGACATGCGATATGATCATCGATCATCATCAAGTCGCCAGGATGATAATTGGTGTTGATGGCACCAGCGGCATTTGTAATAACCAAGCCCTTGATTCCCATCAATTTCATCAGACGGATAGGAGAAACGACTTCTTCGGAACTATATCCTTCATAGCAGTGAAGTCTTCCTTGCATCAATACGACAGGAATACCTTCGAAGTAGCCGAAGACAAACTGACCCTTGTGAGCCTTGTTGGTCGAAACAGGAAGGCCAGGGATCTTAGAATAGCTGACTGTGCCTTTCACATCGATCTCGGAGACGAAATCACCAAGTCCAGAACCTAAGACAGCACCGATTTTCGGAGTGAAGTGGAATTCTTTGTCGAGACAGGAATACATCTTCTCATAGTCGTGATACGTAAATTTCATCGTCTTCTCCTTTCTAACTATACATGAAATATTTTATAATACTTCGTGGAAAATAATAACACTTATGAGAATATTGATACAAGAATGTCTAAAGGCTTCTGTCACCATTGATGGAAATGTCTATTCCTCTATCGGAAAAGGAGAGGTTGTTTTTATCTCCTTCACAATGGGTGATACCTCATCGACGATAAGTCATATGATTGATAAGATGCTGAAACTTAGGATCTTCTCCGATGAAAACGGCAAGACCAATTATGATCTCTCTCAGCATGGCGGTACCGTCCTTGTCGTATCCCAGTTCACTCTCTATGCTGATATCAGAAAGGGAAATCGACCTTCCTTTGTCAATGCACTGGGCGGAGAAAATAGTAAACAGCTCTATGATGAGTTCTGCCAACAGCTGAGTGAAAGGGTAGAAGGAGTCAAGACAGGTGTCTTTGGTGCGGATATGAAAGTAGAATTGATTAATGATGGTCCATTCACCATATGGATGGATTCGAAGGAGTTAGGATATGAGTGAGAAAGTATTGTTAGGACTTTCAGGCGGTGTGGACAGTGCAGTTGCCGCCTATTTGTTGAAAAAGCAAGGCTATGATGTCACCTGCTGCTTTATGAGAAACTGGGATAGCATCACCAACAATGACATCATGGGGAATCCAAGTCTGAATATGGATAAGTGCAGTCAGGAATTCGATTATGATGATGCGGTTGAGACTGCCTTCGAATTGGATCTTCCGATTGTCAGAAAGGATTTCATCGAAGAGTATTGGAAAGAGGTCTTTTCGATGTTCCTCGATACCTATCGTAAAGGATACACTCCCGATGCGGATGTCTTCTGCAACAAGTACATCAAGTTCGGACACTTCTATGATTATGCAAAATCCATGGGATTTGAAACGATTGCCATGGGACATTATGCGATGAGACTAGATGAAAACGGAGAATCCCATTTATACAAGGCATTTGATAGAAACAAGGATCAGTCCTATTTCTTAGGTCAGATTTCAGAAGAACAGCTCTCTCATGCTCTCTTTCCACTTGCTGGATTGACTAAGCCAGAAGTAAGAAAGATTGCCGAAGAACTTTCTCTCAATGTTGCAAAGAAGAAGGATTCTACCGGTGTCTGCTTTATTGGTGAGAGAAACTTCAAGCAGTTTTTGAACAACTATCTTCCGGCAAAGCCTGGAAAGATTGTCGATATCGTAACGGGCGAGACTTTGAAGGAACATGATGGCGTTCTCTATTACACCGTAGGACAGCATCGTGGACTCAATATCGGCGGAATCAAAGGACACAGCATGGATCCTTACTTCGTAGTTGGCAAAGATGTGAATCGGAACATTCTTTACGTGGCACAAGAAGCCGGAAATGAATACCGCAAATCCTATCGTTGTCTGATTGATGGATTCAATTGGATCGGAAGCGATATTCCGGAAGGTGAATATCCGTGTTGCTGTAAGTTCCGTTATAGAGGAAAAGACCTGCCAGTCACCTTGCGTATCCGTCCTGATAGAACATCTGCCTATTTGGATTATGATGGATATGATTATGTTGCCAAAGGACAGGTGGCCTGTCTCTATCAGGGGGACCGTTTAGTTGGAAGCGGTGTTATCATCGCAACCTATGGAAAAAATCTTCTTCCATTGAATTATTAGAAAAAGTAGGAAAAAAACGCTTGTTTTCCAGTGATGGAAATAGTAAAATTGACAAGGCTTATAGAAACGAGGTGAGACACATTGCCTAAGACAGTTGTTAAAAACGATGAATCCTTAGACAGCGCAATGAGAAGATTCAAGCGCCAGGTCAACAAGGCAGGAACCATCGCGGACTATCGTAAACACGACTTCTTCCTTAAGAAGGGTCTGAAGAGAAAACTCAAGTCCGAAAACGCCAGAAGAAAACATTAAGGCGAATTAAACGGGTTGTCGATTGACTTCCCGTTTTTTAGTTTTATTTAAACCACATTATAGTAAAATATAAGAATGAAATCCTTGAAATCATTATTGATGGTCGGTCCTGGACCATCCTCATCTCATACAATCGGCCCTTATCGTATCTGCCAGGACTTTCTCTCATTTGTTAAAGATAAGGATATAGACTCCTTTAAAGTCACATTGTATGGTTCCCTTGCTTTGACCGGCAAAGGTCATTTTACGGATGAGATTGTTAAAAAGGCACTCTCTCCTTACCCTGCAACGGTTGAGTTTGTTCCATCATTGAAAGATCTTTTGCATCCGAATACCATGGAGTTAGTCGCCAAGTTAAAAGACGGCAGTAATCTAAAACGAAGATATCTATCTGTCGGTGGTGGATCATTTTGCTTGGAAAACGGAAAACTTGAAGAAAAGGAAGTTTATCCTTTCTCTAAGTTCTCCGAAGCTATCTCGTATCTAGAAAAGCATAAATACAAAGATATTTATGAAATGATTTCAGATTTAGAGGATAATGACATTCTAGAATATTCTAAGAAAATGCTTCGTGTGTCTTTTGATACATTAGAGAAATCGTTGAAGTGCACAAGTCAACTTCCTGGACCTCTGAAATTGAATGTCGTCAGCGGAAAGATCATCTCGGATGCCAAGAAAAGAAAGCATCCTGCTGAAAAACGCATTATGCTTCTCACCGGTTATGCCTATGCGATATCGGAAGCCAATGCAAGAGGAGAGATGATTGTCACATCTCCGACTTGCGGATCAGCTGGTGTTGTTCCTGCTGTTTTATATTATGAGTATCATCATTGCCATTTTAGTTTTGATGAGATTGCAAAAGCCTATTTGGTCGGCGCTTTTGTCTGTGACTTCATTAAAGAGAATGCTTCCTTGTCTGGTGCTTTGTTAGGCTGTCAGGCAGAGATAGGTTCCGCTTCTTCATTTGCTGCGGCAGCTTTATCCTATCTTCATCATTTGAACAACTATCAGATTGAATATGCAGCTGAAGTAGCAATGGAGCATTTCTTAGGACTGACCTGTGATCCTGTTGATGGCTATGTCCAGATTCCCTGCATTGAAAGAAACGGCATGGCTAGCGTTCATGCTTATAGTGCCTTCCTTTATGCGAAGGATATCTCTTCCTTCCGTAAGAACAAAGTTTCGTTTGATGCAGTTGTCGAAGCGATGAATGAAACTGGAAAGGAGATTCCCTCCGATTTGAAGGAAACCTCCTTAGGTGGTTTAGCGAAAGTATTGCACTGTTAGAAGGTGATTCCACCGTCTCCGATTTCGATACCGGTCAGACTATCCGCACTTAATGTGATGGATAGTTTTTTCGTCAATACTGTTTTTGTGTCGTATTTGACAGTCACTTGGAATGCGTTTCCTTTTGCATAATATTCTTCATATTTTGTTAAGAAACTAGTCATTAAGGAACTGTTCTTCAGATAGACGATTTTCCCACCCATGGAATAGGCAGCATATTCATACGTGAACGCTTCTTCTAATTCTTTGCTTGTGAATGTCTTTGGATTCTTTAAGTCGAGTAAAGAAAGCATATAATCGGATACATTCTGTTTGATTGCTTCTTTTAGAGTGTCAGGATTTGTGTATTCCGATCCATTGAATTTGTACCTTGTAGCATATAGGCCATCTGTTGAAGGAGTGGAGAACAAGTCATCGAATTTTCTTCCACTAGACTCATAATAGCTCTTCTCCAGTGTGAACTTGTCAGTTGGCTTTTCACCAACGGATCCAACACTGTAGACAGGGAGAACACAATCGATGGATAGAGCTTTGTTCTCAATGAATCCATCATCAGCTATCGTTGCCGTTGCACAAGAAAGTTCTCTTCTTGTGTAATTCAAGGTCATAGATGAACGGATAGCAGAATTCTTCGGTGAAGAGAGAGTGAATACCATCTCATGTCCGAATGCTTGTTGACAGTGGAAGTTGATGGTCTTTGTCGATTGATCGATTTCAAAGGTGACATAATCTTCCGTATTCTTGTCATTGTGCCATGTTTCACTTTCGAATTCATCCGAAGTCCTACTTGACCACATCAAGGAAGTGTTGAAGTTGACATAATTGATTGTGGTTGGCTTTAAAGTGTACTGAACAGAAATCGTGTTTCCATCTGTAGAACGAGTGGAAGAAAGAATCTGGATATTTTCTTTCTCTTGGACGTTGAGAGTGGAATTGTCTTCTTCTTTTTCGTTTTGCTTGTTGCCTTCTGTGGATAGTGCGATAAGCGAACTGACAGAGACAAGACTAGCACACAAGACGGATAAAGATAGGATTGCTGCTTTTCTTTTGTATTTCATGTTTTCCTCTTTTCTGGGATTTCATCCCTCATAAGAACATTTGTTCACATTTCGGAAAAGAAGAAAACAAAATGAAAAACATAAAAGATCAGCGAAGCTTCCACCTGTTCTTTCGATTCGTTGTTTTAGAGAAACAAATTAACTGTGTTTCGATTCAATTCATAATTGAAAGGTTGGTTAGTTGATTTATATTAGGAAACAAGATTACTAATTACTTGATAATTCATTATCGGTAATGGGTTCCTTTCTATAATGTTCTAGTTTTTGAAATATAAAATAACATATCTCAAATCTAATATAAATCAGAATGAGAATCAAAAAGGTCAACCCATCATAGGCTGACCCGATTTTACAAATAGTGAGTTACTTCACAAGAGCGTGAATCTTCTCGGCAAGAGCTTCCGGTGTGTATCCTAAATCACGGAAGACATCATTGCTAGGAGCGGATTCACCGAAACGATCGATTCCAAAGACGGTCTTAGCGTATTTATATAGCATATCGCTCTTTCCGGCTTCTAGGAAGACACGTTTCTCATAGTTGTTGGAGAAGACTTCATCTTTATATTCATCAGACTGCTTATCGAATAAGTCAAGAGCAGGAAGGGAGACGACTCTTGTATCGATACCGATATTTAAAAGCATCTTCTGGACACTGATAGCAGTATTGACTTCGCTTCCCGTAGCGATGATGGTGAGCTGATTCTCGTTCTGTTCCTTTGAGACGACATATCCACCCTTTAAGGAACCTTCGAAGCTCGTTCCAGGATTATTGATAAGATTCTGTCTAGAAAGGATGATAGCAGTAGGACAATCTGTTGAAGTGAATGCATAATGATAGGCAGCAGCACATTCAACCGCATCACCAGGACGGAAGACCGTCACATTCGGAATGCTTCTAAGCATACTAAGCTGTTCAATCGGCTGATGAGTCGGGCCGTCTTCACCGACAGCAACGGAGTCATGACTGAAGAGATAGATGGCTGGAATTTTTTCCATAGCAGCCATACGGATGGCAGGCTTCATATAGTCAGCAAAAACTAAGAAGCATCCGACATAGGTTCTAAGCCCGCCGTGTAAAAGCATACCATTCTGGATGCATCCCATCGCGAATTCACGGATACCGAAGTTGATGTTCTGGCCGGCGCGATTGTTCGGAGTGAAATCGGAGAAGATTTTGACATTCGTCTTGACCGATTCTGCGACATCGGCGCTTCCACCGATGAGATTCGGGATTTCCTCTGCGACAACATTCAATAATGCCTGGGAAGTGTTTCTCGTTGCATCTTTGAATCCATCTTCGTACTTCGGTGCACCCTTGAAGATATAAGGAGAGACATCATTCTTCATGAAGGAAACAAAACGATGATAGTCGTCCTGATATTTGGATTCATAATCTTTGCAATCAGCAAGATAGGCTTCGTATCTTGTCTTACCTCGTTTGATAAAGCTTTCCTTGAAAGCGAGATAGGCTTCCTCGTTGACTTGGAAGGCAGGGAAAGAGACGCCTAAGGTCTCTTTGGTTCTAGCTACTTCCTCAGCAGAGAAGGCTTTTCCGTGGCTCTTATTGGAACCGGCTAAAGGAGAACCATATCCGATGACAGTGTGACAGATGATAATGGTCGGCTTGTTTCTGGCGAGTTTTGCCATCGTAATGGCTTTATCGATCTCTTCGATGTCATTTCCATCATTGACGACAAGGACATTCCATTTAGCTGCCTCAAAGCGCTTCTTGGTGTCTTCGATGGAGGAATTGGAAAGAGGACCATCCAATGTGCAGTCGTTGCAATCATATAAAAGGATCAACTTGTTCAACTGCTGATATCCAGCGATAGAGATGGCTTCCTGAGAGATGCCTTCCTCTAAGCATCCATCACCTGTTAAGACATAGGTATAGTGATTGACAAGTCGATTTCCTTCTGGATAGATGCTAGCAAGATGGGCTTCAGCCATTGCCATACCGACAGCCTGGGCAAGACCTTGTCCTAAAGGACCGGATGTAGCATCGACTCCAGGTGTATGTCCATATTCAGGATGACCAGGAGTAAGGCTTCCTAACTGTCTAAACTGCATCAGCTGTTCCATTGGAATATGATATCCGGCAAGGTGAAGTGTAGCATAGAGCAAGGAGGAACCATGTCCTGCGGATAAGACAAAACGGTCACGATTGATCCAGTTGGGATCTTCGGGGTTGGCGTTAAGGTGTCTAGTGAATAAGGTATAGACTAACGGAGCGGCAGAAAGGGCGATACCAGGGTGTCCGCTTTTTGCCTTACAGATCATATCGAGTGACAAACCGCGAAGGGTCGCCAAGGCTACTTTATCGTAATTCATAGAATCCTCCTTGAAAATTACGTACTTCTATCAATATTCTAGCATCTTTGAACAGATGAAAAAAGAAAAAGCGGATGGAAACCATCCGCATCTAGAACTTCTCACCATTTTCCCTTGGTATAAGGTGGAAACCGCAGCGGGACTTTAGGATTCCTATTCTATGATTTGATAGGCTTTCGACACCGGTCCGGCGATATAAGTCTCCTAAATTGAATTTGTCGGAAACGCGCATTATTTCTAGACACCTTTATGATAATGAAATAAAGGCTTGATTTCAATAGGCAAGAATTACTCCTTCATCCTTATTTCTTTCCGTCGGGATAATTCTTAAGGAAGTCTCTGCCCTTAATTGTCTCTGTCGTGGCAAGAGAGTAAAAGTCCTGTTGGCGAAGTGCTTCGGATAGGACGATGGCGACCGAATTGGAGAGATTCAAGCTTCTCGCATTAATCGCCATTGGGATACGGGCAGTCTTCTCATAATGTTCTTTTAGAACAGCTTTTGGAATGCCAGTCGACTCTCTTCCAAACATGAAGAAGTGGTTTTTCGCAACATCGGAATAATCAAAGTCACAGTAGGTGTGTTCTGAATATCGAGTGATATAGTATCCGTCTTCTTTTCCGTGGACAGAAAGGAAGTCGTCGATTGTTTCGAATCGCTCGATTTCAAAACCGATGGCATAATCCATCTCAGCCCTTCTCAGTGCCTTTTCATCTAAAGACACAGTCAAAGGTCCGATGATGGTAAGTTTAGCATCCAAGGCCATGCAGGTACGGATGATGTTACCGATGTTAGCCGGCTTTTCCGGCTCAAAGAGCACGATTCTGTTCATCGATACAAAGGAGCACACTGCTTAGATAGGTAAGCGAGAAGCTCGCTGTCTCCTTTGCAGTGAGGTGCTAATTTCTGGAAGACCATCTTGTGATAGTCGTTGATCCAACTGATTTCATCACTAGTGAGCATCGAGATATCAATGCCGCGTCTATCATAAGGACAATAGGTGATTGTCTCAAACTGATAGAAGATGCCATCATCTGTCTCAAAGGCAGGAATGACAAGCAGGTTGTTCTCTAAACGGATGCCGTAACGATAAGCTTTATAGACACCAGGTTCGATAGTGATGATGTGACCTAACTGAAGATCTCCGTTGTCTCCACGGCTAGGACGGTCATAGAAACGGAAGCCGATTGGGCCTTCGTGAACGCATGACATATATCCAACACCATGACCTGTTCCACATTTGTAGTCCAATCCCTCCTTCCACATTATTTCACGGGCTTTGATATCGATTGAATGGCCTGTGCATCCTTTTTCAAAGATGCTAGTGGATAAAGCAATCTGTGATTTCAATGTCAAAGTGTAATCATGTTTAACCTCTTCGGAGACATGCTTGCTAACGATGAAGGTACGGGTGGTATCAGTCGTTCCACCATAGTATTGTCCACCGGAATCGACCAATAAGAGCTGATTATTTCTTGTGACAGGGGAGAACTTATCCTTGCTTGGAGCATAATGCATCATTGCGGCATTGGCATCAACAGCAGCAATGGTTTCAAACGAAAGATCGAAGCATCTATCGTTTGAAAGTCTTTGGTTGTTTAGATATTCAGCTAGGTTCTCTTCGTTGAGTACTCCTTCGTCGATGTGGTCATCAATGTATTTCATGAGTTTCAGAACTGCGATTCCATCGATTGCCTGAATCTCTTTCGTGTTCTTGATTTCGACCTCTCCTTTGACGGATTTCTGATTGTACACAGGAGAACTATAGAAGATTGGAGCTTTCAAAGTTGAGCAGATATAAGCGTTAGTCTTATTCGGATCGACAAGGGTAGGGACATCAGCATGTTCCTTTAAGAAAGAATCGAACTCTTCATAATCATATATAGTGATATCCGAATCAAAACCATCAGATAGTTTACTCTTATCGATGAATAAAGATAGATGATTGTTCTCATCGATATAGAGATAAGAGTAGAAGACAGGAGTGCAAGGAATATCGCTTCCACGATAACCTAATACATAGGCGATATCATCAAGAAGCGGAATGACGATGGCTTTTCCACCTTCTCTTTTTACCACGTTCATGATGGAAGAGACGCGTTCATCCCGATTTGTAGAGAGATATTTGTCTTCGACTTTCCAAATCTTTCCTTTAGGAAGAGAGGGAAGGTTTTCGACAAGACGTCGATAAGAGACTTTCTTGATCGGGGAGTCTTTATCGGCGACAAATGAACGTAACTCATTCAAAGAGAAAAGAGAAGTGTCCAGTCCAAGAGGATAGAGATTGTTCTCCTTGATGAATTCAGACATGGAAGGAACGCCGTGCTTTCCCATATAGACAAGGATGCAGGAGGAACCTTTGATGTCACCTTCTGCCTCTGTCCAATAACGGCCATCCGTGTAGATGTAATAGTGATCCAATGTGACTAAAAGCGTGCCATCCATTCCCTTGAAAGGACAAAAGTAGAAGCGCTCAGCAGCAAAGCGGCTAGCGCATTCTTCTGACATATGAGGGTCTGTGCTAGGAATGATGTATGCTTTGATATTATCTGCTCTCATCTGATTTTGCAGACGGGCGATTCTTTCATCAAAAATGTTCATAAAGCCTCCGAGTATGTTTAATAGGCACGACCGAAATAGACAACAGTATCAGCTCCTTCCTCACCAGTATAGGAATCCTGGCTTTGGAAAGGTCTCTGATCGAAAGGCATGACACGAGGAGTTGCGTTGAACTCTTCCTTCATCTTCTTTTCGATTTCGCCTTCCAAGGAGGATTTGACCATCATCTTGGCAAAGCCTTTCTGGTTTGCAACGACATCCTTGATCTCATCATAGTTATGGCATTCATAGATATGGCTATTGAGGAATGTCAAAGCCTTCTGATACATGCCTTCCTGGATATCTTCCAAAGTGGACGGGATGGATTTCTCAATCTCTTCTAAGGACATGGTGAGCTTAGAGCCATCATATCTCTTCGATAATGTGGCCTGGCCCTTTTCTAAATCCTTCGGACCGATTTCGATACGAAGCGGAATTCCTTTCATCTCGTACTGGGCAAACTTCCATCCAGGTGTCTTGTTGCTGTCATCGAGATAGACACGGACACCGGATTCTCTTAACTTGCTTTCAACTTCCTTACAGGCTTTTAGGACTTCAGGGTTGCTATCCATACGGATCGGAATGATGACAACCTGTGTCGGAGCGATTCTAGGAGGCAAAACCAAACCCTCATCATCGCCATGAACCATGATCAAAGCACCGAGAAGACGGGTAGAGACACCCCAGGATGTGTAATGAGGATATTCAATCTTGTTTTCCTTGCTTAGATATTTGATTCCATATGCTTCCGGGAATCCAGTACCAAGATAATGGGAGGTTCCGCACTGAAGAGCCTGGCAATCGGGCATCAAGGCTTCGATGGTATAGGTGTCAACTGCACCAGCGAACTTCTCACTTGCTGGTTTCTGGCCCATGACGAAAGGAATGGCTAAGAGCTCCCTTCCGATGTCATTGTAATTTCTTAAGATTGTCAAAGTGAAGGCACGTGCTTCCTCTTCATTCTGATGAAGGGTGTGACCTTCCTGCCAAAGGAATTCACTTCCTCTTAAGAAAGGTCTTGTTGTCTTTTCCCAGCGGACAACAGAGCACCACTGGTTATATTTGACAGGAAGATCATTATAGGAGTGAACAATATCTTTGAAATGATCGCAGAACAAGGTTTCCGAGGTCGGTCTTACAACCATTTCTTCCTGTAGCATCTTGTTTCCGCCTCTTGTGACGACGGCGCACTCCGGAGCAAAACCGGAGATGTGGTCCTTTTCCTTCTGGAGCAAGGACATCGGGATAAGAGAAGGGAGATAGACGTTTCTGACTCCTAAGGCTTTGATTCTCTTGTTGAAGAAATCCTGAATTTCTTCCCAAAGAGCGTATCCGTCCGGACGATAGATGATGAAGCCTTTCGTCTTGGCGTAGCTCATCAGCTCCGCTTTCAGACACACATCGGTATACCACTGTGTGATGTTCTCACTCTTGCTTGTGATGCTTGTAACTTTTTTGTCACCCATTTTTGATTTTCTCCTTGTTAATGTTGTTAAATGTCTTATCGAACAATATTCTCTTCGGTGCGAGCTTCTTGGCATCGGCTTTCAAGAAGTCGATGGAGTCCTCATCGATAGACTCTAGTCTCGAACTCATCTTCGACACTTCAGTGCATTCAAAGATTTTACCACCATTTACGATGCCTGTCTCAATATCATCGATATTATCGAGGTCGTAGAAGACAATTGGGGTCTTGAACTGAGTGTGGTAGGCAGACTGGATCAATCTCATGTTGTTGATCGAATCTTCGTGGTTTAGTGCCCTGGTAGTAAATGTGTTGGGCACGAAGAAGTAATGTGCAATCTGAAGAATCTTCGGTTTCGGGTTGCTAGAGAGCGTATCAATGATCAAGCCGATTTCCGTATTCTCGCTGTTGCAGCTCTTTAAATTGCGGATGATGGCATTGCTGTCATCTGTGCTTGTGAGAAGGTCAAGGACCTTGACTGAGAAGATCCAATTGATATTGGAAGGATGGCTTTTTACAAAGGCGTAATGCTTCTTTAAGGAATGATATGGGACTTGTATAGCAACAGTCACCCTGTCTTTTCTTGTCTTTGTCACAGCGATGATCTTGCTATAGACATTCTCGAGCAGCTTGTCGACACCGCCACTGATCTCTTCCGCGTAGGAGATGACATCATCGAAATTCTTGATGGATATTCCGTATGGAAGACAACGCACCAGATAGAATGACTGTAGGCCGGTCTCAACGTCATAGGTTGCACTGAAGTAGACACGGAATGTTCCGTTTTCCAATAATTTTTTGACTTCCGTCTTCTGAATCATTGACTGTTCGTAATTCTTGAAGAATGTCTCATCATAGATAAGTATGCGGTCATTCTTGGCTTTTCCCTGGCAAATGGCATCAGCCATCTTCTTGGCCTGTTCTTTGCCTAGAACATAATTGCCTTGGTAAAGAGTGCCGATTGTCACACCGATAGCGACGGATAAGTCGATATCCGGGGAATTGAAGTTCAGATACTGCTGCAAGGAAGTGTAAATTGAGGAAGCGATATTCATCGTCATCAGTTTGGAAAGAGACGAAGTATCGATGATCAAAAATTCATTTGATGATAGCCTGCATAGTCTTCTTGACTTGCTTAGGTAGCGTATGATCATGTTGATCGCGCCGCTTTTTGCCTTTTCCATCGTCAATAGGTCTGCCTCAGAAGGCGATTTCTTGGTATAGAAGAATTCGAAGTAGAGAATGGAACCTAAGATATCGGCTTCACAGCTAGAGAGGAATTTCTTGCAGTCATCCTCGTTTTTGAGAAAATACCTTTGTGAGTTCATCTTCGTGATATCGATGTTGTTCTTTGTCGTAGAAACATAGGATAGAAGCTGACTTTCGAAGTGGATGCACTGCATATCCCTTTTGATAGAAGTGAAATGAAGGATGGATGCACTATACTTTTTTCCTTTGTTGATCTTGATGTCGACCTGAAGAGATCTCTTTCCCGGATTCTTTTCCGCGATGATTGACTGGAACCATTCTTGGATACGGTAAGTGTCGGACCTTCTGAACTGAGCGAGGAATTCCTCTTCGGAATAGGTTTTGATGTTCGTTAGGTTGATCTTATCGAAACTATAGAATCTTTTCTTTATGTAATCATAGGTATAGACACGGATATTGAAATCGTTGCTCTCAAGTTTTGCCAATGTTTTTTTGTCCGAATGGCAGAAAGCAAGGACAAAACAGACAATCAACAGAATGATGAGAAGAATGAATAGGACAAGAAAGCCTATCAAAACGCTGTCACTCGGCATGTTGTCAGGCGTTGGAATCGAGAAAAATAAAAATTTGTTCATAAAAGATCTTTGGACTTTCTGTAACCACAATATTATAACTTTTCTTTATGAAAGATAGCAATTCAAGATAAAATATATTATATTATTTCCACGCGGATGACATTTTCCACTCATCATCTACGCATTACAGAGGTAAAACTTATGGATATTTACGCTAAATTAAGAGAAATATTGGCCGAAAAGGTTAAAAAATGCAGCATCGCTATCGAAGACATCACACCGGATACCGAGTTGGATGCCTTGGGATTGGATTCACTCGATAAGGCTGAACTCATCATCAGCATCGAAGAGACATTCTCTCTTCCTGAGACTAGTCTCGATGAGATGGCTTCTATTGTCACTGTTGAGGACGTGAAAAACCTCATTGAGAAAAAAAGATTAACAAAGTAATCAAAATCTCTTGCAAACCTTCTAAAACTTTGGTAATATCTTCTTCGCTGCCTGCTTAGCTCAGTTGGTAGAGCAACCGGCCGTTAACCGGTAGGTCGTAGGTCCGAGTCCTACAGCAGGCGCCATTCTTCCATTGGCCTGGTGGAGAAGCGGTTAACTCACATCCCTTTCAAGGATGCATTCACGGGTTCAAACCCCGTCCAGGTCACCACCTGAAATTAATTGGCTCAGCGATGAGCCTTTTTTGGTTTCAGTTTTCAAAGAAAACAATTTGTTCTATTCTCCAAATGAAGTAAAATAAAAGTAGTTTATAAAAAGGAGAATACTATCTATGGATCAGAAATTAGAACCTTTGTTCACACCATGGAAGATCGGAAATGTCGAAATCAAGAACAGAATCGTCATGACCTCTATGGGCGGAACGTCTCTTTTCGGTTGGATGGAGGTCAATCATTTCGATAAGGAAGCTGCAAAATTCCTGCTCGATAAGGCAAAGAACAATGTCGGACTTATCCTTCCTGGCATTCAGCCAGTCTATAATCCGATGTTAGGTCAATGGCTCTATCGCAAAAAGGGAATGTATCGTGAATTGAAGGAATTCATGAAGGAAATTCATAAGACAGGTGCAAAGATGTTCATTCAGCTCACGGCTGGATTTGGCCGTTCATTCACAATCTCACCGACAATGGAAAAATTATATACTAATCCTGTCTTGAGAGTCCTTTCAAAACCGGTCATGAACTTCGATAAAATCTGTGCTTCTTCTTCTGAAAGCCCGAATGTCTGGTCGGATAAAGTCCCATCCCGCGCCATGACAGTCAAAGAGATTCAGCATT
Organism: bacterium; assembly: GCA_963643715.1. GTDB lineage: Bacteria > Bacillota_I > Bacilli_A > RFN20 > CAG-288 > Enterosoma. The sequence goes on along the minus strand of CAVILQ010000006.1, from coordinate 24,751 downwards.
TCATCAAAGCATTTGCAAAGACAGCAAAGCTATTAAAGGATGCGGATGTTGATGGCGTTGAGATTCACGCTGTCCATGAAGGCTATCTCCTTGATCAGTTCACTTTGCCATATATCAATAAGAGAACGGATGAATATGGTGGGTCTTTTGAGAACAGATATCGTTTCCCAGTCGAAATTGTGAAAGCAATCAAAGAAACCTGCGGAAAGGATTTCCCTGTCTCCTTGCGTTTCTCAGTCCTTAGCAAGGCAAAAGGATTCCGCATGGGTGCTGTTCCTGGTGAAGAATATGTTGAAGCCGGAAGAAATATGGAAGAGGCTGAAAAAGCAGCTAAATATTTAGTGGATGCAGGATATGACATGCTCAACTGCGATAACGGAACCTACGATTCCTGGTACTGGGCACATCCTCCAATCTACATGCCTGAGAACTGTAACCTTGCTGATGTTGAGCATATCAAGAACTTTGTCTCTGTCCCTGTCTGCTGTGCTGGTAGACTGGATCCATATACAGCAAGTGAAGCGATAAAAGAGAATAAATTGGATGCTGCTGGCTTTGCAAGACCCTTCTTAGCCGATGGCGCATGGGTTACGAAGATGATGGAAGGAAGAGAAGATGAAATCCGTCCTTGCATCTGCTGTCATAACGGATGCTTCAACATGACTCGATACAAAGGAAGCGCCAATGACCAGTCTTTATCCGATTCTCTTCATATGGCACGCTGTGCCGTCAATGCGGAAACGATGCAGACCACTGTTCACTACATCAAGAAGACTAAGAAGGCAAAGACAGTCGCCATTATCGGTGGTGGTATCGGTGGAATGGAAGCGGCACGTGTCTTAGCCCTTCGTGGACATAAGCCCGTCATCTATGAAAAGAGTGACCATCTCGGCGGTGTCTTTGTACCGGCATCGAGTGCCTCTTTCAAAGGAAAACTCAGGGATCTCTTGTCCTGGTATGAACTTCAGATGAAGGATCTCAATGTTGAAATCCATCTGAACACAGAGGTTAAGAGCCTTAGTGATGTCAAAGCGGATGAATACATCATTGCCACCGGTTCTAAGGCAAGAAAGCTTCGGGTTGTCGGAATCGAAAAGACGATGGAAGCTTGCGAATATCTCTCCGGCAAGGAAGTTGGCGAGAATGTCGCTGTCATCGGTGGTGGTTTAACTGGATGTGAAATCGCCTATGAACTCTATCTCTCTGGGAAAAAGCCAATCATTGTTGAAATGCAAGATGACTTGATTAAACAGACGGGTATTTGTATGGCAAACAGCCAGTACTTAAGAGACTATTTCGCCTATAAGAAGATTCCTGTTTATCTTGAGACCAAACTCAAAGAGGTTCAAGATGGAAAAATCATCTGCACAGGTAAGGACAAGAAGGATATTGAGATACCTTGTGACAATGTCATCATGTCTGCCGGCTATATTCCTACCCCGTTGGTGGAGAAGGAAAAAGGAAATGTTCACCTTGTCGGTGACTGTCTGAAAATCGGAAATCTACGTTCTGTCATATGGAAGGCCTATGAAACGGCAATGAAGATTTAGGAGGGAAACATGTATCAGCCTAAAATGGAACTGACCGAAAAACAATTACAGATCCTTCGTGGTCAGGAAGGACAGGCGAAAGCCAAAATGATGGAAGTCCTTGTTCGTTATGGAGATACTTTCCATGCGAAAAGACTCGTTCCTGTTACGCATAAGAAGAGCCATTTTGTCACCTCATTCGGTATTTCAATGCTGAAGCCGGTTTATCCTCTGATGGATGAATTGATTGCTGCTGGTTGCAAAGTCGAGGAAGGATTCACAATGGATCCGCGTCCCCTTGACTACAAGAATGTATCCTGTGGTCCTCTTGAAAGACTTGTCTTTTCCAATATCATGTACGGAAAGCAGAAACATTATGAGGAACAGCTCTCCAAAATCGGTCTTACTGACATGGATGGGTTTACCTGCACGTGCTATTTGAAAGAGGTAGGAAACACACCCAATAAAGGCGATGTCCTTTCGTGGAGTGAATCCTCTGCTGTCGTCTTTGCCAACTCTGTTCTCGGTGCCAGATGCAATCGTAACTCTGGTATCATTGACACCTTTGGTGCAATATTAGGTGTTGTTCCTGAATTTGGCTTCTTGACTGATGAGGGAAGAAAAGCAACTTGGAAGATCATCTTAAAGACAACGAAAAAGCCTGAAGCCCAGATCTTAGGCTCCGCCATCGGTATGAAAGTCATGGAAGAGGTTCCTTATGTCTATGGTCTTGATGCCTATTTGAAGGATCTTCCGGATGAGGATACAATCGCCTATCTGAAGGACTTTGGTGCGGCAACTGCTTCGAATGGTGCTGTTGGTCTTTATCATATCGATAAGATTACACCTGAGGCTAAGGAACACTCCGAAAGCCTGATCCGCGATGACGCTAAGACCTATATCATCGATGATGAGGAATTGGAAAGAGTTTACCGTTCCTATCCAATTATGTGGAAAAAGAAGGATAGCAAACCTCATAAGGCTTTCATCGGATGCCCGCATCTCACTCTCAAACAATTAGAGGACTGGACGGATAGAATGGTTGCTGCCTTAAAGGAACAGAAGAGAGAAAAACTTGTAGTCAATACGATATTCACTGCTTCCCCTGCTGTGATTGAAGCCTTTAAGAAAGACACAAAACGCTATAACGCTTTCCTTTCAACTGGTGCCCATCTCAGTTATATCTGTCCGCTTATGTATGTCGATAATCCGGTTGCAGGCGCTAAGCCTATCATCACAAACTCCAACAAGCTCAGAACCTATTCGATGTCTCGTTACTATAAGGATGATGAAATTTTAAATATCATCACTGGAAAGGAGTCTTGCAAATGAAAGAATTCAAAGGCAGGGTATTGTTCCCTGGGACATATAAGGGAGAGGCAGTCGTTTCCCACAACGGATTGAATACATTAGCCTCTTTTCAGACAAGTGCATTGATTCCAACTTCTAAAAAGATCATTGTCGGCGATCAGAATAATCCCGATCTCTACAAGAAGAACATCACGGGTAAAGCCTTATGCTTGCCTCAGACCATCGGATCGACAACCGGAGGAATGGTCATCCAAACTGTTGCTGTCCGTGACTTAGCACCAAAAGTCTGGCTATTCAGCAAAACGATTGATCCTTTGGCGGCTTCTGGTATCATTTTGTCCAATGTCTGGAATGATGTCGGACTCATCGCAATTGACGAACTCGGAGATGAGTTCTTAGAGACTGTGACCACAGGTGATACGATTGAAGTCAAGGAAGATGGCACGGTCATTGTTTACGGAAAGGAATAATTCTTAATATGGATGATGTTCGTTTTTGCAAGAACTGCGGAAGGATGATTCAGCCTGGCGAGAAATTCTGTGCAAACTGCGGAACACCTGTCGGTGAGGCAAGCCATGGCGCTGTTCCAAATGATAGTACACAGTATAATAGTACCGCTTCCCCTAAGATACTGAGACCTTCTAGCAATCCACGCCCTGTAGAGAATTCGGGAACGGATGTTGCCGGATTTGTCTGTGGTCTTCTTTCGCTTATCCTCGGCTCCTTGCCATTGGCGATTATTGGCATGGTGCTTTCCTTTAGAGGCAAAGGAGAGACAAAACTTGGAAAAGCTGGTTTCATCATTTCCACAATCGGTCTATTTGTATCCGTCGTCAGCTGCATTATCATGATTTTCTACTTTTTAGGATATATCCATATGGGGTAGTGATTATTTCTAGAGACAAAAAGAACTTTATGCGTTATAATTAAGTGTCAATTAGGAGGATCATTATGATCAAATTAGTTCTTATCCGTCATGGTGAAAGTGAATGGAACAAACTCAATCTTTTCACCGGCTGGACCGACGTTGAGCTCTCTGAAAAAGGCGTTCAGGAAGCTATCACCGGCGGTAAGCTTTTAAACGACGATGGTTACAGATTCGATATCGCCTTCACATCTACACTCAAGAGAGCCATCCATACTTGCTGGCATGTTCTCGATGGTGTCAATCAGGCCTACATCCCGGTCGTCAAGGATTATCATCTCAACGAAAGACACTATGGTGCCCTTCAGGGATTGAACAAGGCTGAGACAACTGCCAAATATGGTGCGGAACAGGTCCATCAGTGGAGAAGATCCTTTGATATCGCTCCGCCAGCTCTTGAACCTACCGATGAAAGAAATCCGGCTCTTCAGGACGCCTACAAGAACATCGATCCGAAGGAACTTCCGCTTCATGAATCTCTCAAGGATACCATCGCAAGAGTCGTTCCTTACTACAACGATGTCATCGTCCCTGAAATCAAGAAGGGAAAGCATGTCCTTATCGCTGCACACGGCAACTCTTTAAGAGCTCTTGTCAAATATCTTGATAACATCTCTGATGAGGATATCGCTGGACTCAACATTCCTACCGGTGTGCCGCTCGTCTATGAATTGGATGAGGATCTCAAGCCGATTAAGCATTATTATCTTGGTGATCAGGATGCTATTAATGCTAAGATCAACGCTGTTAAGAATCAGGATTCCATCAAGAAGTAAATTCGAACAAACGAAAAGACCGAAGCAGATTCGCTCCGGCCTTTTTTATCGATTAAAGCTTTTTTCCGCAATGGTTGCAGTATTCGTTAGTGGCGTCGTTCTTCGTGTTGCAGTCAGGACAGATTTTATAGAGTTCTTTTCCACATTTCGAACAGAAGTTCGCACTTGGCAGATTCTCTGTATGGCATTCAGGGCAAATGATCTTTTCATTGGAGAACGTATCGACCGTTGGAATTCCGGCTTCCTTCATATATTCTTTTGTGATAGGAGCGGAGTAATGAGCCATCTTTCTCATCATCATAGGCAGCAACGTGATATAGAGAGCAAAAGCGGACAAGATGAAGACGATGAATCCGACAATGAACATGATCTGCATCGAAGGGAAACTATTTGGATCACGGTCCGATTTTGAAGCGAGGACGAAACCGGTGATACCAGCCGCTAATCCAGAGACGGAAAGGACCGCAAAAAGTATGGCTAACGGTTTGCTGACTTTGGCTTTGAATAAATTTTTCATGTCGCAAGACTCCTTTTCTAAATTATATCATACTGTGTGGAGAACTTTTGATGAAAAGAAGAGAAACTTGTTCTCTCTTATCCTATCATAACTAAGATTTGATATAATATTTTGTGGAAAAAAGAGAGGTAAAAAATGATTCTACTTAAGATCAAAGACTTCGGTGAAGTCAAAATTGAATTAGACTATGATAACGCACCGAATACGTGCGCAAACTTCGTTGATTTAGTCGACAAAGGATTCTACAATGGACTTACTTTCCATCGTATCATCAAAGGCTTCATGATTCAAGGCGGAGATCCTGTTGGAAATGGAACAGGTGGACCTGGATTCAATATCAAAGGCGAATTCGCTCACAATGGTGTCAAAAACAACTTATCCCATTCAAGAGGAGTCATCTCTATGGCACGCGCCATGGATCCTAATTCCGCAGGAAGCCAGTTCTTCATCTGCGATGCCGATGACGATTTCCTCGATGGCGATTATGCCGCCTTCGGAAAAGTCATCGCTGGAATGGATGTCATCGATAAAGTCGCTTCTGTCAGAACCGACTACAATGATGCTCCATTGTCCAAGGTTGTCATCGAATCGATGACTGCTGTTGATGAAAACAAAGACATCAAAGTTGTCCGCTGTTAAGAATGATCAAAGTCTATTTCGGAAAAGACCCGGGATTCAGTAAACATACTGCGCTGAAAGAACTGAAGAAGTCTCTTTCAGCACAGGATTATGCTCAAGTCGTTCAACTTGATGGCTTTAAGGATCCCGTCTCCTATATCGTAGAGTCCTGTCAGACCATTTCTTTGTTCTGCCCTCATAAGACAGTCCTTGTTTCTAATGCTTACTTCTTCTTGGAAACTAAAAGCAAGAAAGGCTCACTGAAGGAGTCAGAGCAGAACTATGATATGCTCGAAAGATATATGATGAATCCGTCCTCTGAAACAGACTTATATTTTGTTGTGCCTGGTGACATATCTAGAACCGGTTCTCCGAATAAGGCACTATCTTCTCCGATGGTGACTCTTGTCGCCTGTGATATACCGAGTGATGATGACTACATCATGCTTGCTTACCGCGTTGCGAAAGAGGAGAAGAAGGATATCGATAGAGAAGCCGCTGCTTTGCTTCTTGAGAGAACAAAAGGCGACTATCTCTCCTTTATGAATAATCTTGATAAGCTCTTTACCTATACAAAGCAGGTGAAAAAGATAGATGTAGAGGAACTCGTCTACAGACCTCTAGAAGACAATGTCTTCTCTATTGTCTCGTTTTTAGTGAAAGGCAGAAGCAAGGAAGCTATCGCCGCTTACGAGGATCTGAAAAATAATGGGACAGATGTCTTATCTCTTCTTCCTATCTTTGCTAGCCAGTTCAGCAAGATGGCAATGATTCGTTACCTTAGTGACCGTGACTATCGTAAAGAAGAAATCATGAAGGAACTGAAGGTATCAAAAGGCCAGGTCTATTATGCTCTTACCGATGCCAAGAACCTTACATTCCGTGCGTTGATCAAGATCATGAGTGATCTATCCTTGATGGAAAAGAACATCAAACTCAATCTTGATGATGCTGATAGCCGTATGATGATGTTTCTTCTGCTATTCAAACGGAATTATCTCCAACAAAGAATTTGATGTAGACTGCTTCCTATCATGGGAGGCAGTTTTTTATAATGCACAAAAAGACCGGTTTTCACCGGTCTATTGACTATACAGTAAATAAAAGAAGAATTACTTGGCTTCTTCAGTAGCAGGAGCGACCTTTAAAGCGTTGACAGCTCTCATAAGAGAGGATTTCTGACGGGAAGCAGTGTTAAGAGCCTGGATTCCTTCTTTGACGGACTTGTCGATGAGAGCGATTGCTTCAGGAAGAAGCTTCTCAGCAAGAGCAAGATCCTTTGCTTCGCAAGCGGCCTTGACCTTCTTGATTGCGGTTCTCATCTTGGATTTGAAAGCAGCGTGATGCTGTCTGTTTCTTTCATCGATTAAGATACGTTTCTGCTGTGATTTGATGTTTGCCATTTTACTAATCTCCTATAATTTACGTTAAATATAAAATCTGTTTCCAGCGATATAGAATTATACTAGACAGCCAACTATATTTCAATACCTTGAAAGAAAAATGTCGGATTTTTGCTGGGTTTCTAAAGAATATTTTCTTTCATTTTGTCGATGATTCTTCTAGAAATTGATAAGTGGTGGATTATATTGCTGATGAAAATGATATAATCTTAACGAATTGAGGTAATGAAAATGGATTATAATCGTTTGATTGATCACACGCTCTTAGCCAGTGATGCTGTAGAAAGCCAGATCAAGAAGATCTGTGATGAAGCAAAGGAATATCATTTTGCTTCTGTCTGTGTCAATCCTTGTTGGGTGTCTTTCTGTGCAAATGAACTGAAAGGAACTGATACCAAGGTCTGCACTGTCATCGGTTTCCCTTTAGGCGCTACAACGACAAAGAGCAAGGAAGAAGAATTGAAACAGGCTATCTTAGATGGCGCTGAGGAACTTGATATGGTCATCAATATCGGAAAACTGAAGGATCATCAAGATGAATATGTTGAGAATGAAATCCGTTCCTTGAAGAAACTTTGTGGAAACCTTGTCTTGAAGGTCATCATTGAGACATGCCTTCTTACCGATGAGGAGAAGGTCCGTGTCTGCCTTCTTGCAAAGAGAGCAGGTGCTGATTTTGTCAAGACTTCCACCGGATTCTCCAAATGGGGTGCCAAGGTTGAGGATGTCGCCTTGATGAGAAAGACCGTCGGTCCGGATATGGGTGTCAAAGCTTCTGGCGGAGTCAGAAACAAAGAAGAGATGGAAGCGATGGTAAAAGCCGGTGCTACAAGAATCGGTACTAGCCACGGGGTTGAATTGGTCAAGTAAATATAATATATAAAAAGGCTTCTGATTCGCTTCAGAGGCCTTTTTTAGTCTTTATTATCTAGGGTCGACTTTATCGAGCTGATCGATATCGAGAATCTCTAAGAAGACCATCGGTTCCTTGTCTGTGTTCTTGACTAAGAAGCGGGAGATCTTATCTGCAATTTTCTTGCTCATCTCAGGGATGGAAACCTTCTTTTCACTGTTGACTAACATTGTAGTGAGGTAGTTATTTAACATCACTGCAATCTGATCAAGCAACTGTTCGTTGTTTTTCATGTAAAGGAAGCCTCTCATCTGAATGTCAGGTTCAGAGAGAATCTGCTTCTTCTTGGAAGAGACCGTGACACCGATGACGACGATACCACCATCAGCCATCTTCGTTCTCTCTTCAATCGCAGCCTCTTTGACATCTCCGACAGAAGACCCATCGACCATGACATCGCCGTTGCGAATCATGATGTTTTTATGAATCATTCTGCCAGTGGCATCAAAGGCAAGAGCCATACCATTGTCATAAACCAATGTGTTGAAATGATTGAGTCCGATGCCTAAATCAATCGCTAATGTCGCGTTTGCCATAAGGAGTCTGAAATCACCTTTGACAGGAAGATAGTAACGAGGACGGAACAAGGAGATCATAAGCTTAAGGTCTTCTTGTCTTGCATGCATGGAAGAGACCTCTTTTCTAGAAAGAGTGATGACATGGCAATCGGTACGGAAGATTGTATCAGCGGTATCGACAGCAAGCACTTCTGTTCCAGGAACGGAGGGAGCGCAGTTAATCCATGTGTCTGTGTTTTCGACTTTCAGTCCGTTGACATTTCCGTAGCATATCTCTTTGCAAAGGTTGTAGAGGGTGTCTCCGCTTCCTGTGACAAGGATGATTACATCCTTTGGAGAAATCTTCTTGACATCAGCGACAGAGATTCTCATGCCTTCGGGTATGACGATATCTCCAATCTTAGCCATAGAATCAAAGAAGGCAACCTGTTCGGTATTGGCGATGCAGATTTTTCTCCTGTATCGGTTAGCAAGATTGATGACTTCCTGAATGTTGTAGAAATTCTGATTGTAGATAGAGATGAAGGTCTTTCCGGTGGGTTCTTCAATCGCGTTCTTGATTTGTTCAGTGATCTTATGGTTCGGAGAAGAGATGCCAGGAAGGTCAGCACTTTCACTTTCTGTCATAAGGAGGAATGTCTTTTCGTTTTCGGATAATCTAGCAACCTTAGGAAGATCAAACTGATACCCTTTCAAAGGAGAATAGTCCGTGATGAAGTCAGATGTATAGACGATGTTTCCTAAACGGGTTCTCAAGGCAAAGCCGAAAGACTCTGCGACTGAGTGTGTCGTCTGGAAAAGTTCAAAGACATGACCGGCAATCGTGATTGTATCGCTCGGATTGACGGCGATGAAATCATAAGTAGAAAGCTTCTTGAATTTGCTTCCGTAGGTGTTTTTGATGATGGCAATCGTTGTCTGTGTAGCATAAATCGGAGCTCTTACCACGTTGAGAAGATAAGGGAGTGCACCATATTGGTCATCGTGACCATGTGTGATGATGATACCTTTGACACGATGTGCAATCGTCTTAATATAGGTGAAATCCGGGATGATGAAGTCAACGCCGGGCATGGCACTTGTCGGGTATTTCAAACCGGCTTCGATGATGAAGGCGTCATTGTTGACTTCGATGACATAGCAGTTCTTGCCCATCTCATCCATACCGCCTAAGGCGACTACTTTGATAGGATAATCCCCGATTTCATTGACAAAGGGGGTCATTGTTTCATTGTTTTCCATTATAAACTAAACCTTTCAAATAAAATTGTTCTCTTCTTTACACAGAAAAGTGGTCAAGAAGAAACTCTACTTATATAAATTTATACTAAATTCGACTATTTTTCAATACAGCAATCACTTTAAATCAATGTCTAGTAAGACAGGACAATGATCGGAACCATACACATCATTGAGGATTTCACTACGTTTCACAAGCGGGAATATATCTTCCGTGACTAACATATAATCAAGTCTCCAGCCTGCATTGGTCTTTCTAGCATTTCTGAAATAGGACCAATACGAATACTTCTTTTCATCTGGATGCAGTCTTCGGAATGTATCGACGAATCCAAGATCAAGAAGTTTTGAGAATTCCCTTCTCTCTTCATCTGTGAAGCCAGCGGAATGATGATTACTGCTCGGGTTCTTCAAATCGATTTCGTTATGGGCAACATTTAAATCACCTGTGACAATGACAGGCTTTTTCGCTTTAAGAACAGAAAGATAGTCTCTTAAGTCTTTTTCAAATTCCATACGGAAATCAAGACGCTTTAACTCTTCCCCTGAATTCGGTACATAGAGAGTGACATAGTAGAAGTTATCAAATTCTAATGTTGTTGCTCTACCTTCCTCATCATATTTTCCGTCTAATAAACCATAATGAACAGAAAGTGGTACTCTTTTTGTCAATATGGCAGTTCCGCTATATCCCTTCTTTACCTTGGAGACAGTCCAATAAGGAGTGTATCCTTCTGGAACAAAAGGAAAATCCTTATGTTCCTTCTCACTTAGCTTCAACTCTTCGATTGAGATGAAATCAGGAGACAAAGGAAGCCATTCATTGAGAAGGTTTTTTCCTAAGTATGCTTTGATGGAGTTCACATTAAAGGATAAGAATGTCATTTTGAACCCTCACTATCATCCATCTTCAGAATAGAGGAATACATATCAGGGCGTCTATCTCTAAAGATTCCCCAGTCTCTTCTGTTTTTCTTGATGGCATCTAAATCATAGGTATGAAGAAGAATGCCTTCTTCCTCTCTATCTAAGCTTTCAACAATAGTACCAGTCTCATCCGTCATGAAAGAGGAACCGAAGAATTTCATGCTTGAATTATCTTCTTTTTCGATCCCGACACGGTTGGATGCGATGACAGGCATAATGTTTAATGCGCTCTGCCCGATCATTGCGTTTCTCCAATGAGGCATCGAATCTTTATCTAAGACTGGCTCGGAACCGATGGCGGTCGGGAAAAGAAGGTAGTCGGCTCCTTTTAAGGCGAGGACTCTACCCGTCTCAAGAAACCACTGATCCCAACAGATTCCGATACCGACATTACCGGCTTTTGAGTGAAAGACCTGGAATCCAGTGTCGCCAGGAGCAAAATAGAATTTCTCCTCATAGCATTCACCAGTCGGGATATGAGTCTTTCTGTAAAGGCCTAATCTCTTTCCATCTTTATCAATGACACAGATGGAATTGAAATAACAACATCCTTTCTTTTCAAAGAAGGAAACAGGTATGACAATCTCTTGCTCTTTGGCTAGGTTGGAAAAATATTCAAGCGTTCTGGAATGTTCGTATTCTTCAGCAAAGTCAAAGCGGTTGTAGTCTTCTATCTGACAGAAATAGTTTCTCTCAAACAATTCCTGTAAGAGAATCAGATCAGCTCCTTTTTTCTTTGCCTCTTTGATAAAGGCAGTCTCTTTTTTGATGTTTTCATCATAATCGTGACTGCAAGACATCTGACTTAAAGACAGGGTCACATTCATAAGTCTTCATCCTCCGGTTCAAGTGGATAATGGTCCATATACGGAATCTGCTTCGTGATGCAGTGTATGTTTCCACCGCCTAATAGAATTTCTTTTGATTGGACAGGAATGATATCTTTTTCATCATTGTAGAAGTCTTTTAAAATCTTTACTGCTTTACTATCTTCATCGCATCCAAACTGAGGAAGGATAATGAATTTTTCACCCATATAGAAGTTAACATAGCTTCCAGCAAGTCTTCTTCCTTCTAAACGGTTGATGGCGTTAGGTGAGATTGTTAATTGATTCGCTTCATCTTTACTCATATACATAGGTTTTGGTAAAGGCATTTTGATGATGGCAAGACTTCTTCCTTTGCTATCGGTGACTGAGGAAAGATATTCATAGTCTTTGACACATCTTTCATACTGTGGGTCATTTTCATCATCGCACCAGGCAAGAAGGACAACGCCTGGCTTTAAGAAACAGCAGATGTTATCAACATGACCATTTGTCTCATCCTCGAAGATTCCGTAGGGCAAGAACAATACTTTCTCAACATTGAGAGAGGATTTGAGATTCTCTTCAATTTCTTCCTTGGTCAAAGACGGGTTTCTTCCTTTGGAAAGAAGACATTCTTCTGTTGTGATAAGAGTGCCCTCACCGTCGGTATGGATGCTTCCGCCTTCTAGGATGAAATCCTTTCTAGCATAGCGGTGAATCATCGCTTCCAAAAGGAAATTCTTGCCTAATTGGTTGTCGTCATCATAAGGAGTGTATAGCCCATCATAGTCGCCGCCCCAGGAATTGAATCCAAAATCGACACCGACAAGTCGATTCTCACTATCGTTTTTCAAAAAGACAGGTAGCGTGTCTCTAGCCCAGCTATCATCATATTTCAGACGAAGGATGTGCGTGTTTTTCATCTCAAAACGTCTGACGATGGAATAGTCGATTCTAGGATCGATGATCACAATGACACGCTCATAAGATGATATCGCCTTGACGACATTCAGATATTCTTCGATGGCAGGAAGAGCATTCTCTCTCCATGTGTCTTTTCTGTAAGGGACAAGAACGACGCTTGCCCAATGTTTTTCACCTTCGAAAGGAAAGACATAACCTTTGATGGATTCGAGATTTTTTAAAATGGAGTTCATAGTCAATTCTTTATTTTATACACGATATTATATAAAATATAAGTGTATTTTTCCATTGGAGGCTATTGAAATGAAAATATTGATGGTTGTAACGGATGGATTTGAAGATATTGAGGCAATAGGAACACTTGCAATATTAAGACGTGCCAATTTGGATGTGACTTTTGCTGCCATTGATAATGATAAGGCAACAGGAAGATACGGACTCGTATCTTCTGACATGGTCAATCTCAATGATGTCGATATCGCAGAGTATGATTGTCTTGTCATTCCGGGTGGACCGGAATATATCGCGGAAGAGAAGAATCCGAAGTTCTTGGCTATGATTGAGAACTTCAATTCCAGAGGCAGGTTCATCGCTGCTATCTGTGCTGGTCCTACAATCCTTGGACATTTAGGACTTCTCAAAGGTAAGAAATATACTTGCTTCACTTCGATGGATGAGGATTTCGGTGGAACCTATGTCGATAGCTATGCTGTACGTGACGGCAATATCATTACAGGAAGAAGTGCTGCTGCTACCATCGATTTTGCTTTTCTTATCGTGAATGCACTTTGTGGCGAAGCGCATGAAATGAAAGTTAAGGAATCCATTTATTATTAAACATGTCAATTATTGATATCATTGTAGTTGCCCTTTTAGTTGTTGGACTGATATGGGGATTCATCAAAGGCTTTTCCATCAAGAAGATAAATTTTGCTTTGTCTTCTATTTCAGGCGGTGTCGCCTATCTTGCCGGTATCCCGTTAGGTGCCAAACTGATGAACACATCCTTTGGAAGCCAGACGATACAGAATCTCTATTATGGTGTACTTCCTACCACTGAAAGTTTCTCAGCTCTTGTATCGACAGATGAGGCGATTCGACAGTCACAGTATAAGACGGCATTGACTGAACTGAAGATTCCTACCTTCTTCCAAGGCTTATTCACTGCCCGAATCTTAGATAATACTGGAAATGTCGGGAATGGTCTAGCTTCCTCATTTGCATTCCTTACATTGACAGCATCCTGCTTTCTTATCATCTATCTTGCCTGTTTCATTCTTCTCCATATCATCTTAAAGCCCTTATGGGGAGTCATCTTCGGAAAGGAAGGAAAAGGATTCTTTGGAAGAGTCATCGGTATGCTATTCTCCGCTTCGAAAGTTGTTGTCTTTATCCTTATTGCGATGATTGTACTGACGCTAGTCGACCAGGTATCGATGAAGTTTGATAATTATACGATTCATACCTGGCTGAGTGACACCATGAAACTAGAGGACACGAATACTTTTACGATAGGGAAGTTCTTCTATAAGACTGCTTCTTCCTTATTGACCTGGATTTCACAGAAATAGGAGATAACGAATATGAGTTTAGAATTTCACCATTTGGACAAATGGGCATTTGCAAACCTTGATCTAGTTGAAGAAGCCTTAGAAAAGAAGGAAAAGCCTGCAATATTGATTTCAGGCGCATCCTCCTCCGGTAAAAGCTATTCAGCAGCATTCTTAGAGAAACTGCTCAATGACTACGGTTATCGTGCAACGACATTGTCACTCGATCAGTACAATGTTGGTTTAAGTCATATCATTCCGAATAAAGTCCAAGCCAATGTGTTCCACGGAAAGATTGAACACCTTTCTGAGATTGAAGATATTATCAAGAAAATCATCTATGATGTTCCTTTTGACAAAAAGTATGATCATGATGTTCTTTCTAAAATCAAGGAAGCAGTCAGCTGCTATTTCTCGGAAAGTGATTTAGAACTTTTCCTCAAGGGGTTATATGATGAATGGAAGGTTCTCAACTTTGATGAACCGACCGTCTATGACTTGAATGAAGCAGCTGAGGATGTCAAGATTCTTCTTTCTGGTGGCAAGATCAGCACGAAGAAATACTCCAAAGTCGTAAGTGAAAGAGTTCCTTCTGATGAAGTGATATCTGGTAAGGACTACGACGTCATTCTTATCGAAGGCATTTATGCTCTTGATCCCACTTTGGTATCTGCTTTGAAGAATGTTTATACAATCAAGGACTTTATCGACGGAAATCCGAAGTCTTTGTTCTTACGCCGTATCATCCGTGATGCACAGCAGACATCCGCCGATAATGTCTTTACGATTTCCATCTACTTCCAATACATTGTCAAATCCTATTATGAGACCATCTATCCTTGCAGAATGAATGCGGATTTAGTCTTGAACAACGATATGACATTCGTCGAGATGAGAAGTGGAAATCTCTATACTACAAAGCAAGAACTTCACACCTTTAATAAGGAAGCATTTGAAAAGATATTGTCTCAGTCTCAGGTTTTAGAAGAAGTCTACCAAAAGGATATCTATTTCTCCTGTGAGGATGAAAAACTAAAGAATGACAACATCCTTCGTGTCCGTTCTATTTCCAAAGATGGTGTGTCCTATATCCCTTCCTCATTGGTCCACAAAGGATTACCGAAAGTCAGAAGAGATGATAAGATCATTCGACCTATCAATATCTTATTGAATGAACAGGAATTCAGGAATGTTTGGAAGAGTGAATCGGACTGCATGAATGACTTTTTGCGTTCTGGCTTCCGTGTCGGACCGATTCGATATAAGAAGAAGAGCATCGTCATTTATCATAATAGAAGACTTACACTTCGTGAAGTGAAGGATGATGGATATTACATCGAATTCACACAAGAGCCTACCGAAGAGGCGATGAGGGAAATCAAAGAAGTACTGAATGAAAAATGAGTCGCCGGCGCGACTCATTTTTCTATCTTATCTCGATGTTTTTAAATCCTTTGCTGATGGCATAGTCTTTTAGACTCTGCATCGTCTCTAAACTAGGAGAAGGATGATTGCTTAAGATGCTTTTTACTCCATTTTTTCTGAAACGGATCAACTTTAGTTTTATTGTAGGGAGGTTTTCTTTTTGTATCGTGGATGCGATACCATCAATACAAGCGTAAGAATCGACATACGAGTCGACAACAACGATTCTCAGCTCTTCTATCTTTTTGACGGAATCGAGATAGGCAAGATTTTTCTTGACCATATCGTTTGAGAAACCGACAAGCCTTGTATAGATTTCATTATCCCATGATTTGATGTCAAGCATCACACCATCAGTGACGTTCATCAATTCGGGATAAAGAGAGTAGTCAACCATTCCATTGCTGTCCATAAGACAGGTAAGTCCATCTTTCTTGGCAAGATTGAATAAATCAGTCAGAAATTCCGGATAAAGAGAACACTCGCCTCCGCTTACTGTGATGCCTCTAATAAAGCCTAGATTCTTTCTGATTTCAGAATAGACGTCCTCTGCGCTTCGATAGATTACTTTCGGTGAAGCATGAAAAGGACAAATTTGGATACAAGTGTCACATGAAACACATGTGTCCTTGCTCCAGACTACCTTGCCGTCTCTTACCGATAAGGCGGAAACCGGGCAGGAAGAAACACATTTTCCACAGTTCAGACAGAGGTTCTGAGTCTCTGGGTTATGGCAGTATAAGCAGTGGATGTTGCATTTTTGGACAAAGACAGATGTTCTTAGCCCTGGTCCATCCACTGTTGAACATTCGATGATCTTATTGATTGGGGCAAGATTCATCAGCCCATTCTTACCTTTCTTTCCTTTAAGTTGTTGACCTTGTAGTTCGGGCTTCCTAAATGGGTAGTCTGCTTGATGACAGCCTGATTGTTATCAAACTTTTCCATCTCGGAACGTTTGACTAAATATCCTGTGATGCGGACTAAGTCTGTGTTGGCAGAATAGAAGGACATATAATGCATGCCTAAAGAGAAGGCGCCTTTGACGATATCAAGAAGAGCACTTGGGTTCTGCTTGACATTGTCAGCAATCGGGAAGATATCACCGACACCGGCAGGGAAATAGCAATGGTATCTTGCAGAATGTCTAAGATGGTCGAGGAAACTCTCCGGTTCATCTCCGACAGGAATGCGAACACCGCTTGTGACACCGAGATCGCTGTCTAATCCGACCTGGGCATGAAGCATGAAGTGATTGTCAGTAAGTGGAGTATGTAATGCATGGAATGTAGAGACAGTCTCTTGAATCTTATCCATGATTCGGACGCCTAAATCATCGGCTTCCTTATCATGTCCGTATTTCAGGCCTTTGTCTTTTAAGAGAGTATTGACGCATTCAGCAAGACCGGTGACACCGAACATCGGAACAAAACGGTCCTTGCTGATCAGTCCTTCCTTGACTAAGAAGGAGGAATTGAAGAAGTTAGACTTCTCGACAAGGAAACGGATTCTCTCATTCTCGTATTCAGCGATGCAGGAAAGACATTCCGGAAGCACTTCGTTGATGAATTTCTCAATGTCATCCGTTTCATTTGCTAACTTTGTCAAAGTGACACGGGTAAGAGTATAAGAACCGCCTGCGATAGGAAGAATGTTATAGCAGGATGAGACTCCATATCCGCCCTTGTAATTGTTGATGTTGGCTTTATCATTGCAGATGGCAGGATTGGAGCACTTTAAAGAGCACTGGATAGCTTTTTCCATAAAGGCATCCGGTGTGATATCTGGATCATATTTGATGGTGAGGTTTGGAACGGTATCCTGAAGTTCTTCTTCCACTTCTAAGATAAGATTTCCGACTCTCGTTTCCTTCGGGCCTAAATTGGCATGGCAGAAAGAGTCATCGATTGTACGGTCAAGGAAAGTAAGGAAGAGACGTAATTTGCTTTTGATTTCTTCATCGCTAAGACCATCCGCAAAAGGCTCTAGAAGATAGTCTAAGGATCCTAAAAAGACCGGGAAAGAAGTGATGGATGGGACATGATGATAAATCATCATCAAAGCAAATATGGCTTCATCCATGTTCTTTGCAGGTTTGACACGCAAGAACTCAGAACCGTTCTTCAGATACTTCTCATAATCCGGCATGATGTATCTTG
The DNA here is from genome assembly GCA_963643715.1 of bacterium. GTDB lineage: Bacteria > Bacillota_I > Bacilli_A > RFN20 > CAG-288 > Enterosoma. The sequence continues at coordinate 7,208 of CAVILQ010000006.1, read as the reverse complement.
GACGATACGGAGCATGTCCTTCAAAAAGGTCGTTGATGGCACCAGTGGAGAAGTAGTATTTTGTCTTTTCCGGTATCGGAAGGACATCGAGCTCATTCTCTGCGATATTGGCAAGATTCTTCAGTTTCTGCTCATAAGTCAGCTTGTTTGATGTGATGACATCGTATATCTGTTTTGTGTAATCCATGGTCTTACCTCTTTATGAATCATTATAGTCTTTTTCATCTTACATATCTATCTTGAAAAATCCCGTGGAAAGCATCCACGGGAATGAAATTATCTTGTCGACTTGTCGTATGGAATACCTTCCGCCTTTGGAGCGTGAGAATGCTTGGAAAAGGCGATAAGGGAGATGAAGGCAAGAAGATAAGGGAGCATATAATAGAAAGCTTTTTTCTGGAAGATTGTCGTTGCACCACTTGAACCCAAAGTGGATAAGAAGGAAGTGATAGTCGGAGCAAAAGCGGAGAAGAAGGCGAAGAAGAGAGAGGCGAAGATAATGGTTGTCGCTTTCCAGTTACCCAAGATTTCAATTGCAAGGACTAAGAAGCCGTAACCTAAGGCATCGATTTGCCAGTTTCCGATAAAGATATCGAAATAGGAGAAGATGATGAATCCCCCAAGACCTGCAGCAGCACCGCCGATAGCCGTTCCGATGTATCTCATCTTGTTGACATTGATACCGACACTGTCAGCAGCACCTGGGTTTTCACCACAAGCTCTGAGTCTTAAACCGAAACGAGTCTTTGTCATCGTAAGCCATAAGATTAGGATGACGATGACACCTAATAATGTTGCAGCCGTTACACCAGTAAAGGCATATTTTACAAATGTAGAATCCGTCTTCAATTGTAGCAGTGATGCCAAGTTGAGGTCACCGATACTGACTTCCGGAGAATCGATTTTGGTGATGGATGTGTTGATGATGGTGCAGACAGCGACGGCGACTGTGTTCAAAGCAGTACCGACAATCGTCTGATCCGCTTTGAAACGGATAGCGACGAAGGAAAGAAGGAAAGAGAAGAGAATGGAGACTAAGATTGCGACTAAGGCGCTAAGAAGGAAGACAATCTGTACTGTGTAGATAGAGGAGAAAAGCCATGACGTTGTTCCGACAGCACCTGCTAATATTTTCATGAAGATGAGTCCGGAGAAAGCGCCAACTACCATGCTACCCTCTAAGGCGATATTGATGATGCCAGCGCATTCGGAGAACATGCCTCCGAATGAACCAAGGATGAAACCGATGCCGTAGATGATGAAGTATTTGACTAACATTCCCCAATCATATGATGTAAACATGCTTATTTCACTCCTTTCTTGCTACTAAGCCCTTTGGTGAGCAATTCAAGATAGTATTCGCTTCTGATTCTATGATGCCTTCCCTCATAATGTTCATAACCCATTCTAAGAAGCATATTGAATAAGGATGAGAAAGATGCAACGTAGATGATGATGGCTTTGATCAGTTCCGTGTAGTGGACGTTATAGGCATCCGATACTGATTTCAATGCGAGCTGAGAGGAATCCAAATAAGCGAGTAAGACAGAAGAAAGCATACAGCCAAGGGGAGTGTTCTGAGCAATCAAAGCAACAGAGATACCTAAGAAACCATCGCTGAGAAGACTATCCTGTCCGGAATCCCAATGGAATCGAGTGGATGCAAGTGGGTTAGCATAGATCATATATCCGCAGATGCCGGCTAAGGCACCAGAGATCGTAAGAGCAAGAATAATATTCTTTGTCTGGTTCATACCTGCATACTTTGCCGCATAGCGGTTCGAACCGGTGAGTCTAAGCTCGAATCCGAATGTTGTCTTATCCAAGATGATTTCAAAGGCGATAAGGAGAACAATGGCGATGATAAGACCGATGCTGACACCAGGTAGGATATTGTCGAGTCCAATCGTAGGCATACGAGCAGAAGCAGGCATATTGATAAGTTCAGTCGGTGTGTTTTTATCCTTCATAGAGGAAGGGATAAGCATGTTGCCGATTAGACCGATGCCATAATAGATAATCCAGTTGAGCATGATGCCGCTTAAGACTTCGTTGACATTGAACTTCGCTTTTAGTAAGCCAGGTATGAATCCCATAAGAGCACCAGCAGCCATGCCAGCTAACATACAGACATACCAAGGCATTCCTAAGATGCCTAAGACAACAGATAGGAAGGCACCTGCAGTGAGCTGACCAGTGATACCGATGTTGAAGAGTCCAAGCTTAAATGCGAATGAGATGGCAAGACCGGATAACATCATCGGTGTTGCCTGGTATAGGACACGGGCAAAGGTTGAAACGGAGCTTGCGCCCTGAGTGAGCAAGACAACTAAACCTTTGACTGCGTTCTGATGGTCAAGGCAAAGAAGGAGAATGAAACCGATGAGCAGACCGAATACGACACAGATAAGGCCAGATAAGAATAGGCCGACTGCTTTGAAACTGGCAAGCTTATGGAAAAACTTTCCGATGTTGTAGAAGAATCTCAAGAACGGATTTTCAGGTTTGACTTCGATAAGATCTCTTTCTTCCATGATCAGTTGGCCTCCTCAAATGCTTCGATTTCTTCTTTCGTCATTCTCTTTGAACCGGACATGTAAAGACCGATTTCATTGACATTGGTCTTCTTCGGATCCAATGAGGCGACAATCTCACCATTGAACATGACAAGGATTTTATCGGAAAGGTTCATGACTTCATCCAGTTCAAGGGAGACGAGTAAGACACCGTTTCCTTTATCGCGATGTTCGATAATCTGATTATGAATCTTCTCAATGGCACCGACATCAAGACCACGGGTTGGCTGAACGGCGATTAGAAGGGAAGTGTCACGGTCGAGTTCACGGGCGATAATCGCTTTCTGCTGGTTTCCGCCTGACATGCTACGGACGATTGTGTTTCTACCTAAAGAAGAACGGACATCGTACTCTTCGATAAGTCGGTTAGCATAATTTTTTTCGGCTTTCGATTTACGGATGTTGAGGAAACGGAATTCCTTTTCGAAGTATCTCTGCAAAACGATATTGTCAGCGAGGTTGAAGTCAAGGCAGAGACCGAATTTCTGTCTATCTTCGGGGATATGACTGATACCAGCAATGCTTCTTTGTCTGACGGTGAGCTGTTCTAAATGAACATCAATCGTTTCGCCTTGTTCCACGTGCTTGAATTTGTACTTCGTGAATTTGAGTGGATCGACATTGTGGAGGATGGCTTCACCTGAACGTATTTTTTCTAAACCGGTCAAGCTATAGATAAGGTCCGTCTGACCATTTCCTTCGATACCAGCGATACAGACGATTTCGCCCTGTCTTACTTTGAATGAAACATGGTTGACGACATCCTTTTTCTTCTCTCTGTCATAGACGACTAAATCGTTGATGGTAAGGACATCATTTCCGATTTTAGCCGGACTTTTCTGTGTGACGAGCTGGACATCTCTACCGACCATGAGTTTGGAAAGCTCCTGTGCATTGGTGTCTTTGATGTTAAGGGTACCGATGCATTTTCCTTTTCTTAAGACAGTGACTCTGTCAGCGACTGCCATGATTTCATTGAGCTTATGAGAGATGAAAAGAATGCTCTTTCCTTCTTTGACAAGTTCTTTCATGGAAATCATGAGCTCATCGATTTCCTGAGGCGTCAAAACAGCAGTCGGTTCATCAAAGATGAGAACATCGTTTTTACGATATAACATCTTGAGAATCTCGACTTTCTGCTGTTCCCCGACAGGCATATCATCGATCTTCTCATCGAGATTGACATTGAAATGATATTTCTCACAAAGATTGATCAAAGATTGTCTGACACTTTTCGGCTTGAGGAAACCGAAAAACTTCGTTGTCGGTTCATAACCAAGAATGATGTTCTGCAAAGCAGTATAGCAGCCAACAAGTTTGAAATGCTGATGAACCATACCGATTCCTAAACGTGTGGCGTCATTCGGATTGTTGACTTTCTCTTCTTTGCCCCGGATGATGATTTCTCCTTCATCTGGCTTATACATACCAAAAAGAATGCTCATCAGAGTTGATTTTCCCGCACCGTTTTCACCAAGAAGGGCGTGAATCTCGCCTTTTTTCAGTTCTAGTGAAATATCATCATTGGCTTTGATGCCAGGAAAACTTTTCGTGATGTGCCTTAGTTCAATAACATTTTCATCGTTCATGAAATGGACCTTCCTTTTTTTAATAAAAGGGCATGGGAGAGTTTCTACCCATGCCCCGCACATTAGTTGCTTAAATTAGTCTTTGATGTAGTTGACTTTGACTCTGGAAGAGCAGGAGAAGTTGTGCTCGACAAGATCGTCATTGTCAGAACTGGAGTTGACGTGAGTTGTACCAGCCTTGAGGTTGGCTAAGACAGTCTTGTACTGTTCAACGGTGAAGTTCTTGAATCCCCAGCAGTCAGCGTCACCTGTGGTTTCAGGAGTCGGAAGGACGCAGTTGTCAGACTGTGCACCGACTGTGACGACCTTGGAAGCTAAGGTGCTGTTCCAGGCATTACCGTTGTTGACCCATCCGGCAAGGAGAACCTTTGTGGAGTTGGCAAGGTTCTTCATAGCGGAAGTGATGCAGGAAGCCTGGGAATCACCTAAGGAAGTGTCAGCGTGCTGGTTGACATCGACACCGATCCAAGGCTTGTTGTTGTTAGCCTGGGAACCGGCGATGACGGACTGATAGACAGCACCGCCGCAACCGAAGATGACTTCTGTTCCTCTCTGATACCAGCTGGTGCAATAAGAGGTTGCATTGGCAGTAGCAGCGAACTGACCGGCATAGTAATACTGGACTTCGACAGACTTGTTGCCTAAGCCTAATTCCTTGGCGGCAGCATCGGCGCCCTGGCAATAGCCAGAACCATAACGGACAACGGCAGGAACAGCCATACCACCGCAGAAGCCTAACTTACGATAGCCTTCCTTGACAGCGGCATAACCGGCTAAGAAGCCAGCCTGTTCTTCACGGTAGATGACAGATGTGATCTGATTTGTGAAATCGAATTCGGCATAGTTGTTATCGGAATCCTGATTGACACAGTCAAGAGCTAAGAAATTGACATTTCCGAAAGTGGCGGTATCAGCTAATGCCAACTTGATGGAAGGCTGGAAGAGGTAGCCAGGAAGAACGATGACTTTAGCGCCCCACTGAGCGGCACTCTTCATAGCAGCAAGACGGCCCTGAGTATCATAGTTGTTCTGGGCAGGCTGATAATATTTGGTCTGAATCTTTCCAGTCGTGACGCAGTTTGCAGTGGCATCGATGGTTCCGCCACCATTTTCGACGGCGAATTCATTGACACCTTTCCAAGCGGATTCATTGAAGGAATGGTCATTAAGTGTACCGGAATCGGTGACCATAGCGATCTTAAGAGGATTTTCTTCAGTAGCAGTGAATTTGTCAGCATCGACTTTGGTGTTTTCACCAATGTTCGTTTCAGTGAGTTCAGTGAACTGAGCACCGGAAGACTCATTGATGGTGTCATCATTGGTGGCATCACTGGTCTTCGTTCCGCAGGCGACAACAGCAAGAGTGGAGAGAGCGACTAAAGACAACTTCATAAGATTCAACTTTTTCATACTTTGCATTTCCCCCTTTGTATGAATTTGTTTAGAGAAAATAGGACTCCATCATTCGTGTGAGTCCGTTCTCTCCAAAAATTATTGAAATGGGTGCTGTTTTTTGGAAGAACGGATAGTCCTCTTTTCGGTTGAGGCTAGAGACAGGATCACCAATGCCAGATCCTTTATATCCATTTTCTCTGACCTTGATTGTAACATTGATGAAAAAGAATGCAAAGAACATTTCTTAAATATGTGTTATAAACGCATAATTATAGTGCGTTTGAAAACTATATTTATTCGAAATATTTCGTAACTTTAGGTGAAATTAGGAAAATAAACCTCTTTGATAAATCGAGATTGAAAGCGGTTTTCATAAATTTTATTCGTCAAAATTGTCATTTGAACTAAAAGTCATTATTCAGTCAAGCCTTTTGTAAAATATCAATATATTTTTAATAAGTGCTTTGATAAATTTTGTTATGAGAAAAATCAATGTGCTTGTAAATCGGTTGAAAAGTTACTAGAATAGTCTTGCTTGAAAGAGAGGTCATTATAATGATTGTCAATGCTACTAGAATGTTGCAAGCCGCTAAGAAAGGACACTATGCTGTTGGACATTTCAACACCAACAACCTCGAGTGGACAAAAGCTATTCTTTTGACGGCTCAGAAGTTGAACAGCCCTGTCATCATCGCTACTTCCATGGGCGCTGCAAAGTATATGGGTGGTTATTCTGTCGTTGCCGCTATGGTTAAGGCCATGGACAAAGCCTTAGGAATCACAGTTCCTGTCGCTCTCCATCTCGATCATGGTAACTATGATGCTGCCAAAGCCTGCATCGAAGCCGGTTATTCTTCCATCATGTTCGATGGTTCTAGCCTTCCCTTCGAAGAGAATGTCGCAAAGACCACTGAATTAGTCAAACTCGCACATGATCGTGGACTCAGCATCGAAGCTGAAGTCGGTGCTATCGGTGGAACAGAAGATGGCATCACCGCTGATGGTGAAGTCGCTGATCCTGTCGAATGCAAGAAGATCGTCGATCTTGGTATCGACTTCCTTGCCGCTGGTATCGGAAACATCCATGGCATCTATCCGGAAGATTGGAATGGACTTCATTTTGATGCCCTTGATAACATCAATAAGGCAACAGGATACATTCCGCTTGTCTTACATGGTGGAACAGGTATCCCGGATGATCAGATTGTCCACGCTATCCATGATGGTGTCAGCAAGATCAATGTCAACACAGATTGCCAGTTAGTCTTCGCTCAGGCTACTAAGGATTACTGCTTAGCCGGCAAGGCTGATCCGACTGCTGATAACAAGGATAAGGGCTATGATCCTAGAAAGCTCCTTAAGCCTGGTTATGAAGCTATCTGCGCAAAAGTCGAAGAGAAGATCAGACTCTTCGGTTCTGTCGACAAAGCCAATTACTAAATCTTACAAGGTCAGGGTCAAACCTGACCTTTTCTTAACCGAAGCTGATAAAGCAGTTGACGAACAATAAGTTTGAAAAGAAAAAAGTGTTGTGAACCTACCTGTTTATGAAGTTATTCAGTATACATTTAAGGCTTGAAAATGGTAGGTTCACAACAAAATCATTCTTAAAAGCATCTATTTTGATTGAAAATCAAAACATTTCATC
>CAVILQ010000005.1:0-79625 GCA_963643715.1 bacterium | reverse complement strand
AAAACTCCCCTTGTTTTTAGATACAAGAGGAGTTTTTATGTAATTTTTAGTTTAGATGTTTTCTAAGAGAGCTTTGAAAGACTCAGACTTAAGAGAAGCGCCACCAACTAAGGCACCATCAACATCTTCGGCGCCAAGATAGGCGTGAACATTCTCAGGCTTGACACTTCCGCCATAAAGGATCTGAACCTTCTGGGCAGCGATTTTTCCAAAGAGCTCATTGATGAGTCCACGGATGTAAGCGCAGATGTCCTCAGCAATTTCGACAGAGGCATTTTTGCCAGTGCCGATGGACCAAACAGGTTCATAAGCAATGACAATATAAGGCATATCTTCCTTGCTAAGTCCGGCAAGACCGGTGACGATCTGTTCGCGGATGACATCCTTGGTGATCTTCTCATCATATTCTTTGGCAGTTTCACCGACGCAATAGATGACATGGAACTTGTTTGCGACAAGAGCCTTGATCTTTCTGTTGCAGGTAAATGATGTTTCTCCGTCATAGGTTCTCTTTTCAGAGTGACCGATGATGGACCAATCAATTCCGATTTCCTGAAGCATCGGAATGGAGACAGAGGAAGTATAGGCACCATGATCCATATAGTGAGCATCCTGAGATGCGACGATGAGGCTATGTGCATGCTTGCGGACAGACTGAAGAGCGAGATAGGAAGGAGCGACACCGATCATGACGCCTTTTGCTCTGGCGATTTTGACAAGGCCAGCATTCTTCACATCTTCACAGAAAGCATTGGCTTCTGCGATGGTGTGATTCATCTTCCAGTTGCCCATTAAAAACTTTTTACGGGTCATGTTTACTTATCCTCAATGACATCGATTCCAGGGAGATGTCCATCGAACTGGATGAGTTCGAGGGAAGCACCACCACCGGTGGAAACGTGGCTGAACTTATCGGAATATCCGAACTTCTTGGCAGCAGCAGCGGAATCACCGCCACCGATGACTGTGAAAGCACCGGCCTGTGTAGCTTCAGCACATGCTGTGCAGACAGCCTTGGTTCCTTCCTGGAAATCTTCGTTTTCGAAGACGCCCATAGGACCATTCCAGAAAATTGTCTTAGCCTTGGCGATTTCAGAAGCATAGAACTTTCTAGTCAAAGGACCAATATCAATTCCTTCATATCCTTCAGGGAAGTCAGTCTCGTTGTTATCGATATACTGGATATCATCGACTTTCTTCTCCGGATTCTCGAAATCATAGCCCTTGGCGACGATGGTATCAAGAGAGAGTTTGATCTTGCCAGTAGCAAAGCACTTTGCAGCATAATCAAGCTGATCATCTTCGCAGAGAGAATTGGCAACATCGATATGGAAGACAGCCTTCTTGAAGGTATAGCCCATACCGCCACCGATCAAGATGAGGTCGCACTTTTTGAGCAAGGAGTCGATGACTTCGATCTTGGAGGAGACTTTAGCACCACCTAAGATAGCGATATAGGGACGCTGATCATCTCTCGGTTCGACGCAACGGCCAAGACCCTTGATTTCCTTTTCCATAAGGAAGCCAACAGCAGTTTCCTTGCCAGCTTCTTTCAAAGCAGCAGGAACACCATATGTGGAAGCATGTGCTCTATGAGCAGAGCCGAAGGCATCCATGACGAATGCATCAACATAAGAAGCCCATTCAGCAGCTAAAGCAGAATCGTTCTTCTCTTCGCCTGCTTCATAGCGGGTGTTCTGAACCAAGAGGACATCACCGGATGCAAGAGCATCGATGGCATTCTTAAGGTCTTCGCCGTGAGTTGCAGGGCTGAAAGTGACTTTGACATCATGGCCAACAGCCTCAGAAAGATACTTTGTCAAAGGAGCAAGAACGATGGAGAGGTCATTCTTCTTCATCTGCTTCTCGATATCTTCCATGGTAGCTTCGCCCTTCTTAAGTTTCTTCCAGGCGACTTTGCCAAGATGAGACATCAAAACAACTTTGGCACCCTTCTTGACTAATTCGGCAATGGTAGGAATAGCACCGACAATACGATTGTCATCAGAGATGTCAGCACCTTTGTGAGGAACGTTGAAATCGACACGAACCAGAACCTTCTTGCCTTCAACAGCAAGATCAGTGACTAATTTTTTCATATCTTTCTCCTTTTTTATAATAAGAAAGCGCCCATTTCTAGGCGCTTTCCGTAGTATTTTTACGAAATGAGCTGCCTTATTCTATTAGAAAGGATTAGGCGAGTTCAGCAAAGTACTTAATGGTACGGACCATCTGAGAAGTGTAGGAATTCTCATTGTCATACCAAGAGACAACCTGAACCTGATAAAGTCCATCGGAGATCTTGGTAACCATGGTCTGGGTGGCATCGAAGAGGGAACCATATCTCATACCGATGACATCGGAAGAGACGATCTGATCTTCGTTGTATCCGAAGGAATCAGAAGCATTGGCCTTCATAGCAGCATTGATGGAATCGACAGTGACATCATCACCCTTGACAACAGCGACAAGGATTGTGGTGGAACCAGTCGGAACCGGGACTCTCTGGGCAGAACCGATGAGTTTGCCGTTGAGTTCAGGGATGACAAGGCCGATAGCCTTAGCAGCACCTGTGGAGTTCGGAACGATGTTTGCAGCGCCAGCTCTGGCACGGCGTAAATCGCCCTTTCTGTGAGGTCCATCAAGGATCATCTGATCGCCGGTGTAGGCGTGAACAGTGGTCATGATACCAGACTGAATCGGGAAGGTATCATTCAAAGCCTTGGCCATAGGGGCTAAGCAGTTGGTTGTGCAGGATGCAGCAGAGATGACCTGATCATCGCTGGTCAATGTCTTTTCGTTGACGGAGAAGACAATGGTCTTAAGATCCTTTCCTGCAGGAGCAGAGATGACGACCTTCTTGGCACCAGCCTTGATGTGGGCCATGGATTTTTCCTTAGAGCAATAGAAACCAGTGCACTCGAGAACGACATCGACACCGATTTCACCCCAAGGGAGAAGTTCAGCCTTAGGCTGAGCATAGATGGTGATTTCCTTGCCATCGACAGTGATGGATCCAGGAACGACGACTGTCTTTCCATCTTCAGCAAGGACGGGCTCCTTGGAAGAGACAGTGTGGAGATTCTGACCGATGTGACCGGCATATCCACCCTGAGCAGTGTCATATTTCAATAAGTTGGCCAACATCTTAGGGCTGGTAAGATCATTGATGGCGACAACTTCATAACCTTCAGCACCGAACATCTGTCTGAAAGCCAAACGACCAATACGACCGAAACCGTTAATAGCTACTTTAACTGACATTTATAATGTCCTCCTAGTTACACATTCATTATACAAACAAATTAAGAAAATGAAAGTTTTTTGATATATTTTTTGAAAAATAGGGCTTTCATGGATGCAATTGCGCTGTGAGAGTGTGTTTTGATGAAAACGGATGCCAAAATGCGTGCGCATCAATCATTTCTCATATTGCCCTTTATTGAAAAATCAACAATTTTAATGATAATTTTCAAAAACATCCTATAAAAGTTAAAAAAGCCCATGCGCATCTTTATGCACATAGGCTAATAAATCATGCTCATTTATCTAAATTACGTTGTTCTTTCGCTTTTTCGCGAATTGAAGTAAGGATATGGGATATTCCGCTTTTCGTAATCGGAATATTCATTTCCTCACTTAGGTACCGAGCTAACTCGTTGTAATTATATTCTGGGAACTGTTGTCTGATTTTCATGACTGCCTGTGTCTTCTCATCAAACAAGGTGATTGGAGTAGTCTTCAGAAGATATTGGATATCATCAATATCCTTTTGTGCGGTCTGTATTGTCTTTTTGTAATTAGCCATGTCACAGTTTGTCGTTCTGTTTTCCAAATTGATGTCATCCTTGGTGATTCTAGCATTCTCATAATTGAGCATGGTCTCCATCGCACCTATATAAGATAGGAATACGGCAATCTGATCCGATTTCTTTAGATAAAGGACATACTTTTCTCTTCTTTTGATGGATTTGAACGACATAGTCCTTTCCTTTTTGAAACTGACTAACTTTCTTCTGATGACCTGTGCATCATTCTGATCCGTAAATGCCATTTCCAAAAAGTATGATGTCTTAGAAGATGACGGGTTATTGACAGAGCCATTAGCAAGGAAACATCCGATGCAAAGATATTTCAGGTTTTTGATATAGAGTCCTTCTTTCGGGGGAATTCTTTCAAAGCCGTCCTTAAGTATCTCTAAGTCTTCCATCACATGATAGAGCGATTTGTCTTGAGCGTGTACGACATAGACTAATCTCTTTCCAAAGCGATTGACTTTCTGATAATCGATCTCTGGATTGAGTTTATATACTTCCTTCAGACAGGAATAAAGGAGTTTTGCTACACTTCCGATTTCTGTATGAAGGACAAGAACCGGTTCTTTTCCAATAGAAAAAGTTCCACCATTTCTAGCAAATCCAGAAAGGATATATTTCTTCTCATCGATTGTATAGCTGTTATTTGCCAATTCCTCTTTGACTTTTCTAGCAAAGGCGATTTCAGTAGCCATCGTATACCTTCCTTATCGTATTCTATTTCACTGTGTTTTTCTGATAATCATCATGAATGGATGTAGCGGCAATAGCACCATCGCTAGTCGCTGTCACAACCTGACGCAAAGATGTGTTTCTGCAGTCACCGATTGCATATAGATGTGAAACACAGGTTTCCATATTATTGTTTGTGAGAATAATGCCTTTGTCATCCTTGATTTCCGGTATATCAACAAAGGCGCTTGTCGCCTCTTCTCCGACATACAGAAACAATCCGGATATCGGAAGTTCTTTTTCTTCTCCTGTTTCATTGTTCTGAACAAGGATGGATGAGATGCTGTCTTTTCCATCAGCAGAAACAATATGATAAGGAGCAAGGATATCCGTATTCTTTCTATTCTTGAATTCCTCGACAGCACTTTCCTGAGCGCGGAATTCTTTTCTTCTTGCAATCAATGTGACATGCGAGCAGATGTCAGATAGATAACTGGCCTCTTCAAAAGCGGCATTTCCAGCACCTACTACAGCGACATCTTTTCCCTGATAAAAGCTACCATCACAGATAGCACAACGGGATATGCCGCGTTTTTTGAACTTTTCTTCTCCTTCAATCGGAAAAGGTTTCTCACCTAAGCCATTGGCTAATATGACATAACGGAAATTTCTTACGTCTTTAGCAGTAGCAACGGAGAAACTTCCATCCTCATTTTTCTTTACCGACTTCACATCCTGATAGATAGGACGGATAGAGAACTTATCCAACTGCTCTTCCAGCTTCATTCCTAAATCCGGTCCAGAGACAGAAGGGATACCGGCATAATTCTCGATTTTTTCGGTCTTGTTGACTTTTCCACCGACCAGTTCTCTCTCATAGCAAACAGGATTCATCCCATATCTTTTCAAGTAAATGGCAGCGGAGACTCCACTTGGGCCTAAACCGATAATAGCAACATCTTTATTATCCATATTCACTACCTCTGACTTTCGTCCTTACTATTATTCATATTCTCTTCTTTTGATTTCAGTTTATTGATGAAATCAGAGTCAGAATTGTTTTCTTTGACAATTTCATTCTTATCATCATTCGGGGAGGAAATCTCTAAAACAGACTGTGCTGTTTCTTCAACAAAAACAGATTTGAAGCGTGGAGAGGAATCAAACTTTCCCTTCTCAGCAAGCAGATGAAGAATATGGTTGATGACAATAAGCAGAACACCTACAGAGATGAAGACAATTGCCATCATATAGGATTTATAATCTGTCTTTCCAGATGTGGCATCGCCCATGATGAAGTGTGCGTTTCTTAAAGGTTCTAGAATCATACGGATGATACCATAGGAGACAAAATACATATAAGCCTGGTCACCATTCTTATAATGTTTGCCTAAGACAAGAGGCAAACCCTTTGTGATGACAAAATAGAATAGGATATTGACGACACCTTCGACTAAGAACATCGGAGCAGCTATGCTTCCGCTAGGCAAAAGGATTCCAGTATCTGCGGATCGAATCGGTTGTCCATTAAAGTAATACACACCCATATTATTCGTTCCATTCTGCATATTGTTTGTAATAAAAGAAGGAAGGAAAGACCAAGAAGAAGGATCGACAGCATGTCCGAAGACTTCCTGATTGAAGAAGTTTCCCCATCTACCAATCGCCTGAGCAATGATGATTGTCGGAACAGCAAAATCCATAATCTTCAAAATGGATGTTCCTTTTCTTCTGAAAATACAATATGTTGCACCGACAAGGACGCCGCCAATTGCACCGCCTTGAATGGCAAGACCGCCTTCTCTCATATCAAAGACACGCCAGAACGGTCCGCTTGAATACTGATCCCAACTTGCGATGACATACCAGATTCGAGCACCGATAATACCTGCGATTAACGCTAACGGAAAAACAGTGTCGAAAAAATGCCAGTCATAACCATCTTTGTGAGCTCTGTAATCCGAAAGGAAGAGAGCTACACAAGCTCCAAAGAGAATACAGATAGCATAAAACCTAACAACTGGGTTTGAAAATGGAAAGCCGACATAATAGCCTAATATATTCGTTCCCATCGTATTCACTCCTTTGAAGACTCGTTTGTAGCAAGAGAGGACATCTTAGCATATTCTTCTTTTCTTCGTTTTTCTTCCTGTCTCTTTTCCTGAATTTCAAGAAGCCTCTTCTGGAATTCATATCCAGTGTCATAGCCATCATCCTTCAACTTGAAATTGGTGACAGCAGTCTCAATGATTTCAGCCATGCTTCTAGCGGCGGAGACAGGTAATTTGATCAAGGGAATGGATTCATTCAATATCTCGTAATGATTTGTCTTCATACCGATACGTTCCATCGGTTCATCCTTCTTGAATGGAACAAGACTGATAATCAGATTGATATGGCTTCTCTTTGTAAGAGAATTGATACCGAACATTCTAGAGACATTGATGATACCGATACCTCTGACTTCCATCATTCCATAGATAGTCTCAGGACATGTACCAATCAGTTTTCCTCTGACATCAGCGATATCCACTCTATCATCAGCAACCAAACGATGTCCCTTACGGATCAATTCCAAAGAGATTTCGGATTTACCGATACCGGATTCGCCCATGATCAATACACCGATGCCATATATTTCCAGTAAGCAGGCATGCATTGCTGTTTTCGGTGCCAAAGCCTCAGAAAGATAAATATACATAGAGGAAGATAATTCGGATGTATCCTGTGAACAGGAGAAGAGAGGAACATTTGTCTCCTTCGCAGCTTTCATGATACAGTCCGGACATGGATTATCATGTGTGATGACAACTGCAGGACATTCATTTGAGAATATCTTCAGGCAGTTTTTATAAATAGAATCTGGATCAGAACTATTGATCAATGCCATCTCCTTGTTACCGATGAGCATGATTCTATCTTTTTCATAGTATTGGAAAAGACCTAAAAGTTCAAGGCCAGGTCGGTCCAATTCAGCAACAAGCACTGGTCTAGTCAGTGCATTGATGTCTCCGTTGATAATCTTAAAGCCAAAGTGATTGGCTAATTCTAAGCTAGTTAACATAGGCACACCTCTGTTTTCAATATATTATAAACGATAAGAGACTTTTTTAATTCATGAAAATACATAAAACCAGATTTAACAAAAAAGATGTGGAAGACTGAATAAAGAGTCTTCCACATCCCCCTATTTTCCTAAAAGTATAACTTTATCTAGTCTATGTTATCAAACTCAAACTTATATCCCATCAAATCATATCCTTCAATCACACGCCTTGGAACAAATACATAGCAGAATCTGCTCTTATAGTACTTGATTCCTACGCTGTTTTCCTTAACCTTTGAGATTGTGAATTCAGATTCGAGTTTTTCAGTTTCATTTGCAAGTACGTAGTGAAGAGTATCACCATCAATCGTGATATCATGACGATACATGCGTCTCGTACGAAAAGGCATTCCGGCATGGCGTATCAAAAAGAAGACAAGAACTAATATCCAATTCAATACGGTGAGAGACGGAACTAGATAAACAGGAAAATCATTAGATAGTTTTCCAATCATTATCGCAGCAACAATAGAGGTATCAATGAAGACAACAGCAATCATGAAGAAGTAGGTCCAGACATTTGCATTTCTCCATTCTTCTCCCGTGATAAAATATGTATACTTTTTCATTTATATACCTCCTTGACAGTAGCATGATTGACAACTTCTATTGGAATCATAACAAAATTATGAAGATTTTTATAAACAATAAGGTAGTGTTTCTTCCTTTTAATCCGCTTGATGTAAAACCTCTCCTGTATCGTTCCGTTTTTTGAATATATTGTCAAGATTGCTTGTTTATTATTTATTTGAATATTTTGCGCGGCATCTGAATGGAGTATCGATTCAGATTTATTCATAAAATAGAAGCCGTAGACCAATAAAACAGCCCATCCAACCACCCAAAGGGTCCAACAAGTTATCGTTACTGGCTTAAGCCAATCATATACAGAATTTTCTAAAGAACCTATATTGTATTTTTTTGCAATTGAAAGAAGAATAACAAATACCGAACCGATAATCATCGGAACGCATATTTCAAGAACAATACCTATTACAATAGGTCTCTCTCTACGAGATGACATGTCCTTGATCTGTTTTTTTGAATAGTGATAACTATAATTTGATGTCATATCAGAGATTCTCCTTTATCTGCTCATAGGTTTTACAACTTTTAATGGTGCCTGTCATTGGACTCTGATCATCAAAACAGCTGATAAATCCCTTATTGTATAAATTCTTTCCATAATCTTTATATCTAGGTATACAGTTCAAGTATTTAGTTGAACCATTATCAATATGATATCGGAACTTAAGCATAACGACTTCTTGATTGGATGTTCCTTGCCCCACTTCAAGACCTGCACATGCATTAATCAGGAAATTATGAAATTCCATTTTATCAATCGAATATGCATTATTAATCAGTGCGCACACAATTTCAGATGCAAGAGATACCACATAGGATCCAATACTAATACCAAGTCCAATTGCCGATATCTCTTTGCTAGCGTCTAGAAAGGAAGCGATTGTCACGGCCAAACCACAAGCAGAAAAACCATATCCCACATGTGTTAATATAGTACTAACATTAGAGAGCGTCTTATATTTTTCGAAATTATTATTGAGGCATTCTAAGAAAGAGTTCAAGACATAATATAATGATGCTCTTAGTCCTAAATCCCAAACATAAAAGCACGCATACATAATATCTTTGTCTTTATTGTTTTCAGACAATGAGTATATAAATGGAGATGTTTTATAATTTTCGATTTCGATTTTCGCACTATCAGTAGACATCGTAAGAGGATTATAGCCTAATGGTTTATAGTCACTAATCCACATTGCACAAATATCGCCATTCTTTCTGCCTTGCCTTATATCATAATAAATATCGTCACGTTTCTCATTTAATTGCTGCTCAAACCAAATACGATAAGATTGATTATTGTTCCATGTCAGATCATTAAAAGAGTAGACTACAGCATAATACGTTCCAGGCATAACATTGATTTTCAAATGCTCATCTTTATTGTCCCCTGAAGAACTAATGTAAGTATACGAACCAAAATCCTTCTCCTTACTTGACGCATACTTAGTGTTTGCCATTCTATACACTCTTAAATCATAATCACAGCCGGATGGTATATTTTCCACTCCAATTTCCAATGTTCCTGTGACAACGACATCGTATCGAAAAAAATCTTTATCGATATAAGTCTTTTTCCAAGGACCCCACCCGCTAGTTTTCTGGCTAATAATTCCACTAAGTGAAGTATGATTTTTCTTCAATCCCACATTGTCGGTGACAGTAAAAACATTAGTTGCTGTTTCAAAGCTGTCATTGTTATCGTTGGAATCATTTGATGAGCACAAAGAATAAGAAGCGTTCTCTTTGATTCGTTCAACTGTATTGACTTTTTCTCTTCTCCCATCGATGTATACATTATAGATTTCAGCTTCAGTATCGTCTAAGGGACTTTGGGTCTCATATTTATCATTCACCCCTTTAAACTTGTTTTCCTTGTCCAAAGGATAATCGTAATCATCTGTTTTAATGTTATATGCTCTCTTAACCTGATTAGTAATCAACTTTTGATTAGTAGACAGGCTAATCGCATTTGTCTGAGTACACAAAATAGATACCATTGCCAAACCAAGATTAAACTTGATTGTTCTTTTCATAAAGTCCTCCGTTTCTCACATAAATATTCGATATCTGTTGGTAATTTGATTATACACGTCCAGAAACGAAAAGCAATACAAAAAATTATGGAAGCACATCTTTCATAGAAGTACTTCAAGACTGATTGTTATTCATTCGTTTTTTAAGGTCAATTTTAGGCTTTTGCTCGATTTTCGTGACAAAAGCTTTGCCTTGTCATCAAAATGTCATCGTCTTACTTTTCAGAATGATACTTTTTCTTTTCTAATTCTCTTGCCAAATAGACTCCTGTATAGGATTCCTTACAGGAGATGATTTCATCCGGTGTTCCTTCAAATACAAGATTGCCTCCGCCATCACCGCCATCCGGTCCTAAATCGATGATGTAATCTGCTGATTTGATGACATCCAGATTATGTTCAATAACGACAACAGAGTTTCCATTATCAACAAGACGATTCAAGACATGAATCAGCTTTTCGATATCATATGGATGAAGTCCGGTAGTCGGTTCATCCAAAATATAGAGAGTAGAACCATCGCTTGGTCTCTCTAATTCATAGGCTAACTTAACGCGCTGTGCTTCTCCACCGGAAAGAGTAGTAGAAGGCTGTCCTAATTTAATGTAACCAAGTCCGACATCAACAAGAGTCTGCAGTTTCTTCTTGATGTTCGGGAAAGCGGAGAAGAAAGTCAAAGCCTCTTCCGCACGCATGTCTAGGACATCGGATATGTTCTTTTCTTTGAAATACACAGAGAGAACATCATCCGTATAGCGTTTTCCATGGCAGACATCGCATTCCACATAGACATCAGGAAGGAAGTTCATCGAGATTCGCTTCACACCAGCGCCTTGACACGCCTCGCATCTTCCGCCTTTGACGTTGAAGGAGAACATCGATTTATCCATTCCCTTCATTTTTGCGTCTTTTGTATTAGAAAACACTTCTCTTATATCATCAAAAAGTTTGATATATGTGGCAGGATTGCTTCGCGGTGTACGGCCAATCGGTTCTTGGGACACATTGATGATCTTTGTCACCAATTTGCTATTCGTGATTCCGTCGCATTCTGTCTTTTCACCAGTGAGTAAAAGCTTACTTTTTATGGTCTTATAAAGGACTTGATCAATAAGTGAAGATTTTCCACTTCCAGATACACCAGTCACACACACGAATTCGCCTAACGGAATCTTGACGTCGATGTTTTTGAGATTGTGACAATAAGCGTTTTTGATTGTCAGATAATTCTTTGCTTCTCTTCTCTTTGGAGGAAGCGGGATCATCTTACGTCCGGAAAGATAATCCGATGTAAGTGAATTTTTGTCTTCCAGCAATTCTTTTACACTGCCTTGGAAGACAACTTCTCCTCCATGGTCACCAGCATAGGGTCCCATATCCACAACATAATCAGCGGAAAGAATGGTATCTTCATCGTGTTCTACAACAATCAATGAGTTTCCTAAATCACGCATTTCTTTCAGTGTCTTGATCAGTTTATCATTGTCTCTTTGATGAAGACCGATACTAGGTTCATCCAAAACATAGAGAACACCAGTCAGTCTACTACCGATTTGAGTGGCAAGTCTGATTCTCTGCGCTTCTCCGCCGGATAACGTAGAAGCCTCTCTTGATAAAGTAAGATAATCCAAACCGACATCAATAAGGAATTTCAATCGATTCTTGACTTCATTGATGATGAGGTCAGCGATTTTATGTTGCATCGGTGTAAGTTCCAAATTCAAAAAGAACTGATAAATCTTAGATAAGGACATCGAGCAGAGTTCATTGATGTTCTTACCTTCAATTCGAATGGACAAGACTGTCTCGTTCAATCTAGCACCATGACATGTCGGACACTGAACTTCCGTCATGAATCCGGCATAATAGCTCTTCATCCATTCAGACTTTGTCGTCATATAGAGACGATCGATTCTAGCTTTCAATCCTTCCGTAACATTCTTGACGATTTTAGAACCGGATGAAGTCTCATAGATGTATTTGACCGGTTCTTTCGGCCCATAGATTACAACGTCTCTCTGTTTCTGAGAAAGCTTATTGAAAGGTGTTTTGGTTGAAATCTTATATTTATCTAAGACAGCATAGAAATCATTCCATTCAATCGTATCGTGATTTTTCTTAGGAAGACAGGCAATAGCACCGTCTTCAATCGACTTAGTTGGATCGGCAATCATCTTTTCGGGGTCCGCTTCAATCCTGACACCTAAGCCGTTGCAATCCGGACAGCATCCCAACGGATTATTGAATGAGAAGAGTCTCGGTTCAAGAGGAGGAACAGAAAAACCGCAGATCGGACAAGACTGATGTTCACTGTAAAGAGTCTCGGTTCCTTCCACATCGATAGTGACATATCCTTTTGCAAAATCAAGTGCGGTTCTAAGCGAATCAAAAAGTCGATCCTTATTCTCATCATTAAGGATAAGTCTATCAATCGCAAAAGAAATGGTATGTTTGTAGTTCTTGTCCAATACCGGAATTTCATCATAACGTGTTAGAGGCTTATCATCAATCTTGATTCTCGAATATCCTTGGTTGAAGAATTTGCTTAGCGTTGCCTGATGTGTTCCTTTTTCGTTTTGAACAACAGGGGCATAGACTGTGATTTTGCTTCCATCCGGATTATTTCTTATAGCATTATAAATCTGCTGCAGGGATGAGGCCTGAATCGGAATGTGATGATGAGGACAATATGGAACACCGATTCTTGCATAAAGCAATCTAAGATAATCATAGATTTCCGTAACGGTTCCTACTGTTGATCTAGGATTATGAGATGTTGTCTTCTGGTCGATTGAGATAGCAGGTGAAAGTCCATCAATGCTATCGACATCCGGTTTTGAAAAGTCACCTAAAAACATTCTCGCATAAGAGGACAGGGACTCTACATATCTTCTTTGTCCTTCGGCAAAGATCGTATCGAAAGCAAGTGTCGATTTACCACTTCCAGAAACGCCTGAGAAAACCACTAAGGAATTCTTAGGGATTGTAACTGATACATTCTTCAGATTGTTCTCTCTTGCGCCTTTTACAACAATATAGTCTCTATAGTTATCACTCATAATTAGAACCTCAAAAAAAGCCTCTATATGATAAAACATTTCAAGAGGCTTTTCATCAAAAACGCTAGGCTAAAAGTCCGTCATCCTTCAAAGAATCAACATTGCCTACAACAAGCGGCTTGACATATTCGATGAAGGAATCATTGATGTTATCTTCTGTCTCATTGATATATTCTTTTGGCATGGAAGAGGCTTTTCTTCTCGACAGAGAAAGGTCAATCAACGGATATTCCATCACATAAGGAGAAGACGATATTCTCTTTAAAGATACCATCATTCCGGTCTTCTGTTCATAAGCAGAAAGGAACGCTACCTTTCCTACTTCATACGCTTCATCACTATCGGTTTTCGAAATCATGAAACTAGCAGAACGCTGTAATGTATTGAATTCAACACAGCGAGACGGATATCCTTTTTCTGAGATAAGAGAGGCTAGATAATTTCCGACTCCGCCGGGGACTTTGTTTCCAAAAGCGTCACTTTTTCCTTTTGAAGAGATCAGGTTTCCGTTTTCATCTTTGATTCCTTCACTAAGGACAATGATGCAATGGCCTTTTTCTTGATAGGTCTTAATCGCTTTATCCAAGAAGGCATCGATATGGAAGGTGACTTCCGGAACATATATGTAGTCCGGTCTTTTTCCGCGCACTGCAGTCAAGATGGAAGAAGCTGCCAAATATCCGGAGTCTCTTCCCATTGTCTCAACCAAAAGAATCTTTCCCTTCTTATAGCTGTATTCGTCATATGTGATAGCTAGCAAAGAGTTACAGACAAACTTTGCAGCACTTCCATATCCAGGAGTATGATCGCATCCGTAAAGGTCATTATCGATAGTCTTCGGCAATCCAATGACATAGCATTTATAGTGATGGTATTTGCAGTATCTATCTACCTTATAGGCAGTATCCATTGAATCATTTCCACCGTTGATGAAGACATAGCGGATAAGATTTTTCTCTAGATTATCGACGATTGTCTTTCCAATGACAGCATCCTCTTCTTCAGGAAGAAGTTTTCTAAGTGAGCCAAAATGAGCTCCGTTCTCGAAGCGAAGGAAAGAATAATCTCCTTTTACTTCTTCAAGATTGTTTTCTAATAGAGAGGATATTCCGTACCTTGAAACATAGAATTTCTCATTTGATGAATAAGATAGAAAAGTCTCATAGACGCCAAGGAAAGTTGTGTTGATGACACTAGTCGGACCACCGGATTGAAAGTAGACAGCATTACCTTCTAACGGATGTTTCAAAGTCATCATATCGATATTTCTCCTTTACGATAAATTCATCGACTTTGGTATGGAGAGTCGTTTTCTCAAGCATCTTCTCCATCCTCTTACGATAGCCAAAATATCCTAAACACAGGAATGTGACAAATAGTCCAAGTGCTGTGGCCATGCAGCCGAATTTAAAGTAAGGAGTGTTATAGGTGAGAATATATTGATGACTTCCTTTCTTGGCTTCAAAGGAGATGAATCCTCCTTGAGCCTTATAGATATCTAA
The DNA here is from genome assembly GCA_963643715.1 of bacterium. Taxonomy (GTDB): domain Bacteria; phylum Bacillota_I; class Bacilli_A; order RFN20; family CAG-288; genus Enterosoma. Next base: position 64,847 of record CAVILQ010000005.1, on the reverse strand, counting down.
AGTCGTAGTTGCTGTTGTCCCGTCATCTTTTGTCGTAATCTCTTTGACTACGAATCCCTTCTGATAAGGATAGTTGAGGACTAAGAAACGATCCTCATCATAATTTGTCGAGAACTCAACCTGATTCTCGCTTCTATTTGTGATGTTGACCTTGTACTTTTTCAACTCATCGATAGCTCTTTGATATTCGCTGTTTCTCGTTATGTAGAGATATGGTTTATCCAAGCGAACTGGTTCAGACTTGGTTCCTGTTTTGACAATGCCAAGGATTTTGCTCACCGGTCTATCGACATAATAGCCATGTGCCTTCTTGTATTCGACATAAGGATGGCGGGCAAATGTGATTAGCTTATTGTCCTTATCGAAGAATCTCCATTCGATATTGTCATCATCGTTGATGGAAATATATGAACCAGTACTTGGATCAGAGGGATCGGCATCTTCACAAAGGAGAGTCGGATTTCCTTTTCCATCCATCGGAGTGATCAGGATCTTTGAATTATAGAGAACGCTTCTTGTGTAATTCTCAGAGGTATTTCCGTCAGCATCCTTCAATGTGTCGTAATTGTAGACATAGTCAGCAGGACGGATTCCATTTTCATATTCCCAAGGATTGTTCTGTCTGAATGTGCTGATGCAGACTTGATTGGTCGCATCATTCGGATCACAGACTGCATATTCACCAGAAGGATTGCTCTCCGTTGCCGGCCAGGCTGCAGAATAGATTGTGATATTCAGTCGAGCGGAAGTTCCTGTCGAACTAGAGAGCAACATAATCGGATTTGTCGGAAGTTTAGCAATCGAGGAAGTGTAGTCGACAGTGGAATCATAAGGAATGTAATCTGTATTGCTCGACGTGAGTAAGCTTTGGAACTTACTTGCTTTCTTTGCTAGTGTTGTCTGTTCCTCAATATCTGTAGTCGGATAATTATCTCCAAAGAGATTGATCTTACCGGCATTATACTGTTTCTTATACAGGAAGCGGTTATAGTCATCCTCATCTAGCATCGCATAACGAAGAAGCGGATATTCGTTCAAATCTTCATAAAGGCCAAAGCTAAGATCATCATCGTATGATTTATAGGTAAGGTTTGTAGCAAGCCAAGAGGTGTTCATAATGGTCGAGAAAGAGAAACCAAAGTCGATGAAGTTCGTATTGACATAGATTGATTTTGTGCATTCATCAGAAGCGAGGAAATCGAGTGTTTCCTTGGAATAGTTGACACCTAGTTCTTCTTTTTCTTCGTCTGTCAATGAGAGTACATTCTTATATCCATAAGGGATATCATAATCCAAAGCATAAACTAAATAGCCACTAGAATCCACTCTTTCCGGATAGGCTTTCGGAATCGACATCGTAGAGAAGTTATCTTCGACACGGTCGACCATGTAGTATTTCGTCCCTAAGAATGTCTCAAGGTTTTCTCTTCTGTTGTAGATACCCATCGACCAATTGTGATAGCCATGTGGGATTCTGCTCCTATCCAAAAAGTCCTGAGCATTATAGGGATAAACAGAATGGAAGTCACTCAGTCCTGTATATCCTTCACGAAGAGGAACATTGGAATTGTTTCTTGTTGCTGTCGTGTTATAGATACGATAGAAGTCTTTTCCGCCTTCGTCCGATTTCAGCATCTGAACGATTTTGGTCTCTTCTGAATATGAGGAAAGCTGTGAGATGCTCGATGTACCATGACAGATGATTGTGGCATTGCACATGCCGATGATATTAATCGACATCAACGCTAAAGTGGCATAAGAGAATTGCTTCTTATGGAAAAGTGGTCTCATGACAAGATAACAAAGGAGAAGGTAGCCAAAGCAGACAAGGATGAGAATCATCTTCTGATCCCAATATGTTCCTGTGAAATGAGATGGGAATAAATCAACTTCATAGATGATTAGATAACAACTGATAGCATAAAGGACAGAGATGAGAACCATTGATATATCAAGATATGTCCGTGGTATCTCTCTTCTTCTCTCCAATGTAAGACAGCACCATGTGACCATGCAGGCGATAGGAAGGATGAAGTATCTCGCATAGGCGACAGTGAAACCTGAGAAGAGATAGAATCCAATCGGAGTCATGATAAGCAAACATGCGATGAATAATCCGATAATATAAGACCACTTCTTACGTTTGAAGGCATCCAATACGGAGACGAAGAATACGAGAAGGATCGGTGTTGTCGCATATAAGGAACCCGCTAAGTTATCGTACCAATTGACGTTGAGAAGGTTCGAATAATAGCAGTCATCCGCCATAAAGAGGAAATTGAGAAGAGGTGTGACCTGGTTATGCTGAGTGGAACCCGAGAATGTGAAGATTGCTTTCAGCATCTCTGATAAAGAGGAAGAGGAAAGAATTGTCTGAAGATAGGAGGCTGATGTAACTCTTGGCATGCCAGTTGCCACTACCATGCCAGGAAGAAGCACAAATAGTCCTAATAGCACTGCGCAGACAAAGCTAAGGACACCAACTCCCATAACAGACATGTTCTCGTTGTAGTCTCTTTCTTTTATCGTCTGGAAATAACGGAAGATAGCATACATGAAGATACCGATCATATAGACGACAAAGAAGAAATAGCTCGACATGGCGACAAGGAAGAATCCAACTAAGAATATTCTAGGATCCTTTTCCCGGATAATCCTTTCAATTCCTAAAAAGCATAAAGGCAAAAACGCGACAGAATCGATGAAATGGAACCAAAGGTAACACATCGAATAGCCGGAGAACGCAAAGGCAAGAGCTCCGATTGTCCTGTTTTTAGCAGATAGTTCAAACGAGCCTAGATACCAGTAGAAGAACATACCGGCAAGAACCATCTTCGGAACAAACTCAAGCCCCTGAAGGACTAATAGCCAGTCTCTTGGAAACGGGAGAAGTATCAAAACAAACGGATCAAAAAGATAGTAGAATGAATTTCCGCCGATGTTATCGATTCCTAGAAATACACTTCTGTCCCACTGAGGGAATTCACCGGTTCTGAAAAAGTAATGCCAGTCATCATAACCATTGAAAATGAATGTCATCTCCTGAAGGGAATAGTCTCCACTCAATGGTACAGTGAATGAATTATTGAACCATGTGTAGATAAAGCAAAGATTCGCAACAATCATAAGGAGATAGAAGCATTTCATCTTATCCCCAGGGTTACGAAAAGCCTGATAAATTTCATTTGCCTTTTTCTTGGAATATGTGACAAACTGATTCAGATAATTCTCTGTTTTCTGTTTAATTAAAGTTATATCCATACTGTTTACCATATTATTAAAACACGAATATATAGTTTTTTCTATCACGAAACTTCTTTCTTCCATCAATGTAAAAAAAGAAAATTATGTTCTTTTAGAAACTTAGGGTGATTGCTATACTAAAGGTATGCAAATCAACACATTACTAGACAAGGTAAGAAAATATCTCTCTTCTCCATTCTATCCGATTACAATCGGCATCATTGCCTTCTTAACATGGATTTCACCTAGTCCCATCGTCTACCTTCCCGCATCCTTCTACGCCTTATTCTGTTTTCTTCCTCTGTTAGGAAAAGAAGGAAAAAGCTATCTTCCGCTTTTCCTGTTTGAGATAGTCTTGCCTGATGACTTGTTAGGTCTAAACGGAATACCAGGAGAAGTCATTCTGACCGGCTCCGCATTAATCCTGTCTTGTATCCTATTTATCCTCTTCAACAAGCTCAAAGTCGTCAAAGGAGATCTCTTCTACTCCGCTTTGATTCTTGTGTCAACATTCTTGATATCCTATGTCTACAATATGATCAAAGACGGAACAAATGATTACAGAGGTATCCTATATATCGTCGCTTTATACTTATTGATCTTAGTATCTATCTTTTTCTATACTGCTTTAGGAAGAGGAGAAACCCTTCCCTATTTTTCTTATACAATTGCCTGTCTTGACGTCGTCATCACACTTCAGATCATCTTTTCCATCTTCTTGAACTACCAGACCGTTCCACTGGAATGGGCATCATTCGATCTCGGATGGGCACTTAACAGTTCTACCGCTAGCACCATACTCTGTCTTTCCATTCCTTTCCTTAGCATGAACACAGCAAAGAAAAAATACAGTTCCATCGCTATTGTATTGATCAATATCGTTGGTATCCTCCTTCTATCTTCCTCTTCTGGTCTTCTCTGCCTTTTGTTCACAATTGTCCCAATCATATTCCTTTCCTTCCGAACCTATGAGAACAAGTATCCGTATTTTGTCTTATTCTCCTTGATTGTGACAGGATCTATTCTTTCCCTTCTCATCGGCTTCAATGAGACAGCCAACACCAACATCATCAACGCATTGAAGTCTCTTAATCCTCTTTCAGATATTCCATCCGGTAAACTAAACCTTTATAGAAATGCAGCTGATATCATCAGAAACAATCCGGTATTGGGTGTTTCCATCGCTGGTATGACTACTGATGAAGGAATCGTTCAGTTCTGTAACAACAATGTTCTGACAACGATGGCATTCGGAGGAGCGATATCCCTTATCGCCTATATTGCATTTGAAATCAATCTCTATTACATCTCCATGAAAAAGAAGACAGGTGAGAGAATGTTATTCCTTGTATTCTTATTGCAAATGGAGTTGATCGGATATGTTGGTGATTCCCTTTATCTTTTCTCTATATTCCTTCTTCTCATGATTGCAAGTGCAGTCTATCAGACATCGAACAAACCACAAGATGCTATCGTCCATCAGGAATTCTTTGAACATCACAACCAATTATCCAATATGGATAGAAGATAGGGTTGATAATTTCGCGCAGAAAAGTTTATTTAACATTGGTTTTTCTAACAAAATGTTGATAAATTAGTTAAAATTTTATTCGTATTTCTTAATTTTAAATATAAATTATGCCTTTTTATAATCATAATGGCAAATCTACTTTAGTTTTGAAACACAGATAATTTTTTTGCAAAAATCTATTGACATTCCTTTCTTTTCCTAGTATAGTTATATCGTCAAGGGAAACGAAGTCCCTGGCAACTTGAAATTGATAATAAGTTCCAACATAAAAATTCCTTTTGCTCTCTCCGTTATGCCTTCGGGTATAGCGGAGTTTTTGTTATATAATAAAAGGATTCATCTTACTCTATGCGACAGATAGGAGGTAATAACAATATGAAACAAGAATATAGTTATGGTGCCGTTGTCTATGAAAAGAGAAAGAACAACGTCTACATCCTGATCGAATACATGAAGCAGGGACACATCTCCTTACCTAAGGGACATATCGAGAAAGGCGAGACACCAGAGCAATGTGCGTTAAGGGAAATCAAAGAAGAAACCGATCTTGATGTCTCTTTGAACATGGAATTCTCTCACACCATCTCCTATAAGCCTTCTCCATCGGTAAGAAAAGACGTCACCTTCTTCTTAGCGACTCCTACTTCGCATCACATCAAAGCACAAGAAAGTGAAGTCAATCACATCGAATGGATCGAAGAGGAAAGAGCCTTATTGATTCTGACACACGATACCGACAAAGAAGTGCTGAGAGCAGCATTGAATTATATCCATAGCCATGAAGAAAAGTAAGGAAGCGATTTCCTACAATATGTCTAGGATAAAAGGAAAGGATACATCGATAGAGAAGATGCTGAGAAAAGAGCTGTATTCTGCTCACTACCGATATCGAAAGAATGTATCAAACTTACCCGGTCATCCAGACATACTATTATCAAAATACAGAATCTGTATTTTCTGTGACGGAGATTTCTTTCACGGATATGATCTAAATAAAATAGAATCCAATCTGAAAGAGAACAAAGAGTACTGGTACAACAAGATAAAGAAGAACCAGGAAAGAGATAGAAAAGAAGAAGCAAAACTAGTGGAAATGGGTTATGTCGTTCTCCGATTTTGGGAACATGAAATCAGAAATGACATCAGAAAAGTCATGAATGAAATAGAGATGACTGTCTTGAAACAAAAGGACAGATTCGGAATAGACTGACGCGTTTGCTTTTTTGGTCTCATCATCCGGCTGACATCATTCCCATAACATCCTGTTATCTTTGCAATCACGATGATAGTATACATCGCAGAGTTAAATTTCCTTGTTAAGGGGGTAACTTTTTACTTTTTATCATTTTATACCCCCTTAACAAGGGAATTCAAAGACAATCAATTGATTACTGTCAACCGGTTAATGTCCTAATTCATGCCATAGTTAAAAGCAGTCTAAACGTAGTTGCACCTAAACGGTAAAGGAAAAGCACACGCTTTTGAATTCAAAAAACAAAGGTCAAAACGACAGTCGCTTTATATTACGTACTCCAAAAAGAAGAACTCCAACGTATGAAGTTATTGGCTATTAGTGCCTAACATGAGAGTAGAACTCGCATAATTAAGAAATTTTCATCTTCCATCATTAAAGATGGATTTCTTCCTAGGAAGAAACGATAAGGGTATAGCAAAACTCTGAAAGAGTAACAAAGAATGACCACCTAATCCGTGGTCATTCTTTGTAATGTCTTCTCTAACTCTTTCAGCTTTTCTTCTTCATCCTTCGTTCCTTTGGAATCCATGACGCAACAACGAATATGATCAGCGATAATCATGTTATTGATTTTTTTCAATGCTGAAATGGAGGCCAATATCTGATTGGATATATCAATACAGTAAGCATCGTCATCCATCATCTTAGATATGCCATCTAGCTGGCCTTTCACGATATTGAGTCTCTTTTTGACTTGTGTTTTATCCGACTTCATCAGAGTTCCTTGATTCCTAAGAATTTCTTATTGCAGCTTTCCACTGCTTTCTTTGCATCTTCTTCACTGATGCCATCTTTACTTTTGACAATAGCATTATTAGCTGTATGAGAGGCTTTGACACTCTTGACGCCATCGATTTTCATCAAGGCTTCTTCCATATGCTTTTCACAGCCTTCGCACTTCATGCCTTCAATCTGAACTTCCTGTTTCTTTGAAAATAATGACATACTCTGTTACCTCCGTTCATTCATTTTCTTTTAGACTTGCCTGATAACCTAATCCAACTACCTTATCTAACAGAACGGAGACATCCAAAGACTCCCACATCCTGATAGCAGCTTCTTTCTTCTCTAACGAGACATCTGCATTAACGACTCCTTTTACCGAGAGAAGCCCTTCTTTGATATGCTTTACACAGTTCTCACACATCATGTCCGGAATAGATAGTACGATTTCTTTTGTCTTTCTCTCTTCCTCTTTTCTGACTAGGAAAGATGGGATTTCTTTTTTCTTCTTTGCCTTTCTCTTCTTATCCAATGAAAAGAGATTGATTCTTAACGCATTCAAGACAACCGTTAAAGAGGATAAGGACATCGCTGCCGCTCCCATCCATGGTTTCATTGAATAGAGTCCAAGAGCAGAGAACGCACCTGCTGCAATTGGAATCATAACAATATTATAGATGAAGGCCCAGAATAGATTCTCTTTGATATTCAATAGGACATGCTTGGATAATCGAATCGCCCTCAAGGCATCCATCAATGAGGACTTCATCAAAACAGCATCAGCGGAATCGATGGCGATATCACTTCCGTTTTTGATGGCAACACCAATATCGGCTTCGGTAAGAGCAGGTGCATCATTGATTCCATCGCCTACCATCATGACTTTTCCATGTTTCTTCAGTTCCCGGATCACGGACAATTTACCATCAGGGAGGACATTGCTGACAAAGGCATCAACGCCAACAGTGTCAGCAATCTTCCTTGCTGTCTTTTCATTATCACCAGTCAGCATGATAACCGAGATCCCTTCCTCTTGCATCTTTTCAATCGCCTCTTTACTATCTTCCTTGATTGTATCCGAGACAAAATAGACACCTAGCAACTCGCTTCCCTTTGCAAAATAAAGAGCCGTCCTTCCTTGTTCTTCCTGAGAAGAGACCATCTTATAGGCGTTTGAGATATCGACTCCTTTTTCCTTCATCAGCTTTTCATTTCCGCCGAAATAGATTTCGCCATCGATAACGCCTTCTAAGCCAAATCCAGGGAGAGCTTTGAAGGAACCACAGTCTTTCTTAACTATGTTCTTTTCTTTTGCATAATCAGTGATGGCTTTGCTTAAAGGATGCTCAGATAAACTTTCCAAGGAATAGGATATTTCAAGAAGATTCTTCTCCTCAACAAAAGAGATGATGTCGTTCACTCTGACTTCACCTTTTGTGATTGTGCCAGTCTTATCCAAAACGACATAATCGATTTTTCCAGTTTCTTCCATTGCCGCGGCATTCTTGAATAATATTCCGTTTCTGGCCGCTTTTCCATTGCCGACCATAATGGCAACAGGCGTTGCCAATCCTAAAGCACAGGGGCAAGAAATGACAAGAACAGCGACTGCTCTTTCTAAGGCATAACTCAGCGTAGTCATGTCAGAAAGATGAGTGCTTACAAAAGTGTTTCCGAAAATCAGCCAGAAGAGAAAAACAAGGAATGCAATGGACAACACAACGGGAACAAAGACTCCTGCTACCTTATCGGCGATATGTGAGATATGTGTCTTTGTGCCGCTTGCTTCTTCAACCATTTTCACAATCTGATTCAAGGTCGTCTCATTCCCAACTTTGGTAGCCTTACAAATCAATGTTCCATTCTTATTCATCGTCCCCGATGAAACATTCTTTCCTTCTTCCTTATCGACAGGAATGGATTCACCTGTGAGAATGGATTCATCCACTGCGGAAACGCCGCTTAAGACAACACCGTCTACTGGTATGCTTTCACCAGGCTTAACGATAAAGACGTCATCTGTCCTCACCATATCGACAGGAACAATCTGTTCTTCCTTGTCTTTCAAAACACATGCCGTCTTCGGAGCCATATCCAACAAGGAACGAATGGCAGATGTGGTCTTTCCTTTGGAAATTGTCTCCAATGTCTTTCCAATACTGATCAGAGTGGGAACCATTCCTGATGTCTCAAAAGAAAGATTCATCGAATACATCATGACCTTATTCCACTCATTTTCCTTTGCATAGAAAGACATGACAAACATCATAGCAAAGGAATAAAGAAAAGCGACGCTTGTCGCCAAGGCGACTAATGTATCCATGTTAGCGGAGCGATGGAAAAGAGATTTGAATCCAGAGGTGAAGAAACGATAGTTCAATAGCATGATGCATAAGGAAAGTGCCATCTCAGTCAATCCAATATAGAAAGGATTCTGACCGAAAGTGCCTAATGGCCAATTCCAATCTCCCATTGTCATATACGCCATGGAGATATAGAAAAGAGGAATAAGCAAAACGATAGATAGAATCAGGCGGATCAATGCCGACTTCGATTCTTTCTTGTCTTCTTTGCTTTCTAATGCATGAGGCTTCCCATTAACTAAAGAAGCTCCATATCCTGCTTTTTCAACTGCATGGATGATGTCATCGCTTGTCAGTTTATCATCATAGGTGACACTCATACTATTCATCATCAGATTGACACTGCATTCCTCTACACCTTTTAAGTGAGAAACTGCTTTTTCTACATGCATTTGACAGGATGCGCATGTCATTCCTGTCACATTATATTTTTCGTTTCGTGTCATAAAGGATTCTCCTAAACTATACCCCCTAGGGGTGTATTGATATTATACGAAAAAGATAATAAAGGCAAGTGAAATGATTTCGAACAGAAAAGAGGGGCCCCGAAGGACCCCTCTATCGAGAGTAGGATGAATTAGAACTTTCTGTTCTGGAAAGCCTTGAGACCTAAATATTCAGCTTCATCACCGAGTTCTTCCTCGATGCGGAGGAGCTGATTGTACTTAGCCATACGATCAGTTCTGGAAGCGGAACCGGTCTTGATCTGTCCAGCATTGACAGCAACAGCAAGATCAGCGATGGTAACATCTTCGGTTTCACCGGAACGATGAGAGACCATGCAAGTATAGCCGTTGGTCTGAGCAAGACGGATAGCATCCAATGTCTCAGTCAAAGTACCAATCTGGTTAACCTTGATAAGGACAGAGTTGGCAACATGATTGACGATACCCTTCTTGACGAATTCAGGATTGGTGACGAAGAGGTCATCGCCGACAAGCTGGATCTTTCCACCAAGTCTCTTGGTGAGTTCAGCCCATCCGGCCCAATCGGATTCGGCAAGGCCATCTTCAATGGTGATGATGGAAGGATAATCAGTGACAAGTTTCTCCATGTACTGAATCATCTCTTCAGTGGTCTTGACGCCTTCGCCGGACTTCTTAAGGTTGTAGACACCATTTCCTTCATAGAATTCGGAGGAAGCAACATCCATGCCTAAGAAAATCTGTTCGCCGAGTTTGTAGCCAGCGTTGCTAACAGCTTCAGCAATCAAAGCCAAAGGCTCTTCATTTCCGTTCTTGCAGGAAGGAGCGAATCCGCCTTCATCGCCGACACCGGTCTCATAACCATGGGCCTTGACGACCTTCTGAAGGGCGTGGAAGCATTCGACACCAGCTCTTAAAGCCTCATGATAAGTCTTGAAGCCAGCAGGGATGATGAAGAATTCCTGGAAGTCAACTGTGGACTGTGCGTGGGCACCGCCGTTGATGACGTTCATGCAAGGTGTAGGAATGACCTTGGCATTGGTTCCACCGATATAGCGATATAAAGGCATATCGAGAGAATCAGCAGCAGCATGAGCAACAGCAAGAGAGACACCAAGGATAGCGTTGGCACCAAGGTTCTTCTTGAAAGGTGTGCCATCGAGCTTGAGCATGGTTTCATCAACCAAGACCTGATCAAAGGCATCTAAACCGATAACGGCAGGGGCAATCTTGGTGTTGACGTTTTCAACAGCCAAAAGGGTTCCCTTTCCGCCATATCTTGTCTTATCTCCATCTCTGAGTTCAAGAGCTTCGCTTTCGCCAGTGGAAGCACCGCTAGGAACAATAGCTCTTCCCTTGGTTCCATCGTCGAGTAAAACTTCGACTTCAACAGTCGGATTACCACGGGAATCAAGAACTTCACGACCATGTACATTAACAATCTTAGCCATTATGTAAATCTCCTTTATTATGACCTAGATTATTTTATCAAAAATTCATTCTATTGTTAACAATAGATTTCGAAAGGGAAAACAAGACGAGGAATAGAAGAAAAATAAATTTCATCAGATGTATATTCCGATTTGATAAAATAACAATTGATGAAAAGAAACGAAGAGAAAAATCCAAAGATCAAGACAGTTGTCATCATACTGATTTCCATCATCAGCCAGATTGCTTTGACATGGATTGTTGTCAAAGTCGCAAACATCAAAAACAGCATTCCATCAGTCGGGACACAAATGGATTTCTCTGAGCGTACCACTTCAAATGGGGTCATCTATCCCTACGGAGAATATGAGTTCTATTACAATCAGTGGATAAAGACAGACGGAATTGAAGATCCTATCTCTGACGGAACAATCAGTCTTCCTAACACCTGGGCCGGAAAATCCATCACTAGGGATGGAGAAGAAGAAAAACTGACCTCCTATGGATATGCAAGTTTTCAGATCACCCTAGTCAACATGCAAAAAGACCAATGGCTCTCCATAGCAAAACAAGACTATGGAAACAGTTTAAGAATCTACTTCAATGACCAGTTGGTATTCGAATATGGAAATTTATCAAAAAGCAACGAATACAATGATATAACCGGAAACAATTGTTCTAAATCCTACTTTAAAACCACAGGAGACACTATTGTCATGACAATAGAAGTTGGAAACTCAGGGCACGGCGGATTGAAGATGATTCCGAATGTCACTACTTCCCTAAGCACGTCCCGTTGGTCCTCTTTCTTCGAGGCTGTCATCTTCTTCTGTTTCGGGATTCTGTTTGCTTCATTATTGACTTCGCTCGTCTTCTTGCTCAGCGATATCAAGAACGTGACCAATATCTTCATTTTTCTTCTTACCTGTATTCTATTCTTAGGAATGGTATTCTCTACGGACGGCCTAATGGTTTTCAACCGTTTTTCCATTTATCCCAACTTCTTCCTCTTCCGATATCTGAATCGTATCATGACATCGCTATACATCTATGGCATCACACTATCCGAGGCAAAGATCAGCAATCGACTGAATCGAAAGACTGTATTCGTCAATTCTATAGTGTTTCTGACAACAGTGTTTACGATGTTCGCTCTCTTTGACACAGAACAGTTCTATATGTATTACTGGACGATACTCATCTCCTTCTTTGTTTATTTCTATTACTTCCTCACCGGAAAGCAGACAAGGCTTTCCTATCTGAATTTTGCTACTATCGCATTTACTATTGGCGATTTGGTCTTTGAAACGCCCTATTCCAGGTCAAAATTAGGTTATGACACCAAGGGTGTCTTCTCATCATTCACTGCAATACGATCCACCTTATTCATTGCCTATTTCATTACCGTTCTGATAAAGCACATCAAATCCATCCAAAACTACAACAGGCTTTACAAAGAGCAAAAGACAATACGAGACAATACCCTCAAGCGGCAGATTCAACCGCATTATCTTTTCAATACCTTATCAGTCATAAGGCATTTCTATCACAAGGATTTAGAGCAGGGAGACGAGATGATGGCGATGTTCTCAGATAATTTCAGAGAGTCCGTCAAGAATATGAAAGAAAGCATGATTCCTTTCGAAAGAGAAATTGAGACAATCACGAAATATATCGAATTGGAGAACAGATGCTATGAGAAACCATTCAATCTTATTCTTGATTTGGATTATGTCGACTTTAATGTTCCACCATTGACCTTAGAGCCTCTTGTCGAAAACTCCGTCAATTACTCTCATGTCAATGAGAAAACGAACGGATTCATTTCCATTTCCTCAACTTATGAGGACGGAAATGTCATCATCATCGTAAATGACAATGGCTGTGGGTATGATACAACAAAAGTGGGCAAGGCATCCATTGGACAAAAAAATCTGATTGAAAGACTCACTTATCATCTCAACGCCAAGATCAAGATCGAAAGCAGTCTTGGAAACGGAACGAAGACAACAATCGTCTTCGCACATCGAAGCGAGGATAACTTATGACAAGAAAAGAAAAGTGTGTGAATATCCTCTTTATTCTTCTTTCTTTCCTCCTCATTATTCTTCCTACTTTCATCACCGCGCTTTTTGATGGGTACTATAAATCCAGTTCACAGTTCATTCTTAAAGATGGCATCATGGATTTCAACTATAGCGACCTAAGCGTTCTTGATAAAGGAATTACAATTTCCGGGAGCACTGAATTCTATTACAACAAATGGCTGATCACCGATGAAGAAAATGATGCAAAAGCAGACGGATATCTTAATCTTCCAAATTTCTGGACCAAATTGGAGACCGACAATGGACCAATACCAAAAGAAGGATACGCCACGTATCGTTTCAAAGTCATCAATATCCCCATTGGAACCAGTCTGATTGCAGATTATGACTACTTCTATTCGTCCTGCCGTATTTATTTTGATAATGTGCTTGTCGGTCAGATTGGAGAGCCCGGAAGGACAAGAGAAGAAGACAAGGGAGACATCCATTATGTCCAGAAGGGTTCTTACCTAGCGAAAAAAGGAGAAATGACGGTGACGATTGAGGCTGGAAACACCGGACACGGTGGAATCAAAAAAGGTCCAAAACTCATCTCCAGTAAATATGCTACCGTTTCAAAGAAAGGAAAACAGTTTTCTCAGTTCATCCTGCTTGGCATCATGATAGAATGTTTTGCCCTTTTGATAATCACCCGTTTTCTTCAGGCCGGATTCAAAAAGACACTACACATCTTCGCGTCCGCATCATTCCTTTTCATTTATTGGATCTTTTCAGGAGATGGCCTATTCTTCTTCGCGGCTTTGAACATTCCTATCTCCTATATGGTGTATAAAACCATCTCAGTCATTGCCTTAGGCCTATTCATTCTCGCCGGATCTCTTTATGTCCTTTACAACAAAAAACTGATCCGGCATCGATATGAAACTCCGATTCTTTTATCTTTTGCCGTAATATTCATTTTCTGCCGATCGCTATTCATCTACAGCAGCGTCTTCATCCTTTTCTTCATGCTGTTTGTCTTAGCTTATTCGATATACTTCTTCCATATCTTCTATAAGAGTTATCACACTCTAGTAGAAAACATGTATGTTGTCATGTTCGCCGTTTTAATCGGTGTCATCTTCTTAGCCGCTAGTGATGACGCTAACCTCTTCTATCTCCCTCTAAGCAACATTCTCTCAACAAGCATCTTCATCGGAAGTATTCTCTTCTACATCGTCTTCTTTATCCGAGTACTGAGTTTCAGAAGAGAAGCGAAGAAAGAGAAAGGACTCTTAGAGAACCAGGACAACCTCAAAGCACTTGCTTTAAGAAATCAGATCAATCCTAATTTTATCTTCAATGCTTTATCCATTATTGAGGACACCTATCATAGAGATGTCGATAAAGGAGACGCTTCCTTATCCTTCTTTAGTGATTCTCTCCGCTACAGTATTCTCACTATTGATAAAACGATTGTAACCTTCAGTGAGGAAGCCGACAATCTAATGTGTTACATGGATTTCCACAACTTAAGAGAGAATATCTCTTTGCCACTTATTCTGAATATCGACACCTATGAATTCATGATTCCCCCGATTACCTTGGTGCCATTTGTCAATCGTTTTTTAGCTCACTCCTTTACAAGAATCAGTGAGGAAAACAATGCCATAGAGCTCTCGGCAGTGGAAAACAAAAGCGAGATTGTTGTACAATTGATTGATCATAGAAGTTCCTATGAAATTGATCAAACGGAAAAGGGAATACAAGATCTCATCCAAAGGATATTCCTAACAGTAAAAGGAAAAGTCATTTTCAGCATGGACAATAACAATACTATTATCACTATCGTAATGCCTAAGAATAAAAGGAGGTCGTAAAATGAAAATCATAGCTGTCGACGATGAAATGGAATCCTTGAGCAACTTTTTGCTTCAGATCATCAACAAGAGTCAAATCGAATATAAGTTCTTCCTTGAGAATCCACTTGATGCCGTATCATACTGCGAAAAACATGTTGTCAACGCTGCCTTCTTAGATATCCGAATGCCCATCATCAATGGTGTCGATTTAGCTGAGAAGCTGATACAGATTAATCCCAACATCAAGATTGTCTTCATCACTGGCTTCACCTACGATGAAGAGGAAATCAAGAAAAGATTAGGAAGTAACCTTTTAGGTTTCTGCTACAAGCCATTTGATTCAGAAAAGCTAAATGCCTTTATCAGCAGCATCGCCTATCAGGAAGATAGACTGATTGAATTGAAATGTGCTGGTCCTTTTGATTTATTCTTAAACGGAAGACTAATCAGTTTCAGTTCCACTAAGGCAAAAGAACTCCTTGCCTTACTAACCGCCTATCACGGCTCGACATTGACCATGAATGATGCAATAGCTCATCTCTGGCCAGACAAAGATGTCGAATTAGCAAAGAAACTCTATCGTGATGCAGTCTGGCGTTTAAGAAAGACATTAAAAGACAACGAATTAGGAGACTTAGTCATCTTTGAAAAGGCAAAGTCCTCCATTTCCAACATCAACATAAAATGTGACTACTGGGAATGTCTAAACGGAAAGCTAGAGTCCTTCGATAGCGCTCAGTTCATGGTCAACTATCCGTGGAGAGATGAATTCATCACTATGATTGATGACGCAAAAATGAAATTCCAGTCGCAATCACTTTTTGAGTAGAATTTTAAAAAATCATATTCTAATAATTCAAAGTTGTTTATCATTTAAAAAACTAGAAGAAAAAGAAAAAGAAAGCTATAAATCATTACGCATTCAATTTGCAGTTTGATTTTTCTTTCTCTTTTTAAGAAAGAATATAACAAGGAATACGACAAGAGCAACTACAAGAACAATACCGATGACAGTAAGGGAAATGATCAAAGGAAGGTTCGTTTTTGATTGAATGCCTTCAATCAATACAACATAGGTGCCCATTTTCTTGCTTTCAAATTTGACATATCTTCCATATCCAGAAGAGGAAACCTCTTCTAATTTATCCTCTTCCACATGATAAACTTTCACTTTGTTTCTATCATAATTGGGATTGGTCTCAATATAGCACTGTATCGTATCGCTCAAGATGATTTCCTCACCAGTGGAATCCATCATCGTGATATTTGTAATCTCATAATTCTCAGAGATAGCAGCAAGCAGTGAACTCACTTTATCATAGGTTGTTCCTGATTCAATGCGTTGGCACTGAACAATATACCCCTCCGGAAGGATATCATGAATATCATCAACCTTGACCATGCTGCTAGAAGTCGCATTACTAGTCAGTCTGATGGTTTTTTTGGCATAGGAGTCATTTCCAAGGTTGGTCTTATATTCATCGGTAGAAGCGATGAAATCAATCGTATAGTCTCCTAATTCTGTGACACTGATTTTATCCTCTTTCACATCTACAGTTTCTCCGCTCGGAGAGGTGACGATGACATTCACATCTAAATCACGACCATCAAATGTGGCTTTCGCTTTTGGAATCTTATAGTAGGAGTTTAGACTTGTTTCTACATCTCCAACGCCATCGATTGTTAGTTCCGGAACAAAGCGAGCCGGAAACTCTTTTTCATAAGATACAGTGTCTTCTGTCTCTTTCAACGACTCTAGATTCGGTCTGATTGTGAAGGATACATCCATCGACATCTTACTGACATTTCCGGATAAGGAGATGTCATTCTTGAGATCATCATAGGACAACGTGATAGTATAGGTTGTCTTCTTTCCGTTTATCTCTTCTAAGATGCCACTTTTCAAATCAGATACACTGATTTTCAAATCAGAGAGTGCCTGGTTGTTTAGTAAAGTAACGGAAAGATAGTACAGATCATTCTCCTTGAATACTTGGACATTGCTATCAAAGTATTTCGAAATCATCTGCTGGCCGATTTGATTCGTTCCTCCGATCTCATAGGTTGTATCATAGACTTTGTAATCCTGTAAGGCAGTATCTATATTGGCCTCTTTTACATTTGTAAGAGGAAAAATCAAAGATAAAGCTAAAAATAACATTTTCATATGAATTTCCCCTTTTTAGAATACGGCAACAACGTTGATCTGTCCATTGTACAGATAGGATTTGGATAGTTTGAATTCTTCTAGATTATCGATTTTGATCAAGTTTCCATTGACATACACGGCCCAGTATTTGAATCCGTCTTTTTCTTGTTTCTTCAAGTAATTCAGCTGAGCAGAGGTAAGTCCATCCTTCAGAGTTTCATCTTCTGTTAACGGCTTGATGGATAAAGGCATTTTTGTCAGCGCATCGAAGTCTACATTCTCATCTGTGCCATCCGATGTATAAGTATAGAATTTGACAGTGACTGGCTCTTTGATGATGGCTTCAATCACAATGGATTCATTAAATTCAAAGGACATGTTATTCGTATAGCTTGTCTCATAGGAATAAACCTTGTCTGATCCTACTGACTCATAGAACACTTTCTTGTCCGATTTCCATCCGATGAAGTAATAACCATCATCGAGTGGGAATACGAAGTCTCCTAAGGAGAAGGTATACTTCCCATTCGATTTGTAATACGTCTTTGTTGCAATGGTCTTTGTCACTCCGTTGACTGTGTATTTTGCAGTGACAGTCAGCCCCTGATCCCAGATAGCAGTGAGCATCGGCGTTGTCGTATTGAGCTTTGCACCGATATTGGAGACTACCTGACCAGGATTGAGATAGTCAACAAGAGCGCCACTCTTCTTGCTATATCCCCAACGATAAAGGTTATCTGTACTCTTCTCAAAATAGGAAGAATCCAATGACTTGTTCTCTTCGCTCTGCTTGATTGTTGTCGTATAGACTTGATCTCCGTTGGATAAGACCTCCACATTCGGAAGGTCGTTTCTGAATGGATGCGTAGCATCCGTCTTATACTTCAATACAATCTCTTCATCGAGAGAGTGAACCTCAAACGTTTCTGTCAAAGTGATCGACTTCTTTCCGTCTAGGAAGACAGACTCCTCATTCTCATCTTCGACAAAGGCAAGTGTATAGGTGATAGAGTAATTTCCGCTTGTCAAAAAGGTGAAGGAGATATTATTCGCATTCGTCATATCGGATGCACTGATGGCAGTATAGTATCCGTTTGCATACTTCTTGAATTCAGGATAACTTGTAGAAAGATTGATTCCATTTGAATCCATTGAGATGATGTTTTCAAATTTATACTGCGTATTGGTGAAGAATTCCTTATTGTTGAGAATAGAATAATCCGAGAAATTCTTTCCGTTCAATTTGATGTTATAGACATAATATACCGTATAGATATCCTCATTATGCTGATATTCAAAATAGATCAAAGCATAGTTGCTATGAGATATAGCATCAGAAAGTTCTGTGCTTGTGTTTCCTACTGTTGTACTTTCTTTTGTATACACAGAGAACTGTTTTATAGCAAACGGATATTCATCCTGACCGATCTTAAGTGTATATTCAGCATTTATTGCATCATCAGCGCTAGTGAAAGGAATCGGATTCTTATCATAAACTGTAATGTCTCTTCTTGTTCCATCTGCCTGATAATACTGGACACCGGATGAGACAACTTCTCCATTTCTAGTTATCTGATAGGTGCCTTTTTCTTCGCCTTTATATGCTAAAGTGATGTTTTTCGAATAACCGTATCGATCCACTAACTGATAAACGACAAACATCGTATCTCCTGTCATATCAAACATGGAATCGCCCCAGACCACATAATCGTAGGATACCTTATTATAGTTGTTATTAGAATAATCATAGATGCTGATTCTCTCCTGATTCATATGATAAGAATCGCTTTGAGAATCATACGCATCAAGAGAAGTATATTCATTTCCGTATGATGTATATCTGATCTCTGGAATATGGGCTTTATCACCCTTCAGATAAGGTTTAGATGAGACATAGTTATCTGTTGTAGCATCATAGGTCCATGTGATGTCATATTCCTCATCCTCATATTCATAGTTATCGATAATCGTGATATCCGGATCCTCTTTTCCTACAATGGAAATCAAAGCAGATTTTATCTTTCCGCTGAACTCCCCCTGAAGATATAATGCAATATTTTTTGAGAATCGAAAGGTGTTGTTCTCGCTTAGATTGATATCGACAGTCTTAGAATAATCAACTTCACCATTCGTCTTCAGTTCATAGGCAGTGTAACTTAACTTCTTGTCTAAAAGAGTATCATCTACCTTATTTCGATAAAGAGAGTAGATGTCGATATTTTCATTCTCCTTTGCCTCATATCCTAATTCGATTCTCTTTGTGACACGCTGAGAGTAGTTTGAGAATGTCTGCCATTCTATCTCATCGCTATATAGAGGAGCTTTCGCAGTAGAGGGATCATATCCAAAGCATTCAGAGATGACTTCAAAGGTAAAGATATTTCCTTTGTTTTCTTGAATGTTCTTTGTTGTGATTGGTCTGATTGTCACCTTGGTCGAATACAAGTCGCTGATCCTGTTACCGTCATTTGAACCATAAAAGACATTAACGAGATTGTTCGACATTCCATAAGTCTGTTCAGCTTCGTAAATGGTGTTGCCTTTCAAGGAAGCAAAATCCGTATAGAGATAGAAAGCCTGAGTTGACGAATAGGAGAAGGAGGCACCGCTTAACGGCACATAATCGATATCCGATACTTTGATCATAGAAGAGTAATCGATGACAAGACGTTTGTAGGTCGGTCCCATGTTAAACATCTCAGTCATTGCACCAGTGGATGCGCCGATAAGAATAAGATCGACATTTGCCTTGTTTCCTAAATCAAAGACATAATAATATTTGCCCGTGTTCTTATCGAACTCATAAGTCAGATCACCAAATTCCTGTGCGTCAAAAAATTCCGCCCAGTCTATCGATCCGAAATTGTCTTCTACATCCTCATCGGATGCAACGATGCTCTGATCGAAACGGAAATACGCAAAGTCTCTAGCATATCCCGTCTTTACATGGTTATAGTCTTCCTTGCTCATATCTCCGATGATATCGGAGTTATAGACATTCATCGGCTTAATCAGCTGATAATGTCCATTCTTCGCATAGATATAGGAATATACAGGATTGAATGCATCTAACATGCTTGATGCCTTATTCAAAGATGCATAATGTGTCTTAACAAGATAGTAGCCATCAGAGAGCTGGTCTTCGCTATTGACATAAGAAGTAGTATATCCGATGAATTTCTTAATCTTGAATTCGACAGTATAGCCGACCTTTGTATAGACTCTATCACTCTCATTATCGAGCTTTGCATTCCAATTGTAGAATTCGACATTGAGGTAAATGCTATCGGATACGTTGCAGTCAGAAAAATCGTAATAGATTGTCTCAATCGTACCCGTTCTATCGATGATGCTCTCTGTTTCCGAGATACGGGAATTGTTGTCACTGACTTTGACAGTCAACGTCCCTAAATTGCCTTCATCATCAATTGTTGGGCAATGATACTTCATATCATATTGGATACGAAGGAATAGACCATTCGTATTCTTCTCAATATAGGTCTCATCCTTGACGATGAGATCCGGAAACTTCAGATAACCATAGGTGTCTGCTAGTTTTCCTTTGTTGATTGTATTATCTAGAATATTCGCCTCAAAATCAATCTCATAGATTCCGTTATTGATGAAGCCTTCCTTTTCCCACTTCGCATAAAGAGTGATGTTTTTCATCTTCATGTAGAGAGATTCTTTGCTATATGCTTCGGTATACGCCTCATCAAAATACCAACCCGAAAAACGATATCCAACCTTTGTCGGAGTCGGAAGCTTAGGGATGTTGTTTGCCGTGTAGATGATATCGCTAAGAGGTTCATCGAGATTATAGGAGCTGAATGAGATCTTGAACTCTTTGTCTCCATACTTTTCGATGATCAAGTCGATAGGATCTGTGACAGACGATGAACACGCACTAAGGGAGCAAGCTCCCATAGTGAGTGTGAACAATAGCAAAAATCTTTTTGAAAAAGTGAGTCTTTTCATGAAAAGCTCCTTTCTGCGTCAATAAGTTGAATTAGTTCAAAGCACCAACCTTAACGCTCTTGATGGAATCATAATTATCAATCCAGCCATCTTCGAATACATTCGGAAGAGCTTCTACCAATGTCTGAACTGTTGTGACTGAAGTCGTAACTCCTAAACCAGATGCCGAATATTGGATGCCTTTTCTATTGACAGTAGCGCCAGTGATTGCATTAGTATGAATTTTAGAAACATAATTCAATGCAAGATAGCAGCTAGAGTCAAATGTGAGGTCGGTCAATGCGCCCGTCATGACTTCGTAACGGACGACATAATTTTCATCTTCGTGGTTCTCGCCGATGTTGATGCATTCGCTTACGCTTGCACTGCTACTGAAAGCGTACATCTTCGCATCATAAGTCGTAATATTTGTCTCATCATCAGTTGTCGAAGAGACCTTCTGATTCAAGCCAAGATATTTCGTAATCAATGCGGTCCATGCGTCATTAGGCACCTGATATGGAACGAAGTAGAATTCACCATCGCTCACATTTGTTACATTTCTTGTTTCTTCTCCATTGACAGGAACAAAATTAGCCAAAGAAGATATCTTGAATGCTGCATCCCCAACAGTCTTCAAAGATGCTATGCTGAAACTTAAGGAAGTAACCGCTGTATTCTCAAATGCACTTTCTCCGATTGCCTCTAATTTGGCATTATTGAAATCAATCTTGTCTAATGCGATAGCATCCAAGAACGCATTCTTTTCAATGGTCTTGATGTTCTTTCCTAATTTGACAATCTTGATATTGGCTTTTTCTTTGAACGCATCCGCTGCGATCTTGGTGACATTCTTTCCATCGATTGCATCCGGTATGATAACAGCATAAGAATCATCACCGAGATTGATGGCAGTATCCTCATCAAAACCAGTGATTGTGACTTCGTCACCACTTGTCGTATATGTGACACCAGCCTGATCAACAACATAATCAACAACAATATCCATATAGAGATTTGTCTTAATGGAACTAGTGATATCGTAGTCTTCTAGCATATTCAATGTCTTAGTGATAGCAACCTTCTTATCTGTGATAAGGCTCTGATAGGAAGTAGAATACTGCTTATCCAAAGCGGCGAAGATTTCATCATATGTGATGGCATCCTGATTTTCTCTATCGATTGTCACAGTGTACTTAGCGCCTGTGAAAGTGTTGGTAACAGTAACCTTGACTTTAGGAGTGGAAGTCTCTTTGAGATTGACAGTATTGATATCCATATAGACTTCATCATTGGATGGAGTAAAGGTACCATAGTAATAAGCATAGGCACTTGCATTTCCGGCGAATGCCTGATAGACCTCGTCATCAACATCACAGGTAAAGACCAAATAACTGATTGTATCAAGGTTTGAAACGACAAGACGAGCACAATAGGCATAATCATTTTCTGTCAGCGTCGTATTGTAAAGATAGCATTCGTTGCATGTATATTTCCCTTGATACCATCCATAGCAGTCCTGGTAATCGGTAAGATTTAAGTTATAGTTGATGAACTTGAATGTGGAAGGAAGAACTAATTTCCTAATATCCGTACGATTGACAAAGGTGCCTACCTGTATACCTTCAATTCCTTCCGGAACTTTGATGACACCATTCTCATCAATTTCATTATAGGAAATGAGGACTTTTCCCTTCTCCGTCGTCTGAGTGATCATCTTACCATCATTCTGGAATGTAGAGTTAGAAGAGAATTTCAGATTCAAAGGAACGATGGACAAACTCTTTACTGAATCCGGAACGTTGATATCGAAATCATATGCAGTGCCTGTGTAGTAGGTCAAAGACTCATTGTTGTAATTGACTGTTGCGCCTTTGAAGAAACAGTCGTAGATAGCTTCCACGCTGTTCGGAATGACAACACTGTTCTCATCGATATTGAGGTTGTTGAAAGAGTCCTGCATGATTTTCAAGGTCGAAGGAAGCTGGAAAGAAGTGACGCCTGACGTTCCAGAAGTGGAAGAGAATCCACGGATCATTTTGATTCCCTCTTGGACGATGACTTTCTTTAAAGCAGTGGAATCAAAGATTTTGTTGTCATAGACATAGACACCTTTGATGTCATGTGTCGTCTTGTTTCCGTCTTTATCCATCAAAGTGACTTTAGAAGGGAAGGAGATGACCGGAACATCCGCAAGTTTTGCCTTGTTGCTATCAGAGCCAGACAAATTTCCATAAGTTCCTAAGCACAAAAGAATCGTGTTCCCAGAACCGTTGTCACAGTATTGGTATTTCAAGAATGGGGTCTTCCAAGCAACACGGACATTCATATTCTTGGTGACCGCTTTGGTGAAGTCGATTTCAGTGCCATCTTCGTCAAGATAATAGACATCTTCATCTGACATATAGGATTTGACAATCTGGCTAGCTTCGACGGTAGTTGTCACGCCATCCACTTCAACTGAATCAAGGGCTGGATTTGTCATGACTTCATTCGGTTTGATTTTTGTGACATAGACATCCTCATATCCATTGTTGAACGTGATTGTAGCAACACTCTGTGCATAAAGTGTCTTTGCAGGATCGCCCGGATTGAATTTGACTTTGCAGTCTGGATCGGTATACCAGCCATCAAAGGTAAGTCCTTCACCAGGATTGTAGGTTCCATTGATGACATCGATCAAATCTCTTGTTCCCTGAGATTCACCATTGATGACAATATTGACTTCATCTGCAACAAAGTAAGCATATACTGTTGCACCGTCGGTCAGATTCTCGTTTTTGAATTCATTGACCCAGTTCGTATCCAAGAACCATCCACGGAAGGTATAGTACTGCTTTGTCGGATTGCTCGGAAGGGAGACTTTTCCATTGACGATGGTCTGTGGTTCTCCATAGTTCTTCCATTCTCCGTTTTCATCCTGAACCTTGAAGGTGACTACCTTATCCGCTACTTTCTGACTCTCACTGACTGGGTTATTTGTGTCTCCACCTTTTGAACAGGAAGCGATAGCGGCTGTAGAAAGGATAGAAGCGGACAAGAACATAATCGACAGTAATTTTCTTTTTTTCATTTTTGTTATCCTCTTTTTTATATATCGTATCTTGCGATGATTTCGCTCGGCGTCTTAACAATGACAAACAAATAAGGAAGAAGCGAGACAAGTACCATAAGCATCGAACCGGATAGGAACAATCCGAAACTGATAGCTAAGAAGAGAGGTATCGTCAAGTTGCATACGGCATAATAGACTGTGCATAGCACTGTTCCTACTACCATAGTGAAGAGCATGATTGAGACATTCTTGTAGATTGTTCGTATCATCTCTCGGAATAAGAGGTTGGACTTATTCACACCAATCGCTCTATAGATTCCGTATTCTTTGCTGTTCTTTGTACTATCGGACATCTCCATGAAGTAGTAGATGATATAGAAGAGAAGCATGCCGGCTAGGAAGATATAGACAATCTGGAGATTGCTCTTAAGAGTATCCTCGTCCTCTTTATCGTAGATTGCCTTGATATCGACTGTATTGATGCCTCTTTGCTTGAATCTTTCCTTGAGATTGCTGATTTGTTCATCTGTTGAAGCAGAAATCTCGAAGTAGTAAGAAGTAGAAGTGTCGTTACCTAAGACTTCGATATTCGGTGTCAGGTAGACAAAGATATTCGCTAAGGTCTCCTGTGTGACATAGATGATGATATCCGTGGAGATGCTATCTCTTGTGATGTTGAAGCTTTTTACATACATTTCACTGTTTTCGATGTAAATCGCTGTTGACATATTCACAAGTTTCTTATTTGCTTCTTCAACATAGTAATCACATTGTGATGTGTCTTCCATCATCTTATATAACGAGTTTCTTGATATATCGATAATTGTCTGATTCTTCTTCAAGTCCTTATCTCCGTCATAGACTTTGATTGTTGCGGAATAGGTCATAGAAGCATAGTTGTCCGTGAAGAAGATATTCTGATTGTCGACAATCTTCAAATCGTTGTAGATGCCAAGATAATTGACGTAATCCTCTTTTGGGAAATAGACGACTCTATCATTCGATTCAACGATTCCCGATATCTGATAATCGTTATCAAACCTCATAAGAAGCAGAGCATCATCTTTCGACAAGTCATCATTTCGAAGATCATGCTTAATCTGATCAGCTAGTCCTCTTGATAGGAGGACTTCTCCACTTTTTGGCATCGTCCCATAGAGTGAAGTGAATACCGTATCTTCTTCAATCGGCTTCGGCGCATATTTCTCTTTCACGCCTTTGACAGAGGAGATGTTCTCGTAAGAGAATGCTGCCTCTTTCATATTGATTTCAAAGAAATCGATGGAACTATAGTTTGCCTTGTCGATCATCGGAAGCTCCGAGTAGACATTCAGATTCGTATACAAAGCTTTGTCATTCACCGCCTTATGAATGTTTGTTGTCGTATAAGCTTGATTGATTAAGAACCCTAACGCACAGGTGTATAGTGCCATGATTGTTATGAAAATTCTTTTCAAGAGATTGGAGTCTTTCTCTTCCGACTTCTTGAATAGATTCTTTAGATGGAAGAGTCTTCCTGTCTTCTTCTTTTCACTTTTCGTGAAGTCGAGCGCCTTGACATCGTGGCTTTCTTCCATCTTATAGCCTTTGACATCTTCGACAATAGTGTTCTCGACAAGCCTTCCATCAATCAATTCGATATGATTGTCAGCATACTTATTGATAAGACTCGTCTCATGCGTGACTAATACAACCAGTTTCGTCTTCGATATCTCTTTTAAGATATCCATGACCTTAATCGTATTCTGACTATCTAAGTTTCCTGTCGGTTCATCAGCAAGGATGATGTCAGAACCTTTGATCAGTGCTCTTGCGATAGCGACTCTTTGTTTCTGACCACCTGAGAGAGCGTCTGAACTTTTCTTCTCGTATTTTTTCAAATCAACTAGATCAAGAACGATATCGCTTCTTCTTTTGATTTCCTCTTCCGATGTAAATCCAGCGATTCTCATCTGATGTTCAAGGATCTCACCGATTGTGCAATCACCTTCTAGATAATAGTTCTGGAAGATGAATCCAATCTTTTTGTTTCTGACCTTGTCACGATTGGAATCTGTGATTTTCTCACCGTCGATGATGACTTCGCCATCATCCTGCTTATCCAATCCGCCAAGGATATTCAGCAATGTCGTTTTACCGGAACCGGATTTACCAAAGATTGCAAACAGTCCTTTTTCAGGAAGTTCGAATGAGACATCGTTCAATATCTTCGTCTTCCTGAACATTGTCCCATATGATTTGGAGAGATTTGATGCTTTTATCATTTCGAGCCCCTCCTTAACACCTGTGAAATCTTCGACTTGTTCATATTCTTGTTAAATCCATAAGCAACAAGTAAGACGATCAAGAGAATCAACAGTTCAATAAACAGATAGTTTCCAAAGCTCAAATAGGTAAGAGTGAAGGGTTTGATCATCGTAGCGAAGTAAGAGACGATAGGAATCAACACTAGGGTTGGAACAAAGGTAAGAACCATCTGAACATACAAGGATCCTTTGGAGATAAAGGATGAGATTCCTAAAGTCTTATAGATAGCGAAATCAGAGCGATAGATACGGATAGAGCGCATGAAGATGACAAATAAGACAGCAGCGAGTATGACACTGATTGCAATGAGACAGATGTAATAGACTACATTCAGTGCAAATACGGTTCCAGCATTCGATACAAAGACTGTTGATGTCGATAACATTCCGATATACCCATCCGGAAGTTTATCCAACGCCTTCTTTGCTAACTCATCATTTTCAAAGTAGATTGCAGACTGCTTTGTCTCACTCTTTGTCTCAAAGATATCACTGTAGTCATTCTGACTCAGTTCTACGATGATGCCATCGATGCTTTTATCCTTTTTGGTATCATCGACAACTGTGAAAATCTTTGATGTTGCTATCTCACTCGTTAGATACTTGCCTTTGACATCATAGTAATTTGAGTTGACTAAGTTGACTTGGCCATCCTTCAACTCTTCATTCTTTTCAAAGGTGTAGATATTAGTCTCATTTTCTCCGATTTTGACAGTGGAATTGATTGCCTTGATCTTTTTTCCATTTGTCTGCATATTGTCATATGAGAGATAAAACTTTATGTCCGTATCATCTAAGGAAGTTTGTACATCAATCTTGGCAATGAAGGAATTGGCATCCTGAATGACATCGATGATGTCATTTGCATCCCCTTTATAAGATTCAGGAATGACAAGAAGTCCTTCCTTGTCCTTCACCTTGTGATTGATTGGATCATAGATACAGGTAACATCATATTCCTTGTACATATTCTCTTTCTTCGGCACTGTGATAGTGAATTCCGAAAGTTCTCTATCATAGATGAAGTAAGAGGCACTAGTAGAAGCACATATCTCATCTAGAGCATCCTCTTTGATGTATCCTTCGGTATTGGATAAAATCACTTTTCCTGAGATTGCTACATCATCAATGGTCTTAGTCAAAGGGGAGACTAAGAAGGAGTTGACACTCTGTAGAACAACGAATAGGCTGACTGCAATAACCGATAGTGCGATACTCATAAGAGTAGAGAACTTCGGCCTGGATTTATAATTCAGATAACCAAGGCGAAGGATATTCTTCAGCTTCAATCTCTTTGTCGTTTTCGTTTCTGCCTTTTCAATCTCCTTATGTTCTACAGGAGTGATGACTTTGTCTTCCTTCAGTTTTCCATCTGAGATCAGGATTCTTCGTGTTGCATATTCTTTGAAGAATTCTGGGTTATGTGTGACAACTATGACTAGTTTGTCCTTTGATACTTCCTTTAGAATCCTAGCGACTTCTCTTGAAGACTTTGAATCCAAATTCCCTGTTGGCTCATCCGCTAAGATGATAGGAGAATCTTTTGCTAAGGCACGGGCGATGACACAGCGCTGTTTCTCACCACCAGATAGATGAGAACCCTTATGATGCATCTGCTTAGTTAGTCCAACTTTCTCAATCAGGCCTTTTGCGATTTCCTTTCTCTTAGCTATATCAGGAATACGGAAGAGAGCAAGTTCCACATTCTCTAAGACAGAAAGGTTTTCAATGATATTGAAATCTTGGAAAATCATCGCGATATTATTCTCGCGATATTTCTCCCAATCCAATGAGGAATAGTGAGAAGTCTCTTCTTCATTGAAGTAGAGTTCTCCTTCCTCATAGGTATCATTAGCGGCAATAACATTCAAAAGAGTCGATTTTCCTGAACCTGATTCACCTTCGATTGTAACGAACTCGTTGTAATCAAATGATAGATCGATGTTTCTAACACCGATGGTCAATATATCATTCGAATTGTAGATTTTTCCGATGTTTTTTAGTCTCAGCAGCATAGGTACTCCAGTAGTTAGATTATACTAACTCATATAAGTTATCATTAAGAAAGTTAGTTGTCAATAACTTTTAGAACTATCAACCTTGAATATGTGTCTATGTTTCAAAGGGCTTTCTGCTTTCCATAATTATTTTTGTCATGATATTTTCGTAAAATTTGCAATCGCATTGCAGAAAATACGAAACCCCTACGATAAAATAAAACATTCAGTCCGTAATCGAAGATACAGCACAGCACTATCCGATAGCTCTCCTTACTGGTCCAAGACAAGTCGGAAAATCGACTTTGCTTTATAATGTTTTTCTTGAAAAAGGGTATTCTTATGTATCTCTTGACGACTCTTTAGAATTGTCAATAGCCATCACAGACCCAAAGACTTTTTTAGAAATTCATCCCGCTCCTATCATCATAGATGAGGTCCAGAAAGCTCCTGGATTATTTCCTGAATTAGAAAAAACAGTTAATAAATCCAGACTCGAAAAAGGAAATAAAGAGAGCAACGGGTTATATATCTTATCAGGTTCACAAAGACAACAACTTTTGGATAAATCGAAAGAATCTCTTTCCGGACGTGTTGCTATTCTTGATATGAATAATCTCTCACTATCCGAAATTTATGGTAGAAGCAATTTTCCTTTCACTGTTGATATGACTACAATTTCAAAAAGGGTTGGCGATTATTCAATTGATGAGAATAAGGCCTTCCAATATATAGTCAGAGGCTTTTTCCCTGTCCTATATGATGATTTAAAAATGAAGGCGTCTCTTTTCTATTCCTCTTATTTAACAACCTATTTAGAGAAAGACTTAAAAGAATTGATTTCCGTAAATGATGAAACGAAATTTATCAATTTCATGAAAATTCTAGCCTCCAACACAGGTGAAGAGTTGATCTATGATAACTACGCAAAAAACGTGGGTGTATCAACCAATACAATCAAGGCATGGATTTCAGTGTTGATCAAAACCGGAATCATATATCTTGTCGAACCCTATAATGAGGAGTCAATCGTCAAACGAGTGGTCAAAAGGCCAAAGATGTACTTCTTTGATACTGGTCTTGCCGCCTATTTATGTGGTATCGATAGTGCAGAAACATTGCAAAGAAGCTTTCTAAAAGGCAGATTCTTTGAAACCTTCATATTCAACGAGATCAGAAAAAGCTACATGAACGCTGGTCAGATGCAGTCATTCTACTATTATCGTGACACAGATCAAAATGAAGTCGATCTGATTCTACTGAAGAATGGCTTTCTATCCTGCATTGAAATAAAAGCAGGACAGACATTCAACGCAAGCAACACCAAGAGTTTCAGAAAACTTCAGAACACCAAATACGAAAAGGGAAAGAACGCAATCATCTGTACTGCTGATAAGATTTCAATCATCAGCGATGGCACATTCCTTTTGCCTATCAGCTCAATTTAGAAAGTCTAAAAGATAAACGACTTTGCTTTTTATAATGTGTTTTTATGTGCATGAAAAAGACCTATCAGCAAAACAGCCAATAGGTCTAAAACATCATTTGGCGACTTAATAGTAGAGTGCAGTGAAGAGAATGTACTTGCTTAATTTGTCGGCCGTTAGTTGTTCTTGAACCTTGATCAACATCGTTCTTCCGGTAGTTGAATTATATGCAGATGCAGTCAATGTTTTCAACATAGTTGGGAATACATAATAGATCGAGCTCTCGCTACTGGCAAAACTATACTCGTATGAATATGTCCATGCACCACCGAAGGATGTATCATCCTTCAATGCCTTTTCAGCAGATTCGAAGATAGCAGCATCATAAGTGGAACCCTTCAAACTCATGTTATAGTATCCGCTGCTATTTCCAAAAGCCATAGTCGGAGTATCATCACCTAAATCAAAGAACGGTAACACATAACCTTCAAAGTTCATTTTCATCTTCTCTGTAATCGTGCTGCTCCAGGAAGTCTTTTCTGTAGCAACATATTTCGGCATAACAGAGATTATGGTCTTAAGAGATGTGGTAGCAGAAGGGGCAATGGAGATTTTCATCACATTATTGTTTCCGACATCCTTCTCAGCATAGACACAAGAGCCATAAGCATTCTTGACATAGGTGATTTTGCAGGAAAATCCCTGATTTTCAAGGTCTGTCTTTGCATTGAGGACATAGTTGTTATTGAACGCTCTTGTTTTGGCAGAATATGTTGTGGTCAAAGTAGCATAATTATTCGGATTAGAGACAGAGTTGGCAGCACTTGTTGATACGCCAGTTCCAAAGAAGATATCCGGTGCTTTTACACTACCTAACACAGCATCTAACTTCGTCTGATTTGCTGTGGATAAGTTCCATGTATAGTCATCCGCTTTTGTATCAGTAAGAGGAGTATCGAGATAGAAGATGATTCTAGGGGCAGCATAATCCGCCGTTCCTGCCTTTTCTAGAACAAAGCGGACGGTATAGCCGTCATCATATGTCTTTATACCCTGTAAGCAATTACCATATGTGTTGATATCTGTCACAGTTGTGAAACCATCAGCATCAAACACTTTCTTTGCCTCAGCAAGAATCTTATCGCTGAATGTTGCATAGTTTCTAGCCTCTAGAGTCAATTTTCCAGTGGCAGCAGTCGTCTTGACATCCTTACTTCCTAGATAGACAAACGGAACCTGGTGACCACCAAGAGAAGATGTGATACCAGCAGTAGTCGTATCATCCCAGGCTGTCATCATCGTAGGATCATAAGCTGCCTTATAACGAAGAGCCAACTGCGCTTTACTAGCACTCGTCTTAGAAAGGGTAGCGATAAGAAGATCGCCATTTTCAGCCGTTGCCTTATAAACGACAGTTCCTGTGACATCACCAGTATCAAAGGATTTCCATGTCAGATTGGTATCCTTACTCAAGGCTTCGATAAAGAGATCCTTGATCTGATCGTTCCAATCACCACCGGTGATAGTAACGGTGCCATTATCTGCGTTGGTGACAAAGGTCGGAGAAGAAGTGGCCATATAGAAATATGGTACAGAAAGACCGCCTAATGCAGCTGTCATATCGGCAAGATCTGTCTCAGGCCAGCTTCCATCTGCCGGTGCATCATACTTTTCACGGAAGGAAGCATTGATTGTGAATTTCGAAGAGAAAGAAGAGGCAGAGCTGAACTGAAGTGTAAGAGTTCCTGCTGTTCCCTCAGTGAATTCCTTTGTCGCCGTCATTGTTCTTCCATAATTATCCGTTGAATATGTAGCAGTCCATCCATCCGCATCCAATACAGTTTTGAAATCAGAAAGCATCGTCGGATTGTATTTATCGCCAGTCAATGTAAGAGTTCTAGTACCGGTCGCATATTTTCCGGTTACTGTGGAGCCG
Organism: bacterium; assembly: GCA_963643715.1. Classification (GTDB taxonomy): domain Bacteria; phylum Bacillota_I; class Bacilli_A; order RFN20; family CAG-288; genus Enterosoma. The sequence goes on along the minus strand of CAVILQ010000005.1, from coordinate 33,160 downwards.
ATGTAACTGAATGGTATGGTATGTCCACCTAAATCAGCAATCATCAATGCGCTGATATTCTCATCCCATGCTGTGACATCGGTTGGAACATCCAATTTACTCCATCTAGTGAAGACAAGGTTGTTTGTTGTAGAGGAATAGGTAGTCGTACCTGAAGGCTTTACAGTGGCGCAGATTGTGCAGCCATCATCAAATGTTTTAAGGGCATAGACGGCATCACCATAGGAGCAGCCTCCGCTATAGTTTTCCCAACCTGCCTTTTCAAACTGAGACTTAGCAGAAGCGAAAACGTCAACGTTATAAGAACCACCCGTAATCGTGACCGTATCGGTTGTCACTTTGCTTGTCGGTGTCTTTGTACCTAAATAGATATAGGGAAGCTCATGATTGTCTAGAGTTGCAAGATCAGTCTTCACATCCTGTTTCCAGTCTGTGACAGTGGAGGCATCAAAGACTTCAGAATAGGTGACAATATAGTTACAAATCGGGTCGTCTTTGCTACTAGTTGGGTGGACAGCGACAGAGACTTTGCAGCCATCTGTAAACACCTTCTCAAAGACACAGTGTGTACGTCCATAGGTATCCGTTGTTGTCGAAGTAAGGTCATAGCCATCGAATGCCGTTTTAGCAGCATCGATAACGGAATCATCCCACTTCTTTCCGCGGATTGTCAATGTCTTTGAACCAGATATCCAGGAAAGATACAGGTTGTTATCCGTTCCTAAATAGACATAAGGAAGAATATGGCCATCCAGATATTGGGTAAAGGTATCTTTTACCGTATCATTCCATTCACCAGCAGAAGTGGATGCATCAAACGGTTCATCATATGTAATGGTGAAAAGTGCATATCCATACTTATCTTCCGATAATACAGCTGAAAGATGCTTTTCCTCATTGCTGACTGTCATAGTCGTACTATCCGCAGTCACTTCGGTTGCTAGCCAACCTTTTTCTTCATACAATTCTTTGACTTCAAGCAGTTTCTTATTGTTAAGACTGATTGATCCATAAATAATGACATTGCTCTTATTCGAATCCCATTTTCCATCTAAAGCCCTACCCATGTTGAAATAAGGAAGAGTCTGTCCGCCAAGATGTTCAACCATCATGGCAACAATCTCATCGCCCCATTCCTCATCCAATTCAGAATCGGATGAAGATTCCGTTGAGGAATCCATAATACTACTGGAATCAATTCCAGAATCACTTTCCTTATCACTGGAAACAGGTGCTTCCGTAACAGGTGAGGTTTCTGTGATTGGGGAAGCCGTGGAACTTGAAGTAGAATCCACTGGTTTTTCCGTTGCCGAGTCTGTCTTTGCTCCACAGCCTCCAAGTACGAGTGCCATTAAAGCGGTAAGAATAATCTTATTCTTTTTCATATCTATACCTCCTAAACTAACTTTCAATATTATTCATAAACCTTAAAGCCATTGACAATTTCAAGATTAAAAAGGCATAAACAGAATAATTAGAAAATCCATTAGTTTTCATGAAAAATTATTGAATATTTGTGATTTGCTATGATTTTCGATTATTAAATATCTGATTGTAAGCGCTTGATTGGTTTGACTGTTTTTTTCAGTACTTTCAATTTTTCGTTATACACATTCTCAGTGTTTTAAGTTTACTTTAAGCATGTGCTTTTATCGTCGCCATAGAAAAGGGCCCTCCGAAGAGAGCCCTATATAAGATTAGTTGTAGTAGACTTCCATGACAGGTGCCTGAACACCATATCCGTTTCTCGTACCAGAAGTTTGGCAGTATAGTTTCAAAGTGAAGTGCTTACCTGTATCCTTTTCATCAGCAACTGCAACCAATGTCTTTCCTTCCGTGGAATCATTATAGGAATAATCATAGACAACCGTCCACTTCAGGTCAGTATCTGCCTTCAATGCCGTCTCGGCAAGAGTGTAGATGTCTTCGTCCCAGACACCGCCGACCATAGTCATGCAATGATAGGATCTGTCAAATGAAACATCCGGAGAATCCGTACCCATATAGAAGTAAGGAAGCATATGTCCGTTGAAGTTCGTTTCCATGATGTTCGTGGCAGTTGGAGACCAAGTCGTTTCATCGCTCGGTGTGAATGGATCCTGATAGGCGATATACATCGTGTCATAGGAATATCCATACTTGATTGTCAATATGACACTAGCACCATCGGAATAGGTATATTTGGCAACGAGTTTTCCGCCAGCGTAGTTTGCATCAGTGATTGCATAGTATGTCGTAGTCCATCCAGCCGCTTTCAGAACATTATTAGCGTTAAGCGTATAGTTTTCATTCCAGTTTCTAAGAGAAGAGACCTGTAAATACTTTTTACCGATAGCAGAATAATTTTTCAAAGAAACAGAAGGGGTATTATCACCTGTATAGAAGTAAGGAATGGTGTGATCAGCACCCATATAGCTAGTCATCTGGTCCTGAATCGCACTACTCCAGGCTGTTGCATCACTAGGATACGTAGCAGCATCGGTAAAGCATGCTTTATAGGTTGCGACATCATCGTAGTTATAGACTGCAATACGAATCAGTTTTCCGTCAACAGACTTATAGGCGGTAACCATATCGATGCCATCGTTCTGACTGATGCCATTGCTGATTGTGTATCCGGCTTCTGTCAAAGCAGTCTCTGCCAAATCGTAAATCTGGTCATCCCAGGTTCCACCAGAGATTTCCAATTCACCAGAATAGAAGTCACCTGCGGAGAGTTCATCATCAGAAGCGGCAAGATAAACGTAAGGCAAGACTTCACCGAAGTTCGTCGTCATTGTCTCTTTGATTTCATCTGTCCATGCTCCATCTTCCGGAACAACGAAGGCCTTGAGATAAGTGATCTTGAGAACCGGCTTATTCTTAGAATTCTTATAGAGAGCAACAGTGAGTTTGTTTCCATCTTCATCCGATGCTTCCCCATCGATTCGGCTAATACCATCTTTGAATGTCCAAGTGAAGTCTTCCATCGTCTCTAAAGCAGTCTTTGCGGAAGTGAGAATACTATCATCCCAAGAACCGCCAGTGAGTTCAACACTGCTAGAGCCCTGCTTCAGCGTGACAGACTTTGTGCCAAGATAGATATAAGGAATGACATTTCCGCCAAGTTCGACTTCCATCGCTTCCTGAATCGTTGCACTCCATTCTGCTTCTGCACTGCCTTCTTCCGGAGGATTGAATCCTTCGACACAGGAGAGTGTAAGGATAGCGGACTTGCTTCCATAGCTAGAATCCATTCTAGCTGTGATGACACAGCCGTCGGATAACTTCTTGCTGGCATAGAAAGTTCTTCCATAAGAGTCTTCACTACCGATAGCAATGCCATATCCAGCATCTTCGAATGCTTTCTTGGCTCGATCGATCATGATGCCATTGAACTTGTCGCCAACAATCTGGAGAGATTCAGAATAGGTATCATAGGAGACATCCAGGGTATCTGTTCCTAAATAGACAAACGGAACATCTCCGCTATGTCCATCCAAGTATTTATCCATCTTTGCTTTGACAGCATCATCGTCACTGAAAGAGGTGCAATCGGCAGGAACATTGAGAGGAGTGTAATAGTAGACATCGAGTCTTGCCAAAGTGGAATTGCCGAACAAGACAGCGACCATGGTGCAACCATCAGATAGAGTCTGTGAGGCAATCAATGACTTCTGGTTTCCACTGGAATCCTTTTCCTCGATGCAAGCATATCCCTGAGCAGAAAGAGTTGTCTTAGCCGCTTCAAAAATACGGGAATCAAAGGCCCCGCCAGTGATAGTGAGCTTATTGACTGTCGGGTTCCAATCAGAGGAAAGAGTATTACTTCCTAGATAGACATAAGGAAGTTCATGATTATCGAAGCTAGTCTGGAAACGAGAGGAAATAGAAGAAGGCCATGTTGCTCCATCAACAGGATTGTAGGCTTCCTTATAGAAGACAGAAAGATGTGGGAAAGGAGCAGTATCAGAACCAGATTTATAAAGTGAAACGGATACTTTGCAGCCATCGTCAAAGGTGAGTTCACCACTGACAACCGTGCCATAGACTTCCGATGACTTCTTGACATTGACAAAGTTGCCAGCAGTCAAAGAAGCATAAGCAAGATCAAGAACACTGTCATCCCATTTTCCGCCATCGATAGAGAATGTCTTTGTCGAATTGGTCCATTCTGTAGCAGGTGCAGCCATTCCTAAATATACGAATGGAAGTACGTGACCTCCTAAGTTTGTCTGCATGGCAGCAACAGTGTCACTGTCCCAGCTATCCACACTTGTAGCATCAAATGGTTCATCATAAACCGCTGTCATTTTGCTATAGCCATACTCATCACTGGTAAGCTCTACCTTGATGTGTTTCTCGCTAGATGTACCGGTGAAAGTTGTTGCTGTCTTATCGGTTGTCCAATCTTTTGCCTTAAAGGCAGCTTCAGCATCATCAAGATATTTCTTATCGAATTTACCGCCGACAATGGTAAGAATACCATAGTCACCGATGCTTCTCTTCCATGTGCCATCAACAGTTCTGCCTAAGGAAACATAAGGGAGAACATTTCCACCAAGATGTTTGATCATCAAGGCACTGATGTCTTCACCCCAGGCATCCTCATCAACATCATCTGTTCCAGTGTCGCTATCAGGACTCGGTTTAGCAGAAGAATCCGAAGAGACATCGCCATCTGAAACAGGTGAAGAAGATTCTGAAGGTCTTCCCGTATCTGAAGCCGGAATTTTCTCTGACGTGGCTGATGTTCCTGAACTTGGGGCAACAGTTGAAGATTCTGTACCACCACAGGAGATCAACGCCAAGGAAATGAGAGAAAGCAAGACTGATTTCTTTACATTTTTCATGTTTATTAAATCCTCCAAAAACAAAAGAGATTATAAAGTAAGAGCTATGTCAGACAATTTCTTTCTTAAATTTTCAAAACAGAATCGATTCACGCTCAGAGATAGAGAATCAGACACCTATATCCTTGTTATATAAATGGTCAAATGTTCATTTTGTTTCTTTTTTCGACCCCATCAAACTTTTCTCAGCCTTAAATGTAAGCGGTTAACCAAGTAGATTGATTTGTTTCATCCTTCTATATTTTTTTGCTGTTTTAGGCTTGTTTTAGTTAAAAATCATAATATATGCATCATTTTTTCTTAAAACAACCTTAAAAGTTTTTCAACATCCAAAATCAGATAACCATTCATATGCGGATAGCACTCAAAAATGTAACCGATTACATTTGTTCGCTCTAATGTTTTGTGTCCTATTTTCACTAATTTTTAAGCGTTTTTTAAGAAAAACATTGTTGTTTTGTCTATTTTCCCGATTTTGCCGTTTTTCTTAATTCAGTGTTCGGCACCTTATAATTTTTATCGTTCGTTTTCGCTTTCCCACCATTCATCTCTTATCGACAAACATAGGAGGACCTTGCGTATGGATGAAAATTTTAAAAAATGCAAAGCCAAACTGATTCGAGAATTCTATTTGAAAATATCAATGTTCTCTTTAGCTGTCGGTCTTGTAGTAGCCGGCTTGATCATTCTGTTTACCAACATGTTCGGAGTTAACTTCCCTTACTACATCAGCATCATCATCGGTGCTGTAATCATGATCGGCTCATTCATTTTATTGGCATTCTTGAAGAAGCCAAACGATGAGAAGATTGCAGAAAGAATCGACAAAGACTTCAAGATGCAGGAAAAAGTGACTAGCATGGTCGCCTTCCAAGACAAAACGGGTCTGCTCTATGAGAAACAAAGAGAAGATGCCAAAGAACAGCTTTCCAGGAAAGATGTCAAAAAACTTCCTGTCAAGCTTGCTATGATCAACATTCCTGCTCTTGTCTTTGGTGCTAGTTTATTCACAGCCAGTTTCTTTACTCCAAATGTCATCAAAGAAACTAAAAAAGATGAAAAGCCTGATAAAGGAAAGGTCAATGACGAGACTGAAAAAATCATCGATGAAATCCATGAAATCATCAACAATTCGGAAGCCAGTGCTGCTTTCAAAGCAGAACTGAATCAGATTCTTGAGGATCTCTTAGTCGAACTGAAAGATGATACCGATCCTCTCTCCCGTATGAAAAAAGTACTGGTCGCGGAAGGTAAGGTTGATGCTGCTCTTGACAGAGCCAATTCCAAAGAGGAAATCGGTGCTGCCTTAGAAAACAGCGAAATAGATCTTCTCGTAAAATTAGGTACTGCGATTAAGAATGGTGACCAAGACGGCGTAACTTCCGTGCTCCAACAGTTAGAAAAACACTTCGGTCCACGTTCTGTCTATACAAAAGATAGCTTATGTGACCATATCGAAGCCATTGTGAATGCAATCAATAGCGCACTTCAACAATCACTTGAGGCTGAAACACCCGTCAAAAAGGAAGATGGCTTATACATTGCATTGAACAATCTAAGCACAAGTCTTAATTCTGTCTACAATCAATACAGCAAATACTTAAGCGGTGACAGTGAAAACGGAATCACTGAAGACCAGGCGAAAGCTGACTCTATCACTGCAATCGAAGTCGCCATATCCGAAATCAATTCCTGCCTACAGGCACAACAGGAAAACAGTGATCTTGCCGCACAGGTCAAAGCTTATATGGAATCACTGATTAATCCTACTAGTAGCGGTGGAGGAAACGACGATAGCGGCGATCAGAAATCCTCTGGAAGCGATGGCGAAGGCCAAAGCGGAAACAACGCTAACAATAGCGGTGAAGGAAACAACGGAGATAAGAGTGACGGAGACGGTGATGGTGATAGCGGAGACAAAGATAGTTCGGATAAAAATGATAGCGGCGACTCCAGTGGTGACGGTGACGATGGCGACCAAGGAGATAGCGACGGCAAAGGCAACAGCGAAGGCAACGATGGAGACTCTAGCGGAGGCGGATCCGGTAAAGGTGAAAGCGAAGGCTCTGGCTCCTCAAGCTCAGATGGTGCATCCGGCGGAAGCGGTAAGACCAACTTCGGAAGCGACGATAAGGTCTACACCGATGACAACGGATATTCCGAATACGGCGATGTCATTGATGGATATCATAACGATGCCGTCAACGACAATGAAGAACATGGTAATGATGAGACGGGTGATCTTTTAGACGATTACTTCAACTCACTTTACGGAAATGATTCCGATGATAACAATCCATAAATAAAAGAAAGGTTAAAAACAATGGAAAATCAAGAATTAATCACTGAATTCAGTGAATCAGTCAGAAAGATCAAAGAAGAGCTGCACAAAGATATTGTCGGTCAGGAAGAAGTCATCGACAATGTCGTCATCGCCGTCATCGCTGGCGGTAACGTTCTTCTCGAAGGTGTCCCGGGAACGGGTAAGACACGTCTTGTCCGTTCATTAGGTCAGACACTCAATCTTCCTTTCTCCCGTATCCAGTTCACACCGGATTTGATGCCGAATGACGTCACTGGTACAAACATCATCCGTAAAGATGAAAACGGAAATTTGGTCACAACATTCCAGAAGGGTCCTATCTTCGCACAGATCATCTTAGCCGACGAAATCAACCGTGCCACTCCGAAAACGCAGGCTGCTATGCTTGAGGTTATGCAGGAGCACAAGGTCACAGTTTCTGGTGTCACTTACCCGATGGCAGAGCCATTCTTCGTCTTAGCTACCGACAACCCGATTGAACAGGATGGTACTTATCCTCTTCCAGAAGCTCAGATGGACCGTTTCATGTTCAAGGTCGTCATGCAGTATCCTAGTGTCACAGAACTCGGCGACATCGTCAACATGACACAGGGAAATATGAATGAAAACGCGACAAAGGTTGTCGATGGTGAGACCATCCTCCATATGAGAAAACTTGCTCAGGATGTACCTTGCATTCCCCAGGTTCTCGAATATGCCATGGATCTTGTCCACAGCACTCATTCCGAATTGGATGACTGCGCCGAAACAGCCAAGAAGTATATCCGTTATGGTGCTTCTCCTCGTGCTTGCCAGGCCCTTATCACCGGTGCAAAGATCCGTGCTTTAATTCACGGAAACTACAATGTCTCCTATGATGATATCGATGCTCTTGCCTATCCTGTCTTAAGACACAGAATTAAAATCAATTACAATGCGATCAACGATAACCTCACCGTCGACAAAGTCATCTCTTTGCTGACAAAGGAAATCAGAAAGAAAAAATAAACTATGAAACAAGCGATCGACGAACAATTTCTTCAGCAAATCGAACTTCTCTCTTTATCGGTCAAAGATAATGTCGCCGGTCTTTTCGGTGGGAACCACAAATCGAAGAAGTATGGTTCCTCCTGCGAATTCGCCGATTACCGTGATTATATCGAAGGCGATGATGTCACAAAAATCGACTGGAACATCTATGGTAAATTCGAAAAGATGTATCTGAAACTCTACCTCGATGAGAGACAGATGCAGACTAGGATTTACATAGATGGCTCCGCTTCGATGAAATATTTCGGTAAAGGCGATTACGCGATACGTTTAGCGACTCTATTCTCCTATCTATCCTTAAAAGAGATGGATAAAGTAAACATCTATCTCATACAAGGAAATCAGGCTATTCCTGTCTTAGAGAACATCATTGGAAAAGACGCATTCTTGACCTCTATCAACAAGCTCAACAACATCAAGTTTGAAGGGGAGTCTTATATCTCAGAAGCCATCATCCGTTCCATGGTCGGATATGGTGACGGCAAATCGATTCTGATTTCTGATTTTCTCACTGACAATAACTACACCGACGCTATCGATTACTTAAGAGGAAAGAAAAGAGATGTCCTTTGTCTTCAAGTGTTAGCAGAGGAAGAAATCACTCCTACTTATCGTGGAAAACTGATTCTTCATGACAGTGAGAACGATTCCAAATTCTTCAAAGACAATGTTAACCGTGATGTCTTAAACGCCTATAAGAAAGCCTTAGAATTCGTCACTCAGAAAGCCGAGAACTTCTGTCATTCCAGAGAAGCTGAATACATGCTTCTATCCACTGGCGATGACATGAAGGAGACATTCTTAAACAGAATGATACAAAGGGGGATCATACAATGAGTTTTCAATATCCCTATGCGTTTCTGATACTGCTTGCCATTCCTGTTCTCATCATCATCTACCTCATCAAAAACAAGTACAAAGAAGCAACAGCCCCTTCCACCTATCTATGGGAACTGAGCAAGAAGTTCTTAAAGAAGAGAAGTCCTTTACATACATTCGAACATTTGATTTCCTTGATTCTTCAGATTGTTACGATTACAGCGCTCAGCATCTGTCTAGCGCACCCCGTTTTCATAACACAAGGCAAGAGTGACAATATCTTGTTTATCTTAGACGGATCAGCTTCCATGAATATGGAAGAAAATGGGGAAACATGCTTTGACAAAGCAAAAAAAGAAATCAATAAGATTGCAAGCGAAAGCACAAATGGTTCCTCTTTTTCTTTGGTCTATAGCGGCAAGGAAAGCCGTGTTGTCTTCCAAAATGTCACAAACAAGAATCAGTTATCTCTCTATCTGGATTCACTGAAAGCTGAATATCTTCAAAACACACTTGGTGACTCGTTGAAGAAGGCGCAGGAAGTTGTTGAGAACAACAACATCAACCTCTGCTATCTTCTGACTGACAAACAGGTTGAGAATCTGAACAACATCAATCTGATCGACTGCAGTGTAGAAAAAGACAACTACTCTTTATCTGACTTGAAGTACACGACGGATGGTCTTACCATCTCAATATCGGTTTCTGTCCTATCTCATAACAGTGACAAAACTCTGAACGTTCATTTTTATATCAACGATGAATATATCGGAGAGAAGAAGTATGCAGTCAAGGAATCTGAGGCTAGCACATTCTCTATCGACTACAAGGATGTAACAAGCAGATACAGTGATATTTCTTCTGTTAAAGCAGAAATCATGAATGAAGATGCATTGATGGAAGATAACACTCTTACCGTCTACAACAATAGTGATACAGCAACTACAAAAGTACTGCTTGTATCCGATCAGCCATTCTATATTCAGAAGATTCTAGCATCCATCAACCGCACAACTGAGTACAAGAACACTGTGACTATTGTCGGAACTAATAACTACAATCCTCTTATCAACTACGACCTATACATCTTCGATTCGTTCACTCCTTCTACTCTTCCAAGTGTTGGTTCCATCTTCTTCTTCAATTCATCCACCACTCTTGATGGAACAGGATTCATCGCACAGCGCAGCATCGAAGAAGAGAACGGTGTTCATCTCACTTACAGCGATAACACTTCTTCTCTTTTATACAAGAGTCTGACTGAAGACATCGCACATAACGATATCTCCGTTAAGAAGTATGTCCGTTATTCTCTTACTGGTGATTTTACAACGATTTTAAGCTACAACAACCTTCCATTTGTGTTCGCTGGCAAAACCGAGAACCAGCAAAGAGAAGTCGTCTTCGCTTTTGACTTACATGATTCCAATCTTCCGATGACATATGACTATACAGTCTTGATGAGAAACGCCGTCGCTTTTGCAAATCCGAAGGTCCTTACCAATTACGCATATGAAATCGGTGAAGATGTCGTTCTTTCCGTTTCCAACAATATGGAATCCGTTTCTGTCACGACACCGAGTGGAAAAGTCGAACCTTATTCCATCAGCAACAAAGACTATCTCACCTACAATCTCGAACAAATCGGAAGCTATCGTATTGACATCACTTATCAGGATGGAAGTGAAAAGACGATTTCAATTTTCTCTCGTTATCCTGAAACAGAAAGCATTCCGCATAATATCGATACAGAAAAATTATCTCTTAACATCGATACCACTACACAGAAAGGCAGTAAGGTTTTCGATAACCTTCTTCCCATCATCATCTGTGGTGCCGTATTCTTCTTAGCCGATTGGGGGGTCTACGCATATGAACAATATTAAAATCTCCTATCCATATCTCCTCTATATCTCTATCCCATTAGTCGTGCTTTCCCTTGTCATCTTCTTCCTCATTCCAAAGCAAAAAAGAAAAAGAACCAACAACATCATCTCCTTATGTCTTCATGTTGTCCTCTCATTCACTCTTTCTCTTGCCTTCAGTGACATTCAAGTCGTCCAGAACAACCACAAGACAGAAATGTATATCCTAGTGGATTGTTCTGATTCAGAAAAAGGGAACATCGAGAAGATTGATGCCACCGTAAAAAGCATCTATGAAAAGTCATCCGCTTCTACCGGTGTCGTCTGCTTCGGTGAGAACAGTTTTGTTCTTACTAAGCCAGGACAGAGTCCGAAGAGTGTCTCAGAAGCATATGATGAGAAGAAGCATCCAGACTTTATCCGAAGCGCTAGCGATATCTCTTCTGCGCTGAATTACACAAAAGATCTCTATTCAGCTGATAGTATCAAGAAAATGGTGTTAGTCAGCGATGGTGTTGAAACGGATAACTCCGCTATGGATACAATATCCACTATCCTCAACGATAACATCTCGCTCGATGCTGTCTATCTTGAAGATACTCTTACGGATGAAGTCAGCATCAAAAGCATCGATTATGTCGACCATTGCTTCACCAATCGGGAGCAGACCGTCAAAGTCATGATTCAATCCACTGGTGAAAAGAACGCCAAAGTAGATTTGATGAGTGGTGGAGAAGTCAAAGAAGAGAAAGAAACCACTTTGGCTACCGGCCTTAACATCGTCACCTTCTATGTCACAAGTGAGAAAGCAGGATCAATCGACTATACGATTGAAGTCAAACCGGAAAGCGATACGTTTGAAGAGAACAACACAGTCCACTTCACTCAGGATTACACGGATGACTTCAAAGTCCTCTTTATCGGAAACACTTCTGATGACTTGACTGCCTTCAAAGAAGTCAGCGGTTATGATGAAAACACCAAAATCACCTCTTATGTCGAGACCGCCAATGTTCCGTACAAACTAGCTGATTTGCTTAAGTATGATGAAATCGTACTAGATAACATCAACATTCTCTCCTTGAATCATTACAAAGATTTCTCCGTCAACCTCAACACTGCCGTATCCACATACGGAAAAAGCCTTTTGACCTATGGTGCAACCTATACAAGCGGAACTGCAGAAGGTATCAACGACTACAATGATATGCTTCCTGTTCAATATGAATCCGAGGATGCCAAAGCACTTGTCCTATTGATTGACTGCTCTGGTTCCATGCAGTCGGATGATAGACTTGAAATTGCAAAGAAGGGTGCCATCAAGTGTCTTGATGTCCTTTCTGACAAAGACTTCGTTTCTATCATCTCCTTCTCTGACAGCGTCACCATTCACCAGCCTATGACTTCCATCAAGAACAAGACAACAATCATCAAGGCAATCAACAGTATCGCTCTTGGCGGTGGAACAAAGTTAGGATCAGGACTTAGACAGGCTCAGGAACAGGTCTATAATTCCAGCTGCGAATATAAGAATGTCATCACGCTGACCGATGGTCTTCCTAGCGAATCCGATGATGAACTGAAGAGAATTGTTCGCAACATGGCAAACGACAACATAATCTGTTCTTTCATCAACATTTCTAGCGATGCTGGTAAAAGCATACTAACAACACTGAGTGAAATCGGTAATGGAAACTACTATTTCTGCCGCACTGCTTCGGGACTTATCGACGTTATGCTTTCCTCCGTTTCCGGCGAGATCGGCAACACGGAGATTGTAGAAGAGGCTCAGATTCAGTATCGCATCTCGGATGATCCTGTTCTGAACAACGTCAAGACATTGCCGGATTTACAAGGGTATAACTACTGTCGTGTCAAAGGTGGCTCTACCACTGTCCTCACTCTTCAGTACATCAAGAAGGATGAGAACAACAATACAACCGGTGTCGCTACAATTCCGTTATACGCATACTGGTCCTTCGGAAAAGGAAAAGTCGCCTCCTTCACAAGCAATATCACCAATGATTGGACAAAAGACTTCCGTTCCTCCTCAGCTGGTAAAACCTTCTTACAGAATTCCATCTATCAGACACTACCAGAAAGAAGCATTACAACTGTGATGGATATGAGTTTTAACGCCAATGGTACTTCAATGGGTGTCTCTGTTCTTGTCAATGAACAGGATGCTGAAGGAAGCATTCACATCAAGGCAACTGATCCTAGCGGAAAAGAATCAGAAGCTGATCTTATCTATGACTCTAAGAACAAGACATACAACATCAACATTCCTGTCAATGAGAAAGGTAAGTACAAGGTTGAAGCAACCTACTCTGAAAAGGATGCTAATGGCGTATATCAAGTCGTTGAGAAAGATGATTTCTCTTTCTACTACGATTATTCGAAAGAATATGACTTGCTTCCAAACACAGGTGACAATGTCCTATTAAGTGAGATGACTAAAGCTTCTTCTGGCACTCTTTACGCTAACGGAGATGAATACGAATACAAGGTAAGTGACTCTGAGTTGAATCAATACAGCTATTATTCAACGATGATGATCTTCTTCCTTGTCTCTGTCATCATCTATTTGGCTGATATATTCATCCGAAAATCAACATTCAAGAAGAAGAACAAAGCTGTTCTCCCTGAATAGTTGATAATCCATCCAAGAATACATGGCTATAAAGCATCTAACATATACTCTATGAAGAATGCTTGATAGCCTTTTTCTATAATGAGATTTGAGAAAAAATGAGAATGCTTACCATTTTCCTATCGGTAAATGATATGATTGAAATACGCATAGAAAGGACTCTTTTTTATGACAGACACAAAGAAACAGAATGATGATACCTTATATCTACCTTATTATGAGGTCTATCATGGCACCCCAAACGGAATCGATAACGGTGCCCTATTTGATGACAAGAAATTAAAAAGTCTTATCTCATTCAAAAACTCAAATTCGTTGGATCATATCGAACTTTTCAAGTGTCTAGATAAATATAGAAGAAACAAGAAAAAGCCAACTATAAAATACTCTGATTATCTTCTTGTCAACCTTCTATTCGATGTGGCAAAAAGCAAGAAAGACAAAGAGGAAGTTTTTCACGCTAGGGAATATCTATATGAAAAGGGCTTCTATTTAAATGGACAACACTATGTACGATATAAAAGAACAAGCGGAAGCAGTCGTGATGGAAGATGCCTTTTCATAATCGAACAACTATATGATGAGATGAATCATTGGACTCAATGTGGAATCGAATTCGATCCTACTATACACAATCTATCTTCCTTTGAAGCGTATAAATCATTGACGATGAGTAGCATTGAGAAATGCATCTCCATTCCACTTGATCATATTCTTTTTGTAAAAGACAAGAAAGTCACCTTTACTGATTCCGTAGTAGAAGTGACAAGAAAAAAGGAATGTTCCTTAAAGTCTACAATTCACGATTGTGAGATCGAAAACAATATATTCGATGGGGAAGGCCTTATTGATGATCAGGTCTTTATAAAAAACGGATATGAAAAAAGTCATATGCTTTTACTTAGAAACCGTTTCTTCAAGGCGTGCTGTTTCAGAACTAAACTACAAAAATGGTTTCTCGATAACAACATCACAACTATCGAGCAATTGAAAGATTCATTCTCACAAGGAAATGATGTAGATAAGAAGCATAAAAAGAAAACAGGCATAGTGACATTTGCTAAAAGCATCGAGGACATCGAAATGGTCGTATCAGAAAGCTGCCTTAAGTTTTTAAAGTTCTATGATGGTTTCTCTGAGAAGAACATAAGAGGGTGGACCAATATTGTCGATGACAGTTTCGGTGTCGTTAAGACAGATAAAGCACCAAAGTTCTGTTTTGGTAAACAGGTATCAAGTTCCTATCAATTGCTGAACACAGTCAATCTTCAGAAAGAGGATGTCGATCAACTGTTCCATCCTTACATTGATGCTATATACAACGCAAGAAATGATCCTACTTTCTTTGCACAGTTTATCTCTGGATTCATCAATCTAAGAAGAGGCAAAAAGATAGATGAATCTTCTATTTCCGATGAAACAGAAAACGAATACCAGGTAAAAGGAAACCTCATCATGGAACTGTTGAAAATCAATCCCGGATTTTCAAACGTAGACTTTTACTATGATTTTCAGGATAGTGCACTAAGAGTTCTAAAGGATAGGGCTAGATGTGGAAAATGTTACCTGACAGGTACAAATGCTACCTTATTCGGTAACGGACCTGAATACTTAGAATACATCATCGGAAAATGGGATGGAAAATCATCTATCTTAAAGCCAGGATATATCAGAACAAATCGTTTTGATGAAGATGATCAGAAACTTCTTTGTGTCCGTTACCCTCATATTACAATGGGAAACGTATATCTCGTGAGGAATGATTTGTGTAATGATCCGATTTGGGATTATTTTGATATCGGAAAACATATCGTTCATGTCAATGCAGTCAATGAAAACATCCAGCAAAGACTCAACGGATGTGATTATGATTCCGATACCATGTTCATCATCAACAATCCTATTCTAGTCTCACATGCTGAAAAACAGGATGGTCTTTTCTTAGTCCCTGTCAGCAATATCGATTTACCTATAACGAATAATTCCGTCACAGAAGCGGCAAAATTAGATGATATCAATGCGAATTCCGGTAAAGATATCGGCAAAATTGTCGACCTTTCTCAGTTCTTGAATTCCATCCTTTGGGACAAGATAAACAATCATATATCCACCTTTGCTCTTACAGAGGAAGAAAAGGATATCTATGGGGATATCTGTATTCTTGCTGTCCTATCCGGTATTGAGATAGACCGCGCAAAGAGAGATTATGGTATCGATACTGCAACAGTCATCAAGGAAATCAAAGAGAAATACAAAACATATAAATATCCGCAGTTCTTCTCTATCATTCAGAATAGTTTCCATAAAGACAAACTTGTCAAAGTGCCCTATAAGACAACGATGGAATATGTAAAACAAGTAGAACTGAAAAGAGAGAAGAATGTAGAAAGATGCAGATCGAAAATCGTCGATTTCCTTCGCAAGGATTTAGGCTCTACGGAAACCGATAAAAAGAAAGCAAAAGACTTTTTAAGCGAATACAAACAACTCTCAGCTGAATTCAGGAAGAAAGAGAAGATGCTACGTTCTAAATCAGATGAAGGCAAAGATGAATCCGTATACACTTTCGAAGAACTACTACGAAAGAATAAGATTGATGAAAAAGATGCCATAAGAGATTGCATGGCTAAATACGATATCCTAAAGCCAGGAAGAATCAAAGCTGTATTCGTCTTATCTGAGAAGGGTGATAAAAAATCCAAAAAGAGTTTCTACTGGAACCTTTATTATCCGTTATTGAAGGAACTGATTGAAGATAGCAAATCAAAAGAAATTCTCAAAGAAATATTCATAACGGAAAAGAACCCACATCTGCACTACGAATTATCCAATGATGAACAGGGATTAAAATATTTCGATTTCTACCTAAAATTGACAAAATAGAGATGTTTTTGAAATTACTAATTCTTGAAAAAGCCCATAAACGTGGGCTTTTTCTAAATTCACAAAATCGGAACTAATGCTTTCCTATATGATTCAAATATGTCGATAAGTATACAACATGCTTAGCTTCTATTCGCCGCGTTCGATGAATCAGCACCTCACTTTATAAAAATCAACTTGTAGGTGTGATTCATCGACTTTTACTAATTTTTCCCTATTAAAAGAGTGGTGTCGTTTAATCGTAGTGAAAACCAATGGTTATTGGTTTCCGTTTAAGAAAGAGCAAAAGGAGGTATCGCTTGATTCTTATTACTTTGTTTTGTTTGGTATGTCATCAGATCTACGAATCCGAAATCATAAAGGAGGAATGAAAAAAGTTTCCAGTTCAATTCTCAAGTCGTCATCTATTAAGTCATTATCCTTGATTCACCTACGTTTGATGTGCTCTTCTACACTTCAATCCGTTTCGTTTCAAGCTCGTAAAACTACAAGTTTTCGAGTTATTAAAAAGGGGTAAAAACAAATGAGAGAAAACATTCATTATTCAAAGACGATTTCGAGTAAGATCCTTCCGTATATCGAAGAAGCTGTCTCTGTTTTGGAATCCATCAATATTCCTGTCACAGAAGATATTACTTTTTATACGGAAAGGAACGTGAACCACAAAATCAAATTATATGGTTCAACCAGTAGCGTTCTCGTTTCGGAAGCGTCCGATTGGACAACTAATGACTATCCTAATATCACTCTTTCGAAGAACGTATACTATATCACTATCAAGAATAAGATTATCGAAGACAAGGATCTGTGCATCAATGTCATCATTCATGAACTCCTTCATGTCAAGTCAAGACTGAATGGTGAGAATGAGGGTCACGGAATTCAGTGGAACAAACTCGCAGACTTTGTGAGTCAAAACACAAAGTATAACATTTGTCGATTTAACACAGTTCCTCCTGTTAAAGAAATGAATTCTTTCTTTTCTCTGACAAGGGAAGAACAGAAAATTCTGCTTGCGAAGATGGAAACTGAAAACAATCCGGAACTCTTTGACAAATCTGTTTCCATCTACTTCTCTTTATTAGATACGAGTCTTAAGAATGACTTCACCTTCTACTATATCGAGAATAGAGTCATCAAGGATAAGGACTTTACTTTGCTTCCACTAAAGGAACTCCTTCCTTATGTGATGCTTAACGATCGCATCATATGTAAATTAGTCAATCGTTATCTTATCGGAAATTATGACTCTACACTTGACACGCCAACAAAATCTTCTAGATTCGTGTCTATCCTCGAACTTCCAAATTCCTATGATGACACAAAAGAGCTCAGCAATCTCATCAGAATTGTCAATAGTCACAATGAGCAGAGATTTATGTATGCTTAGTCTCTTGTGTTCGAGAAGCGACAGAATCTATGATGAATCTTATCAGTTAAATCTTCTATTCGCCTCTTAATGTTTGATCTGACTTCTTGCACTTTCATGGGTTTAACTAGACTCATGGAAGTGCTGATTTCGAGTTATTAAAAGGAAACATATATGGACATAATCTCAAAACTTTTTGAAGAGTACAATAAGTTATACGATAAGGGTTTTAAAGCCTTACGAGAGAATTCGGCTGATACTGCATATTTATACCTTGCTGAAGCAAGTATGATAATGAAAAAGATTGCCGATTACAGTGAAGGCGATTTAAAGAAGGAAAGACTTGAACGTTCGAAAGAACTTAAGGAATGGTCTGAAGAAATCAAGCCAGAAAAGTCCGAACAAAAACTAAAATTAAGCCTTGATAAGAAGGTGGCACAAGAGGAACTCAGCACCAAAAACGCGTTATTCAAACCGATTCACAACACAGGTGTTAAGTTCTCCGATGTAGCAGGATTGAATGAAGCTAAGAAGCAAATCGAGTCTCGCATCATCAATCCAATCAACTATTCCGCTATCTATAGCAAATATCATAAAGCAAACAGCGGTGGCATTCTGTTCTATGGTGTTCCAGGAACCGGAAAGACATTATTAGCAAAAGCAATCGCTCAGGAAACCAATGCATGCTTCTATCCAATACGCTGTTCTGATCTTGTCTCTGAATTGTTCGGAAAGACAGAGAAGAATATAGCAGCCCTATTTGAAGAGGCGAGAAAGTTTTCTAGGTCTATCATCTTCTTCGATGAATTCGAAGCAATAGGATGCAAAAGAGGAGGATATTCTCAACCGATGAACCGTATTGTCCCTGAGCTACTTGCTCAGATGGATGGTATCAATCGAAGCAAGAATAAGCCAATTATCATCGCAGCCACCAATCGTCCTTGGGATATCGACTCGGCATTCATAAGACCCGGCAGGATTGATGTGATGGTGAAAATCGGGCTCCCCGATGAAGAAGCAAGATTACAGATGATTCAACATGCCTTCAACGGACTACCCATTGATGATGACTTCGATTACGAAGAAGCCGTGAATCTTACCTCAGGGTTCAACGGGGCTGATGTGAGTGAATTCTGTGAGCAATTGAAAATGTTATCCATCAACCGAGAAATTGAATCTGGCCTTGATTCTAAAATCAGCAATTCAGATTTACACACAATCAGAAATTCCGTTTACAGCAGCGTATTCTCTGCTGACGTAGACAAAATCAAAGAATTTGAGATGAATCGTATCAGTTAAATCATCTTTTCACTCGCCATAAATCGGTTTCTGTTCATCAAACAGAAACTGATTTTTAAGATGTATCCATCAAGAATGGAAACCTGATAGAGAGTTGACCATGTAATCAAACCCTTATCAGGAAGCAGAAAAATGAAGATGCAATCCAAAAAGGAGGAATTAACCATGGATTCAATCATCAGTTGCAGAATCAATAGACTTGGCAATCATAACTTCTATGTCGAACATAACGGAAAGCAGTACTATCTCTTCACCCAGGACTATCATAGAGGCGTCAATATCTACTTCTCTAGCGGTGTATCACTCAGAAAAGCATTGAATGTGAGAGCAGCAAAAGACCATTGCATCCGTCATACGATTGAAAAACTAACTTCCTACATCAAGTATATCGAAGAAGAGAATGGAATTCGAATTTTAGAAAGAAAAGAGCGCGATAAAAGAAAAGATATCATATCTGATGACTATCTTGATTGGTACTATGAGGATATGCTTCTAAAGGAAGAAGAGGAAGAACTAGCATATTGACGATAGTCTTCTATCCAATGAGGCTAATCATTTAATCATGCGTTGAAGAGCAAAAGGAAACTCATATAGAGGAACTTAAAATGTAAACATAAATCTTGTCGAGAAGGTATGAAAACAAAAAGGAAAAATAATTAATGAACAATTTAAAGAAAAACACAAAGAGCAAAGCAGTTTCAACCGAAGTCTTAGATAAAGTCTTCCCTCATATCGCTGGTTACAACGATATCAGAAAAGAAGCCTATCAGATCATCGACATCTTTAAAAATCCAGAACTGTATTCTACAAAGGGCGGTCATTTCCCTCGTGGTTGGCTTTTATACGGAAAACCCGGAACCGGTAAGAGCCGCATTGTCCGTGACATGAAAGAATACCTCAATGTTCCTTTTATCGAAATCAGTGAATCTGACGCAATCGAGCATAAAAGAACGATTGAGGAAGAGGTAAAGGAAAGATTCAAGGAAACCGAAGAGATTGACACTGGTATTATCTTCATTGATGAAATTGAGAAGATAGCAGGCTATCATCCTCGTCTCTATGATGTTAAAGAGAACCTTGTGATTCAAAAGATTCTGCTTCATGAATTGGATAAGATTCATGAAGCCAACAAGAATATAATGGTAATTGGAACCTGCAATGAGATGATCTATCTCGGAGATGCACTGACACGAAGCGGAAGATTCGATCGACAGATCTGTTTCCCTACGCCAAGCGAAAAAGATAGAAAGCTTATATTCCAGCACTTCTTGAAAAAGGTAAACGTAGCAGATGATTTCACATTGGATGAACTTGTTCGCAGCACAATCTCTATGACTGGTGCTGACATTGAAACGGTCGTCAATGAAGTCATCCTGAAATCCGTATCAGAACGTAGAGATAATGTATGTTTCTCTGATTTCCGTGAAGCCATCGACAAGATTCGATTCGAGGATGTCGCTCATGATAACAGCTTTGATGACAGTGAGTTGAAATATATCGCCTACCACGAAGCAGGACACGCTTATGTGAACTACTTGCTCGATCCAGATAATGTTAACGGAGCCACGATTATCAAACGCGGCAAATCCCTTGGACATTTCGAATGCGCCTTCGATATGAAAGAGAAGGTTCTCACTATGGAAAGAGTCATCAACCTGATTTGCATCGCTTTAGGTGGATATGTGGCAGTCCCGCTTATGACTGGAACACAGACAACCGGAGCCAATGGGGATATCGAAAAAGCAATAGCGCTTATCGCCACATTAATGGACAACGGATTGTATGGATTAGAGTTCTGTGACATCCGTATGAATGTAGACTCTAGGATTTTTAGCACTCCTCGCGGAAAACAAAACGATAAGCGTATTGAAAAAACAGCACAGTTGCTTCAAGAGTATGAAGAGAAGACTCTTAACCTGATCTCAAATGGTAAAAAGCAGATTGAAGCTCTTGCTACCGCACTCATGGAAAACACTGTTCTCTCCGGAAGTGAAATCAAGCAGATAATTGAGAAGACAAAAGAATAAGTTGCAGATTTAATGTTATAACGAAGTGAATGTATGATAGTGAAGCTTCTGATCATCTTATAGATGAAAACTTATAGGATTGATCAGAAGTTTCACACAATCACCTTTTTATATATATTTTTTTCCGCCAAAGGCGCACTCTAAAACCATAATGCTGTACCATCACTATCTTAGTTCAACAGTACGGATTTATAGCAAAGAGCGATAAGATTCATCAACAACAAAGACAAAGCGAAAGTACACCCGTTTTGCTACGAATATAAAAGTTCAGCTTAATAGTCCGTCCTTGCTCCTTTTTCAACATTGCATCGATGACACAATGTCTGAAGATTGTTTGGTGTAGTCTTCCCGCCTTTACTGATTGGATAAATGTGATCGACTTCTAGGTTTTTTCTGCATCCACATCGTACGCATCGGTTTCCATCTCGATGGTATATGTAGAAACGAAGCTTATTCGTCACCTTTCCTCTTTCCACTCTACAAAGAGCATCCCAGATTTCACTATCCTGATAGAAACCTTTTTTCTTGTTATCGAGTTTCTCTAAACAAGAAATGATTGTTCCTTGATTGAAGACTGCTTTCTTCGTTTCATAGGTTCTCTTCTCATGGAGATCGACTCTTCGTAATAAAACTGTTGCAGAGGTACTTGTAATCGGATTCTTCATTCTGGATTCGAATTCTTTCTTTTCGACTTTATTCAGTTTCTTTACACTCAGTCTCTCACCATCAAGATGAAAGCTAGATAAACTAGGATATGCTTCCCTTTTCATTCTTTCCATATACTGAGTGTATAATCTTGCGTTTTGGTGAGCGGTCTCGATTTGTTTTTTTGTAAACTTCTCATAATCTCTCAAAAAGTAGATGAGAAAGTCTAAACAGCTTATGTCATTATAGAAATTCTCATTATCATAATTATGTGAAAGATTGATCTGCTCCACATCATAAAAGCAAAATGCAGCATTAATATTCGATTGTATCTTTAAAGCTTCACTTTTCTCTAGGATAAATCTTTTATACTTTTTATTTCGCAATAGAAAAAAGACAAATACGGAAACGCCAATAATCACGATGGCTAGACTAACGAACAGCGATATATAATTCATATAAAAACACTCCACTCCTAATACACACATCCTTTATTTCACATCTTCTAAACTGTGATATCCGTGTAGCGCACCACTGACAAGACAGGTTCTTTTCCCGCACTCATTTCCACGTGAGAGCATGTCTAAAATATTCTCTTTTGTAGAAAGTGAATGATTATGAATATAGGACAAGCATCCAGCCATAAAGGAATCACCACATCCGATTGTGTCGATTGGATTCACTTTCTCACTCGCTTTATGATACAGTTTTCCGTTTAGATAGCAGTATGAACCATTTTCGCCATCTGTTATCAGGATGACTTTTCTATCATCAAATGTTTTCAAAGCATTATTCATATCATCTATTCCGGTCAATAATGTCAGTTCATCCTTAGTCAGTTTCACAATATCGGAACAGGAAATCATCTCCTTATAGTAAGAGACGATATCATCTGTGTCTTTAAAGATATCAGACCGATAATTAACATCAAAGGATATCAGTTTGTCTTCTTTCTTATATTCTTTGATACATTCAAAGACAGTTTCTCTTGCTTTCCTATCGGAAAGGAAAAGAGAACCAAAATGAATGATCTTTGCATTTTGATATGGAAGAGATAGCAGAGTTTCTTTATCAAAATCATAATCTGCACCATTCTTCCTCAAGAACTGAAATTCACCTTTATCCTTCAAGAAGAATGCGATGGTTGTTTCTCTATCCTCTCTTTCATTCAAAAGAATCGAAAAGTTCGCTTTTCTATCTCTTAACTGTCCTTTCAGAAACTGACCGATAATGTCTTTTCCGATAACACCATAGAACATAGTGTCGACATCTAAGTCAGCTAAGTCGCTAGCCACATTTAGCGGTGCTCCACCTAATTTGCCTTGAACCTGAAGAGAATCAATATTCTCATTCCCAATCATATCCATCAATATTTCACCGATAACTAATACCATTCTATTTCACCTCGATGTTTTCTCTTATCATACTGATTTGAACTTCTTTATTGCTTTCCATGATCAGTTTATTCTCTTTTGAAAAATGAAGGAATGAGAAACTTTCCTCATAATCATCAAAGTAGATTTCGATATTTGCATTATCGATGTAAATATCGAATTCAAACTGAGAAGGCATGTTCTTTTTTAGATATCGGATTCCATTCTTTGGGCTTCCTTTTTCTTCTCCGCCTAAATCGATAAGAGCATGACTTCTATCTAAAGTATAGGTATTGTTCCTAGAGTCAACAGAGAAGGTGATATAGTCGTTTTTAGAATATGAAAAGACAAATGTAAATAATAGATTATCTTCTTTTTTGAAACATATAAGATAATGTGAAAAATGATAGGCGTCTGATTTTCCATTTAGAGTGAGTTTTTCTTCTTTCCTATCAGTCACAATTGCATCGAAGGAAAGAGGTTTAAAATACAGTCTTCCATTTCTTTCACCAACTCTCTTAAACAAGGAGAAGGAGTTGATGAAATCGTTGGTGATTTCGTTCAGATAATATCTTCTTCCCCACATCTGGAACCAATTAAGAGCTATCTTTTCATCGTCGTAAATAGTTGGTGCATAATACTCAAGGCCGTGATCGATCTCTATCACTTCATCCAAGGTCTGTTCATCACGAATCATATCTCCTTTCAAAGGGAAATAGACACAAGAAGATACATTCGCAAAGTCTCCATCTCTTTCTTTTACATTCTGAGGCGACATCACAATATAGTCCTGATTTTGGAAAGAGACTAAATTCGGGCACTCAAACATCGTTCCAAACTTAGATGAAGAAACCAATGTTTTTAAAAAATGGAAATGGAATATATCTTCTCCTTCATAAAGCAGAAGCATTGCTTCTTTTTCATCCTTGGATTTGTTTCCGACAATGATATAGAGCTTACCGTTTTGTTTGAAAATGCAAGGATCCCTGAAATCATAAATAGAACCAAAAGAAGGAATATCGCATGTATCGATGATAGGATTATTTTCATACTTTGCAAAGTGGATGCCATCTTTACTATAAGCAACATTGATAGTCTGATAAAACTTTCCATCATCGTGTTTTGAGAAGCCAGTATAGACAAGATACAATGTGTCATCGATCACAATCGATGATCCAGACCAGCATCCTGAATTGTCATATTTCATATCCGGAGCAATCGCACAAGACGTGTTTGAAAAATGAATCAAATCTTCACTTGTCACATGTCCCCAGAAGATGTTCTCTGCCTTTGTATCATAGGGATTGTATTGAAAGAAAATATGATATTTTCCATGAAAGAAAACGATCCCATGAGGATCATTGCACCATCCAAAATCTGGTGACAAATGATATCTCGGTCTATATTCTTCCTTTTCATGCTTACGGCTTTTCAGATAGTCATTAGCTTCTTTTAAGTCTTTCATGATTCATTACCTCTAAACAAACATTATCAATTATTGCGTTTCCGATAATAAAACGCAATCACATCATAAAGATTGCTATGCTCTGCAACACGGAAGAATTTACCCGTGATATCGACAAATTCCTCTTTTGTCTTCTTTTTAGTTTGAAGATGAGGTTAAATATCCAAAGGCAGACAAGATACATTAGACAAATCGAATTCTCACCATAAGTAGTTTTTTTCAGAAACAAACGGAAATCGGATAAACAGAAAGTGATTCAAAAATATATTCTGTAGATATCGATTTAAGTCAGGATAAATCTCTCTCAAAGACTTACAAGCCTCTTTAACTAAATACGATTTTGTTCTGAAAAGGAGAGATAATCAGCGATGCTGATCGACTTTTGAAAGGTGTGACAGGCATCGACTAGAAGAGACCAGTCAAAGTGAATATTAGACTGTCCTAAACAATTTGCAATCTTATTGATTTGTTTGAATATATCCTCCTTATCGTCCTTCACAATCGAAAAATAGCATCTATTCTTTTTCTAGGTAATCTTTTGAAAATATATCCTGCTCATCTAAATCAAACGCAAAAACCAACTCTTTTTTCTAGTGAGAATGTATAGTTTCTCTTAGCAATCCAATAAGTCAGAATGCAGCATGAAATCAGCAGTTGAGATGTTCGTGGCAATCGGAACATCATATAAGGCGGCAATTCTAAGCAACGCCTTTACATCCGGATCATGGGGTTGTGCCTGAAGAGGATCCCAGATGAATATGACAATATCGATATCTCTTTCCGCCACCTTAGCACCGATCTGCAAGTCTCCGCCTAACGGACCAGAGAGATATCCTTTCACATTCAATCCTGTCGCTTCTGAAATCATCTTTGCTGTCGTACCTGTTCCACACAGATTGAACTTTGATAAGCGTTCCTTGTTTTTACTGGCCCAACGGATGATGTCTTTCTTCTTGTTGTCATGTGCAATCAACGCAATGGTTTTCATCTACTATTCCTCCTTGAATCTTACTCATTATAATCTAGAACGTTTTATTTTGTATCTTATTCATACATAGTTGGAGTACTCTTCTATTTGTTTTTCATCACACCTATACTAAAATATTCTCGAAACGAGGTATTGATATGAGAATCGCTATTTTCGGTGCTGGATCATTAGGAACCGTCTTAGGAGCATATCTTGCAAAGAACGGTGTCGATGTCGATCTATATTCCCACAACAAGAACCATATAGAAGGTTTAAGGAAGAATGGTGCACATATTACAGGAAAAGTAGACTTCACTGTCCCTGTCAAAGCATACTATCCTAACGAGATGGAAGGAAAATACGATTTGATTTTCTTGATGACAAAACAACTCGATAACAAGAATGTTGTCACTTTCCTAAAAGATCATCTTACGGAAGATGGCGATATCTGCACGATGCAGAACGGCCTTCCTGAGGTGGGAATCAGTGAAATCATCGGTGAAGACCATACAATGGGTTCTGCAGTTGCTTGGGGAGCCACCTTAAAAGGTGATGGTGTATCTGAGCTGACTAGCGAAGCAGATAGCATGTCCTTCTCCTTAGGAAGACTGAACGGAAAAGAGGATGAGAGACTTCTTAGAACAAAAGAGATTCTAGAGAAGATGTGTCCAGTACAGTTAGAGAAGAACTTTATCGGAATGAGATTTTCAAAGCTACTCATCAACGCTGCATTCTCTGGAATGTCTGCTGTCTGTGGTTCCACATTCGGTGAAGTCAGCAAAAGAAAAGATTCCCGTATCTGTGTTCAGAAGATCATCAAGGAATGCATCGATGTCTGTGACAAGGCTGGAATCAAAATTGAACCGATTCAGGGAAAAGACGTTGTCAAACTTCTCGACTATCATAACTGTTTCAAAAAGAAGATATCTTTCATCCTGATTCCTCTCTGCATCAAAAAGCATGCAGCTTTAAAGGCAAGTATGCTTCAGGATCTCGAGAAAGGAAAACTGACCGAAGTAGATAGCATCAACGGAAGCGTTGTGCTCTACGGAAAGAAGAATGGTGTCCCGACTCCATACAATGAAGCGGTTGTCCACATCATTCATGAAATAGAGGAAGGAAAGAGAAAGCCATCCTTCGATAATCTAAAAGCATTCGAATAAAATAATATTACGCCTTCATTTTTTTGGCGTAATATAAGACAAATCAAAAATAATCATGGAAAAAGAAACAAGCACAGAAAAACTACTCCAGAACATCGATGAGACCACGCCTTCACAGGATGAGGAACTCGCATTCATCGCATACCAGGAGAATGTGACTAGATCAAAAGAGGAAAAAAGGACAAGATGGATACTCATTGCATTGACAGTTGCCATCTATCTTTTAGGTCTTGGTCTTTTTGCTATCATCGTTCAGACAGTCTATAACATCAACCAGATTGCAGGTCTTGTAACAGGAGCAGTCCTACTCGTCTTATACACCATCTGCTTTGTGGTCGTCATTGTCTCTATCTTCTCTAAACATTCCTTTGACTTGGAATTCAAGAAGAGAAACACAGGTCATTTCTCAGAAAGGGCAAACAATAAAGTCCGTTGGGAAATTGCAAAAAACATCAAAGAACAATCCGTTGTCTTGAATTATATAGAGAACCAGGAAAAGAAAGAATTCCTCAACAAAACAGAAGCCGAGAAAGTCGATGCCTTTACGACAATCACAAAACTATTGGAAAAGTATCCCGGTCACATTCCAGGAAGCACAAATCCTGACTCACAGAAACTAGCAGAATCTCTCTCTGTCTCCATGAGAAAAGACGGAGTCATCTACAAAAAGGCGAAGAAACTGATTTTAAGAAGAGCCGTATCGACAGGATGTCTGACTGCTCTTTCTCAGAATGTGATTGTGGACGCTAGTGTCGTAGCTATCAAGAATGTTCAACTGATCAAAGATTTGATTTGGTTGTATGGTTTCCGTCCTACGAATGCTGAAATGACAAAAATCCTTTCCAGAGTGGTTCGAAATGTCTGTATAGCAATCGGATTAAATTCCATGCCAAAAAGCACAACATGGGCTAGCAAAGTCTTCAATAAAGATTCATCTAACTTTTTAATCCAATTACTAGGACAGGCTATCGATATGGGTGCTCAGTTCTTAGGTAACGGAGCCATGACTTACCTTGTCGGAAAATACACGGTAAACGCCCTTCTAAGTCAGTATCGAATCCAGGATCTTTACCGCCTAGAAGACTTAAAGAACTATGAAATTGAGATGACCTCATCCACTGTCCACGAGATCAATGCTGAGATTGAAATCGAAGTCAAAGAGCTTAGCAATAAGCCTGAACAAATCGAAGAAAAGAAAGAGGCTCTTCCTAAGCCAGAAGATTCCGAAAAAAAGAAATGGAAATTCCCGTTTTTCAAAAAGAAAAAAGAAGCCGTTGAAAAAGACAAACACTAGACTATAATGTTATTGATTCAGGGAAAGGTGAAATTCCTTCTCGGCGGTATACCCCGCTAGAAGCTTCGGCTTCACGATTCGGTGAAACTCCGGAGGCGACAGTAAAGGCTGGATAGAAGAATCAAGGCACTTATATTTTGAGTATTTTATCATCCCTGAGATTTTATCTTAGGGATTTTTTGTTCCCAGAAAGAGGTATCTATGAGAAGAAGTGGAAGTGAAATCCTGACAAGAATGTCAACGATTGCATTATTGTCAGCCTTAGGATTCGTCCTGATGTCTTTTGCTCGTTTTCCCTATCCATTAGCACCATGGCTAATGATTGAAGTATCGGATGTTGTTGTCTTAATCGCATATGCTCTATATGGGTTTACAGGTGGAATCGCCGTATCCGTCTTGAAGACAGGATTGGATATGACAATCTATGGATTGACTGGCGTCTATGGCATCGGAAATATCACCGCACTACTTACATCACTGATGTTTGTTCTTGCCTTATTCATCACTTCTCATATTCTGAAATGGTTTAAGAAAGGACTCGGTTTCCGTATCCTATCTTACCTTGTCATCACTTTATTTGTCGCCATTGTCCTAACCTTGTCTAATGAACTATTCATCACTCCAACTTATCTAAGCGGAAAATTCACAACATGTTTTGATAGTGACTCTGTCAAAATGGTAGTAGACGGATTCAATTCGATGGGCGTCAACGGAAACTCCTACTTCTGGTTGATTGCTTTTATCTATTTTCCATTCAATCTGTTAAAGGGAGCCTTAATCACAGTACTCTATGAGATATTGTTCAACCGACTCATATTTGTCTTCATGAGCCGTTCTCCGAAGATGAAGAAATATTTTGTCGGCTCTATTTTCAAGAAAGAAAAGCAAAACGAAGAGAAAACAAATAACACAGAAAACTAAAATGGATGACAGGCACAAACAAGTGCCTGTTTTCATTTTCTTCTTTTTCACAAAAAATCAAAAATTGTTCACTTTTCACTAACGAAAGCGCTTACTATGCGATACAATATAGATATCAAGCACTTCACTACGTTGTGAAGAAAGGGAAAGGAGCATTTAGACATGACGACGATTTTCAAAGATCAGGAGCCTATGACTTTGGAAGAAGAAAACAATCTCATCGACAAGAATCTCGTAGATTTCGTCTATAACGCAGCCTATTTGGAAGGTGTCAGAACATCCTTCGTTGAAGCAAGAACATTCATCTTAGAAGGAACAGAGCCGACAGGTCCTAGACCGACAGGACTAAAGAAGCTGAAGAATCTGAAAACCGCTTATCTCCGCTTAAAGGAAGAAGATATGTTAGAAGAGCCGACTGACTTGAGCACCTTGTGTGAACTCAATCGTATCGTCAACGGAAGAGGTGTCAGTGCCGAGCCAGGACGTGTAAGAAGAAATGTTGTCACAATTTCGGGAACGGATTACGTTCCTGAAATTCCTGATCCCTACATCGTAAACAACACAATTCGTGATATCGTCGAACAAAATAAGACATTCATTGAAAGAGGACTCGATTTATACTGCTATCTGATGAGAACACAGGTCTTCCTCGATGGCAATAAGAGAAGCGCAAACCTTTTATGCAACCAATTCCTATTAAGACATGGTCAAGGCATCTTCTCCATCAGACCAGAAAGAAACGATGAATTTTTGAAGAAACTGGTCGCTTACTATGAATCTGGCGATTCCAAAGACTTGAAGATTTACATCTACGAAAACTGCTTCTATACTGACCCGACGCATCCTTACATCAGCGATTAAAAAATTAGGTGATAGCCAAAAGCCGGCTATCACCTTTTTGAGAGATACATTCAATCTCCCTGTTATATAGATACAAGGAGAAAAGAGATTATGAAGAAAAGATATTGGCTCATTCCACTGATTGTTACAGGAGTCGTCATTATCGCTGTCGCTGCGGTTCCGTTAGCTGCCTTACTGCAGATCAAAAGCAATCAGAAGGAGCTGAAGAAGTCTTTTACCTTGCGCGAATTAGAGGAAATAAAAGAAAACTCCTATATGCCGTTGAATAAGGTAACCTATCCAGACACAAAACTGAAAGACATAACGATTGATGAAGACTATAAAGACAGCATACTCGATTTCACTTATCTTTTCACATCTAACATGGATTCATTCTCCTATTCTCCATTGAATCTATATTTTGCCTATGACACTCTTTCCTGGGGAAGCGATGATACAGCATTGACTAACAAATGGAACAACGTATTAGGTTTAACAAGAGAGAAAAGAGATGAAGGGTTGAAGAAGTTGTATCCGGCCGATTATTATCTGAACGACTATGGAACACTTCAGCTTTATCAGGGGTTATTCCTCAACAGCGATTATTCTGCAAACAATGAATTCATCTCCAAGATGACTGAGAGATACCTGGAAGCATATTCAGTCGATTTCCGTTCAAATGATGGAACATCAAAAATGCTGAATTGGATCGATGAGAAACTAGATGAGAAAAACTTCATCACCATGAATGATTTACAGATTGACGCGGAGGCTATGGCATATCAGTTCAATACACTCTACTTCCGTTCAAAGTGGTCAACAAAGTACATGAAGGACAACACAAAAAACGATTTCTTCTATCCGAAGGATGGAGATTCCTATAAGGTTCCATTCATGGCACATACAGTCACTACAAATGTATACGAATATGATACCTATTATTCCTTCTATGACTACTATAAGAACGGAGAAAGTGTTCAATATCTAATTGCAAAAGATGATAATAAGGATATTTCTTCATTAGTCAAAGGAAACAACTTCTATAAGGAAACAAAAGAAGCAAAACAATCCATCGTTGAGATATCGATGCCAAAGTTCACGGATGAAGTTATGACTGACTTCCTTCCCACTTTAAAGAATATTGGTCTTGGCGACGTGACAGATCCTAATGTTCCAGCACTTAACAATATGTTCTCCTCTTTAGACGAAGGGCAAAATGTCTATCTTGCTTTGTCCAAACAAAAGAATAAGGTCACTTTTGACGAGGATGGGACAATAGTCAAATCCTTGGGCATGCAGGCCTATGGGGATAAGGCCACTGCTCCTCTTGACTACTATTCCTTTCAATTGAATCATCCTTTCATCTATACCATATATGATAGAAACGGTTTACCGATCTACACAAGCAAAATCAATAAGATCTAAAATCACCAGATCAGATTCTCGATTCCAGGAAAATCAATGAACGGATTTCGATTGCCCTGTATTCCGTATGCTGCTTCATTTCTATTGATTTCTTTTTCTGACACAGGGTCTTCCAAAGACCATTTCTTATATAGGCTGATTGCCCATTTTGATAAGGATGGATATGTGTTCTGGCTAAAGCTAGCATAACTGCTGAAGCTAGACATCTTATCCTGATAACAAGTGACAAAATAGAAATAGGTTCTTGCAAAATCACCCTTATATTCATCCGCAGGTTCACATACCTTTCCTGAAATGGAGGAATTAGCTGGCGTTCCTACTTTTGTATTATTTGAGGATTCAAAGGTAACGCTTGAAACTTCCGCATGCGGATAATTCGATCTTCTGTTATTGACATATCCGTCGGTAGGATAGACATGGAAGATATCACAGACCATCGGACTTTTCTTGTTGAATATCGACTGAGGAATGGTATGTTCTCGATTATACATATCACCCTCTTTTTTGTAATTTCCTTGGTTCTCTGAAGGACTGTATTTCACATCGGAATACATATCCCATATTGTTCCATCTTCTCTTAGATCCGTCTTTAAATATGCACTGTAAAGATTATCATATCCAATCGCAGTATGGTCTTTAATAATCTGGAAAAGATTTGTCTTCAAATCAGCATTCCTAAGTGTCAGATTAATAGAAGACTTGTAATAAGATGGAATTGTCCAGTTGTACTCGTTTCCATTCGAATCTTTTCCCGTATCAGAAATGACATCAGATTTCTTATCCGATGAGATCGGTTCTGATTCTTTTGTTTCGCTTTCCGAATGGATCGAATCTGTTGAATAGGAGGTATCAGTCGCATCTGTTTTCTCACTTTCCATACCTGATTCCGTTCTACTAGACACCGTACTTCCCGTATCATTCTGATAACAGCCGACAAGCAATGTTGACACAATAAGCATCAAAGATTTTAATTTGTTGTTTTTCATACTCAAATTGTAGCACATAGACATAAAAGCGGAAACATTAATTAATACGTTCTTTCTTCCTTGGTGGATAAATATTATAATGAATTGGAAATTGAGGTACCTATTATGGCCAGAATCATTCTTGTCGGTGGAGGTTCGTCATCTGGAAAATCATTCGTCACAACAAACGTCATCAAAAACGTAGGTGAAGAGAACATCACTAGAATCACAATTGATGACTATTATAAAGATCAGACCGGAGTTCCGATGGAAGAACGTATCAAAGTGAATTACGATCATCCTAAGGCATTCGATTGGAAGCTGATGAGATCTCAGATCAGAGATCTGAAAAACGATATCGCAATCGATAAGCCGATATACGATTTCACCATCCACAATAGAAGTGATAAATTCGAACATATCGTTCCAAAAAAGATTATCGTTGTGGAAGGAATCATGGCTCTTGTCGATAGACAGCTTAGAGAACTTGGTGACTTAAGAGTCTTTATCACGGCAACTCCTGAAGTTCGTTTCCTAAGACGATTCATCCGAGACCATACAGAACGTAAAAGAAGCTACGAGAACATCGTCAATCAATACATCAAGACCGTCGCTCCTATGTATGAGGAAATCATCGCTCCGAGCGCAAATTACGCTGATTTGATTGTCAACAACGATGGTATTGCAAACCTTGCCATCGATGTTCTCTCCTGTGTTTTCAAGGAAGAACTGGATAAAGCAACAGATGGTAAACCACATCCTAGAGAATCTACAAATGAATTCAGCGAAGATATCCTTAGCAAAGTCTTCCAGGATGCCACAAAAAAGTAACGAATTTCGTTGAAGAAGTGTGATTACTAGTTGACTATCATCTGTTTTTAAGGTAAACTAATTACCGCTTGAAAAACAAGCGGTAAACTTTTTGGGGCTGTAGCTCAACTGGGAGAGCGCCTCCATGGCATGGAGGAGGTCGCGAGTTCGATCCTCGTCAGCTCCACCAAAA
>CAVILQ010000004.1:0-84597 GCA_963643715.1 bacterium | reverse complement strand
GTATGAGGGAACATGTCTACAGGTTGTACTTTGACAAGCTGATAGGTGTCAGAGAAGAGAGCGATATCACGAGATAGTGTCACTGGATCACAGGATACATAGACAACTCTTGTTGGTGAAATTCTCTTCACTGCGGATATGAATTCAGGTGTGGATCCTTTTCTAGGAGGATCCATGATGATACAGTCAAAGTGCTTATCAGTCTTCATCATGTATTCGGTCGCATCAGCACAAAGGAAATGAGCATTGGTGATCTCATTGATCTTCGCATTGAGCTTGGCGTCTTTTACTGCATCCGATACAATCTCAACACCAGTGACCTCTTTTACCTTGTCAGCACAGCATAAGCCGATGGTTCCAGTTCCGCAATAGGCATCAAGAAGAGTATCACTCTTCTTTAAGTCTGCAAACTCAATTGCTTTCCCATACAGTGTCTCGATCTGATGAGAGTTGACCTGATAGAAGGACTGAGTAGAGATGAGAAACTTCTTATCGAAGATTTTATCCTGAATCTTGGTGTGACCATAGACGGGGACATCTTTTTCACCTAAGATCACATTCGTCTTTCTGGTATTGATGTTAAGGACAAGTCCTACAACCTCAGGAATCTTCTTCATAAGCTCTTTTGCAAAGTCCTTGATTCCTTTGATGTCACTGCGTGTGACAATGAGTGTGACTAAAGCCTGTGTCTGTTCGGTATTGGTCTTGATTAAGAGATGACGGATCAGACCAAACTGTGCATCCTCATGATAGGGAGTATACTTATATTTTTCAAATAGAGCGACAAGAGTGGAAGTGATGCGGGAAGATAGTTCCGATTCAATCATACAGTCATCGACACCGATGAGATTATGGGTTCCAGACTGATAGAATCCGGCTTTGATCTTCTTTTTCTTGTTGTCGAAGCGGACCGGTTTCTGTACCTTGTTACGGAAACGGGATGGATTACTAAGTCCAATACAGGGATTCACATCAATATCGATATGAGCAAACTTGTGAAGGAGATCCTTTACCTTCTTCGTCTTGTATTCGAGTTGTGCCGGATAGGATAGATGCATGATCTGACATCCACCGCAATTGGGATAATATTTGCATTCCGGATGGACACGGAAAGGAGAATCATTGTACCGTTTCAGCACTTTGGCACTCTCTAACTTCCCATATCGAAAATCCGTCTGAATATCGGCAGTCTCATTAGGAAGCAGGTTATCTAAAAAGCAGGTCGTATCATCGATACGGACGATTCCTTTTCCAAAGTCATCTAAAGAGAGGCAAGTAGCCTTATTGATCCGTCTAGACATCACTCGTCCTCCTTTTCATACTGTTCTCGTAAGAACTCGGCAATGATTCTGACATCCTCGACACAGTTCATGATGATGCTCTTCTCGTTCTCATGGCGTTTGAAGTATTCCTCCATGAACTGCATATAGAGCATGAAGATATGATACGAGGACTCATAGGTCAGCATCAATGCGACATCCTTGATATTCTTCTCATTGGCATAGAAGAAGATAGGAGAGGAATGAGATATCTCACTCGTTCCTCGATAGAATTCGTTGTATTCCTCTCTCATTCCGGCAAGTTCATCCACGCCGTCGTTGAAGTTGAGCTTGAACTTGGGATGCTTCTCCATATCGTACTGCTTGCAGTCATAGAGCCATCCATATTCGAGGAATTTCTTCATATCCTTGCTCTTTAATCCATGATCTGTCATCTCTTTCTTGATCTCGTTTTCGAAGACATCATCACGGACTTTGTCATCGAACTTGCTAGGAGAGTAGTACATGTTGGAATAGGAGATATGCTTGACATAGGAAAACTTAGCCTGATCTCCGTTATTGACAAGAAGATAGAGGGTGGATTCACTCTCGTGAATCGTTCTCCATGATACATAGGCATCTAAATAAAGTCCTAAGACGAGCATTCTGCAGAATCCGGATATCTTTCTAAATGTCGTCTCAAAAAGGTCATTCATCAAAGAGAAGTTCGGATCATGTCTAGCTAAAGGTCCATTGACGCTTTCTAAGACTAGTGTCGCAGTAGAGAGCGTACTGACATAATGATCATACGGCTTCATTCCTAAGGTATAATTTCCACCCGTCTCTGCCGTTCTCGTGGAGATATACTTGTTTGCAACCTTCAAGGCAAGATCATCATAAGTCAGTTTCTGTTTAAGCTTAGCACCCATGCTGGAATAGAACTCATATTCACCGATACAGAAATCGATCATGGATGAGAGTGCAACCTTCTTCTTAAAGCCGCTGAGTTCTTTCTCAAAGGATAAGTCCTTGCACATACGGACAACACGCAAAAAGATCTCTTCTATCTGTTTCTCTTCATTTTCCTTATGTCTTCTTTCAATCTGGAGATTGAAGATTTCTTCTATCTCTTTATCATCAGGAAATGTCATGTGCAAGCCTCCTTCCTATCTTATAGCCTTCTATGAATGAAAGCCCCATATTATACCCTCCGCAGATGAAATTCTGATCTAGCATTTCACCAGCCAAATAGATGTGAGGATATTTTCTCGACTGCATCGTACTTAGATCCACTTCAGAAAGGCGGATACCTCCATAAGATATCTGGCTTTGCTTAAACGGATATAAAGAGGAGAAGGTAAAGAGGAACCTACCTCTTTTTTCCTCTTTGTGTTCCTCTATATATCTTCTTAAGAAGTAAGGATACGATGAGTAATTCGGATCAATATCGTCCTTTAGATAATCAAATTCGTAGATGAATTCTGCCTTCTTGTTTTTCCTAAGTTCATTGAGAAGATAGACAGTCGAATCAAAGACACAGATCCCAGAGATGCCATCCTCTTTGAAGAGGATCTCTCCCTCTTCCTCATAGAGAACTTTGTCCTTTGTCTTTAGTCTCAATACGCCTTTGAGTCGATTCTTCACTAGATAGCTTGGAATCTTCTCCTTCACCTTGACTGGACAAAGGCAAGGTGAAAACGGATAGGAAGAGAACATGGATAGAAGAGAAGAGTCATAATCTTCTCGGTCAAAGCTTCTACCACCTAAAGACAAGACCAAATCAGAATAGTGATACTCTTCCTTCTTTCCATCTTTCATCAGAGAAATACTGTTATGCTCAGAATCAATCTTTACCAATGTAGAATTCAGTACGGTCAGATTCTTACTCTTCTTCAATTCCTGAACAAGAGTATTGACTAAACTCTCAGAACGGTTGAAGTAAGGATAGTAGAGTTTTCCTTCCTTCGTATAGGGAAAGGATAGTTCATCCCTCATATAGGAAAGAAAACCTTCTGCATAATTGATAGAAGAGGAAAAGACGGCATCACGAACAGGAGAAAGAAGAGAATCATGATAGCATTCCTCATGAAGTAAGTCTTCGTTGAAGAAGTTCGCTCTTCCGTTACCGGAAACAAGGATTCTTTTTCCCAAGACAAAATCGTGTCCTCCTTTTTCAACAAGGAGAACTCTCTTTTTTTTCGAAATCAAAAGAGAAGAGATTAGACCTGCCGGTCCTGCTCCGACAACGATGACGTCAAAGGATCTTGCTTCCATTATCCGTCCTATCTTTTTTAGTGAATGAACCGCTCTTAGGATAACCTAAGGCAATACACTCCAATACTTCATATCCCTGATCCAACTCTAAAATATCCTTTAGAGCATTCTTACCGATTTCACTGTTCAGTTCTTCCGTAGCGCAGTGTACCCAGCAGGAACCAATACCTAAAGAGGTAGCCTCTAAAAGTCCATTTTCGATTGCAGCGCCATTGTTAAGATACTTCAGATGATCATCAGTCTTAACCAAGGAGAATACAATAGCATCAGCGTTATAGAACTTCGCTTTTACAGTAGGAAGAACAGAGTAGAGTTTTTCCTTTTTCTCATTGGAAGATAGGATGACATAGAAGATCGGTCTTCTGTTTCTTCCTGTCGGAGCAACATCCATTGCTCTTTTAATCTTCTCAAGGTCTTCTCTTGCAATCTTCTTATCAGAGAACTCACGAGTAGAAACACGACTTTCAGCTAATTCAAGAAAATCCATTTTTAAAACCTCCGTTTTCATAAAAACAAATCTCAACTAGACTATAGCATACTTTCTAGAATCTGACTTTTAAAGATAAAAATCGAAAAGATTCTATACACTAGTTAATTCATCACAGATATGGTCAGTCATCGACTTCCCAATGACCATTCGACCCTCGACCAACAAAGCGAATATACTTCATCTCCTTTATATAACGTTTAATCGTTTTAGAACTCACACCAAGGGACATTGCGAGAGACATCGTGTCCCTCAATGTGTCACCCAATCTAGAATCCAAACCATGAATATTGTTTTCAATTATGTTTCCCTTGCAACCACTACTCGAGTACAAATCGGCATACGGAGAAGAATCATTTAGCACCTTTAGTTTATCACAGAATTGACCGTTTTACTAAGTAAAACGAAGTACAATACGATGAGTCAATGGTATAGTATTTGCCTGAATTTTGATTAAAAAAATGGGAACCCAAACGGATTCCCATCAATTTGTGACAGATTAAGATTTACTTCTTCTTGCTAGCGGACTTGACGATGGCAAGAGCCTTCTCATAACGAGCTGTGTCTGTTCTCTTGAGATAGTTGAGAAGGTTTGTACGCTTTGCAATCATGATATCCATACCACGCTTGGAGGAATAGTCATGCTTGTTGTTGGTCATATGGACCGTAAGCTTCTTGATCTTCTCGGTGAGAAGAGCAATCTGGACTTCGGAGGAACCGACGTCCTTTTCATCTCTCTGGCCAGCCTTGATAGCTGCTGCCTTTTCTTCTTTTGTCAACATTTCGTTGTACCTCAGTTTTCTTTCTGTCTTGTCAACCAGCGGTAGGTGATTTGAGGAACATGCCTCGCGCCAGTCAAAAGGCTTAACTATTATACCCTTTTTCATTCCCGTTGCAACGAAAATCGACGATATTTCCAAAGAAACGCATATAAAGCTAGATTTCATATGGAATACTTGCCTTTTATGACCATTGCTATCCGTCATATTCGTATCGTTCAATCATTTTTCTCTTTTCCAGTTTTTTGATTTTTACTATACTAATAGCTATGAATCAATTCTCTGGTTTCTTATTCATCGATAAAGAGGAAGGCATCACTTCCCAGGGTGTAGACACTTTGATCAAGAAAAAGTTTCACATCAAAAAGGTCGGGCATTTAGGTACGCTTGATCCTTTTGCGACCGGTCTTCTCATCGTTGGCATGATGGAAGGGACAAAGTTCCTTCCACTATTCAAAGACGAGAAGAAGACGTATGTGGCAACACTTTCCTTAGGAAGAGAAACAGATACTCTAGACTATACTGGAACTGTGATCAAAGAAAAAGTAGTAGGAAAGATAACAGAAGAAGATGTCAAGTCTGTTCTATCCTCGTTCCTTGGAAAACAAAAGCAGGAAGTTCCTCTTTACAGCGCAAAGCATATCAACGGTGAAAGAAGCTATGAGCTTTTAAGGAAAGGAATCGATTTCATTCCTCCTACTGTCGATATTGAAGTCATGGATATCAAGTTGTTGTCTTTCATGGATGATGAAATCAAGTTTGAAGTCACCGTTTCAAAAGGCACCTATATCCGTTCATTGGGTAGAGATATCGCCTATCGTTTGAACACTGTCGGTCATCTAAAAGCTTTAAGAAGAACAAAAGTGGATGATTATGATGTTAAACAGGCCAAGAAAGTCGATGACATACTAACCACAGACATCGTCTCGATTGAGAATATGTTCTCCTATATTCCGGTATTAGAAGAGAATGACAAGATCACCAAGAGAGTCATAGCCGGAAATGATATCACTCTAGATAGAGAAGAAGAACATCTCTTCTTTGAAAAAGATGGTGAACTTTTAGCCTTGTACAAAAAAGACGGTGACAGACATTATGTCTGTCAAAGAGGGGTAAGACATGACTGAATATCTTTCCCTTGATAAAAGATATGAGTATCAACCTCTCTCTTTAGCGATAGGATTATTTGACGGCTTGCATATCGGTCATCAAGAACTATTCAAAGAGACAGCAAATAGTGATTATGAAACTGCTGTTCTCACTTTTTCTTTGGACTGGAAAACAAGTATGAAAAGTAAAGATGGCGCCTTACTCAGTGAAAAAGAAAAGGAAGAGATGCTAAAAAGATTCTCCATACAGAACGAACTCATTCTTCCCTTTGACGAGAGGACAAGAAACACATCAAAGGATGAATTTCTGTCATTCCTCTATTCCTTGAACGCAAAGAAGATTGTTGTCGGTGAAGATTTCACATTCGGAAGAAACAAAGAAGGAAAAGCAAAAGACCTGTTCGAACTAGAGAAACTAGGTGTCGAAGTCAAAATCCTTCCACTACTAGAAATAGAAGATGAGAAAGTATCCTCTACTAGAATTCGTCAACTGTTGAAAAAGAATGAGATAGAGAAGGCTAGAAAGCTATTAGGTTATCCATTCTTCTATCAAGGCAAGGTGCTTCACGGAAAAGAGAACGGAAGAAAGATATCTTTCCCAACAGCCAATATCGATTTAGAAGAAGGAAAATTTAGGTTGAACAATGGTGTCTATATGACAAAGACATGGATCAACGGTAAATCCTACCTATCCATGACCAACATCGGAAATCACCCAACTATTGATCCATTAAAAGGTGCCATCATCGAAACGAATGTCTTTTCCTTCGATGAAGATCTATATGGCAAAGAGATCAGAGTAGAATTTCTATCTTTCTTACGAGAACAGAAAAAGTTTTGTTCCATCTCCGAATTAGAAGAACAACTAAAGAAAGATAAACAAAGTTGCTATAAAAAAGAGAGCTTGTTATAAGCCCTCTTTTTCATTTTCATTGATTGGTCTTCCGTTAAAGTCATCTAACCAGGTAATCTTTCCTGTTTTTCTTGTCTTATTCATGTCGATGACACGCTGATTAGAAGAACCACGCCACTTGATCTTGCCAGGTCCTGGATTTAGGTTAGCGACATACTTTCCATCGACGAGCACATCGATATACTGCATCATCTCAAGGGAGGATATCTCTTCATAGAGGTATCCGGTATAGACCCAGATGGTCTTGTTGGGAAAGAGGTCCTTGATCCACTTCATCATGCGTGTAGCTTCTTCTCTATTATCGGGATAAGTAGCCTCACCGCCTGAGAAGGTGACACCGCTGATTTCCTCACGGGAGAGATCCTCTTTTAGGATATCATAGGCCCATGGCCCACACTCTTTTCCAAGTTCCGGATTCTGTGCTTCCTTATTGTGGCAAAGGGGGCAGTTATGATTGCAGCCTGAGCACCATATCACATCCCTTAAGCCAGTTCCATTGACTTGATTGTTACGTTCTATTTTGATGATCTTCATTACATGGATTTCCTATCGTGTATCTCTGCCATCTTGGCATCATTCATCTTCGTCGTTCCGGAGACCTTTGAATATCCTAAGTATCCGCAGACACGGTTGATCTCCGTGATATTGTTTCCGTGACAGACAGGGCAGGTATCAACTCCGTCATCGATCTGAGCGCCGCAGTCATTGCAATAGCTCTTATCGATATTGATGCCAAAGTAGTAGCCTAACTTCATGGCCCTAATGACACACTCTGCGATATATTCCTGATTCATTCCGGTAGTGAAACGGCAATACTGAATATGTCCGCCGCTTGCTAGATGGAAGTATCTGAATTCCGCATCCTGTTTCTGATAGGGTGTGATATTTTCCGAGACATGCATATGGAAGGAGTTTGTGAAGTAGGCTCGATCAGAAACATGGTGAATGATTCCATACTTCTTCTTGAACTGCTCTACCTGCGTTCCACAGAGAGATTCTGCCGGTGTTCCGTAGATTGCTGCGATATAAGGGATATCTTTCCCATAGTGAGACTTCTTCTCTTCAACATAGTCGTTGATATGCTTCAAGACTTCATAACTGAACGCGTTGGGATTATCTTTCTCTTCATAGAGCGACTTCTGGTTATAGAGTTCCTGAAGTTCATTTAGAGCAGTGAAGCCATAGGAGAAGGTCGCACGTTTGACAAGAGGTTCAATCGTATCGGTCTCTCCAAGATAGCCGAATCCACCCTGGGAATAGGCAACAGGAATCGAACTAGCCTTGATCTTGGTTAAGAATCCGTATGTCTTGACATGGATTCCGTTGATCATATCAAGGTAATAGTCGAGGACTTTGTAGAAATCCTGATTCTCAACCTGTGCTTTTCTAAGGATCATCGGAAGGTTAAGAGAGATGGCTCCGCCATTGAAACGGCCAGTGAATACTGGTTTATCATTTTCATCAAGAGGATGAAGTCCACCTTTCTCATAGTAGGGGGAAAGAT
Source organism: bacterium (assembly GCA_963643715.1). GTDB lineage: Bacteria > Bacillota_I > Bacilli_A > RFN20 > CAG-288 > Enterosoma. The sequence goes on along the minus strand of CAVILQ010000004.1, from coordinate 76,272 downwards.
AGGCTCTGCATCCCATCGGAGAGATGATGCTATCAACCCATTCTGGATTTTCTTTGACATTGTTGTTCTCATCTAAGATCCAACGGGAAACACCGAACTTATGATACTTTTTGAAAGTCTTTGCAATGCTAGGCTCTACATGACTAGCATATGCCTCTTTCACAAGTGTCTCATCTGGCATATCCAAAGAAAGCCAGTCCGGATACATGGCCTTAGCGGAGCATTCAATGCCTTCTTTGAAAAGCCAATAAAGAGGTTTTCCTTCTGAATGGAGTTCCTTTGTATACAAGAAGACGAGTTTTGGGAAAATAGCAGGCCTTTTATGGCCTTTATGTCCCTGTCCACCGGCTCGGACTTTCAAAGCCAAGGACCAGACTAAAGAACCGAACTTGCTCTCATCACAGCCACCAGTAAAAGTCGTAAAAGGATAATCACCACGGCTAGAGGCGACAGTATTGAAAGTATGCTCAAAGCCCTGGAATCCCTGTTCGATGTCGCGGCTTGTCTTCTTCATGGCATACTCTTCCTGCTTTTCTGGATCTAAGACACCAGAGACAGATTCAACAAGTTCCTCATATTCCTTCTTATAGCGGCGATAACTCTTTTCCGCATATGGAGCAAGGATGGAGTCGATTTCAGGAACAGTGAATCCACCATACTGCATAGAAGCACAGTTCAAAGTGAGATCTGAAATCAAATTGCAGGCTGTTCTGACATCCTTTGGCTCATTATAGCCAATATTCTCCCATTCAAAACCGCCACAGAGCACTCTTCCCATATCAAAAAGAGAGCAGTTATAGGTCAAAAGACGGGAAGAGATATCATGAATATAGAGATATCCATCATCAATCGCCTGAAGTTCTTCTTTGTTCAAGAAAGTCTTTCTATAAAGCTGTTTTGAAAAAGCGTTGTAAGTCAAAGTACGCTGAGTCGAGACTAAAGCAGAAGTTGTATTCGCGTTGCTTCTATCAGCGATGAAGTTAAGCTGATCCACGGTCTTGATGGTCTCATCCATCATACGGACAAAGTCCTGCTTATAGTTTCTATAATCACGGTAAGACTTTGCAACCTTTGCGTTAACCTTATCCAAGGCAAGTTCAACAAAAACATGCATCTGAGAAACAGGAATCAAATCGCTGAAGTAGGCCTTCATTTCCTTTTCCACATTTTGCTGAATACTGTTCCATTCCTCATCGGAAAGTTTTACATTGACACGGTTTGCACTCTTTGTGACTGCATTCTTGATTTTCGTAAAATCATAATCGGCAAGACTTTCATCTTTTTTAATGATTTTCATAAGAGACCTCCCAAATACGTAGACTAATATCATAATATCGAAATGAGGAAAATAGTAGAGGAAATTTGCTCAGAAATAACGCTTTCCTATACAGGAGAACGATACAACGGCACGATTCGAAAAAAAGCAACTTTTAAAAGATTTTTTCAAGGAAAAAGTTGTTTGTTAAAATTGCAATCAGGGTGAAAAAGAACTCCGCCGAAACGGAGTTCTAAAATCACTTAACAGTTTTCTTCTTTTTGGATGCGGCTGTTTTTGTCGTTCTTGTCTTCTTGACAGGTTTTTCTTCCTCAACGGCAACAGGTTCTTTTTTTGTCTCTTCCTCATCAGCCATCTTGAAGTCATCTCCGAAGACGTCCTTCAATGTGACCGGTTTCTTATTGTTGACCGATTCGATGAATTTCTCCATCTCGCTATTCTGTTCATAAGTCTTATCAGAGACAAAGAGAAGATCCGGAGTCTTATAGATAGAAAGCTTCTTACTAAGCATCGTTCTAATCTTGCCTTTGTTGTTGTTCAAAAAGCGAACAACTTCATCCGTTTTATCTGGATTGATATCAGAGACAAATACTTTACAATAGGAATAATCAACAGTCATTTTGACTTCGTTGACAGAAACAAACTGTGTGACAGGGCTTTTGAGTTCATAAAGGATGATCTCAGAGAGATCCTTTTGAATGACCGCTTGGACTCTACCCTTTTTATCAGCCATTCTTGACTTCCTCCTGACCGAAGGCCTCTAAGATATCGCCGATTTCCAAATCAAACTTATCGGAGATAGTAAGACCGCATTCGAATCCCATATTGACTTCCTTGGCATCGTCTTTAAAACGCTTTAAGGAAGTGAGATGAGTCTTGAGAACAAGTTCCTTGTTTCTGAAGACACGGATTTCGGAAGTGTTGGTGACTTTACCGTCTGTCACATAACATCCTGCAATCTGGCCGACCTTGCTAGCCTTAAAGAGAGAACGGACTTCTAAATGGCCATAGATGACTTCCTCATAGACCGGTCCTAAGGTACCCTTCATGGCAGCCTCGATATCTTCCAAAAGCTTATAGATAATATTGTATTCACGGATTTCGACATGATCATTCTTTGCCATGTCGCGAATTGCGGTGCTGACACGGACAGAGAAGGCTAAGACAATGGCATGCGAAGCAGATGCTAAGACTAAGTCTCCTTGTGACACATCGCCAGATGAGCAATGGAGAATGGAAAGCTTAGCGCCAGGAACATCGATTTTCTCTAAGGATGCCTTCAAGGCTTCAGCAGAACCCTGAGTATCAGCTTTGACGATTAAGTTGATGTTCTGGCTTTCGCCATTGGCGGCAGACTGTGCCAAATCGGCTAAGGAAACACCCGTGTTGTTCTTTCCGATAAGGGCCTGAGCACGCTTATCAGCAGCTTCTCTTGCTTCGTGTTCATCACTGAAAGCCATAAAACGGTCACCAGCGACAGGAACACCAGAGATACCTGTAACAGAGACAGGAGTAGAAGGACCAGCGACTTTAAGAGCCTTATTGAATTCATTGGTCATCTTTCTAACCTTACAATAGTAAGGACCGATAGCCAAAGTATCACCGACCTTCAAAGTACCATTCTGGACAAGAAGGGTAGCCTTTGCACCTTCCTTCTTGTCAAGTTCTGCTTCGATGACAGAACCGATGGCAGGACGTTCATCCGTAGCCTTCAATTCCAAGATTTCAGCAAGGTCAAGAATACCTTCAAGCAAGGTATCAACTCCTTGATTTCTCTTAGCAGAAACCGGGAACATCATGACATCACCGCCCCAGTCCTCAGCAAGAACGCCAAGACCAGAAAGCTGTTGCTTGACTCTTTCAATCTGAGCAGCGGGCTTATCAATCTTATTGATAGCGACAATGATCGGAACATTAGCGGCTTTGGCATGGTCGATAGCCTCGATTGTCTGAGGCTTGACACCATCATCCGCAGCGACGACAAGGACAACAATATCGGTCATGGAAGCACCACGTGCACGCATGGCAGTGAATGCTTCGTGACCAGGAGTATCAATAAAGGTGATTTTCTTTCCTTGGACGACTTTCTGATAGGCACCGATTTCCTGTGTGATACCGCCATGTTCACCACCGGTAATATTGGAATGACGGATACAGTCGATAAGAGTAGTCTTGCCGTGATCGACATGTCCCATAATTGTGACAACCGGTGCTCTTGTATCGGAATCGGTATCTTTGTCAAAGATGGAGACTTTGGTGAAATCATCAACAGATCCACCAGCCTCTTTCTTAAAATCAAGTCCGTTTTCAATGCAGACTTCAGCGATGAGATCATCGCTTAAGACTGTGTTGAGGGAAATCAGTTTTCCCTGCATCAAGAATTTCTTGATTGTATCGGTCGGGGAGATTCCGGTCTTCTTGCACAACTGGTCCAAAGTAAGGACACCATTGTAGACAAAGACACCATTTTGAACCTGTCCCTGTACCTTCTTTCCAAAGGATGAATTATTGCCACCTCTTTTTGCGTTTTTAGATTTGCTCATTCTTTGCCTCCTTATCGTTTTCTCTCTTCATCGTCTCGTATATAGCCTTGGCTAAGGACACATCCTTGACACCGAAGGCCTTTAATTTGTCAAAGCCAAGACAGGCCTTGACATCAAAGCTTCCCTGATAGCGAATGGATTGAAATAGCTTGTCAGTCGGAGCGATACGAAGAAGTTTTTCTTCGTTTTTCGTAGAGCATTCCGGAAGAATAACAAGTAATGCAATCTTAGAAAGAGAAAGCATTTCCTCTAATTTCATTCCGACATAGATGCTTTTCTTCTTCTTGGCAAAGCCAAGATAAGCAGAAAGTTTATTGCTGATTTCCTCTTCTGACATATTCGATCATTTCCTCCATCAAAGCTGCCTCGTTAGATTGTGGAACAATCTTAGACAGTCTTTTCTTCTGAAAAGTCTTTTTGATCTGTTCTTCATCTTTCAGAACATAGACTCCTCTGCCTTTTATGGAATAAGTAGGATCGATTACGACTTTCTTATCCCCCATGACAACTAGGCGAAGGAGTCTCTCACGTGGATATTTCACACGCGAGAGGAGATCCATTCTATAGACTACAAATTCTTTCACAGCGTTTATTTTCCGGAATCATCGTCATAGTACTTATCAGAATAGTACTGATCGAGTTCCTCATCATCGTAATCGATGTTGTCGTCCTCATCCTCATTCTGCTGATCCATGGCGTCGAGTTCTTCCTGAGTGTAGATCGGCATAGCGGCAGCCTTAGATGCTTCTGTGGCTTCTGTCTTCTTATCTGCATCATCGCCCTTCTTCTTTCTGCGATAGGATCTTGTCTCGCTAGGTCCTTTCTTCTGGGACATGGCAGCTTCTAGTGCATCAAGAGAAATCTTCGGCTTGTTCATGATCTCGACATGTTCAATCACTTCTTCTTTCTTCTCGACAGGCTTTTCTTCAACAACCGGAGTCTCTTCCTTGACTTCAGGAGTCACTTCAACAGACTTGACTTCTTCAACCGGTTTGTCTTCGGCTTTGACTTCGACAGAAGCAGTCTCCGGATTCATCGGTTTGACCTCTTCGTCTAAAACCTCTTCGATATCACTCTCATCAGCGACAGGCTGAGCAACAACCGGTTCAGCAGCTGCCAATTCAGGATACATGTTATCGACAAGACGGAGAATCTCAGGAACCATTGTGTATTTGACACCGTTCTGCATGGCATCATCAATCTGAAGGACAGTGAGTTTGCACTTAGAAAGATGAGAAGCAAGACGGACGTTGGAACCATTGGAACCGATAGCGACACCCTGGGCACCGTTATTGACAATGACAGTGATCTGAGGATGCTCATATTCTCTGTCATTCTCGAACTCTTCATAGTGGACATTCTTATCGAAGAAATCATCCGGGCATGTCATACCGATGACATCTGCAGGCTTCATGGCTTCCATGATCTGCATTGCCTTATTCGGATGCCATTTGCAGAAGTCGATCTTTTCGCCTCTCATGACAGCGGAGATGCTTCTCTGACGGCTGGCTTCAGGACCGATGCAGGTACCGATAGGATCGATGGAAGGATTGTTGGACTGAACGAAGACTTTGCATCTTCTTCCAGGTTCACGGGCGATGCCTTTGACAGTGACAATCTTCTCAGCGACTTCAGGAATCTCTCTTTCCATAAGCTTCTCGACGAACTTCGTGCTGGTACGATTGACATCAAGGGATGTCGGGCTTCCGTTTTCGGAAACCTTATCAAGATAGAAGAGAACTGTATCACCGACATCGAAACGATCATTAGGAAGAATCTTCTTGGAATCCTTCTTAATATAGGTAGTTGCCTTACCGAAGGAGAATTCATAGTTCTGATTATCTTTATCAGCCTTGATGACCTTACCTTCGATGAGTCCACCCATCTGATTCTTATAAGCAGTGAGGACAGCGAGTTTGCTTGCTTCCTTCATCTTGCTGTTAAGGAGCTGTTTGACTCTTCTTGTGAACCATTTGTCAAGTTTGCTGACATCGAATGGGATTTCAACAGTCTCACCATCTTCTGCATCCTTCTTCGTGAGGGAGTAATAATCCTCAGGAGAAATCTGCCAGGCATCATCCTCGATTTCATCTTCAGGAGTGATGACCTTAAGATCATAGATTTCATAATGCTTGAAATCTTTGACGAATTTGACTTCACAGCGAATCTGTGTCTTTAAGAGTTCATTCTCTTCCTTGTTGCTCTTATCGCGGAGTTCCGGATAAGACCATTCCAAGTAAGCTGTCTTCATGCTATCGATAAGGATATCATAGACAGTCTGCTGATCGATCATGCTCTCTTTTGTGACATCGCTAAGAGCCGTGGTGAAAGCATCAGAATCGACGTTTCCGAACTGATCCAATGATTTCTTCTTTGATTTTCTTTTCTTTGTTTTTTCAACTTCTAAATCGTTAAGTTCCTCAGACATTTTGTTTTTCCTCCATTGAATTTTTATATCTAAGCTTTATAACCAATATGTATCGTGTCAACATCATCTTCAGTAAGAACTTCTTGTTTTTTTCTTCCTTTGATGAAATGATGCAGATAAGCTTTGTCATCTTCAAATTTGTCTAACTGCATCGTGATGACTTCACCGGACTTTTTCAGTTTGACATCAAGCCATCTCAAGACAAACTTGCCTAATGTCGCAAACGGGATTTCTCTTTGACTTCCACCAGATGAGATATCGAGAAGATATCCTTCCTCCGAGTCGTCAAGCTCATCAAGAAGCGGATTGACCTTTTCTGTAAAGGCCTCAATCTCATCCATTGTGATTTCAAAGTCACGATCGATAAGGACTTCAAGCACTGGTCCCTCTTCCTTTGAGACATAGTAGCGGACAGAGACTAAAGTCAAGCCGAGTTCATCCGCAGATTTTTGGAACATCTCTTTTGCTTTTTCCAATAAAACTTGATCCATTCTTACCTCCTTATAAGAGAAAGAGTGGACCCCCAAAAAGGAAGTCCACTCTTAATTTTCGATTAAGAATGTGCGCCACAAAACTTTTGACAGTTTTGCTGACAAGAGAATTATATCATTATTTAATAGGAAAACAAGTGTTTTCAGTCCTTTCAACACAAATATCATGCATTGAATTTGCCTTCCTTTGCCTGACTCCTCTCTAAACTCAGCAGTTTGATTTTCCTTTCGATACCATATGCGTAACCTGTTATCTTCCCATCTTTTCCAACAACTCGATGGCAGGGTACAATCAATGCTATCGGATTATGTCCGACTGCTTGACCGACTGCCTGTGCTGACATTTTCTTATTTCCTCTTTTTATAGCAATGCAATTGGCAATTTCACCATATGTAATCGTCTTCCCATATGGCACCTTAAGGAGTATTGACCAAACTTTCTTTTGAAATTCTGTACCATTCAATAGAAAGGATGGGCTAAATGTAGGAATTGTGAATGAAAAGTATTCATCCAACCATCTCTTTGTTTCTTTAAAGACGGGTATCTCATAGTTTTCTATATTCGGAAAACTTTCCTGTTTCACTTCATCATATTCAGTAAAACGCAATCCAGTAAGAGATAAACCATCACTGGTTAGGATGATTTCACCCAAAGGTGAAAAATAACGCGTAATGAATTCCATAGTTCAATCATACCACATTTTCACTATCAAGCATCATATTCTATCGTATACAGAACTAATCGTTTAAACGATATCCGCTAAAGTAGAAATGCATCACCTTTCGTGCAATGGAACAATCAGTTGGAACATAACAAGGATTAGGTTTATGAATGATATAGAAACAGCTTAAGTTGATAAATCTAGACAATTCTAATAATAGCAATAATTGTTTAGAAGATTCATTAGAGTACTATAATTAATCAACGCTATGTTATGATTTAACATTTTAATGTCCAATTTCCAACTTGGAAAACTTTTAGACATTCAAGATTGTCTGCATTTTGCATAAATCCCTTTCTAGTTCAAATTGTTTTTTCTATGTTACGAGTTGCATTTTCTAAATGAGATTCCTTTTAGGACTCGTTTTCGTTGTTCTTTTCATATGCTCTAGGTATTATCCGCCATCTCACTTTCGACATCCATCCGCATAAAAAATTAATGCCTTGTGAAATGAGATAATATATAATATTTAAGTTTATTTTAATAATAAATGTGAGGTACTATGTTAAACAAAACAAGCGACGCTTACAAAAAGCACATTCCTGCCCTCATATTAGGGCCATCACTCAAGATGATCGAAGCGATTTTCGATCTTCTTATCCCTTTGTTCATGAAGGCTATCATCGACCTTTCGAAGAACGTATCTGCATCTTTAGATCCTTTCTATGGCATGAACACAATCAACAAGGGCATATCCAAGTTCATACTTCTGTTTGGAACATGGATTGACAACAACCCTTCACTTAACTACGCCATCATCGGCGGCACCATCATCCTGATCATGGGTGTACTTGGCTTTGCTACGACGATGGTTACACAGTATGTGGCTGCTAGAACGGCAGTTGCTGTCGGAACCGATTTAAGAGATTCCATCTATCAGAAGATTCTCTCCCTTTCTAAGAAGGACAGAGAAAAACTAGGGAACAACAGACTCCTTACCATCCTTAACGCAGACTCCTATCAGGTTCAGCAGGGTGTATTGATTTTCATTCGTCTTATCGTCCGTGCCCCGTTCATCATCTTAGGTGCCCTTATCATCTCTATCATTCTAGATTGGAAGATTGGTCTTGTCTTCGTAGCTATCATCCCTTTGATTCTATTTGTCATCTTCTACATCATGGGAAAATCCAGCAAGGAATATCTCACCATTCAGGAAAAACTCGATACTCTTTCCAACAAGTCCTCTGATACATTGGATGGTGCTAAAGTCATCCGTGCCTTCAATTCAGAGAAAATGGAAGATGAGGATTTCTCCAACAAGGCAGAAGACTACCGTAAATCGGCAACTCACGTTCAGAAGCTCAATGCTCTCATCAATCCTCTTACTTTCGCAATCATCGCCTTGGCTACTTCCATGGTTGTCGTGCTCGGCGGTTTACCGATTCTCTCCACGAACGCCACCGATCCTATCTTAGCCTCCCAGACCTCATCCACTATCATCACAGAAGTCGCTTACCTTGCCCAGATTTTCACCACTTTGGTTCAGCTTACCAATGTCGTTATGATCCTCACAAAGAGCAGTGTCTCTACAAAACGTATTGATTCCATCCTTACCATCACTCCTTCCATTCAGGATTGCAGCAATCCGATTACGAAGAACATTGAACAGGGAGAGGAAATCTTCTCCTTTGAAAATGTCAGTCTCGGATACAAGGATGAAGGTAACCTTGCCCTTCAGAACATCGATTTCAAATTGAACAAAGGCCAGTCTTTAGGTATTATCGGTGGAACAGGCAGCGGTAAATCCACACTCATCAACCTGATGGAAAGATTCTTAGACGCCAGTGATGGTAAAGTCATCTACAAAGGCGAAGACATCAAAAACTATTCTCTTTCCAATCTGAGAGAGGAAATCGCTCTTGTCCCGCAAAAATCCGTCCTCTTCAAAGGAACCATCCGTTCCAACATGCAGATGGCAAATGAAAACTGCACGGATGAGGAGATTACAGAGAGTCTTAAGAATGCGATGGCTTATGAATTTGTCAGCAAGTATCCGGAATACATCGATTACGGCGTTGAGGAAGGCGGAAAGAACTTCTCCGGCGGACAAAGACAAAGACTTTGTATCGCAAGAGCATTAGTCAAGCATCCGGAAGTCATCATCATGGATGATTCAACGTCCGCGTTGGATTTATTGACGGATAAGACAGTCCGTTCCAATATTCACAATCAGTATAACGGCATCACCAAGGTCATCGTCTCACAGCGTGTTTCCACAGTTTCTGACTGCGATTTGATTCTTGTCTTAGAAGGTGGAAAGATGATTGGAAAAGGAACTCACGAGGAACTGATGGAGAACTGCTCTGTCTATCGTGAAACCTACGAAAGTCAGACCAGAAAGGAGAACGACTAATATGGATTACAAAAAGCGTTTCTTCTCTTATCTGCTTCCGCAGAAGAAGCTGATATTCCGTGTTGCTCTCTTTGTTCTTCTCTTCCTCGTTGCCCAGTTATCTCAGCCGTTCTTAGTCGGAAAAGCACTCAATGCCGCATTGGATGGAAAACAGAATGTCTTCCTCATCATCATTGCCTGCTGCTTCGGTTTATCCCTTATCGGTGCCATTGCTGACTTCATCTTCGAATACAGCGTAGGCATCATGACTCAGAAAGTCATCTATGAAATCAGAAAAGATGTCTATAAAAAGTTCAATTCCGTCTCCGTTGAGACCATCTTCAAGGAAAAGCATGGTGATTTAGTCCAGCTTGAAATCGGAGATGTCGAAAATGTCGCCAATGGTCTATTCTCTGTCTTCAAGTCCTTGATTGAAGGTGTATTATCCATCCTTATCACCATCATCATGATGTTCACAGTCAACTGGATCCTTGCTCTTGGTGTCATCCTTCTCTCTCCTCTTTCCGTCCTTATGTCTCGATTCGTTGCCAAATTCTCACACAAGTATTTCAAGAAACAGGCTAAATTACAGTCTGATCTTAACAGTATCTCCTTAGAGGCCATTGACAATATCGACTGCTTACAGTCGCTCAATTATCAGAAACGTTCTCTTGCCTCATTCAAGAATCAGGATGAGGAACTGAGAAAAGAAGGAAAGATTGCCCAGTTCTCTGCTTCCTGGACCAATCCGACCACTCGTTTAGTCAACAATACGATTTATGCGATCATCGGTATCTCTGGTATCATCATGATTCCGTATACGAATGTGCTTAGCGCCTATCATGCCGCTATGACTATCGGTTCTTTATCCTCCTTCTTAAGCTATACAACTCAGTACACCAAGCCTTTCAACGAAATCAGTTCTGTCTTAAGCGAATATGAAAGCGCAGTCTTCTCCTTCAAGAGAATCGACGCCTTCCTAAACAAGGCAGATGATATCGATGAAGGAACCGGTGATGTCTCTGACATTCAGGAAATCCAGTTTAAGGATATGTACTTCAGTTACGAGAAAGATCAAAAGCTCATCGAAAACTTCAATGAGACAGTCCATAAAGGTGAAAAGGTCGCTATTGTCGGACCCACAGGCGCTGGAAAATCCACTCTTATCAATGTCCTGATGAGATTCTACGATCCAACTGCCGGTGCCATTCTTTACAACGGAATCGATGGAACCACCATCAAAAAATCTGCTTTGAGAAAGAATTTCGGTATGGTTCTTCAGGAGACTTGGATCTTTACCGGCACCATCATGGACAATGTCCGTTACGCAAAACCTAGCGCAAGCGATGAGGAAGTCATCGATGCCTGCAAAAGAGCACACGCTGACACCTTCATCAACACCCTTCCGGATGGATACGACACCAAAGTCAGCGCCAAGCAAGGACTCAGCGAAGGTGAAAGACAGATGCTCACCATCGCACGTGTCATGCTTCTAGAGCCGGATATCGTCATTCTTGATGAGGCGACTAGCAATGTCGATACTAGAACCGAAAAGCTCATCACCGATGCCTTTGATAGACTGCTTGAGAATAAGACATCCATCGTCATCGCACATCGTCTATCCACCATCCGCAATTCCGACCTCATCCTCGTCTTGAAGGATGGTCATATCATCGAGCAAGGAAGTCACAATGTATTGATGCAGAAACAAGGCTTCTACTACTCCATGTATGCGTCACAGTTCAAATGACAAGGAGTCTCTATATGACAAAAACAAAAACATTAACAGGTTTGCTTCTTCCCATTATTCTTGCTAGCTGTGGTTCTACTAACCATGTTACCGAAAACAAGACGAGCGAAAGTTCAGTCAATCCAACGGACAACACGCCAGTCAAACTCACCAACGATATGTTTGAAAAGGCTGGTAACGAGAACGTCACCTATTTAGAGCACATCAATTGCAGCAATTCATCCACGAGCTTCGAATACGACTTGATGACAAAGTTTGCAAAGGACTGCTATTTAGGTTCCATCATCGATGATTTCGATAATAGAAATATCCTTTCTGAAGTGACCTACTATTCCAACAATGGAAAAGTAGCCTACACTTCACATCCGAATAAGAACAACAAAGTCAACGAAGTAGTTTCCTCATTGAAGTGGAATCAAAGCGTCTACGTCAATTCTCTCTCTTATCTTTCCAAAGACCTCTTTGACTATGTCAGCAAAGATGAATTCGGAACAGCAACCTACACCCTTTCTTCTCTTGCTATCAATAGCACAAGCAGCAAAGCAGTAGTTGACCGAATCTACAATTCCGCTACAACCTATATCCACACCGGTACCGATTCCAAATTCGGTTCGGACCAGCTTGTCAAAATGGATCTCTATGTCGACAAGAACGGAATCTCTGGCTTTGCCATGAAGTATTCCAAATTGGAGAATAGTGTAAGAGCCTATACTGAACTCTCAGTTGATCTTATGGATGTCGGCACGACAACCCTGACACAAGAGGAAGTCTGTCCAACACCATATAGTCATGAAGAGAAATATAAGACCCAGTATGATTCTTTGAAAAATGCACTCTTGGAGATGAAGAATTACAACTATGAGTTCAATGTCGAAGTCAGAAGAGGAAACACCCTCTTCCAACGCTCGAAAGGATTCCTCTTTGACGAAGGCTATTCCGGATATGATGAACTTGTCTCTTCTTCTCGTTCTTCCTTCAGCTATTACGGAATCCATAAGAGAAATGACGGAAAATATGAGCGCTACATTGGAAGTTCAGTCAGTGAATTGAAGGGATCAGGTTATCAGACCGCACCTCATCAAGGGTTAATGAACTTTGATTTCAGCCACGAAATCTTTGAATACGACAACACGAAATCCACCTCTGACATCAGCGTATTCAACCTCTATCCTGATTTCAAGCTATACAATACCATCAGCGATATCACAGAGGATATGACTTACGATGAATACGCCGAATATGCAAACTCTCTCACTTTGGAAGTGGAAGACGGTCATCTGATTTCCTTCTCCTTCGCTTTCTCCGATAATCTTGGAAATACGTATTCCTTTATTGAAGACATTACAAATCATGGAAACTGCACAAGCGTTCCAAGCGATATTGCTGATTTCTCATCCTATAAGGAATACGTCTCTCCCACCGCATTTGATCAGGTCAGTGTCGCAGTCTATGATATCAGCACTCTTACTGTCTCTTCCTATAGTGATGCAAAAAGCTTGCTCCAATCCAAGCTCTATGATTCTAGTGCTCTTAGTCTTCTTCCTTTCCCGTTAGTCGATGATGCTGCATACTATTATAGTTCCGCGGCCTTTATCCCGGCTTCCATCATACCTGCCTGTCTATATTTCTTCTTCGATGAAGGAACCGATGATATTGCAACTGCCTATAAAAAGATCAAAGCAAGCATCAATTCTGCTGGCTATCAATTGAAAGATGTTGATGAAAAAAGCTGTTCTCAGACAATCAACAACAAATATGAGATCAGTTTGGATTACTCCTCTGGCGCAATCGCCTTAACCTATACGACCCCCGTAAGCTACGAAAACTAACAGATTAAAAGCCACCCCGTCGAGGTGGCTTTTATCATTCGTTCAGAACGTGTAATTGACCGTGGATGGAAGAGAGGAAGTTATAATTTCGGAATCGGTTGTGACGGTGAGGTCTGTGAACTTGGCAATAATATTTTCAGCAGATAATGAGAATCCACTCGTTTCACCTAAATCCCTAGAATACCATTCATCCTGGAATTTGACATATGCTTTCTTATTCGATAAGATGGCAGTGAATTCATAGTCCGTGTCCGCTTTGACGCTCTTGACACCTTTTTGGACGTTGAAAACTAGAGCCTGTTCATTCCATAAGAGGAACTGCATCGAATTCGTCGTTTCCCAAAGGTCCGTCGAAGGACCAAAGTACAGTTCGATGAAATGGTTACCCGAAGCAGTAGGATACTGTACTTTTCCTTTCACCATCAGATCCCCTTTGTACATATTTTTATGATCGGTTGTGTAGAAGAGACGATTTGGAACAGCGTTCTGACCACTCTTTATCGCATCGACGGTAAGAGAGGAATCCTCATCTCCACGGGTGACATAGTTGTCATTTGCCGTGTTCAAAGCGATAAACTTCTTTGTTTCGGTCGTATCTTCTTTTCCAGGAAGGAGAGTCATCTCTAATCCGGCTTCTTTTAGAAGGTTATCATAGAGAGCATAATTCTCTAATTTCGGATGAAGTCCATCACGAAGCATAGAGGAATCTGCACCAGTGTTATCAGCATTCATGAAAAGAGAAGGTGAATCCAGATAGGTTACATAATCACTCTTTTCAGCATAATCCTTTGTCAGTTCATTGCAGACAAGTTCTTTATTTAGATTCTGTGAGAAGGAAATAGATGGCTCAATGCCAAAGATATAGATTTTTGTTTCCGGAAGTTCCTCATGAATCTTCTCAAAGATATCGACAAGAAGGGTATGAGTGTTCTCACCAGACATTCCAGCATCATTGATATCGTTTGTACCTAAATGGAAGACGATGTTATCCGGTTCAAATGGAATGAGAAGCTTGCTTACATAGTAGTACCAGTCATCTGCCTGAGTAGCAGAGATTCCCATCGTATAGGTGTTGTAGTTTCCGTAATAGCTAGAATAGAAGTTAGACCAGAACTCCGTATCAAAGAAAGAGTCACCAGCAAATAAGGTTCTGCCCTCTTCTGGATAGTCGCTATTCACATAACTATTGAATCTGGATGTTACTTTGCTAGAGAATCTCTCATCACTGATGACATGGGCATAGAAAGATGTGGTTTTAAAATGTTCACTTGTGACGGTGACTTTATAATTTCCAACTGCTAGTCCATGCATCGTTCCGTCTTCATCGATTCGAAGTCCCGCCTCATCGCTGGATTCATAATGAAGGACTTCCGTCTTTCCTACTTCCTCATTTGTAAAACGAGGTGTGATTTTTCTTGAATATCCAACACGGACCTGATGCATACCGAATGATAGTTTTCCATAATCTGTAGCAGAAGAGGAGGAAGATGAGGACGATGATGATGCACTAGATTCTGTTGTCGTTGTATCCGGTCGGGAAGAGTTCTCACTCGGCTTAGTCACTTCATTACATCCTGTCAATAACATAAGCGTCAATAACCCCAATACAATCTTTCTATTCATGATTTTCCCCTTTTTAGTCTATAAGCTGACAATGCTTGATATCCGAAACATATATCTTATCAAGTGCGTCGATATGTAGTTTAGCAAAATAGCATGTTCTTGTCTCAGCACAATTCTCACGGCCATGGAAGAAGTAATAATTCTCCCCATCTTTTTCAATCACACAGCCATGTCCAGTTGAATAGAGTGGATACTCTGGGACCTGGTGGATGATAGGATTGAATGCATACTTCTTATAGCAGTCTAATGGCTTATCCGCAAAGGATACACCGACTCCATAATAAGCATTTTCAAAATTGTTGCTGGAATAGAAGAGGAGATATTTATTCTTTCCATCGATATCATAACGGATTGTCATGCTACCTTCTGACCATCTTCTGTTATGTTTGACATGATTGGAATTCTCATAGTCATTGACATGACCGTTTTCCCATTGCTGGGGTTCCTGATGATAGGAAATGATCTGAACATATTTGTCTTTTCTTTGTCCATTCTCATCGACGTGGATATATTCTTTTGTTGGCTTTGGCTGTGTCTTAGCCTCTTTGTCATACCAAAAAACAGGATCAAGCTCAACTCCAAGAATATTACTCTCTTCAACATACTTATGAAGTTTTGGGTCGAATAGGCAGTTACCATAACAGCATCGAGAATAATAGAGATACATTCTTCCATCATCATCGATGAAGAAATCTGCATCGATAGTAGGTATATAAACACCTTTCGGAAGAGTGGTGACATCAATCTCACTCGACTCCTTAGAAAAAGGATCTTTTGCTACAGCATCGATGTTACGATATCCGCTATCATAAGGAAAATAATCCATCGGATGATCTTCAATATTGACAAAAGGTCCGTTTGGATAGACGGAGACTGCCACACCGATTTTACAGCATTCAGCAAAATTGTCCGTCCCAAAATATGGTTTTACCAGTTCATCCTTCACCAAGGAAGAGTAGAACATATAGTAGTGATTGTTATTCTTGTTGTAGTAAACTTCCGGTGCCCAGAACCATCCCTTTCCCCAATCGTTCTTGCTGCGGTCTAATCCATATCCGACTTCCTTCCACTGAAGTAGGTCATCGCTTTGATAGATGATAAAGGGCTTATCATCACTGTTTCCGGTACAATAGCAGTAATAGTGTCCAGAAACCGGGTCCTTCATGACGTAAGGATCAGCCCCGATTACGCTTTTGATTGACATGATAAAATCCTCATCAGATCAGTTCAGAATAAGAAACATAAGAAGAGTCTTTTGTCTCTAAGCCTGTTCCAGTCAGGTTGTTGAAATAGATCACTTCTTCCGTCTTTTTACTCGTATCATCCGCCTTAGAGATATCCGAATAGCTTGCTAAAATCTTCAAAGAGGATGGATCATCGATTCCGAGTTCCTCATAAGGAAGATAGAGTTCCATTGTCATGCCAGTGCAATCTTTTCCACCTTTTGGAACATTGACTTCACCGGTCGTGATGACTTTGCTCTTACAGCCGGTTATGACCTTCTTGTAATAGAGGTTATTGGAAGGAATGTAATTAGTCGTTCCGCTATCATAAAGTCTTAAAAGATTATCAGAACTTAGGAATGCAGAATAATGAGAAGAGGCATCGCTTGTTGTAAAATAGATTCTCAAATCATCATTGTTTCCCATCTGGCCCATATCTCCATTTTCCCAGGATTCACCATCGGTATAGAGTTCTGTATCTTTGATTTCAGCTCTGACATAAAGTCCGTTCTCTGAAGAATAGAAACCAACAGATGCCTTGTCATTGATCTTGTTCAGCTTTCCGGACCAATCTGCTGTTTTCCCATCGATATAGGGATCATTGTTGATTACGACATTCATCTCAGCAGAGAATTTACCCCAATTGGTCTCAGCGAGAACTTTGACCTTCTTCTCTCCTAATGAATTGGCATCAATACCATCCGGATAAGTGACCTTGATCATACCAGTTGTACCATTGGAGAAATTAGCGCTTAGATATTCAGGAAGACTTCCATTTCCATTCAAAGGAAGATAATAAGTATCATCAAGGTTGAAGGAAGTAACTTTTCTATTGTCGTTTAAGGCAATGATTTCTTCTGCCATTCTTTGGCCTAAGATGATATTGCTCTCCGCAGAGAAGTGCCATGGTTCAAAGGAATTGGTATATAAATCAGAAGTGGAGATGAAAGAGCAATGACTATCGCTAGAGGAAACACTCTTCTGAATCTCTCTGAGCTTATTGGAATAACGAGCCGCATTGGTGCCGGCTTCGGAGATGACAAAAGGAAGATTCTCAACTTCAAAATAATCACGGAAGTCTTTCATGAAATCCTTTAGGGCGGTTTCATAAATTGTCATGTTGTCCTCGAACTTGGCATCCTGTTCACCATGGCAGAAAACAACACCATCGATTACAGGTTCATATCCTTCTGCTTTGATTGCAGAGATGGAATTATCAACCAACTGATAAAGGTTGCTAGTCAATGGTCCCGTCGCATTTCCGTTCTTATCCTCTCTGATCTGGGATAGATTCAGTTTGGAAGATAATTCATCATCGTCAACAAGGGATTTTGAATACCAGTGGTCTGTAAAGGTGGAACCGCATGCCGTATATTTGACAATGACGGATTTCCTCGTAGCTCCATCTTTCGGATAACGGGTAGCCATGACTTTGCCCATGCCGATTTCCGGACCGAATTCACTAGCGGAATCGCCAAGACCAGTCTTAACAGGAATCAAGTCGGACGTGGTTACCGTTTCCGGTATCTTGCTTAACTGAGGCATCGTAAGACCATCTGCAAGGATGTCGACATCATAATTTTCTTCTTTATCCTCCTCAGAGAGGTCAGCGACATGAGCTTTGCCACGGGCGCCGCTCTGTCCTGTCAAAACGATGATGTGAATTTTATCGTCTTCTACTGGTGCTGGTTTTGCGGATTCCGTAGTAGCGTCCGTCGGTTTGGCAGTACCGGAATCAACAGGCTTCTCAGTATCTGATGTCTTGCCACAGGCAATCAACGTAAGGGAGAGTAGGGAAAAAAGAATCGGCTTGATTTTCGTATTCATGGATGTTTCCTCCTATTTTCTACACCGCATAAAGATTTCTTTCATCTTTCGTTGAGAATATTGTAATTTTTTGAAAAGGCGAAATGCTATCAATAAAAATAATGATTTGTTTTAAAACAGATTAGCTTTCTCTATCTTCAATGAAGATAGGACACCTTTTGCCTTATAGGCAAGAAAGCCAGCCATACCATGGAAATTGCCTTTGCTAATGACATAAGAGAAGATTTCATTTCCATCAAGACAGGCAACAAGATTGTTTCCTACCATCTTTAAGGAGAGGTTGATTTCCTGATTCGGAACGAAATGATAGGAATAATTCATCAAGTCATAGGTATAGTTGAAATCAACTTTCCTTAAGACGATTGAATCACACGTCAAGGCCAGTTCAAATCCTCTGTAGGAATGGGGATTATCTTTTCCATCTCCATCCTCAATGAAGTTATTGCAGAAGTCGCTAGCATGATAAAGAAGGGAGAATGAGCCGTTGTTTTCCATCGACTCTGGAATGAATGTGATGTTCGCTTTATCATTATGGTATTCTTTCGCGTAAAGGACACCTGAAGAGACATCATCAGAAGTCATATAACCGTTTTCTGCGTCAATCATTTTATTTCTAAAGAAGAAATCGGTTTTATCGATACTTTTTGTAAAGTCAAAATTAACACTTTCTTCATCTTCCACATTTTCAAAGTCGATTTCAGCAAAGCTTATATCATCTTCTCCAATCAAAGATAACGTCTGCAATCCTTTATTAATATGAACTGTTGCTAATAAGACTCGATCTTCCATAGCGCCGGATTCCTCTTCTAAGTATATCGGATAGAGAAGTTTTCCAACCTGAAGAGAGAACTGCTTGAAAAGATATCCTTTTCTTAAAACAGCTGAGATTTCATATTCTCCGTCCTTAGGAACATAGATATGATAAGTAGCACTTTTACCATGAGAGAGATGAAGATAAGGTGACATCATAGAAACACCTTTGCTGAGTTTACTGTCAAACGAATTCGCTAACAGAATATGGTCCTTATAATATTTCTCCTCAGAAGAACCGAAGGCAAATCTAGATAATGATGTCGATAGAATGCGTTCAAATCGATTGTCAATAAGGTAGCCGACCTTTCCTGGCTCATACGTAACAGGACACATAGCAAGTTTTTCCATATGGTCAAAATAGAGAGCGACATAACCTTCCCGATACTGAAGTAGGAAGCTATGGACAACATCAAGTCTGTATTTCTTCTTTAACGGAATAACTTTCACGACTTCCTCATCAAAGAGTTTCTTTCCTAAAATGATCTTGTCCCCTAAAAAATCGAGATATCCGTAATGATTCGAATCAAGATAGGAGAAGACCATTCTTCCTTCTCCAACATTGTTAAATTCCACAGAAAAAGTATCGCTGGAATACGCATCTAAAAGATAGGCACCATTCTCTTCGACAAGGTAATCAGAATCCGGAACACTTTTTGCCTTTTCGACAAAAGGAATCTCATCCGCTCTTGCACCATTGACAGCAAGGCGGTCCGCATAAAATGAAAGACGTGAGATATTGTAGAATCTTCTCTTATCATCCATTAGATTATGATAGACAAGGAAATAGGAATCCAAATCCGGTCCCAATACGGTGCAGGAATGACCTAATCCATAGAAATCCTTTTTTGTGGATACAAGGATGGTATCTTGTCTTGCATAGAATAATGGAGAGAGCAGATCACATCCTACTTTGCTCGTTGCATAATCAACTCTATAGTCCGTCGAAAGGAAATGAGCTCCACAGTAGGTAAGGTAATATCTGCCGTAGCGTCTTAACATATAGGGCCCTTCATTCCATTTTCCTAAGTGGCAAGGAGAAAGGAAGGACTCTTTCTTTCCTATCTCTTTGAAATCATCGGAGACAGAATAGACTTTTAAAGCATCATCAAAAGCAGCATAGAGGTAAATATTCTCATCCCCATCTAAGAAAAAGGAACCATCGATTTTTCTCTCGATATTTTTGCTGACACAACGGAATGGTCCTATCGGGGAAGAGGAAGAGAAGATATAGTGCCCATTTCCGCTCGGACTAGAAACCATATAGAACGTACCATCGTAATAGGTGACTTCCGGAGCAAAGGGTGTCTCAGACTCCGGATGATTCTCATCCTTGTCATAATCGTAGATGACACCCTTCTCTAAGATATGATTGTCGACTTCTTCATAATGAAGAAGATCTGTAGAACAATAAGCGTAAAGTTTTCTTCCGCCTTTTGTGAAGTAGAGATAATACTTACCATCAAAACGAAAGACAAAAGGATCGGGACATTCCACATCCTGTCCCATTGTTCGTTTATTATTATAGAATTCCGGTGCTTTCAGAAATCCTTTTTCATTCTCTGACATATGATTACCTCAGTCTTTATTCGTGTCCGTAGACCTCAATCTCGTTGATTTGTCTTTCTCCGTCTGTATCAAAGCCGATAACGACCTTGCTTGCTGTTATCTCATCAAACTGATAAGTAAAAGAGGAGCAGGGACGGATGAAAAGCGTCTCTTCATTGACATATTCACTTTCACGGAAGGTACGGTCTAGAATGACATTTCCATCTCCGAATGAGATGAACGAGATATCGCTAAGATAGTTGTTGTAATTGGCGGAATTATAAATGGAAAGACCAGCGATTGAATATTCTCCACCGAAGTCGATTTCGATATAGGATTTACCTTCTCCTAGTTTGACTTCACGAGATGATTCCTGAGTGAGATTGTAATGTTCAACGATAAAGTTATCGTTGATGTACTCGTCATTTATAACATTCTCCGTAATCACTTTCTTTCTATAGGCGATGTTCTTATATCCGCTGATGGCTTCCGGCAATGGCTGAATCGAATAGGTCGGTCCTTTGGCATAAGGAGCACCAGTTGCCTGATCAAAATAGAGATAATCAAAACCGAAGGCTCTTCCACTACTCGAGTCATTTCTATTCTTATGTGCATGATAACCAATCATATACTGGTCACCGACTTTAAAGAAGCAATGATGTGCTGTTCCGGACATGAATCCTTCCCACTGAGAATAGACTTTAGAGGAAGACATTCCACCTGCATAGCCTAAGACGACATTCGTCCACTGGTGGTCGGTATCCATCTTATCCTTTGGTTCCCACATTCTCGTTCTATCATACGGTTTTGAATAATTTCCTAAAGGTGTATCGCTTACCGCATAGCAGACAGAATAATAACGATCCGGATAATGATTCACAGAATATGTAAGATAGTATTTCCCGTTTACCGGTGACTTGATCATATAAGGGCCTTCTGCAACGCGGAATCCTTGATACGCTTCCCAGCTAAGAGAAGTCAATGATGAATAGGCTACACTAGGTGCACCAGGTACGACCAAGGTGATAGAAGTCGACATATCCAATGTGACAGGATCGAGCATCTTCGCTCCCTTGATGTACTGCATGACACCGCTTTGATAAACGGACCAGAACATATAGCTTTGTCCGTCATCATCCGTAAAGACAGTCTGGTCGAGGACGTCTAGTCCGACCTCATCATCGATGCACTTGAAGATTGCTTCCTCTGTGCCATCGAGATCATTCCCGTTCGCATCTTTTCCTACATAGTCTACAAAAGGACCAGCGGGACTATCCGAAGTCAAAACGGTAATGCTTCTTCTTCCGGTTGATTTAGAAGAGTCCGAATAATAGAGATAATACGTCCCATCGATATAGCGGATTTCCGGAGCGAACATCGCTCCACCTGTAGCCCAATGATTGCTCGGTTTCGGATAGATATCAAGATGAACATTAAAGGTGTTGAAATCACTCGTATCATAGCAGTCAAAGCCTTGGGAACCGGTTCTATCTGTGGTTCCATAGACATAGTACTTTCCGTCCTGCCCTTCGATGACATCCGGATCAGGAAGATTGACACTGCCGAGGTCATTTCGATACCACATCGTCTTATCAAACGAAGCTTTGCTGCTTGTATCTAAAGCATGGTCGATATAGGAAAAGTCACTCTCATCGGGCTTGACCTTATCGCCTTCTGCAATTGTGGCTTTCTCCGGTATATACGTATCTGTATTAGTTCCTGTTGTTTCCGTATTCGGCTTCAATTCTGTATTAGTTCCTGTTGTTTCCGTATTCGGCTTCAATCCGCATCCAACTAGCAATAGAGGAAGAACAAAAAGAAGAAATTTCCGCTTTGAGTTTTTCATTTTAATCTAGGTCCATCCAATTCAGTATCAAAGGAAGGTTTTCCCGTATTGACGTAAGGGAAGCCCTGATCATCCCAAAGCAACTTATCCATAAAGAGATGTCTTGTTCCAAAGGTATCATTCTTGGAATAGGAATGATAATAGATCCAGTAATCGCCGGCATCATCGACAATGATGGAATTGTGACCACATCCAGCGATGTTCTCATTACCAACGCCAGCCCAAAGGACAAGCTTGCCCTTTGTCGTTCCCCCGCCGGATTGAGTGAGCGGATAATTACTCGGGTCGAGATAAGGTCCTGTGATGCTCTTGCTTCTTCCACACATGACACGATAGGTTGAATTCTTGCCTTCACAGCAGGTGCCAGAAGAACCGAAGTAATAATAATATTCTCCCTTCTTGATGATGTAGCCGCCTTCATACTGGCTTCCATCCCAGGAAGAAGGTCTTCCGCCGATCAACACCTTATTGTCATTCTGATAATCCAAGCCGCCAAAAAGAGTGATGGTTCCATCATCTTCCTGATTGAGTTGGACAATATATTCGCCCTGGAAGGAACCGACAGTCATATAAATATCGCCTGTCTCTTCCTCGACGATGACGTTAGGATCGATTGCATTATCGATTCCGATTTCCGTATAACTGAAAAGCTTACCCTGATCCACATAAGGACCAGCGATATTGTCACTTGTTCCATAACCGATTCCACAGCAGGATCCCCATCCTGAAAGCGAATAGAAGTAATACCAGGTGTCACCGATTTTCTGAACATCCGGCGCCCAAAGATTGACGCTCTTTCCAGGCTGTACTTCTTCACCCCAAGTCGGGAAATTGATGACATTATCGCCCTGTGCATAGACTTCCCAGTTACAGCCGTCTTCGCTATGAAGCATGACGCGGTCTGTCGAGAAGCAATAGAATTCTCCAGTATCCGGGTCTCTTACAACAGAGGGATCAGCAACTTCCGTATTGAACATGGCCCCGCTATTGGAAGTGACCATAACAGGATTGGAGTAAATGGAAGAGACTAGTTCAATCTCTTCTGTCTTATTCTCCGATTCAACAACCGACGTTTCAGTGTTTGTCTCTTCACTCTTCTTCTCAATGGTAGTTCCACAGCCTGTCAGCATAGCAAGCAGAGATAACATAAGTACACTTTTTTTCATTTTGATTCCTCCTAATCTGCTTTCACCCAATCAGCAATCGTATCACCGCTGTTGACATCAAAGACCAAAACCTTGGAGGTATCAAAACTGAGATTGACTTCCTCATGCGGTTTCACTAGAGTTCCAGTCGAAATCTTAGCAATCATCTCCTTACCTTCAAATGTGGTATGGAGAAGTAGCTCACTGCCGAGAAGTTCAACGACCTCACTCTTACAGGCGAATGGATCACTCTTTAAGGCATCATGATATTCGTTATCAAGATGGATATGTTCCGGACGGATGCCAACGCGGACGCTGTGGGGCTTCTCTAAGGCATATTCATAACGTGAGAGAAGGTCATTCAATGTGATAAAGAGATTGTTTGTCAAAACGATAGAGCTATCCTTCATATGGATGACATTCTTATAGCCAGACACAGCCTTCTTGGCTTTTCCGTGTCTCTTGTTGTAGAAGAGAACTTCTTCTTTTCCACCATTATCCTTCTTTGTCTTGCTGAAAGCCTGAACATTATGAAGGATGGAAAGTTCCTTGCTCGTAATGCCTTTGAGGTTATACAAAGCATGATGAATGGTTTCAATTGCCATCTTAACGCTCTTTAGATCAGTAACATTCATCGATTCGATGGCGGAGAGAATAATCTTTCCATCTTCATCGGTATCAGAGATTTCTTCTCCGATTCTCTTGATATGGTCAAGGCAATCCTGTTCTTCCTTGGAAAGGGCAAAAGCTACTTTCTCTTTTCTGTCCGAAAGGATATCTGTCTTCAGTTTATCAAGATAGATGATTCCTTCCATCTTCCTGACCGCTGGCTTATTGAGAAGCTGTTTGGTCTGAGCAATTTTTCTCTTATAGAAATCATCA
Source organism: bacterium (assembly GCA_963643715.1). Classification (GTDB taxonomy): domain Bacteria; phylum Bacillota_I; class Bacilli_A; order RFN20; family CAG-288; genus Enterosoma. The sequence goes on along the minus strand of CAVILQ010000004.1, from coordinate 51,997 downwards.
TGGACTCTCTTGTAGTCATCGGACAATTTGATTCGATAACCGTTATCAAATACAAGATAACCATTGTCATAAGTTCCCTCAAGGATGTTCATAGCCGGAGAACCGATAAATGTCGCAACGAAGATATTGTTCGGATGATTATAGATGACACTCGGTTCATCAATCTGCTGCACCCATCCTTTGGACATGACAGCGATTCTCGTCGCCATGGTCATGGCTTCAGTCTGATCATGAGTGACATAGATAGTGGTAGCTCCGATCTGCTCATGGATACGGACAATCTCACTTCTCATCTGAACTCTGAGTTTGGCATCCAGGTTGGATAGCGGTTCATCCATCAAGAAGAGTTTTGCGTTTCTGACGATAGCTCTTCCTAAGGCGACACGCTGCATCTGACCACCGGAGAGTTCCTTTGGCTTTCTATCCAGATAGGGACCAAGATCGAGAATCTTGGCAGCTTCAAAGACCTTCTGACGGATTTCGACAGAAGTAAGTCTTCTCTTGTAATGGACTGGATTTTTGTTTTCATCAAGACACTGTAAGGTCTCAGGATCGATAGTCCAACCTTTTTTCTCGATATTTGCTTTTTCATTCTCGATTTTCGTATCGAGTAAGGATAAGATAGCGTCTTTCCTGCTGACGATGTCATCAGCGGATTTCGGCGCTGGCTTTAAGACCAATTTCATCGCTGAGTCACGAACATGAAGTTTCGTAGCACAGTAGATATAGGCTTTTGACGCTTTCACCTTATTGTCGATGCTTTCCATGTAGGCATCATAAACCGCCTGTGGATCTTCATAAAGTTTTTCCACATCTCTCTTATCAAGCTGTTTCTCTGCTTGGCGAATTTTATCATAGGATCTAACCTTAAGAGGGAAGGCGATGTTTTCATAGACTGTCATCTGAGGATAAAGGGCATAGGACTGGAAAACCATGGAGATATCTCTATTCTTGCTCGGAACATAGTTCGATAAGACTTTTCCGATGTATAAAGAACCAGAAGAGATATCCTCTAGGCCAGCGATCATACGGAGCGTTGTCGACTTTCCGCATCCGGAAGGGCCGACAAGGACGATGAAGTCCTTGGGTTGAATCTTGATATTGAAATCATAGACCGCCTGAATACCATTCGGATAGATTTTGTTGATATCCTTCAATTCGACAAAGGACTTCACATTCTCATTGATGATGTTTCCGTCCACGGTCTTGAATTCTTCTTTTTCCTGCATGGCGTTATTCATAAATGCCTCCTTATTTAATGACGAGCTTATCGTTCAAAGCCCGTATTTCTTTCGGATCAACCTTGTATTGTCTATCAAACGTCAATAATCCATTGACTTCCTGCTCTACATCGGTAAGCTGTGTATAACAGATTCCGACGATGCAGTCAGATTCTTCAATCGCCTTGTAGATTCGAGTAAGTTCCTTGACATAATCTTTTTCGTCTTTGCATGTCGTATAGCCCCATGCATTTCCATCTCCAGTATCCTTGTTGAAGGCAATGCCACCGAACTCACTTAACAAGATCGGCTGACCTTCATCCTCATAACCAGGATTCAGGATGAATCTACGGATGTTATCGTAATTGAGGATGCTCTTTCTTGTCTTCAGGGCTTTTTTGAATGCATGATAGGTTTCATCATCCCCTTCTTTTCCGTGTCCGTAATTATGAACTGTGATAAGATCACTCTTACACTGTTCCCAGCCATCATTTGAAATGACAAGTCTGGTGGAATCCAATGAATGAATCAAATCATAGAGTGACAAGGCAAAGGATTGTATCTCTTTATCATAGGGAATGCCTTCCACGCCCCAGGACTCATTCAGCGGTGTGTAACCGATAATGGATGGATGATTATAGTTGTTCTTTACGATGTCGATCCATTCATTGAGCATTCTGCGCGGAGAATCTTTATCATATCCGTAATTGGATGCACATTCCTGGAAGACATAGAATCCCATCTTATCGGCAAGATAGAGGAAGTAAGGATCTTCGCATTTCTGATGAATTCGACATCCATTGAAGCCCATCTCTTTCATCATCATGATGTCATTTTCCATCTCTTCGATGGATTTGGCAGTGAGAAGGCCTTTTGGATAATAGCCTTGATTCAGAACGAGTTTAAGATAAACAGGAGCCTGATTGATTGTCACATATCCATCTTTTGTTCCGACTTCACGGAAACCGAAATAGGAAGAGACTTTATGTGTGACTTTCCCGTCCTTATCCTTAAGAGTCATGGTTAAATCGAAGAGGAAGGGATGTTCAAAGCTCCATATTCTCTCATTGACAAAATCATTCGGAAGAGAAATGACAAACTGTTTTTTCTTCTTATCGACATTGAATGTGAACTCTTTTTCATCATTATCATTCTTGATAAGAAAAGACAGAGTTCCTTCATCTGTAGTCAGTTTCACATCAAAGCGCAATGTATACTTATCTAATGTCGTTGTCAGATAGAAAGAAGAGATTCTTTTTTCATTGACTACTTCCATCCATACGGATTTATAGATGCCGCTTGTTCTTGTGTAGAAGATGGCATGACTTTTTTCTTCCCAATCCTGTTTTCCTCTTGGAATAGAACGGTCCTGACTTGGATCAAAGCAAGAAAGGACAAGTTCATTCTCTCCTTCCTTGATGTAATCCGTGACATCGAGAACAAATCCGCCATTTGAGCCTGTATGCTCTCCTACTTTGAAACCATTGACATAACAGATAGCAAGATAATCCACGCCCTCAAAGTGAATCAAAAGCCTTTCGTCATCTTTCATCTCCGGTTTCGTGAAAGTCCTATGATACCACATGTAATCGTGGAAGGACGTATCATGAATTCCGGATAGTTCTGACTGGAAGCAAAAAGGAACTTCAATTTTATGACTATAAGAATGATTCAGAAACCAATGTTCTTTTGTTCCGATATTGAAATCATCAAAATCAAAATCCCATTGTCCATTCAGGCTATAGAAGGATTCCCCTTTGAAATCAGGGCGTGGATATTCGTTGCGCATAAGTTCTCCTTAACGTTTGATGCCAGCGCTTGCCATACCTTCGATGATCTTATTTGCAGCGATCAGATACATGACAAACACAGGAAGTAAGCAGATGACACCGCCTGCTAAGGCTGTGCCGATCAAATCAGATGTCTTCGAGTTATTGATGATATAGGCCATACCGACCTGTAGTGTCCATAGCTTAGAATCTTTGACACCGTATAGCATCTGTGGCCAGACCAAGTCATTCCATCCGCCCATAAAGCCAAATAAGCCTTGAACGAAGAGAACAGTCTTTCCTAACGGAAGTACGATTCTTGTATAGATTTTAAGGTTCGAATAGCCATCCATCTTTGCCGACTCAATCAGATCCTTAGGGATCGAAGAGAAGAAGGTTCGGATCAAATACATGCCGTATACTCCACCTAAACCCGGAAGAATCAAGGCTAGATAGGATTTGTTGAGACCGACTTTGAAGATGTTGACCTGGTTACCGACCGCTGTCGCTGTTCCAGGGATGACCATTGTTGCGACAATGATGGCAAAGAGGAGATTGCGGAAGCGGAAGTCAATGAAGGTAAAGGCATAGGCGGCTAATGAAGCAACAAGAAGGTATAAGACAGTTCCACCAATAGCAGAGATGCAGGAGTTAAGAAACCATCGTCCGATATCGTAATCGACAGTAGAGTTGTGAATGATTCCTTCTGGGTATTCACCCAACAAAAGAATCTTATAGTTTTCTAAAGTGTAACCGGAATGCGGATAGAAGAGTTCTTTCGGATAGAATGTCGTGTCGTTGTGTCCTCTTAACGAACCGCATGCCATGATGACAAAAGGCATAACCCAGATGACACAGAAGACAAGTAGAACAACAAAGGAAACAATCTTGGAAGTAGGAACGGCTCTCTTTTTGGTTTCTTTTGCCTTCAAGGAGCCAACATACTGTTCGGTGGTTAGCTTATACGTTGCCATTTTTTGTATTCCTCCGAATGTTTGTTTCCTGACTTTCTATCCCTTGTGCACCACATCTGGAAGCCAGAGATAAGCCCGACTAAGATAGCATAAACGATGGATGCCGCAGCACCTAATCCATAGATAGTCTCTTTGAAGTTTGCGTTATTGGCGACAATATCCTGAATGAAGTAGATGACAGTCGAAGTCTGACCAGAGCCCGGAAGCGTTGTCGCTTTCGGTCCACCGCCAGAGAGAACATAGTTCTGTCCATAAAGTCCTAAATAGCCGATAATAGTGGTGAAGAGGCAAAGAACAAGCTGGCCTTTGATACCAGGAATCGTGACAGCTCCGACTTTCTTCAAAGAGGAGCAGCCATCCATGGAAGCAGCCTCATACAAAGATTTCGGAACATTCTGAAGTCCAGCTGAGAGAATGATGAAGTTTCCTCCCCATCCACCCCAGAGACACATTAAGAAAATCGGAATCCAAGCATAAGGAACCTCGACCGTATATTTTCCAATATTGAAACTGAACCAGATATCATCGAAGAATCGAATGTTCGTATTGAAGAATTCGTTGAAGAGTCCATGGCTGTTCCTATCCATGAAGAAGAGCATGAAGATAGTACCGGCAGCCGTAAGAGGAACGATGGAAGGCAAATAGATCATTGCACGGAAGATCTTATATCCCGGAGGCTTTATGTTGACTAAGATGGCTAAGCCCAAAGGGAGAAAGACAGCGATAGGAACCATCACGATAGAGAAGAAGAAAGAGTTTGCAAAAGACTTCCAGAAATTGGCGGAAAGCTTTGCAGCAACACTGATTTTCGGATCTCCGAAGAGGACGCGGTACCAGTAAAAGGCATTGTATTTTGCTTCGCCTGGAGCAGAAAAACGGAAGTTTGTAAGTGAAATCTTTATTCCGTAAATCAAAGGAATGATGAAGAAGCAAATAAACGCGACAAGGAACGGCGCTAGAAAAAGCAGCGCCGTTCCATATCGTTTCGCGATTGATTTTGCCTTTGACCCCTTTAACGCATCCATTTCCATTGCGTTAGAGTGAGTCATAATTTATCCGAGCATGTTGAGATCCAAGGCAGCCTGACCATCGGATGCTGCTTTGTTGATCAATTCCACTGCCTGATCTTCAGTGCATCCGCTATTGGTCTTTAACTGAGACTGGACTAAAGAGACCGCGTTTGCAAGTGCATTGAAGACTGTAGTCTCATACGGTAAGCCTTCCATAGCGACGATGTCAGCCGGATCTCCTAAAGCGCGGAGAGTAAGGTTCTTCGTGCAATAGTTCTGATATTCTTCAGACTCATAGACATTCTTATAGGCAGGGATATGTCCGGAGTTGCACCAAGTGGCAAGATGATAGGTATCAGTGTCTTCATCCTTGCCCTGGGTGAACCAGTTGACGAATGTCATAGCAGCTGCGGCAGACTGAGAGGAGGTGACGTGGGTGGTCAGAGAGATGGCATGGCCGTTTCCATACCACTTGCTTCCGTTTTCACTCTCCTTGTTCTCGTCAAGTGTCCACCAGCCAGTCGGACGGGATGCGGTATATGGTGTGTTGTAGATGGGGTCTTCTGCATCTTCTGCTGTAACACCTAAGCTACCAGCCTTCTTTAATTCCGTGTTGTTCCACTGCAATGTATAGGTCTGAGAAACCCACCATGGTCCTTCGGGGAAGAAGACGGTGTTTCCAGCACCGAACATTTCAGTATTGGTGCCAGAGGCATCGGACATGAGGCGGTTATTATAACGTTTAACCTGATCGAGGATGTAAGTCTTGAACCCTTCGTTGTTCTGGAAGGTGATGGTGTTGCCATCAGAAGAGCACATGCTTCCACCATTGGCATAAAGGGCAGAAAGTCCATCGGGATCGGTAGACTGGAAGAATTCCGGATAGAAGGAATTCTTATCGGCCTTTTTCCAGGAATGGTCTTTTCCTTTGTTGAGATCTCTGATCCAGAGTTCACCGGCATCAGCCTTATCTCTTAAGTCCTGGAGAAGCTGCTGATATTCCTGGCGGGAATTCGGAACATAACGGGTATTGTTATCAAAGCCTAATTCATTCTTCTTGATGATATCCTGACGGATAGAGGTGACAAAACCATGTGCATCCATCGGGACAGCATATCTTGAACCAGCGAACTTCGTGACGCGGTCGATGTTAGAATAGACGCTAGAATAGTCGGTCTTGACCGTGGTCTTCTTCTCGATTTCATCCAAAGGAAGAAGATAGCCGAGGTTAGCATATTCTGCGGTCTTCTCATTGTGCATGACTAAGACATCCGGCATAGAATCCTTGTCAGTCGTAAAGGTGTTATTCAAGTTGGTATAGAAATCGTAGTGACCGATATAGGTCATGTTGAGATGGATAAGGCCAGAATATTCCTCGTTGAATTTGGTGACAAGACTGTTGTAGACAGTCTGATCCGGATCACCGATGATGCACCAGACCTTCAGTTCAACCTGATCTTCAAAAGTGACTTTTCCTTCTTCATCAAGAGTAAGGTCATCGGCAAGCTGATCAAGGTTTTTGATTCTGCGGGAATTATCCGGAACAACATCAGCGCTCGACTTATTATCCGAGGGCTTATTCTCATTTCCTGTATCCGATGAACCACCGCAGGAAACAAGCGTAGAAATCATCAACAGAGAAAGCAAACCAGAACGTACTAGACTGTTTTTGTGCTTAAGCATAATTTATATCCTCCTATGTGAAAGACGCACTCAATGTATTTTTCCAATACGATTATAGTATCTATAAAAGGGCTTTCACTTTCAATAAAATGATATCATTAATAATAATGCTTATTTTGATAGCTTACATTAAAAAAGCCCGAAATATCGGGCTAATAGTCCCTTCCGGAATTCATTTCCTCATCGGTTGACTCGCCTTGGTTTTTCTTATCTTTCAGTCTGATTTTGAAAAGCATTTCAAGAAGTGTTTCCCGTTCCGGATAGAATAAAGACGGAACATAATTGATAAGCAGTACGAAGAGAGGAAGAACAACAATCCAGACTAAGGACATGTTGCCTATGAATGGTGTGAACATTGAATCAAATACGCCATTAAACGGAGGAAGCATATAGAATAAAGCAATAATCGGTAAATAACCAAAGACACCTAGGATGGAAGTAAGAAGAGTGTAATACCATTTTGAGTCCTCTCCTTCTGAATCAGCAAGATAGAGAGAGAAAATCTTTCTGGAGAATGTCTGACCATGGCGGAAGATAAGCTTAGGCAAGACTATTGAGATAAGGTAGGAGAGTACGATAGACAAGATAAGTGCATAATTGAGAAGTCTTCCCTCGTTGGATAACGCATTCCGATATACAAGGTAATGAGTGGAATAATAAGGTTCTGCCTTGATGCATAAGGATTCAGCAGAAGTAAGGAACGAACTATAAGTAGAATGGAAAGAGGAATAATAGGATTCACCATCATTATAGACAGACTGATTCACATCGTTCTTCTCTTCCGTCAGATAGACAAAGAGAGAATAGGCGATATGAGATTGAAGTACTGGAAGAGAATTGTAATCCGAATAGGTGAAGTAAGAAGAGATGGTGCTGTTCTTGTATAAGTTATAGACATATAAAGCAGCACTATCCCCTTGATAGGTGACGATTTTGTATTCCTGTTTTGGAACATAGACCGTATAGAAGTAGCTTATATCATCATTTGTAAGCGAAGCAACTCCGTATTTAGCAAGCTTAGAGTCCTCTTTGATGACATAATCGCTGAACTGAGGCGTCTCTAATGTCTCGTCAAAGGTCTTATAAGAGAGGTAAATAGCCTTTGAGATATTTTCTAACACTAAGACATCCTGATCTTTTCTAGTTGTCTTCTCCTCATCGAGGAAAGAGACGATATGAGTCTCAGAGATATACTGGTTGTAATATTTGATCTCTTCCTGGACCGTGTTCTCACTTGCCTTGTAAGAGGAAGAATTACGAAACAGAGGCAAAAAACCTAAGGACAAAAGATATGCGACAAGAGAGAGTATGACAAAGTCAACAAAGAAGCAAACAAAACGCTTACCCGATTTGACCGGGTAAGCGTTCCTTAATTGCAAGTTGGTTTCAAGTTGTTTCTGAGAATTCATTGATAGTGTTTAATCAGCGGCCCACTCATCATCTGCAAGGAAATGAGGAGTCGTAATGGAAGCAATCTTCGTATCGACATTCGTGGCATCCACATCGACATCGTAGTGAGAGAAGGTGACGTCAGAGTTGAATTCGAAGAATCCGACCATAGAGGAGAGATTCACATCACCATTGGTGAAGAGAGATTCCAATGTTTTGCAGGATCCTGCATAATTATCGTTGACAAAGAAATGGAAATCAAGATTTTTTCTGACCATGGTGAGTTTGAATTCCTTGATGTAATCTTCGGAATCATCAGCTGTGGAATAAGTGACAGGTTTCTCAGCAACATAAAGATTGTCTTTATGACGGGCTGTCTCATTGGTGACACCAGCATTCCATGCCCAGTTAGCACCATTTTGGACTTCGCAGATACCGAAGTTAGACCAAGTTGCTTCTCCGTTTGGCATTTCCGCATTGAGGAAGAAGTACATCTTATTGTTGGTTGCGGTATCTTCGGATGCATTCTCAGCAGTGGAGCAGACAATACCGAGTTTTGGGAATTTCTCACTGGAAGAGACGCTGTTCAAAGAAAAGGTGCAGTTAGCGATGAATGCGGTAGAATCGACGCCTTTGACAAAGAGATCAGCAGTTGTGGAACCTTTTGTTCTGACAATTCCGCCATCTTCGGGAAGTTCCTTGCTGAAATCATCTTCGGAGCTGACCTGGGAATAGTTACGATCAAAATAGACCTCGGTGACATTGACCGTGAATTCACAGGTCTTTGTCGTATCTTTCTTGGAGGTAACAATGATCTTAGTCGAACCGACCTTCAAGGCCTTCATGACCTTATTGGTGATCTTGATGACAGTAGGATCTTCCGCTACATAGGTGCAAGCCTTTTCAGCGGAAGTAGGAGTGCCGCTGGATTTTGTGACGGTGTAGTAGTTAGTAAGAGTGGCAGACTGGTCAATCTTCAAATCGACTGTCGGAGTGTTGGCAGTGAGGGTCAAAGTGACTTGCGTCTCTTCCGTCTTCTTGTCAGCATCCGTTTTTGTTGTTTCGGAAGCTTTGCCAGTATCGGCTGTATTGTTTTCGGATGGCTTATCCTCGCTTGTCGTATTTCCGCAGGCGACTAGGGAGAACGACAGCATGGCTAACGTTGCCAATAAAAGTGTTTTTTTGGTTTTCATATTCATTACCTCTTTTCTCGTCGTACTTATCCTAAAGAAATCGCTTACAAAATACAATCATCCCCTATCTTTCCCCACCTCTCCATTTTTTGAAATATGTCGATGCTTTTCGGATTTTTCCACAAACCGAACCATTATTATTAATGGTATTTTCATAAAGAGAAAGAAGTAGAATGCTTTACAATCTATATGATAATAGAATCATGAATATCATCAAGAAATTATTTTCACCTGTTGACCTGACTCACGGCAAGCCGATCACTCGGCTTATCCGTTTTGCGATTCCGATTTTATTAAGCACACTTCTCTCCAACGCTTTCTCCCTGATCAACGCTCTCATTTTAAAGACAACAGTAGGAGGAATCTCTGTCACTGCGACCAATTCCACCTCTTCTATTTCTGCGATTCTCTTTAACTTTGCCTATGGCTGCACTTCTGGATTTGCTGTCATCATGGCAAACAAGAAAGGAAAAAAAGATGAGGAAGCACAAAACAAGACACTGTATACCTGTTTTGCATTAGTCATCATCATCGGACTTGTCATCACGATTGTGGGACTTAGCTCTTATAAGGCACTGATGTCTTTTCTCAACATCCCTGAGATGTATATCGAAAAGGCGTCTAACTACTTCCAGATTATCTTAATCGGTTTTCTCATCACATTGATGAGCAATCTGATGTCGAATTTCGTCACCGCTCTTGGGAATTCCTCTATCTCATTACTTGTCTCCTTAGCCGGAACAAGCGTCAATATCCTCTTTGGATTCTTGTTCACAGGAGTCATCAAATTAGACACGAGAGGTGTCGCTATTGCAACACTCTTAGCAAACTGTACTACCTTTAGCCTCAACTTCCTCTATCTGATGAAAAATCACCCTTATCTAAGATTCAAAAAAGGAATTTCCAAAGTCGAGAAGAACTACGTCATCGATTGTCTTAAGATGGGACTTCCTTTAGGATTCCAATGGTCCATTCTCTTCATCGGCTCTTTCTTCCAACAGAAAGTCGTCAATGGATTCGGAAGAGAACTCGTCATAGACCCGACAACAGGAACAGAAAAAGAGATAGGTTATGCCACCATGGCAAATACCTGTTACGGAAGTTTTGAAAACTATCTCACGATTCCTTTATCCGTTATGTCTAGTGCACTACTACACTACGTAGGTCAAAACTACGGAGCAAGGGACAAAGACCGTATTCGACAAGGCATCCGTTCTGCAATCCTGATTGACTTTATCACCTACTCTATCATCCTCACCATCGGTTTATCCTGTGCCAAATATGTTCCTTATATCTTCTTAACTAAGAATGACATCAATGAAAGAGTCATCTACTATTGCTCCACTTATCTCTTTGTACTGACTCCCTTCCTTATCTGTCAAGGACTATTACAGCTTAGCCGAAGCGTACTGCAAGGAATCAAAAAGCCAATCATTCCCTTGATTTCCGGCATCGGTGAATTAGTTGCTAGAATCCTAGTCTGTGAATTCATTCCTGGACTCATCAATCCATCCAACCCAACAAGTGATGCCTCCTATGTCGGAGTCTGCTTCTCTACACCATCCGCATGGGTCGTCTCTGTCCTTATCATGGGTGGAATGGTTATCTATTTCGTTGTCATCAAGAAATTGGAAGTTGTCGATAAAGCGATTGCCTTAGATAAAAAGGAAACAAACGACAACAAATAAAAAGCGTGCCCAATCTATGGTTCTAAAAAAATAGAACGATAAATCAGGCACGTTTTTTTCTTTATCAGAGAATCTTTCTTGTATGAAGAGAGACAGTGAACATCGTAGACTGCTTTGTCCTCTGAATATCCTTGAATCGGTCTTTCAAGAGACGGATTGCCTCTTTGCAGATAGCATCATAGTCAAAGCTGACACTCGTCAGGTCGATGAGTCCATGGATGCACTTAGACACCGTATCAAATCCTACGATATGAAGATGCGGATAGACAATACGAACATTCGGAACAACTTTGTTCAAAGAGTAAAGAAGGTCATAGGCTATCTCATCCGAGAAACAGAAGATACCTAAATATCCTTCATTGATGAGCTTCAACATGGACTGATTGACCTGCTTTGGTTCAATAATCATGACTTGATTCTTATCACTGAGATTGGATATTGTATTGACAAAGGCCTGCTGTCTTCTCTTCGAGCATTCAACATTGGGCATCTTGACATAGATGAACTTGTTGATCTGATGATAATTGGCTAGATAGTTGGCAGCAAGCGTTCCACCCATCTCATCATCGGTATAGACTTCATCGACATAATCCTTGTCGAGATGTCTTCCAATCATAATAATCGGCATATGATTGAGTTTTGCATAATCGATCATGTCATCTTCCGGTTCTAGAAGAGTGACGATTCCATCGACTCTTTCACTGATGCACTGCTTAAGCAGAGATAGTGAAAGTTTTTTGTTCATCGAATAGACAATAGTGAAGTCAAAGTTCTCTGTCTCAAAGAGAGAAACAAGCTTGTCGCAGATAATCTGGAAATAGAGGTTTTTGAAATTGTTGAGTACAATAGCAATCAATTTCTTTCCGTCCTTTTTGATGAACTGTGAAATCGAATTAGGAAGATAGCCCATTTCAAAGGCTTTCTGCCTGACTTTCTCTTTCGTAGAGGCAGAGATGTCATCACAATCACGCAAAGCGCGTGAAACCGTATTGATGGACAGATTCAGCTCATACGCGATGCTTTTCAGACACGAAGATTTTCCAGCCATAAGATTACCTCCTAAAACATAGTAAGTTTAAAACAATTGGACAAAAATAACAATATTGTTTAATTTTACTTTAGTCATAGAAAAGCCCCAGCAAATATGCCAGGGCCTTAAAGAATCAGATACGAATCAGATTACTTTGTCGTATGAGCGATAAGAGTACCGGAGACAACTTTGACACTCTTATAAGTAATGTTAGACTTTTGGCATCCAAAGTTAAGAACCATATAATCCTTTGTTGTGAAGGTAGTAGAAGTGTAGTGAACTTTCATGGAGTGGCCAGCGCCATCACCTAAGAATGTATACTCACCATTGATTTCAAATGCGCCATTAACAAACTTGACATTCAAATGCATATCCATGTTTCCAAACCAAAGCATGTATCCCTGACCGAACCAATCGCCTGGCATATTAGATGTGTCATTTGCCTCATGGACATTTGCGTTTAAGCCCCATGCATTCCAGTCTGCTGTGATTGTCATACCCATACCACCATTAGCCCATTCACCATATGTTCCATCTTCTTTTTTGGAACCGGAAGACAAATCACCAACCCAGTTGGATGCAGCACCATCTTTCGAACTATTCTCATCGTTATGGATATCATATTCAACTTCGAAGTCAGAGTTGCCGTCCATGACTAATCGAGAAACACCCAATTTCCAAGCATCAGCATCAAGGCTCTTCGTCTCACCAAGTTTGATGGTTTCACCACAGCATGCATAGACACCTTTGTCGGAATCATAAGTTTCCTCATGATTAGAAGGATCCAAAGGAAGTTCCACATCCTTCTTTGTGTGACAAACAGTGCATTCTGCAGTTCCTGTACCCTTAGTCTTGCAAGTAGAAGCAGTCTTGACTGTTGCATTTTCAATATCGAAGACATGTGCGCTTTCGTCTTTTGCAATGACTTCTGTTTCCTCATGAGCACAATACTTGCAGGTCTTTGTCTTCAATCCGTCTTCACCGCAAGTGTTAGCCTTTGTGACAACCCAATCACCATACTCATGGTCGCCATCGGAGCAGTATTTGCCATCGGCATGCATGAAACCATCCTTGGTTACTCTTATAGAATTCGTTGCATCCTGCCAGGCATCAGCTTGTTTCCATCCGGAAGCCGGATTCGAACCAAAGCAGACAGCGATAGGAGTATTGACATTGTATGTTCCAGCGTCAACATCTTGATTCAATCTATCAAAGGAAGTGAACGTTTCATAGATGATATCGTATTTGTTTGTCTCTTCATTGAGAACGGTATCAGAGACAAAATACCCTTCGAAGTTACTAGTCTTGTTAGCAGAAATCCAAACCTGACCATCGTTATCCGGATTGGCAGACTTGATGATTCCAGTAGTGGTGTCCATAAACTTCATTTCGAAGTTATCATTCTCCCACCAATTGCTGCTTGTCTCACCACTCTTCATATTATTCACATGGGCTTTAGCAAAGAGATAGATACCACGGCTATTCATCGCACCATAGAAGTCGATGTATTCGCCAGTTCCATTGAGGTTGAGACGATAGCTGTTTGCTTTGACTGTGTCAGACCATAGACTATCTTCCATCTTACCATCGATATCAACCTTGAAGTTGAGATCGTCCGTGACATTGATCTTGATAGTCTTCGTGATGGAATCACCATAACTTATGGTGATATCAGCGCTTCCTGCCTTATTCTTAGCAGTGATAAGACCGGTAGAAGAGACTTCGGCGACTGTATCATCAGAAGAAGTATAAGTCAATTTCTTGCTATTAAAGTTGATGAAGTCAGCACTGACGTTGAGCTGATATGTTTCACCGAGATAGAGAGTTGTTCCATCTCCGTTGACTGTCAAGTCAGAAGGATTCTTGTACATAGCATCGACAGCGTCACCAGTGAGGGACTTGAAGTTCGAGACTTCAGCGGCAGTTGCCCAACCACCGACCCAGGCATAGGTCTTCTCATCGGCAGGAATAAGAGTATCGACAACATGCTTCATGCAGACGAGTTCACCATCGGTACCATCTTCATTCTGCTTGGTGACGAATTCATAATAGTCCTGACCATCTCTTAAAAGACCAAGAGTAAGGGTTTCACCCATCTTGTAGTTATAATTGAATCCACCTAACTGAGTTCCCCAGGACCAGTTTGTATAAGCAGAATCAGTCGTAACGGTGTTGAAGTTGCTCCAGGAAGAGGAACTGTTCGGATTGGTGGTATCAAGGTAGAAGAAGTTGTTATAGCAGATATCGGACTCTGTAGTAGCATTCCAGATACCAGCCTTGTTTCCGTTCATGATACCAAACTTCGGATAGTTGTCGCTTTCGGAGAACGCAGTATAGGTGATATCAGCCTGAACATACCATTTTGTATCATAGACATCGGCAAAGACTAAAGCAGTATCGCCGACACCGACAGAAATCTTTCCGTCAGAGAGGAACTCCGATGTATCGAGATCTGTGCCTCTGGAAGAGGAGAAGTCGATCATGGAATGCTGAACATGGAATGTGACAGATGCACTCTTTGTCGTATCATCCTTACTCGTTGCTGTGATAGTGACATCGGTTGTTGCGGAGACAGAGAGGAAACGGACAACGCCGTTTGTGACCTTGGCAACTTCTGAATTAGAAGAAGACCAAGAGACTTTTAGTCCTGTCTTGCTAGCAGAGACATTAGCCTTTAATGTAACAGAAGTACCATCTAAGACAGTAAGATCATCTTCAGTAAGAGCAGATCCTTCGCTATTTGTGATGGAGACACTATTGACAACAATGCTATCCGTTGCGGAATTGGAAACCTTATCCGTAGTCGGAGTGTCAGATCCCTTTGCTGTGTCATTGCTCGTCTTTTCACCGCATCCTGCGAGAGAAACCAAGGCAGCAAGGGCTAAAATCGAAACCAGATTCTTTTTCATATCTGTAATCCTTTCTTGAATGGAAGAGTATCGCATCAGAAGATTGCGACACAGGTAACCCCTTCCATATGGCTTTATTATATTTGTATGGGCTTACATTTTGAAACATTAAAAATAAAGGACAAGAATGACGTTAGTCTGATAGATAGGATCCAATTACGTTTTTCCGATATTCTTGGCAAAACTCGGTGTTTCCATTGTTCTCCCATCTCATCATCTATTTTGTCTTGTTGACGAATGAATACTTAGAATGATTATCCTCGACATAAAAGATAAATCATGTTTTTATATTCTCTCAACTAAGAGAAAAGCCTCGCACAAACGAGGCTTTTCTAGGGGGATTCAATGATTTTTCACTCCCTGACTGTCAACGTAGAGAATGTGACATCGGCATTATGAGAGAAGATTCCCGCTCTTCCTCTCAAGGTTCCGATATTGCTAGAGCAATCGATGACTAATTTATCATCGATATAGAACTTATAGTTGTTGTTTTGCTGAATGACTTTCAAATGATAAGTCTTTCCATCTTCATAATAGAACTTTCCTGCTTTTACCTGGCCTGTGAAATTGAAGTCGGCATAGTTCATCTGTGCCTTACCATTTGCAATGACAAATTGATATCCGTTATAGCTATTGGGATCATTGACATCGTCCTCTTCGATGGAATAGTCTTTGACATTCATGACAATTCCGGCATATCCATCATTCTCAATAGAATGTACTGTCATATCAGTTTCAATCGTGGCATCGGAATATTCTCCATCGGTAAGTAAACCAAAGGCACCCTCATTTTCGCTTCGAATTCCATCGTCCGTCTGTTCAACTGTAGTATAGGATCCGCGTCTTGCTGTAAGAGAGGAGATATCATCATTAGAGAGGTCTAAGTCATAGCCATCATAACTATTGACCTCTTCATAATGGATTTCATTAAAAGCCAATTCATCTCCGGTACTGACAAAAGTGATGTTATGGGCACCAGGTTCAATCTCCAGGTCTGCAACACGAACTAAAGCATCTCCATCTTCTGTCTTAGGAACCGACCCAGACAATGTCACTTCTTCTTCGACCTGTCCATCGATCTTGATCTGGAAACTAGAGGAGACATAATCGCTAGGAATGCGGAGAGATATCTCATATTTCTCTGCGTTATGAGCGTACATGCGGTAGGTGACAAAATCTCCTGCATTCTTCAGTACAACATTGTGAGCTCCTGTATTGTTGTAGTTCTTCTTCGATTCAATGAGTTCTGTTCCAGAACCATTGGTAAGATAGGATAAATCCGGATCATAATTGCTTGCTAAGGAAACTTCATCCGAATAGGCTTTCGCATCCGAGGTTCCTAATGCAACATTGCTATAGGCTGAATATCCGATATCCGTGAAATCAGATTCTGGATATCCGATTTTTCCTCCGGTGAGTTCAATGCCAGAATCATCGACTTTCAGCATATTATCGAAATAGAGAATCAGCCTGCCTTTGTCATACTGAACGCGATAGGTATGATAGACCTCCGTATCGAATTCATGGTTGAGTTCAGCTTCCGAAATCGTTTCATCGGTATTGTGATCCACCTTATGTATCGTCAGAGTATTATTGATGAATTCAATATAAGAATAGTTGCTCTCATCATGATAAGAGAAGATCATCTTTCCTTCTCCGATTGTCGTAAATTCCGCAGAGAATGTATCCTTTGTCGATGTCGGAGAGAGGAGATACTTTCCGACTGTCTCGTAAGATTCAATTCCATCGCTATAGAACGGAGGAAGATCACTTCCGACACAGTCATCCGGTCTTACATAGTTCGTGACCATGTTCGTTCCATCAAAGGAGAGACGGGAGAAATTGAGATATCTTGTTCTTCCTGGAATCATATTGTGATAGGCGATGTAATAGGAATCCAAATCCGGTCCCAATACAGTGCAGGAATGACCTAATCCCCAGAAGGAGTCTCCGGTTTCCAATAGAATTGTCTTTTTTCTCGTGAAAGAGGAAGAGGAAAGAAGATTGCTGCCTTTTTCTGCATAGCAGTAATCAACCCTGTAATCCCTGTTGATGTAATTCGTACCGGTCCATGTCATATAGTATTCACCATATCTATTTAAAAGATAAGGTCCTTCATTCCAGCCTCCCATATGGCAGGCACCGATAGGGCCGGAGAAATAATCCCCGTTATCATTCGTCCTGAAGTCAGTGAAATCATCATTTAATTCATAGGCCTGAATGCATCCGCTTCCTGCTCCATACATCAAAATTCGTTCATCATCGGTGATGAAGAAAGAACCATCGATGCTTCTTCCTACATTTTCCGTGATGCAGGAATAAGGGCCATCCGGATTATCCGCTTTCAGAATATAATGTCCGTTTCCGCTAGGAGACATAATCATATAGAATGATCCATTGAAATAGGTCACTTCCGGTGCAAAAGGAATCTGACTAGATGGTGCAGAGGAACCATCGGTAGAATATTCGTAGCAGAATCCTCTACCATTGATACCATTATCGCATGCTTCCCAGTTAACCATGTCGTCAGAGACATAACAACGCACTGCTCTTCCACTAGTTGTCGGATAAAGATAATATTTTCCGTTGAAACGAAACACAAAAGGATCAGCAGTTTCCTGACCTCCTGGCATCTTCATAAAATTATCATAGGTGAAAACATCATCCACTTTAGATAATTCTTCATCCGTTGGCTTATAAACGGGATTATCGCTCGTATCCTTTCCCTGTTCTGTAGTAGAAGAATTCGAAGTATTCCCCTTTTCATTGCATCCTACCGAGGACAATAGGAGAAATGGAAGCAAAAGCAAAAATGATTTGTTCTTTTTCATGGTGTCACCTCACTAAAACAGGACTAAGGAAGCCCTTACAACTATTTTAAAAAGGAAAGATATCAAAACCTATCATTAAAAATAAAGAACATAGGAAGAGTATATATAACAATGCCTATATTCACTAATTAAAAAATGTTTCCTCTTGTCAAAATAAAAGGATAACAAAAATCAGAAACTCTCCTATTTCTCTTAAGATGAACAAAGGCTTCATATCATTGAGATTTGAAGATAATCACTGCCGAATCACCTTAAAAGGTTGGAAAAGCGGAAATTTTCAGCATCTAAAAAGTCGGAAAACCGTTAAATTATGATGGCAAAAAAGTTGGAAAAGCGGAAATTACGATAAAAAAAGGTTGAAGAAGTCGATTATTTGATCGATGACTATGATTCATTGAACGTTCTACCGATAGAGATCAAATCAGGCAAAGATTATAAAAGTTTCAGGGCTTTGCCAAAGATCATCATGGATTCCAACTATGGAATGGAAAAAGGATACGTTTTAAGTAACGAAAGAGAGATTAAAAAGAAAGATAAAATAACATTTTATCCGATATATTTCATAATGTTTTTGTAAGGATAGAAAAAACTACAGAGAAACTAAGAGTTTATCCTATTCTCATTTCAGTGCTTCTCAACCCAGTTCTTAACTCGGTTCTCTGCTCTTGAGACTAAGCTTCCAGGAATCGGAAGCGGATCTAACACATTTGCACCTTTTGCTAAGTCTTTGATATGAGAGATACTTGCTCCTAATCCACTTCCCTCATGAGTAGAAAACGGATAAATAGTTTTTCCCTTGAAGTCTAGGCTTTTTAATAAGGTGATAACAGGAGAAGGAAGATCTTCCCAATAAATCGGATATCCTAAATAAATGACATCATATTTTGAAAGAT
The DNA here is from genome assembly GCA_963643715.1 of bacterium. GTDB lineage: Bacteria > Bacillota_I > Bacilli_A > RFN20 > CAG-288 > Enterosoma. The sequence continues at coordinate 33,408 of CAVILQ010000004.1, read as the reverse complement.
CTGGCATCTTCTTCAATTTTCTTTCTACATTGAGTGACTGATCATTCTTCGCCTCTCCGACACATGTTTCATAATCAGAAGAATATGGTTCTTCCATTTCAAGAGAAAATAGATCTCCATTTGTTGCTTTCTGAATATAACAAGCAATCTGCTCTGTGTTTCCAATCTCCAGATTCTTTATTTCACCATCAAACCAGTTCTGACCGCTTCGTGAAAAATAAACAATCAATGTATTCATGTTTCTGTTTCTCTCTTTCTAAGATAGTATAGCGAAAAAAGGGTAAAGAAAAAGAAATGAAAGGGCTTTTATAGATGATTTTGTTCGTTTTTCACAAATGATTATTGATGAGAATAGAGAAAACTGATAGATTATCCTTGTCAGATCGAATAGAGGAGCGATTACAAATTAGTACTACTTCCACCAAGACCGATTGGGAAGATAGGAAAGGTAAGAATCGCCGAAACCTTCATTCTTTGGTCAGAGAATGTTGAGTTGGGACATAGGGTAATACCTTATGTACTCTCCGAAGCAAGACTTCGGTTGGCACTATTGATAGCAGTCCTTACTTCATAGGAGGTCGCTAATTAGTGCGACCTGGCTATTGAAAGGGGGACATTTTTTTATGTCTTTGAAACACACACTGCCGTTATGCCTATTTTCTGTTGCGACTCTTTTCTCCTGTGGAACCACACCGGCAAAGAGCAAAACCATCGAGATCGATGGAACTTCCTACACAATCGAAGCCGAAGAACTTGTCATCGGAATGGAGTGCAACTATTCTCCGTTCAACTGGACGACAACAAAAGCAAGTGACTATACACTTCCCATCTCCAATAACGAATACGCTGATGGCTACGACATCCAGATTGCCAAGATTCTCTCTGAGAAGATGAACATGGATGTCAAAATTGTCAAGGAACAGTGGGAATCTCTTATCGAAGACTGCAATATGGGAAATACAAACCTCATCATCGCCGGAATGACCGACACGGAAGAGAGAAGACAGTCCATCTCCTTCAGCGATGAATACTACCGTTCAGAAGTCGTATTATTAGTCAAGAAGGATGTGGCAGATCAGTACCAAGACCAAGTTCTGACCGATGCCGACTTAAAGGTATTGTTAAGCGGAAAGCAGGTCATCTCCCAGAAGGATACAGTTGAAGATGATATTATCGACACCTTTGTAGAGGCTTATGGTTCAATCCATGTCTCTGGACAGACAACTTATGGTTTAGCAGCGAAAGATGTTGAACAAGGTTTAGCCTTTGCATTAACCGTTGAACTCCCTGTTGCCAATGCGTATGTTGCATCTATGGAAAACGTTGGCATCATCCATGTCGATCAGTCTGTCTTAGGAGTCGATCTCGCTGAACTTGGTGTCTCTATCGGAATTAAGAAAGGCAATGACGGGCTGAAAGACGCCGTCAACCACGTCTTATCCACAATCACTTCCGAAGAGAGAACGAGAATGATGAACGAAGCCGTAGAAAGAAGTGCCGAAGAATGAGTTCCGATTTTTCCTATCTTATCAGCCATTACTGGCAGTTCTATCTCAAAGGCACCTTATCGACAGTCATCCTCTCAGTCATCGGCACTTTTGGCGGATTGATTCTCGGTGTCTTCTTAGCCTTTGGAAAAAGATTGGAGACGAAAAACTATCCTTGGTATCATCTTCTTTATCGATATCCAATCAAGTTTTTTTGTTTCCTCTATTCCCTTATCATCCGCGGCACACCGATGATGGTTCAGGCGATGATCTTCAAATACGGAAGTCAGCTTCTTTTCAATTTGAACTGGAACAATGTTCTTCCGGGAGTTGACACTTTCAACGGTTGGCTGATTGCTGGTCTTATCGTCATCACCTTCAATACGGCCGCCTATATGGGAGAAATTGTGATTTCCGGTTTGAACGGCATTGATCCAGGGCAGGTAGAAGGCGCAAGGTCCTTAGGCATGAATTCCTTCGAAACTCTTTTCCATGTAACGCTCCCTCAGGCTCTACGCAATTCGATTCCGACTATCGGAAATGAATGGGTGGTCAACATCAAAGACTCCTCTGTTCTGAATGTCATTGCAGTCAGTGAACTCTTCTACACAGCTGAATCTGCCGCGAGCAAGAATTACAAATACATGGCTACCTATCTCATCATCGCTATCATCTACCTCTTAATCACTGTAATTGCTACTTTGATTTTGAAGGGTGTCGAATTCAAGCTTGACGGAAAGAAGATCAAGTTTGATTTCAAATCCCTCGTTTTCCATTTCCACAAGAAGGAGGCATAATATGGCATTACTCGAAGTACAGCATTTAGCGAAAACCTTCTCGGAAAATACCGTTGTTCTCAAAGACGTCAGTTTTACCGTAAATGAAGGAGATTGTGTCAGCATCATCGGATCTTCGGGAAGCGGAAAATCTACCCTTCTACGCTGCATCGGTCTTTTGGAGAGGCCGACGGCAGGTACAATCCTATTGGAAGGAAAGAATATCCTTTCCAAAGACATCAGTGAGAAAGATGTCCATAAAAGGATGCAGATGGTTTTTCAGTCTTTCAATCTTTTCAACAACATGAATGTCTTAAAGAACTGCATGATTGGTCAAACATTGATTTTGAAAAGAAAGAAAGAAGAAGCAAAGAAAATCGCTTTGGAAAATCTAGAAAGAGTCGGTTTGTCCGACCGTGTCAATTTCAAAATCAGGGACTTATCCGGCGGTCAGAAGCAGAGAGTTGCTATCGCACGCGCTTTATCCATGAGTCCAGAAATCATCCTCTTTGATGAACCTACATCCGCTTTAGATCCCGAGATGGTACAGGAAGTCCTCAAGGTCATGAAAGAATTAGCCAGAGAAAAGGTCACAATGATTGTCGTCACTCATGAAATGTCCTTCGCCAAAGATGTCTCCGACAAGGTTATCTTCATGAATGAAGGTGTTATCCAGGTGGAAGGAACACCCGATGAGGTCTTTGAGAAGAGCGAAGATGAAAGACTGCGTTCCTTCTTAAACCGTCCAAACAAATCTCCGGTTTTCAAGCCAAGAGAACCCGAAAAACTCTTTCAAAAGACACTGATTGGAGACTAAATCATTTTCTTTTCTTAAACTCCGATTATAATATACCTACCCTTTTGGAGGCACTATGAATGATACGATAGAAAAAAAGCATTTGACAGGAGAGAGAGCCCTCTTTCAATGTCACGACACAACTATAAAAGACTGCCTTTTTGACGATGGTGAATCTCCTTTGAAGGAAGGAAGAAACCTGATTGTCGAAAATTCAACTTTCGGATGGAAGTATCCTTTGTGGTATGGAAATAACCATCTTGTCAAGGATTCAACCTTCCTAGAGATGAGCAGAAGCGGAATCTGGTATACGAACCATTCCAAGTTTGAGAACAGTCTTATCATTGCCCCGAAGCTTTTTAGAAGGTGTCATGATATTTCGTTGACTGACATCGAATTCAAAAACGCGGAAGAGACTCTTTGGACCTGCAATGATGTCTATTTAAAGAATGTGAAGGCAGAGAACGGAGACTACTTCTTGAAAGATTCTACAAATGTAACTGTTGATTCTTTGACACTGAACGGAAACTATTTCCTGGATGGAGGTAGAAACATCAAAGTCATCAATTCAACTTTGAATAGCAAAGATGCTTTTTGGAACTGTGAGAATGTCTATATCGAGAATTCGACTATCATCGGAGAATATTTCGGTTGGAATAGCAAGAACATCGTTATGAAGAACTGCAAAATCATCTCTCATCAGGGATTCTGTTACATCAAGAATTTGGTGATGATCGATTGTGTGATTGAAGATTCTGATCTCATCTTCGAATACTGTGAGAACATCGACTGTGATGTCAGCTCTACTCTCCAGTCCGTCAAGAATCCGATCTCAGGAAAAATAAAGTCCTATGGCATTCAAGAGTTGATTCAAGATGACCTTTCCGTTGATACTTCTAAAGTCGAATACATCACAAAGGAGCGTTTATGAAATACGATTTCAACACCGCTAGTTCAAGGCGTCACACGGATTCGGTAAAATGGGATGTTAAAGATAATGAGTTACCCCTTTCTATTGCAGATATGGATATCGAAACCGCACCAGAGATCAAAAAGGCTATTTTAAATAGAGCTGAATCAGGCATATACGGATACACAGAACCTATGGATGACTGGTATCAGGCTTACATTTCATTTTTCTCTGATCGATACAACGTCAAGTTAGAAAAAGAATGGATGATGTTTTCGACCGGTGTTGTTCCGACAATATCAAGTTCGGTAAGAAAACTAACCAAGGAAGGCGACAATGTCGTTGTCCTCTCTCCTGTCTATAACATTTTCTACAACTCCATCGTCAACAACAACAGAAAGGTTCTCGAAGTTGAATTGATTCATGATGACGATGACTATAAGATTGATTTTGAAAGTTTGGAGAAAGCATTCGCCTTAGAGAATACCTCTCTTATCATTTTCTGCAATCCTGCGAATCCTGTCGGAAGAATCTGGACAAAAGATGAGCTTGCCAAATTAGGTGAACTTGCTTATCGCTATTCTGTCATCGTTCTCAGTGATGAGATTCATGGATTCATCACAAGACCTGGGAAGAAATATATTCCTTTCTTCTCCGTCAACGAAACCAATAAGATGAATTCCGTGAACTGTGTTTCTGTAACAAAGCCATTCAACTTAGCCGGAATTCAAACTTCCCTATGTTTTGTTCCGAATCCGGAGTTATACAAGAAGGTCAATCGTCAGATCAACACTGATGAAGTTGCAGAACCGAATATATTTGCCTGTCCTGTAACAGTTGCAGCACTCAATGACGGAAGAGAGTGGTTAGATCAAGCTAACGCATTCTTCTATGAAAATGAGGATGAAGTCCGTCTCTTCCTCAAGAACAACATTCCACTTCTTTCTGTTACTCCTTCCGATGCCACTTACCTACTTTGGATCGATGTAAGGAAAATCGCAGAAAACAGCAAAGACTTTGTCACACATTTAAGAGAGACAACCGGATTGATTCTTGCTGATGGTGCTGTATACGGAAAAGGCGGAAACGGATTCGTTCGCATGAACGTCGCCTGTCCTAAGGCCATCTTAAATGATGCTCTTAGTAGACTGAAAACTGGAGTCGACTCTTACTTGACCTTGAAGAAATAAGAAAACATTTATACTATTTCAAAAATTGTTATCTATATAAATAGCCGTGGTTATAAGCCACGGCTATTTCATTACGATAATTTCTTAACGAATGATCTTCTTCTTTTGTGTTCTCTGTTTTCAAATCGGTTCCACATATTTCTAATTGCAGTATTGTCCTCGAGATTGAGATTGGTCTCTAAGTGATCAAGGTGCTTGTACTTCATACAGCCTTTGACGACTTCCGAGACAAAGACAGCAGTGATTCCGCTGTTCTTGTACTCTTTCGATACAGCGATAAGGGCCATATCGATGGTCTCCGGATCTTTGAAGACGTGAAGAATACGAAGAAGAGATAGAGGGTATAGATGTCCTTTGCTCTTGCTTACTGCTTTTCCAACTCCTGGGAAGGTGAGAGAAAGAGCGACGACCTTGTCATTTTCGTCAACGATGAAGAATGCCTCTTTCAAGTCGATGATAGGAGAAAAACTCTTCATGATAAGTTTTCGTGTTTCTTCCGTGAAGGGAACATACCCATATAAATCGCCATATGCTTCTGTGATACAGTTGAAGAAACCATCACCATACTTATCTAGGAATTTCTTTTTGGAATACTTGGAAGTATCGACGACAGTGAGTTTGTTCTTCTCTAGAATATGTTTTGCGATATGTTCGATTCTAGGATCGACTTCCTTAGGAAGTTTGATGGCACTTTCCACCCAATCCACTTCTTTCTGATATCCGGAATCCTCAATCAGTTTCTGATAGTAGGCGTAGTTATACTGTTCTTCAAAAGTCTGAACTTCATCAAAGCCTTCAATCAGAAGTCCTTCTCTTTCCAGATCGGAAAAACCCAATGGTCCACAGACAGTGTCCATTCCTTTTCCCTTAGCCCAATCCTCAACCGCTTTGAAAAGCGCACGTGATACTTCTAAATCATCAATCGCATCAAAACGAGTGAAGCGGACTCTCTTCTCATTCCACTTTTCGTTATACTGTTTCTGAATGATAGCCTGAATCCTACCTACCACTTTCTTTCCGTCATACGCTAAAAAGGCTTCGCTTTCCGTGACGGATTCATATGGTGATTTATGATTCAGAACGTTCATCTCTTCCCCATAGAAGCAAGGAACAAAATACTTGTTTCCTTTGTATAGCTTCAGCGGGAATTCGACGAAGTCCTTCTTTTGTTTTCTTGTCTTTGCAGTTACGACAGTTATCATAGTTGTGTCCTCGAACAACTAAGAGTTTATCATAATTGCGAATACTTGGGCAAAAAAACAATACAGATTGTGTAATTATGTCGAATATTAAAGAGTTGGGAGGAAGGATACGGTCGCTCGAACCAGTCTTTTCAGAAAGACATCATTTACCTTTCCCATTCTAGCTATCACCCTTCCTTTTGAAATCCATCTGACATTATCGACAATGATTCCGGTGTTGTATTCAAAGCCATCCTCTAATGTTCCATCCAGGATATCATCATAGTTGTGCCCATATTTTTTCGTCGAACATGGTGCCACAAGCATAAATGCTTTCCTTTGCGCTAAAACGACACATGGATGGGGAAATGACAATTCAAATCCAAAGTTCATCGCACCAAAGTCAACATAGAGGATGCTACCAACATCATAGTTTTCGTAATAGGGATTCTCTCTATCGTCTTTCACCCAGTGATCAATATGATTTATCATCTGCGAAAGTTCATAGCTTGTCGCATTCTCGTAATATATTTTCAGTTCTTCCAAGGATTTCTGGAAATAGTCATTTAGTTTCGAATTGTCTAATCCTTTGTCGTTCTTTCCTTCCCGAATCCTTCCTAGACTTTCAACTTCCTTTCGATTGATTCCACTCATAATTCTGCCCCTTTCACTTTTATATATGTGCGGAAATCAAGAAAACGAAATTTTTTTGAAAATTTTCTAAAAGTATCAAAACAATTTTTGTTTCATTTTCAATAAAGTACTATAATGTATTGGTTTTATTAATATTTAAATAAATATTAGAATGGAGAATCCTACTTATGAGAAAAATGACAAGTGATGAAATCCGTGATACATGGCTGAACTTCTTCCACGACCATGGACATTACATCGAGCCTTCTGCTTCTTTGGTTCCAAACAACGATCCTACTTTGCTTTGGATCAACGCCGGTGTTGCAGCCTTAAAGAAGTATTTTGATGGCACACTCACCCCGAAGCACAGAAGAATCACTAATGCTCAGAAGTGCATCCGTACCAACGATATCGATAATGTCGGCCATACCGCTAGACATCATACCTTCTTTGAAATGATGGGTAACTTCTCCATCGGCGATTACTTCAGAAATGAAGTCATTCCGTGGGCTTATGAACTACTTACCTCCGATAAATATTACGGACTTGATCCGCATAAGCTTTATGTGACTTACTATCCCGATGATAAGGAAACCCATGACCTTTGGGTCAAATGCGGCATTCCGGAAGAGAACATGGTCCCTTCTACAAGCAACTTCTGGGAAATCGGTGAAGGCCCCTGTGGTCCAGATACGGAAATCAACTATGACCGCGGTGAAAAATGGGATCCGGAGCATTTAGGTCTTAAGCTTTTACAGGATGACCTTGATAACGATCGTTACATTGAACTTTGGAACATCGTCTTTTCTCAGTTCAATTCTATGCCTGGCGTTGCAAGAAAAGACTACAAGCCTCTTCCTCAGAAGAACATTGATACCGGTGCTGGCTTAGAGAGACTTGCCTGCATCATGCAAGATGCTGAAACCAATTTTGAAACGGATCTTTTCATGCCTTATATCCGCGCTTTGGAAGCCAAAGCCGCTTATCCATACGAAGGAAAATACAAGCTTGCATATCGTGTCATCGCTGACCATATCCGTTCCATCACCTTCGCTCTTGCCGATGGCGCTGTCTTCTCAAACGATGGACGCGGCTATGTCTTAAAGAGACTTTTAAGACGCGCATCCCGCTATGCTCAGACAATTGGACTTCCTGCCGGAACACTTGCATCCCTTGTTCCACTTGTCACGGAGAACATGTCTCACTTCTATCCTTACCTCAAGGATCATCAGGATAGAACAATGAAGATGATTTCCAGCGAAGAGAACAAGTTTGCCAACACCTTGAAGACGGGTGAAAGACTTCTTTCTCAGTATTTGAAGAAGGATGGAGATACCCTTTCTGCTGAAGATGCCTTCCGTCTTGCTGACACCTATGGTTTCCCATTTGAACTGACCAAGGAAATCGCTGAGGACAGTGGAAAGAAAGTCGATGTCGAAGGCTATGAGAAACTTCTCGAGGCCAGCAAGGAACTCGCAAGAAAGAGCCGTGGCGACAAACAGTCTTTCGGATTACAGTCAAAAGACCTCATCGCCTTCACGGAAAACAGCGAATTCACCTATGATGAAGGAAAAGATTTTGTCTCGAAGGTCAACGGGTTATTTGTTGATGGCGTAAAAGTCGATTCCATTCAGGATGAAGGAGATGTCTGCTTTGAAAAGACAGATTTCTATGCTCTCTCTGGCGGTCAGGTTTCCGATAAAGGCTTCATTCACAATGAAAACTGTGAGGCCGAAGTTACCGATGTCAAAGCCTCCAACCATGGACAGCATCTGCTCCATGTGAAGGTCTTATATGGTGAAATCAAACTAGGCGATGAATTTGAAGAGAAAGTCGACTGGGAAAGAAGAAATAAGATCAGAAAGAACCACTCTGCCACCCACTTATTGCAGAAAGCCTTACAGGAGAAACTGTCATCTGAGATTCATCAGGAAGGTGCCTACTACGATGATGAACTTCTCCGTTTTGACATCAACTTCGATAGCAAGATTTCTGAAGAAGATTTGAACAATGTTGAAAGAAGAGTAAACGAAAAGATTTTTGCTGCTCTTCCTGTCAAGACTGAAATCCTTACAAAGGAAGAAGCCTTAAAGAAGAATGCCATGCACCTCTTCTCTGAAAAATATGGAGATAAGGTCAGAGTCGTTTCCATGGGTGACTATTCTGTCGAATTCTGCGGTGGAACTCATGTCGACAACACTTCTGAAATCGGTCTCTTCGTCATTGTCAGCGAAGAAAGTGTCGCTGCCGGCATCAGAAGACTCACTTGCTATACCGGTGTAAAAGCATACGAATATCTTAAGGAAAAACAGAGTTTGATCAATGAAGCTGCTACACTTCTTAAGATCAATTCCGACAAAGGTGTCAGAAGCAAGATTTTGTCAAACAATGAGCTCATCTCTTCCTTAAACAATACTATCAAAGTCTTAAGAGAAGAGAATGCCAACAATCTGATTGGTGAATTAGAAAACAAGATTGAAAAAGTCGACGGAAAAGAACTTCTCGTCACCACCTTGAAGAATCTCACCCATGAACAAGAAGACACATTGGCTCATAACTTAGTTGACAAGCATCCTTCCTTGCTCCTCTTCTTAGCCATCGATAACGGCGGAAAGAAAGACATCGTTGCTGCTAGAGGAAAAGACTTAGCCAGTATCAAAGCCGGCAATGTCATGAAGGAATGCTCTGCTCTCCTTTCTGGAAGAGGCGGTGGAAGACCGGATGTCGCTTTCGGTGCCGCTGATGACATCACCAACCTCAACAAGGTCAAAGACCATCTCTTAGGAATTCTCAAGTGAAAAAGAACCTCCTTGCCATCGATTTAGGAAAAGGAAGCATGGGCGTCGCCATTTCTAGAAGTGGCATGTTCATCACTCCTATCACCAATCTCCGTTTCCATGCCATGCAGTTTCAGGAACCAATCGATTACCTGAAAGAACTGCTTGTTACGGAAAAAGTCGAAACCTTTGTATTAGGACTTCCCTTATTCCCTAGCGGTGATGACTGCGAGATGACGTTGATTGTCAGACAATTTGCAGAGATGCTGAAAAAAGAATTTCCTGAAATCGAAATCGTCTTCCAGGATGAACGTTATTCGACAGTCGAAGCTTCCTCTGTCCTTCATAAACAGGGACAGAACAGCAAAAAACAGCATAAAGGCATCGATGCCGCTGCGAGCTGTGTCATCCTAGAACGTTATCTGAAGTCTATACATCAGATGGATGACATCGCACCATTCTGATTCTAGTAGACTAATTAAGACGTAATAAAATCCAAAACAGTCCTATCGTGAATAGTTAAGTGAGATTTCTTACTTACGTTCACAACAGGACTGTTTTTATTCGCTTTATTTTTTTCGCTTAATAACCATTCACTCGTTCAGACATTGGCAAAGAGTTTTTGATTTTCTTTATCAAGGACAATATTAAATTCTAAAGATTTCGATTTCTCTTAAATCTATATCAAACTCCGCTTTTCCAACTATTTCACAGGTAAAAAATCACGCTTTTTCCCAACTTTTTAGCATGTCAAAATACACATTTTCTCAACAATAACAATCAAGATTGAGCAATCAACAGTCATCAAATTGACCAATGATCAAGCACACTCAAACATCAACATACTCAAAACCGTATTTGAAAGCAGATATTGCTTCTAATATTTCACGTAAGGAATATGCTTTGAAACAATCTCGGATAATTTAGTTAGGTTTTCTAAATTGTTTGCCGCAATGATAAGCTGTGGCTTATCATGTGTCACCTTCTTGCCATGAAGTGATGATATTACGCCACCCGCTTCTTTCAAAACCAATTCACCACCTGAAAAATCGTAAGGCTGTAAACGATAGGCAAAATACAATTCTCCTCTTCCTAAAGCGATGTAGCAAAGTTCAAGAGCGGCGCTGCCAAAGCGTCTGACATCATTGGTGTTCATATAGACATCTTCTGTCAGTTCTATGCATTCTTTTGCATACTTCTTTTCATACAAGGAAAAGCCAGTAAAGAAAATACTATGTTTAAAGTCTCGATCCGATACATGGATTTTCCTTCCTTGATAATAGGCGCCTTTTCCTTTGATAGCGTAAAACATCTCGTCGCGGAAAAGATTATACACACAGGAAAATACGGGTTCATTGTTATGAAGGAGAGCAAGAGAAATCGCGCATTCAGAAATCCCTCTTGTGTAATTCATCGTTCCATCGATAGGGTCGATGATGAAAAGATACTCAGCTTTCTTACTGCTGTTGAATCCTTCCTCTTCGCAATAGAACTGGGAACCAGGTACAATCTCAGAAAGGCGTGACATCAGTTCTCTTTGTATACTGACATCACTATCTGTAACAGCCTCTTCTACACTTCCTTTTTCCTTAATCATCTTATATGAAAGGTGTTCCTTTCCTATCTTTCTTACTTCTTCAACAATGCTTTGATATGAGTTCATAATTACACCCGGATGAGAGCAAATCCCATCTGCCTTTCTTCTAAATACAATTCATATAATGATATTTCATCCATATTCTCTTCCAAAACAGGGAAGAAGAATCGGTTTTCATATGTGATGTTCGTTTCAATCTTATCTAATGTCTCCTTGATTTCCTCTTCATATTCGAAAGGAGAAATTCCACCATCATTTTTCACTTTAATCTTTCGTAAGGACATCAAAACATCTTCTTCTTTATCTATATAGAAAGATAGATTCTCAACATCATATTTATCTAACAAAGGGAAAATCAGTTTTTGCATCTTGTCATAGTGAAGAGAGAGAATCTGAATTCGTTCTAAGCTATCCTTCAACATAGAAAGAGAGACAGCATCATCATGTGAAAGATCGATTCGGATTGTTTTCATCAATGCGCGAAAAGCACCATTCTCCTCCGCAAGCAGCACAAGAGGATTTTTCTCATCTGATAAAGACGAATAAGAGTATTTCTCAACGACAGGAACCTTTGCCTGAGAAGAAGTTAACCAATTGTTCCTTTGGAAAAACGTCTCATATTCTTTCATAATCTCTTCATCGCTCTTATTCGACTCTTTCATCTCTTTGAGCATTAGTTCCAGTTCTTTTCTTCTTTCATCACTCATGTTCGGTCTCCTTATATAGGGTAAAGAATCCTTTACAATACGTTTACAATGTTTTACTTTCCCAAGGTAGTAGTGTAAAAATCAGACTTCTATAATTTTAGCGTAAACAAAGAAAGAGGTCAAAAATGAAAAACAAAACCTGTAAGAAAATGCTGATGAGTGTCATTTTCTCCCTAGCCATGACAGGCTGTGGAAAAACGAGTGAAGTGCCGTCTAACCCTAATGAAAGCACAGGAAACACTTCCGAGACGACTAAGTCTGATTTTGACAAGACAAAGAAAATTACCTGCTACACCAGAGATACTACTTCTGGAACAAGAGACGGATTCTTCACGAAGATTGGACTTTCTAAAAACAAAGCAAGCAATGATGGATTAGTTTCTAGCATTGTTGAGACTACATCCAACGGAAACATGATTCAATCTATCAAGAACGACGCTTTCTCTTTAGGATACATCTCACTTGCATCCTTAGAAGGCTCTGGAGTCAAAGGCCTCACCTACAACAATGTCGTTCCTAGCGAAGCAAACGTCTTAAATGGAACATATGAACTGACAAGAAACTTCAATTATATCTACCGCAATGATTATGCTAGCGATAGCAAGGTCAAGCAGATTGTGGAAGCCTTTATCGCCTATTCCACAACCATTGAAGGAAAGAGCATCATCAAACAGAATGATGGCATCATCTCTATCAGCAACACGGATACATCTTGGAAAGATATCAAGGCGAATTACCCTGTCACCACTGAAGACAATTCTAAACTCACAATTCGAATCGGTGGGTCTACTTCCTGTGAAAAGATTGCAAAAGCTCTCACATCTGCATTCTCTCCATTATGTGGAAACTTTATTGCAAGCCATAACCATACCGGTTCTGGTGACGCCTTCAAGCATACCCAGGGAAGTGCAAAAGATGACGCTAACGGATTGGATATTGGTTATCTCTCACGTGAACTCGAAGATAGTGAAAACGCTGCAGAAGGAACTGCCGGCAAAATCTGCACGGATGCCATTGTCGCTGTTGTCAACAGTGCCAACCCACTTGAAAAGACAACTGCTGATACACTGAAAGCTGTCTATACCGGTGAGAAGACAGTTTGGAACGATCTCTTCTAATATGAGATATCTCGACCGAGACAAGTGTTTTAAGAAAGCTGAAATCAATGCAAAAGCGGACAGGGTTGTCCGCTATTTGCTGTTTTTCATCGCTTTCTTAGCTTCCGTTTCGATTTTGTTTGTCATCGCCTTCATCTTCATCAAAGGCATCAAGCCATTTGTTTCTGAATATGAGATACAGGGTGAGAAATATCGAGTCAACTTCTTTTCGTTTCTTTTTGGAAACACATGGCTAACAGGAAATAGTGGTTATTCCATTGGTTTCATCATCGTCAACACAATCTACATCGCTGTTTTGACCATGCTTTTGACGGCTCCTATCTCGATTTTCACAGCCTTAGTCATCGTCAGAATGACACCAAAGCCACTCAGCGCTACTTTAAACACAATCATTGAAATTCTAGCCTCCATCCCTTCTGTCATCTATGGTATGTTCGGTTTAGGAGTAGTAACCAACTGGGCTAAGAGCATCTCTGATCTTTTCAACTATCAGTCCGCCGGAGGTCTTTCCACATTCACAGTCGTTCTTGTACTCACGATGATGTCTGTGCCAACTGTCACGATGTTATCTATCACATCCTTAAAGGCAGTCAATCCGAATTTAGAAAAGGGGTCTTTAGCACTTGGCGCATCAAGAAGTGAAACAAATTTCAAAGTCATCATTCCCGCTGCGAAATCCGGTATATTCTCTGGACTGATATTAGGACTTAGCCGTGCATTAGGCGAAGCGACTGCTGTATCAATGGTTGCCGGAAACAGGCTGAGCGGTCCAAGTTTCAATATTTTCTCAACAACGAGAACATTGACATCAACTATGTTATCCGGAATCAGCGAGGCAAGCGGCTTGAATTACGATATTCGTTTCTCTGTCGGCATCATGCTAATTTTCATCATCATCTTCTTCAATCTCTTATTGCGTCTTTTCAAAAAGAGATTAGAAAAGAGGGGACTATAATGAAAGTCACAGAACGTTCATTGAAGCAAAGGAAAGCAAAAGATATCTCCCGTGATTCTATCGCCTATCTCTTCTCTCTTTTCGGTGTTTTGATTCTTGCTCTCATTATCTTCTTCGTCTTTGATAAAGGACACGAATATCTTTCATGGAAATTTTTGACTTCTGATTACTACACCACGAATACGACTGTAAGTTACGGAGATTCCACTTCAACTGGAACATTTCAAAATCCAAATATCGAGAATGTCTATTTTTCTTCCCGTTGGGGTATTGGACTTGAGGATGGATACGACAACGAGAAGAATTCGATTATTCAAGTCACCTATGTCGATAAGAACTCTCCGTTCAACAATCTCTTAAACGAATCCAATCAAGATAATTATCGAATCGAGACAAACTCTTCTATATCTACTTTGCTTCTAATCGATGATAGTGGAAGCATCTTCTTCGGTGAATCAAGATACGGAGCAAAGACCTTAGTGGATGATTTAGAAAAAGCGAACAAGATATCCAGCATGATAGTTCAGACATCAGGCGGAGGTATCAGAGGTTCTTTGCTTTCGACAATATATATGATTCTTCTCACTCTTCTATTCGCTTTGCCGATTGGAATACTGACTGCCGTCTATCTCTCCCTCATCGCCAAGCAGAATAAAGTGACAAATGTATTCAGAACATTAATCGATTTGGCTTCGGGAATCCCGACAATCATCTTTGGTTTAGTCGGAGCGATCATCTTCATTCCATTTGTCGCCTTGTTCACACAGAAAGGCAACGGCTCACTGTTATCCGGAAGTCTTACACTCGCTTTGATGTTGCTGCCTGTCATCATCAACACAACGGAAGAAGCAATCAAGACTGTTCCAAAATCATATAAGGAAGGTTCACTAGCATTAGGAGCTAGCAACACTCAGACAATCTTCAAGGTCGTCCTTCCGAATGCGCTCCCTGGAATCTTGACAGCCATTCTTCTTTCAATCGGTCGTATCATCGGTGAATCAGCAGCCCTTATCTACTCGATGGGAACGACGATCAAGGATCACATCATCTTAAGTGAGGCGAGTGCCACATTAGCACTTCACATCTATAAGCTTGTCGCCTTTGAAAATCCGAACTTCGGTGCAGCTAGTGCAATCTCTATCATCATTCTGATTGTTGATTTGATACTCAATCTCATCGTCAAGCTTCTGTCGTATCGTTTTCTAAAGAAATTCAAGAGGTAACCTATGGAACAGAATAAAGAATCCAATGTCATATTCCATGTTGAGAATCTAAATCTTAGCTATGGTGAGAAACATGTGCTTCACGATATCAACATGGATATCAAGAAGAATCATGTAACAGCCTTCATCGGTCCTTCCGGATGTGGCAAGTCTACATTCCTACGCTGTCTTAACAGAATGAACGACCTGATCGGTGACTGCAAGATAACAGGTAAGATCGAATATTTAGGAAAAGACATCCAGGAATACAATCCGATGATGCTCAGGACCATTGTCGGAATGGTCTTCCAACAGCCTAATCCGTTCCCGATGTCGATCTATGATAACATCACCTATGGACTGAAATGCCATGGTGTCAAGGACAAGAAACTGCTGAAAGAGATTGTCATCTCCTCATTGAAGAAGGCATCTTTATACGAAGAAGTGAAGGATAGACTGAAAGACTCCGCTCTTGCTCTCTCAGGCGGACAGCAGCAAAGACTTTGCATTGCTCGTGCCATCGCCATGGAACCGGATGTCATATTGATGGATGAACCGACCTCCGCACTCGATCCTATTGCGACAAAGAAGATCGAAGACCTGATTGAGGAACTCAAGAGCGAATACTCTATCGTCATCGTAACGCATAATATGCAGCAAGCTAGCAGAATCTCGGATGACACTGCCTTCTTCATGCTTGGCGATCTTGTCGAATTCAACAAGACAGAAGAACTCTTCTCGCGTCCAAAGGTCAAGAAGACAGAAGACTACATCACAGGACGTTTCGGATAAACAAGAAAGGAAAAACACTATGGAAATCAAAGAAGAAATCGAGCATCTCAATTCACTCATCCTTCAGATGGCAGGAGTAGTCGAGAAGAATCTGTTCTACGCTTTTGATGTCTACCTCAATTATGACAACAACAAATATTATCATGCCGTTGATGATGACAAGGTCAACGCCTATGAGAGATGGATTGAGGCGGATAGTCTGCACATCATGCTCAAAGAGAAACTTTATGCTTCTGATTTGCGTGTCGTCACTGGAATCATGAGCATGGTACAGGACATGGAAAGATTAGGAGACCACGCAAAAGACATTTTGGAATTCTCTCTCAAGGTCAAAAATGCCAACAAGAATCAGACTGAGATCCGTGACTTAGTCGAATTTGTGATTCAGATGGTCAAAGACAGTGTCAGAAGCTATATCGACAAAAATGAATCTTTAGCAAGAGAAGTCATTCTAAGAGACGACCATGTCGATGAGACCTATTTAAAACTGATCGATGAATTGATTCATCATGACCAAGGAAAAGAAATCACTTCTGAATATGCTATCTATACTGCATTAGTAGTAAAATATATCGAACGTATCGCCGATCACGCTACCAATATAGCCGAATGGGTCATCTATATTATGACGGGTTTCTATAAAGATAAGCAGGTCATTTAGGAGGAATCATGAAAACCATTTATTCAGTGGAAGACGATCAGGACATTGCAAAAATCATCAATGTTTCGCTTACAAAATCCGGATATCTTGTCTACACATTACCTTCTACGAAGGCTTTTTGGGATGCATTCAAAAAGCAGAAACCGGATCTTATTCTCCTTGATCTGATGCTTCCCGATGGTAATGGAATGGATGTACTAAAAGCCTTAAGAAGCGATAATGAAAACAACAACATTCAAGTCATCATACTCTCTGCAAAGAGAATGACGATGGACAAGGTGGAAGGACTAGACTCCGGTGCCGATGACTACATCGAAAAGCCATTCGATATCCTTGAACTCATTTCCCGTGTCAATGCTAGATTCCGTCTTGACCATGAGATTCTTTCCTATCAGGATATCACTCTTGACCTCAACCGTCATACTTGTACGTATCATAGTCTGCCAATCGATCTGACCAACACCGAATTCTCTGTGTTGAAACTGCTTTTACAGAATCTTGGAAAAGCGATCACGAGAGATGAAATCTACCATAAGCTTTATGATGAAAACGACATGGTAGAGTCTCGTGCCATCGACATGCATATCGCATCATTAAGAAAGAAGCTCAACGACAAAGAGAGCCATATCATTCATACCGTATACGGAGTCGGATACATCATCGGATGAAAAAGAAGATAATCTTAGCTCACTTCATCACTCTTCTGCTCTCCTTCGTTTTGATGTTTTTGCTTATCTTCTTTTCGATTGACCAAATCAACCGAAGCAATACGGAAACCAATCTTAGAAATAACCTAGCCATCAGTGAGCAAGTCTTTTTAGACCAAACACAGGAATTGTCAATCAATGAATCCATGAAAAAGACAAGCGACATTGTCGCAAACGATCAGACGAACGTCCGTATCACCTTCATCAGCAAGGATGGTTATGTCTTATTCGATAACGACAAGGAATCCATGGATGAGAATCATCTTTCCAGGCCAGAGATCCAGAATGTAGGAAAAATCTATTACCGTCATTCAGCATCACTCGATCTCGATATGACATATTTAGCCGCATATGTTGACAGTTTTGCTTTATATATTCGAATTGCTTTGCCAATAGAGTCGGTTAATTCCATCTTAAATAAATTTATTTTGTATTCAAGTGTTTTCATTGTATTCATATTCTTGATTGCTCTATTCTTGGATTACTTCTTCATCGATAAGGAAATGAAGCCCCTAAAAAGAGAGACACAGAAACTCGCTAAGATTGTCTCTTACAACAACATCAACGATGAGAATGAGATTGAAAGCATCTCCGAAAGCATCAACAAGACAGAGATGCTCATCAAGGAGAAAATGGATGATTTAACAGATGAGAAGGAAAAACTTAACTACATCATCGATTCCATGAATCAAGGTGTCATCATACTCGATGACCATGAGAATATCCTGCTCATCAATTCCTTCGCGAAAAACCTATTCCATTCAAAAGAGGCAAAAACACTAACAGCACTAACCATCCTTCCTGAGATACATGATGTCTATGTTTCCTCATTAGAGAAAGAAAGCAGCATCATTTTAAAGATAGAGGAAACGACGCTATTAGTCTCCGCTCATCCGATTACGGATGTCTGGGTCAAGGACAATGAGAAGGGTTCCTCAATTCTCTTAGTTGATATATCGGAAGAGCAACGTCTGGAAAGTGCAAAGAAAGACTTCTTCGCCAATGCAAGCCATGAGCTGAAGTCTCCCTTGACTTCCATACTCGGCTATACGCAGATGATCAAAGAAGGATTCTTAACCGATAAAGCGGACGTCGATGACGCCCTCAATAAGATCCAGTCCGAGGGCAAGAGAATGAATGAAATCATCATCGCCATGCTGGAATTATCTAGACTAGAAAGTGAAACAGTACAAAAGAACAGCGAATACACTTCAATCAATGAAGTCATTCATGAGGAGCTTCTTCAGTTCGACACGGAAATCAACAGAAAAGGCATTGTCGTTTCCATATTCGGTGAAAGTTTTTCCGTCAGGATGAACAAAGAGGACTTATCCTCTCTTCTCAAGAACATTCTTGAGAATGCAATCCGTTACAACAAGGATAACGGAAAAGTGTCTTTGACATTCGATAAAACGCAAAAGAGTCTCTCCATATCGGATAGTGGCATCGGCATTCCAAAGGAGGATTTGGATCGAATCTTTGAACGTTTCTTCCGAGTCGATAAGGCAAGGAGCAGAAAACTTGGCGGAACGGGTCTTGGCCTTAGCATCGTCAAGCATATCTGTAGCAACTATAACATTCAGATCAAAGTAGAATCGCAGTTGGATAATGGCTCCACTTTCACTCTCTTCTTCCCAGAAATTCATTAAGTCTTTTCTTTTCCTTTCATTTCCTTATAATACTAAGGCATGAAAAAAAGACCTTATACCATTCTATATGAAGACGAAAACGTCCTTTCCGTATATAAGGAAAGAGATGTCTTTTCTGTTGCCACAGAAGACATCAAGACAAGATATCAGAATCTCTTTTCCTATCTGAAGATTTACACAAAAAGGAAAGGAGAGGAAATATACCTCGTTCATCGTCTTGATTATGAGACAAGCGGTGTCATGGTCTTTGCTAAGAACAAGGATACAGAGAGATACTTGAAGTCCTGTTTTGAGAATAGAACCGTCATACGATTGTATGAGGCAGTCGTAGAAGAAGAAATGAAGAGTGACTTTCATACGATTGTGACTCAATACCTCAAGGAGAATGCATCCTATAAGGTCATAGAAGACAAAGACGGAAAAAAAGCCGTTACCGAAATCTCTTACGGAAATCCGATTCAGATAGGAACCGCCTTGAAGATTCAAATCCATACCGGGAGGAAGAATCAGATTCGCTATGCCATTCACTCTTTGTCTTTGACTCTGATTGGAGACAAACGATATTCAAATAATGTCGCAAAAAGACTATATCTGAATAGCTATGCACTTATTTTCCCTCCTATTGACTTTCTCAAAGTCACAACTTTTCAAACTAAGCCATTATGGCTGATCAATTCTGAACATTTATGAAAAACAAACCAGTAAGGCGAATGGCACTGATTGCCATCTTCGCGGCTTTATATGTCATCCTTTGTCTAGTCGACATACAGGCAGGCCGATTCAAGATCACATTGGCTGCCTTTGTCATCTATTTTGTGTGCTTTGCTTTTCCATTCTCCGATTGCATAGCCTGCTGTGTCTTAGGTGTTTTTGTCGATCAGCTCATCTATGGACTGACTCCTACTACATGGCTGTGGATGCTTCCTCCTTTGATCCGTCCTCTTATCATTTCACCGATCAAAGCGATGCTAGAGAAAAAAGGAATCCTATTAGATGAAAGAAAGATTCTTTCTATCTCTCTTGTCATCATCACATCTCTGCTTACCACTTTAGCAAACACAGGCGCATTATATCTTGACTCCATCATCATGAAATACGATTTCAAAGCCGTCTTCATTCAAAATCTTATCCAGGCCTTGATCACTGTGGCCACTGGAGTCTTTGAGATTTTCCTACTTTTCCCCACCATCAAGGCATTACGAAAAGCATCTTTCATTCCAAACGAAAAAGAAGTGCTAAAGAATGCACTTCTTAATAATACGAAAAAGAAACGAAGAAGATAGGTTATCTACCGACTTTTTCTTGAATTCTAGGAAGAAGCGAAGAGACAACATCCTCAACGCCTTCATCTTTGATGCTGCTGACAGTGAATATCATAGCATCCGGGTTAAGTTTCTCAACTCGTTCTTTGAAGTCTTCAAATGAAAAATCAAAGACGGGAAGGACATCCATCTTGGTGACTAGAACAAACTGAGACACTTTGAACATAAGCGGATATTTCAAAGGCTTGTCATCTCCTTCCGGAACGGATAATAGCATCATGTTCAAGTCTGATCCGGTATCAAACTCGGCTGGACAGACAAGATTTCCGATATTCTCCATGATGACAATATCGACATCATCAAGATTTGTGCTTTTTAAAGCATCATAGGTCATCTGCGCTGTAAGATGACAAGCGCCACTTGTATGGATCTGAATCGATTTTGCATTGGTCTTTTCTAAGATTGTATAGGCATCGACATCGCCATCGATATCCGCCTCAAGAACAAGGACACGATATCCATTCTTCGTTAGATATGGAATCAATGAGCAGAGCAGTGTGGTCTTTCCACTTCCAGGAGAAGACATCAAATTGATCTGAAAGACCTTTTTCTCCTTTAATAATGCGCGGACTTTATTAGCCTCTGTTTCATTCTCAGAGAGCACATTGTCTTTTACCTCTACGATTTTAACTTGATCCATAGTATCGAATCTCCTTTGAAAAGATTATAAGAGAATCGATGAGAAAAGGAAACAACAACAGCCTCTCTTTCAAGGTTTTCAAATCTTTAAAACTGAGTTATCGAACAAAAATATTCAAATTGTTTTGTTTCTTGATTGATTTTTCTTTTATTTTCTCAACATGTGTTATAGAATACTCTCATGTCCATAAATGAAACCATACCATATCAACAGCGATGTCAAAGAAGAAAAAGAAAGATGATTATCATTCTGATTTCCTTTCTTGTCATTTTCCTTCTACTTTCCTTCTTCTCTTTATTTGTCGGAACTTCCTCTCTTTCTTTCTCGGAATCCTTTTATGCACTGTTCGGTGTCGGTGACAAGATCAGTGTAAGGATCATGCAGAACATCCGACTTCCCCGTGTACTTGCTGCTATCCTTTGTGGAATCGGACTTTCGATATCCGGTCTTATCATGCAGACGTGTCTTAATAACCCGATGGCATCACCTGCCACATTAGGCATCTCAAACGCATCCGTTTTAGGAGCAAATGTCGCTATCATCTTGCTTAGCGGCGGCAAGGTTGTGACTAACAACAACTCCAATTGGAATTCCTATAATCCGTATGCGGTGTCCTCGATTGCCTTTCTTTTCTCACTCGGTGCCATATTATTAATACTCGCTATTGCTAAAACACAGAATTTCTCTCCTGAGACACTCGTCTTAAGCGGACTATCTTTTTCAACACTATTCAGCGCGATCACCTCATTATTACAGTATTTTGCCACCGATACGGAATTGTCTTCCGCTGTCTATTGGTCCTTCGGTGACTTAGGAAGAGTTGGATACAAAGAAATTCTGATTATCTTATTTGCCGTTGCTATTGCATACACTGTCTTCACAATCTATTCTAGTCAGCTGAATGCTCTCTGTCTTGGCGATGACATCGCAAAAACGACAGGTGTGAACACCGAATTCCTGCGTTTTCTTCTTCTTTCCTTAGCGTCTCTTGTGACTGCGACCTGCATCTCATTCTTAGGTGTCATCTCGTTCTTAGGCCTTATCTGTCCTCATATTGCAAGAAAAGTCTTCTCTAGCAATCACAAATATCTCATTCCCACAACCGCTTTGACGGGAAGCATCCTTCTTCTCATATCCGATGATATTTCAAGGGTGATACTGAAAGGATTCTCTCTTCCTGTCGGTGCTTTGACTGCTATCATCGGCGCTCCCTTCTTCATCTTCATCATCTTCTCTTACGAAAGGAGAAAACATCATGCTTGAGATCAAAGACTTAAGTTATCATTATAAAAAAGGAATCCCATCTTTAAACAATGTATCCTTGTCCATCAAAAAAGGAAAGATGAATATCCTATTAGGAAAAAACGGATCTGGAAAATCGACCTTGATGAAATGTATCCTTTCGCTATACAAAGGATATGACGGAAAGATTCTATTCAATGAAAAAGACGTCAAGAGTCTCAAGAGAAAGGAGTTAGCGAAATCCTTCTCCTACCTTCCACAGGAAATTCCGCGTTCTTCTCTTACTGTCTATGATACCTTGCTTCTTGGAAAACTTCCCTACCTTTCTTATCGAAATCATAAGAAAGAGGATGATGACTCGTTAAATGAGATCATTGAGGAACTTCATCTTGAAGGCCTCATCGATAAGACGACAGATGAATTATCCGGCGGGGAAAGACAGAAAGTCATGATTGCAAAAGCCTTGGTTCAGAAATGTGACCTTCTTGTCCTCGATGAGCCGACTTCCTCTCTTGACATCGAGAATCAGACTTTGCTTCTCCGGCTATTAGAAAGGCTTGTGAAAGAAAAAGGACTGACTGTCCTTCTCTCTCTTCATGACATCAACATGTCCTTCCGTTTCGGCGACTACTTCTTCTTCCTCAAGGATGGGAATCTGATTCACCAAGGTAATATCAATAGTGTCAATGAGGATTTATTAAAGCAAACTTTCGATACGGACTTCAGATTGCAGATAGACGAATACGGCCATAAATTTGTATCAATAGGAGAATAATCATGAAAAAAGCAAATTTACTACTTCTTACACTCGCTCTTTTGACAGCTTGTGGAGCAAATACGGAGACAACAAATAGCAATGACTCTTCAGCAAATGAAAGTTCTATAAAGACGATGGAGATCACTGATCTTATCGGAAGAACAAACACCATCAAGGAAACAGACAAAGAGAGAGTCCTTTGCATCGGTGCCGGAGCTTTAAGACTCTATTCCTATGTCGGAGACATCAATAAGATCATCGCTGTCGAAGATATCGATAGAGACGTCAACGCCAACATCTTTGCCAATGTCTCTAGACCCTATTACGATGTGAACAAAGAGTACTTCAAGACTCTTCCTAGCTGCGGAAAAGGAGGTCCTCAGGCTCAGCAGGCTGAGTCTGAGCTGATTCTCTCCTGCCGTCCTTCTCTCATCATCTCGGAATATGCAGATGTCTTAAAGGCAGACACGCTTCAAAGCCAGGTCGGTGTTCCGGTCGTCGTTGTGAAATACGGAAGCAACTCCGTCTTTGATGATAACGTCAAGGAATCCTTAACCCTATTAGGAAAAGTGCTCGGAAAAGAAGAGAAGGCAAAGACACTCAACGATTATATCGCCACCGCTAAAAGCGACCTTACAACAAGAGCTAATGGTGTCAAGGAAGAAGACAAGATGAGCATCTATATCGGCGGATTAGGCAATTGGGGAACCCAGGATATCTATTCCACTTCCACATCTTTCCCGCTCTTCAACGTCTCCTCTATCAAGAATGCTGTCACAAGCGACATCACATTGACAAACGGCAAATTAGAGAAGGAAGCCTTCCTCTCTTTGAATCCAGACAAGATTGTTTTAGATAGCGCAGGACTTGCCAAATTCAAGACAACCTATGAATCAAGTCCCGAAGAATTCGATTCCTTAAAGGCCTTCAGCGAAGGCGAAATCTATCTTGAGATGCCTTTTAACGCCTATTATACCAATCTTGAAATCGCCCTGATGGATGCTTATTTCTTAGCATCGGTTGCCTATCCGGACGCCTATAAAGACATGGATATGGATAGCAAGTACGACGAAATCGGCAACGCTTTCTTAGGAAGCGACTGCTATAGCCAGTCTATCAAGAATGCTCCGATGAGCTATGGCGGCTTCCAGAAAATCAACAACATCAAGGAATTCTTCGCCAATGTCTAATCCAGATACCACATTGATCCGCTCATTCTTTGATTCCCATGCGCCGAACTGGGATAAAAATGATGAACATGAAGAGATGAAGATTCAAGGACTCTTGGATAAAGTCGGTATCCTAGAGGGTGATCGAATTCTAGACTTAGGCTGCGGAACAGGTGTCATCTCTCATCTGCTTTACCAAAGATCAAAAAGACAAGTCACAGCTGTCGATCTTTCCGAGAAGATGATTGAACAGGCGAAAAGCAAGCACATCAGTGAGAAAGAGGTCCTGTTCCAAGTCAAGGATTTCTATACCATGAGAGATGGCAAATACGACCTCATCATCATCTTCGATGCCTATCCCCATTTCCTTGAGCTGAACGAATTCAAGGAATCCATCATTCGAAATCTTTCCGATGATGGGCGTTTTGCTATCGTCCATGACTTAGGAAGAAAACAGCTTCACGACTGTCATAAAGGAAGAGATGTATCCCTTTTAAGCCGTGACCTCTCTGATCCAAACACAGAAGCGAATCTATATAGAAGCGACTTCGATATCCTGAAAGCCGAAGAAGGAGAGAACTACTATCTCTTAGTCGGACAGAAGAAGAAGGTCTCTCCCTCATTATTTTCCTTAAATGAAGAAAGAGACAAAAGAGAAGTCAAGACAAGACAGTTATTGATTCAGACCTTCTTCTCTCTTTTGAAGGAGAAGAATTACACCGAGATTACAATCACCGATCTCATCAAGAATTCCAAAGTGTCATCGAGCACATTCTACTCTCACTTCAAGAGCAAGGAAGATATTATCAAAGCCATCGGAGACAATGTCCTTGAGCATGTCTTATCCGAAAAGAAAAAGAAAGAAGAAGGGCATGACTTCTCCAAGGAATCCGATCCCGTGTCTTTGCTCTCCCATCTCTTTCTCCATTTAGAAGAGGATAAAGATGATCTGCTCACTCTCCTTCACGACAAAGAAGGAAGAAGTCTTTTCTATGACAAGATGAAGGATGGTCTTCTTCCTGTTATGGAGTCTTTTGTCGACTGCGATATCATCCACAAGGAAGGGGTCGAGCGTCAGTTCCTTTCCTTATTCTTAAGTGAGGCTTTGACAAGTTATCTTTTCCTTTGGTTAGAGAAAAAAGCAGGTTTGAACGCGTTTGAGGCATCCAATACATTCCTCAAACTTTTCCAGGCCTGATCCATACACGAATAATACATATTTTCGATGTAAGGGCTTTTAAATGTCAACATAACATTTCAAAGCGAAAAAGTTTTGTTTTATAAGAGCATTTTTCTTTTCTTATTGTTTTTTAGCGAGTATCATATCTTGGTTTAAAAAATTATTTGCCCAAATCAAGTTAAAAAGAGAGGTACAACAAATATGAAATTTGATTCTACAGCTTGGGAAGGATTCAAGGGAAGCCACTGGAAACACGACATCAATGTCCGTGACTTCATTCAGAACAACTATGAACCCTATGAAGGCGATGCTTCATTCTTGGAAGGCCCGACCAAGGCAACAAACATTCTTTGGTTCGAACTCCAGAAACTTCAGAGAGAAGCCAGAGCCAAAGGCGGTGTCCTCGATATGGATACCGACATCGTCTCTTCCATCACTAGCCACAAGCCTGGCTATATCAGCGAAGAGTACAAGGATCTCGAGAAGGTCGTCGGTCTTCAGACAGACAAGCCTTTGAAGAGAGCTTTCATGCCTTATGGTGGCATTAAGATGGCCGAACAGGCTCTTACCACACACGGCTACACTCCGAATCCGGAACTCCACAAGATCTTCACCGAATATCACAAGACCCACAATGATGGTGTCTTCGATGCTTACACTCCTGAGATGATGAAGTGCCGTCACAACAAGATTCTCACCGGTCTTCCGGATACTTACGGAAGAGGAAGAATCGTCGGCGACTACAGAAGAGTTGCCCTTTACGGTATCGACATCCTCATCGAAGAGAAACAGGCTGACTTAGCTAACTGTGGTGATGGCACCATGGTCGACGATGTCATCCGTCTTAGAGAAGAGATCTCCATGCAGATCAAATGCCTCAAGCAGATGAAGGAAATGGCTGCTTCCTATGGTTATGATATCTCTAAGCCTGCCACCAATGCCCACGAAGCCGTTCAGTGGTTATACTTTGGCTATCTTGCCGCTATCAAGAGCCAGAACGGTGCCGCTATGTCTGTCGGCAGAATTTCTACCTTCTTAGATATTTATATCAGCCGTGACCTTAAGAATGGTGTCATCACTGAAAAGGATGCCCAGGAGCTCATCGACCATCTCGTCATGAAGTTCCGTATGGTCAAGTTCGCTCGTATTCCTTCCTATGACGCCTTGTTCTCCGGCGACCCTGTCTGGGCTACCTTGGAAGTCGGCGGTATGGGCATGGACGGAAGAGACATGGTCACAAAGAATGACTTCCGTTTCCTCCACACCCTTGAAAACATGGGTCCTGCTCCGGAACCGAACCTCACCGTTCTCTATTCCGCTAGAATGAGCAAGAAGTTCAAGGATTATGCTTCCCACATTTCCATCACCACTTCCTCCATCCAGTACGAAAACGATGATGTCATGCGTCCGATCTGGGGCGATGACTATTCTATCTGCTGCTGCGTCTCCGCAACTGAGACCGGTAAGGAAATGCAGTTCTTCGGAGCACGTGCCAACCTTGCCAAGTGCTTGCTTTACGCCATCAACGGTGGTGTCGATGAAATGAGCCATCAGCAGGTCGGTCCCGCATATCAAAAGATCACAAGCGAAGTCCTCAACTATGATGAGGTCGTCAAGAGCTATGACAGAATGATGGATTGGCTCGCTGGCATCTATGTCAACGTCCTCAACCTCATCCAGTACATGCACGACAAATATTATTATGAAGCTGCCGAAATGGCTTTGATCGATACCGATGTCAGAAGAACCTTCGCAACCGGTATTGCTGGCTTCAGCCACGTTGTCGATTCTCTCTCCGCCATTAAGTATGCCAAGGTCACCGCTATCCGCGATGAACAGGGTATCACCACCGACTTCAAGATCGAAGGCGACTTCCCTCGCTACGGAAATGATGATGACAGAGCCGATGATATCGCCATCGAAGTTCTCCACACCTTCTTGAACAAGCTTAAGAAACATCACACCTATCGTAACAGTGAGCCTACCACATCCATCCTCACCATCACCAGCAACGTCGTCTACGGCAAAGCCACTGGTACACTTCCGGATGGAAGACCGGCTGGAAAGCCTCTCTCTCCTGGTGCTAACCCGTCTTATGGTGCTGAAAATAGCGGTCTTCTTGCATCCCTCAACTCCGTTGCAAAGCTTCCTTACGAATATGCCTTGGATGGTATCTCCAACACCCAGACTATGAACCCTGATGCTTTAGGACATAGTGATGAAGAACGCATTGAAAACCTCACTCAGGTTCTCGATGGCTACTTCACACAGGGTGCACACCATCTCAACGTCAACGTCTTCAACAAAGAAAAGCTCCTCGATGCTATGGAACATCCGGAGAAAGAAGAATACGCCAACTTCACAATCCGTGTCTCTGGCTATGCCGTCAAGTTCATTGACCTCACCAGAGAACAGCAGTTGGACGTCCTCTCCCGTACTTTCCACGACCACAGATAATTCATGACGGTCGGCTATTATCAGTCCCTCGAGTCCTTCGCATTAGTCGATGGGCCCGGGGTTAGAAGTGTAATCTTCTTACAAGGCTGCCCTTATCGCTGTCTTTTCTGTCATAATCCGGACACTTGGGAGTTCTCAAAAAAGAACCCGATTACTCCGGAAGAGGCATATAAGAAACTGACTAGATATCAGCCTTATTGGAAAAACAATGGCGGTGTGACGATCAGTGGCGGTGAGCCTTTGGCTCAGCTTGACTTCATCATTGAATTGTCAAGATTGTTCCATAAAAATGGAATCTCCGTCTGCATCGATACGAGCGGTGCCACGTTCTCGACGAATGAGGCGTACCTCAAGAAATTCGATGAGTTGTTGAGCGTAACCGATATGTTCCTTCTCGACATCAAATGCATCGATTCTGAACTCCACAAGAAGATCACAGGTAAAGACAATGCGAATGTTCTAAACTTATTCTCCTACCTCGATAAGAAGAATTATCCTATCTGGGTCAGACACGTTCTTGTCCCTACTCTAAGCGATAATGATGAACTGTTAAAGAAGACCAATGATTTTCTGAAGCAGTTCAAAAATATCAGAAGAGTCGAGATACTTCCTTATCACACTTTAGGAACATTCAAGTACGATCTGTTGAAGATACCCTATCCTTTAAAAGGAATCGAGCCACCTTCTGAAGATCGTATCAAGAATGCGGAGAATCTCCTTCACATCAAGGATTATCCTGATTATCGTTAATCAAAAAACTTCCACATCATAGTGGAAGTTTTTTTAAATTCTAATCTAAGAACTCAAGGATTGCGTCTACAACCTTGTCTCTATCAGTTTCGTTGAGAATCTCATGTCTCATATGAGGGAAGATACAAAGTCTGACATCTTTTAATCCTAATTTCTTATACATTTTCTCTAAGGATTTTGGACCTTTGGAACAGGCTCCGACTGGATCATCTTCTCCGGCGATGATAAGGATATGTTCATCTTTTGAGATGCGTTTCAGGTTCTTTTTCTTATAAAGCTGATTCATGCCATCCATGAATTCGTGGAAGAATCCGAAGGTGTTATAGTGTCCGCAATAAGGATCGGCAGCATAATTCTTTCTGTTCTCCTCATTGTAGCTTAACCATTCAAGATCATCTTTTCTGTCCTTGACGGATTTCGCATAGGCGCCAATCGACATGTTTTCAATGAACTTAGCATGTTTATTCCAGTTCTTCTTCGTAGTCATCATTTTACAGACAAGATTACCGGCTTTAATAGCAAGTTTGTTGTTCTTTCCGTTACTAGCCATGATGATGGCTTTATCCACGCTTCCCGGATAATTGATAAGATAATTTTGAACGGCAAAGGAACCCATCGAATGTCCCATCAGATAGACTGGTACACCTTCCTTTTTCAGTTCTAAGACTTTCTTGTTAAGACTTGCCTGTGTCATCTTCCAGGCACCTTTTGGCCACTGTTGCTGCTCTTCTACGCTTTTGGCGTTTTCACCCTGTCCCCAATGGTCTAAGACTGAGACAGAATATCCTTTTTCATTCAGTTCATGAGCAAAGGTCTCATAACGAGATGAATGTTCATCCATACCTGTGATGATCAGTAAGTGAGCTTTTGGTTTCTCAATGAGATAATCATTTCCTTTTTGAACGAATTCATCATTGTATTTAACTTCAAACACTGCCATTGGCTTTTCCTCCTATCCATTTACCAACGATTATAGACTTTTTCAGCAAAGCCATAACAATTTATAATTTTAAACGATTGACCGTCGATTTCAAAGGATCCGTTGTAGATGCCGAATATTTGATTTTGAATCGAATGAATAAAGATGGCGTTTCCACCGCCTTTTCGATGTATCAAAGGAGTGAATGTCAGATTGATCGAGCCATCTTTTGATGTCATCTTCCACTCTTTCTCGTATTCTTCTTTTCCGTTTTTGTTCTCTGGGATTTCAAAGAGAACATCATCAAGCTTATAGGCTTTCTCATCATAGAAGAACATGTTCTCACTTGCTTTGGATGTGTCTCCGAATCCATAACCTAGATTGAAGCCGACAAAATGTCCATCTATATTGTCATTCATGCTTGCCCAATACCACGTGTTGATTCGAGTCCAGACTCCTCTTCCCCAATCTAGGACGCCTGGCATATCCTTAACAGGATAAACCTCATCTCCAATCCTTATCTCGCCTTCTGCGACAAGATTATTGATTTTCTGATTATAGTAGAAGTGTCTTTTCTTATCAAAGGGGGTGGCGATGACCATGGTATCTTTCCTTCTCTCTTTGACTTTGAGATGGAAAGTCAGTTTATCTTTTCCACGGAAATGATCATAAGTACCTAAAAGTTCTCTTACTTCACCATCGTTGGAAAAAAGAAAGTAGACCTTGGAATCCTGATATTTCGTGTCTCCTATCTTGCTCGTTGAAGGAAGATTCCTTTTTCCGAAAGAGAAAAGATGCATTCTCGATTTCTCATGATAACTCTTTTTCTTATAGTCGAAGAAGGTAGCCGAGCAAAGATCCATATAGGAATTATCATCGATGGTGAGGGCCAGACCTATCTCATGGTTTCCAAAATAGTAGTAGTCCCACTCCTTAATACGTGACTTTCTTGCCTTGATATCATCTCTAGCATATTCTTTCACAAGAGAAAAAGCGTACCCTGCTTCTTCTAGGCATCCATTCTCGTCTAGTAGCTGTCCTTGTTTCAATTCATGCTGTTCCATAGCGATTCCCCATATTGAATTCTATGATGATTATAACAAAAGTAAGCGGATACAATCTATTGAATTAATAAAATAACCTACTAAAATAGTAAGGCTTTAAGAGAAAGATATAATTATGAAACTGAAAAAACACTCCGAAATGGATCTGACCAGCGGAAATCTGTTCCTCAAGATTCCGCTCTTTGCCTTGCCGATGGCTTTCTCAACTATTCTACAGCTTCTCTATTCTACCGTTGACCTCTTCACCGTTTCCCATTATGGCGGAGGAAACTTATCCATGTCAGCTGTCGGAAGCAATTCCCCACTCATCAACTTGATCGTCACACTGTTTGTCTCACTGGCAATCGGATGCAATGTAGCAATCGGCAATGCCAAAGGTGCTAATGATCAAAAAAGAGCCCAGAGCATCTTATCGACATCGATGATCCTTTCCGTCATTGTCGGCATTTTCGTCGGAATTCTCGGTTTCTTCCTTTCACCCTATCTTCTCAAACTGATGAATACTCCTGATAACATCCTTCCTCTTGCTAGTACCTACCTCAAGATTTATTTTGCCGGTCTTCCCTTTCTGATGATCTATAACTTCGGCTCTCAGATTCTCCGCGCTTTAGGTGATTCGAGAAGGCCGTTTTATTTTCTTGCTGTATCTGGCCTCATCAATGTCGTCTTTGACCTTCTCTTCGTCATTGTCTTTGACATGGATGTTGTCGGTGTCGCTCTAGCAACCATCATTTCAGAGGCCATCTCTAGCATCCTTGTCGTGCTTTGGCTTTCCATCAACAAAAAGGGTTATGTCCGACTCGATTTCAAAAATCTAACCTTCGATAGGGTTAGCCTTTCTCAGATTTTGAAAATCGGCATCCCTGCTGGACTTCAGGGTTTGGGATTCTGCATTCCTAACGTTCTCATCCAATCATCGCTCTATACGATTCACAATTACACCATAAACGGCATCGCCATCTCAGAGAATGAGATATTATCCGGTTCAAGTGCAAGCAGCCAAATCGAATCTTATGTCTATGCCTTCATTGAAGCCTTCGGCTTAGCCTGTGTCTCTTTTGTCGGACAGAATTATGGTGCCGGAAAAAAGGAGAACATCAAGAAGATCTACTGGTATACGATGGCGTGGATGTCCATTGCCTGTTTCGTCTGTGCCATGATTGTCCTAATCATTCCGAATCAGATTCTCTCTGTCTTCATCTCGGAAACAAATTCCGAAGATTCTGTCACTATCATCCGAGAAAATGCACTTGCCGCCGGAAAAGAGAGAATGTACATGATGGTCTTCACCTATGTTCTTGATGGCTTTATGGATATTTCGAGCCAATACCTAAGAGGAATGAGAAGATCGACTGCACCTGCCATTATCACACTTGTTGGTTGCACGGGTTCTAGAATCGTATTCATCCTCACTTTGTTTACCTATGTATCCTACTTCCATACTATCTTCTGGCTCTATTTCTGCTATCCTTTGAGTTGGATCTTAGTCGATCTTATCTATATCCCTGTCACGCTGAAGATACAAAAGAAAGCGTTTAAGGAAATCGATGATAATAACGCTTTGAAGATACAACAGGCCGCATAACACATTGTCATCGTAAATTTTTGTAAAGATGGGGGTGTAAAACACTCCCATTTTCTTATTTTTTAGAGTATACTATAATCTCCAACCGAGGGGGTTAATTATGCAAATCTTAGTTACGGGTGGTGCAGGGTTCATCGGAACTCACACAGTAGTCGAATTGCTGAATCAGGGTTATGATGTCGTTGTCATGGACAATCTTTGCAACGCCAATGAGGAAGCATTGAAAAGAGTAGAGAAAATCACAGGAAAGACTGTGAAATTCTACAAAGTCGATATGAGAGACAAAGAGGCAGATCGTCAGATTCTTAGAGAAAATAAAATCGATGCTGTCATTCACTTTGCTGGACTTAAGGCAGTCGGAGAAAGCGTCCGCATTCCTCTAGACTATTATGATAACAATATCGGTGGCACGATCACCTTATTGGAAGTCTTAAAGGAATTCGGAGTCAAGAACTTCATCTTCTCCTCTTCTGCAACAGTCTATGGAAAGCCAGAACGTCTTCCTTTGGATGAAAACTGCCGTCTTTCCGTCACCAATCCTTATGGTGCCACTAAGCTCATGCTTGAACATGTCTTAGAAGACCTATATGTCTCCGATAACGAATGGAACATCATCCTTCTCCGTTACTTCAATCCAGTTGGTGCCCATCCTAGTGGATTGATCGGTGAAGATCCAAAAGGCATTCCGAACAACCTTATGCCATTTGTCGCACAGGTTGCCACTGGTAAGCTTCCTTGCATCAAGGTTTACGGAAATGACTACAACACTCCGGATGGAACGGGTGTCAGAGATTACATCCATGTCGTCGATCTTGCCTTAGGACATATCGCCGCCTTGAAGTATTGCACAAAACCGGGTGTCCATATCTACAACCTTGGTACCGGAAAAGGATATTCTGTCCTCGATATGATCCACGCCTTTGAAAAGGCTTGTGGAAAGACTCTTCCTTATCAGATTGTCGGAAGAAGAGCTGGCGATGTCGATAGCTGCTATGCCTGCGCTGATCGCGCCAAGGAAGAACTTCATTGGGAAGCCAAATACGATTTGGAAGATATGTGCCGTGACCAGTGGAACTGGCAGAGCCATAATCCAAACGGATACGAAAAGTAAACTCAGAGAGCCACAGAGATGTACTGAACCCCTAATGTTGGACTTTAAATAGAACTATAGCACAACATGGGGAT
>CAVILQ010000003.1:0-93844 GCA_963643715.1 bacterium | reverse complement strand
TCTTCGGATAAATCTGATATACGATCTTATCGTGCCACCATTTTCTTTCCATAACTATTTCCCATTCTGTTTAGAACTATTCCTAAATCAATAAATAGCCGTTTCATCTGCTTTTCTAAAGAATATCGCATAATTCATATCGATATCAAAATTGACCTCATCGCCAACATTGAGTACCTCATCAGAAGCAAAATAACCAACAAGGTTCGATTTTCCACAGAGAATATGAACAGTAGACTCGTTTCCAAGGTGTTCAACCAATGTGATCCTTCCCTTATGTTCACCTTTTTTGATATGAACATATTCAGGTCGAATACCTAGAGTAATATTCTTGTCTATTTCATTATTAAGAATTGTTTTCTTTTCATCAGTCACTTTTAAAGACATGCCTTCTACAATAAAGTTTTCTCCATTAAATGTACCATCAATGAAATTCATCGTCGGAGATCCAATGAATCCGGCAACAAACTTGTTAGCAGGATGGGAATAGATTTCCTCTGGTGTTCCAACTTGCTGAACAACGCCTTTTTTCATGACCACTATCTTGTCTGCCATTGTCATGGCTTCAATCTGGTCATGAGTCACATAAATTGTTGTGACATGCAATCTATCATGTAGTTCTACAATCTCTTTTCTCATCTCCGCTCTCAATTTGGCGTCTAAATTAGAAAGAGGTTCATCCATTAAGAAGAGTCGACAATTCTTTACAATCGCTCTACCTAAGGCAACACGTTGCTGTTGTCCACCGGATAAAGCTCTAGGCTTTGATTTCAGATAAGGGGTAAGCCCTAATATTTCAGCCGCTTCCGTAACACGTTTATTCACTTCTTCTTTTGACATCTTCTTATATACGAATAATGGTACTTCGTTTGTTTTTAGATAATCAATCTGTTTCTCTAACTCCTGAATTTGAGAATTTAGGCCCTCTTTTTCATCCTCAGAGGCATATTTCATCTCATTTTTCAGATCACGAATTTTATTTTTCTTTTCCTTGATACTAATCTTGTCGATACCGGTCTTCTGCTTTGCATCTTTATCTAAAAGCGGCGTTTTATATTTTCGAATTGATATTCCATAGCCGATATTTTTGGCTACGCTCATATTTGGAAAAAGAGCATAGGACTGGAAGACCATAGAGATATTTCTATCTTTCGGCTCAACATCATTCATATACTTCTTATCGATATACAGTTCACCAGAAGAAATATCTTCAAGTCCTGCAATCATTCTCAATGTAGTCGATTTACCACAGCCTGAAGGACCAACAAGAACGACAAATTCACCATCTTGTATATCTAAATTGAAATCAAAAACAGCTTGGTTATTCTTGCTGTAGATTTTGTTCACATTGATTAATTTAATTTCAGGCATATCGTTTTTCCTCCAATGAGTTATATCTTATTTTTGTAGTATTCATAGGCAAGACCAAATAAAGAAGGACAATCTTCTGTTCGAACTAATATTTTGACGCCCTTCAACTCGTCCTTTAAATCAGGTAGAAAATATGGATACGATTTAGCAACCTGTCCACCAATTATCAAGCACTTTGCACTATGACGATCCAAATACGGTTTTAACGCCTTGCCAAGTTCTCTTCCAAAATCGGAGAAGGAAGACAGGGCATATTTATCATTAGCTGTAGCAGCATTATACAAATCAAGACTGTTTTCGTATTTTCTATTACCATGATAGAAAGACAATAGTCCACGAGCACTAAAATACTCTTCCATTGCCTTTCCTAAATATGGAGCATTGTAAAGAACCTCTTTTGGTGAACCCAAGTCAGACCGTTCAACCGTACCATTCTCATAGACCACATAACCTAAACCAGTACCTAAAGTAATTGCGATAGAGTTTTCATTTATATTTTGACCATGGAGTGCCGAATAAAGAAAAGCAATTGCATCATTTTCAAATAGAATGTCTCCATTATATCCAAGCCTGATTTTCAGCAATGAACGCAAATCCTTTTCATAAAGCGACTGAAATTTGTGTTTCATGTAGCTGATTCCGTTTTTATAATCAAATGGTCCTGGCATCGTAAATAGTAAGGCTTCAATTACAAGATTCGGATTTCCATCCAATATATTCTGATATATAATTTGAACACTATCCAAGAATTTTTCATAGTCTTCATTCGCAAAAGAAGGAACCTCAAAAGGTTTTATCACCTGATGAATAGAAGAATCGATAAGGCATGCCTTAATGTAGGTACCACCTACATCAAAGACAATGACACCTTGATTAGATTTCATAGTAATCGAATCCTAGAACCATTGCTAAATACTTCAATTCTTCCAAATGGTTGCCTTTTGTAATTCCATAATGCTGTGTAACACCAACATCGATAAGTTTCTTAAAGAACTCATCCTCTGGAATCCTAGACTTGAACAAACCATGAGAATATCCATCCAGGAAATGCTCGCTTTCTAGTACATCAACAACAGTTGCCACAATCTTAAATTTACCATCATGTTCTCCGACAAAGCACATTGTCTTTTCACCCGGAGCAAAAAGATGATTAGCAAACGGAGCACCGGCATACTTGAAGTTTGATTTTGCAAACCTTGTGTCTGTTGCAATGATTGTCTTTCCTTCGGGATCTGTATAATCATTTGGTCCTGCATGGCCGGCGTGGAAGGTATGGTTTTCATGATCAACATAGAAAGGTTCAATAAAGGAAACATGCTGACCTGTCAGTTTCTTTAAGAAATAACATGCTAAGCCAGCACCGATATCGCCTTCTGGTGTGACCAATACATCAGTCGTTCCTGGGCATGGTGTAAAACCTGGTCTTAATCCGACGTTTCTCATCAATGCCTTATCAATATCGTTTAGGATCAAAAGTTCACAATCATATTTGCGTGCAATCTTCTCTAAGGCTAGACTTCCTCTTACACTTGCCTTCATCTTCTCTTCATCGATTTCACCTTTGATTGTATAGGTAGAGAGAATCTCTTTTGTGGCCTTGTCGCATTCTTCATCAGATATCGTATCAATCACTTCCATCAATTCAGCAATGGTAAGGAATCTTAGTTCAGGTCCGACTTTCATGAAGACATCATACGGATCGACATAGGTAGACCACATAGCCTCATTATAGGAAGGAAGAAGTGCAATCTGGTTATGTCTTAATTCTCCTCTTAAAGCACAGACTTTAGCAAACGTCTCTGTTTTAGAAAACACTTCATCCCCTAGTCCAACAAGGTTGAGAACCTTTTCACGATGGAAACGTCGTAAATCACCGCTGCCTTCTAATGATCCAACAACACCGCCAGCCGCTAAGAACTCGATGAAAGTATCTTCCGAGAAACTATCCTTGAATCCCAATTTATCACGGATGATTGTAGCATATACCATAGGAACATTCGAAAAGTCTCGTAGGAATCGGCACCATGCAAAATCATCGCTCCAACTTAGAAAGTGAGCAAATACCATATCAATATCATCATTTTGGAACATTCGGATTGCTTTCTCAACGTCATCTTTCGTGTAAACCAATCCAGGATAAGTGACATCAGCATATGAAAAGTGTTTTAAGATATCATCTGCAACAACATGCTTTCTTTCATCGTATGTTCCATGAACTGTACCT
The DNA here is from genome assembly GCA_963643715.1 of bacterium. Taxonomy (GTDB): domain Bacteria; phylum Bacillota_I; class Bacilli_A; order RFN20; family CAG-288; genus Enterosoma. Next base: position 90,249 of record CAVILQ010000003.1, on the reverse strand, counting down.
TCTCCCAAGTCATGGAATCTAGGCGGACAGACAAGCAACACACCAATTTTCGGTCTTCTTGTATTCATGTTTCATTACCTCTTTTCAATACAAAGCCAATTGAGAATCCTTATCAAAGAAATACATCTTATCTTTATTGAAGTCAAAATGAATCGTATTGTCTTTTTCAACCTCAACGTAGTTCTTGACTTTTAGAACAAGTTTCGTGCCGTCCATATCCAAATAGACGATTTTATCGCATCCGACTAGTTCAATCATCTGAACCTTTGCTTCAAACTGACCGTTCTCATTAAAGATAATATCATCTGGTCTGATTCCAAGTGTGATTTCTTTTCCGACATAATCCTTGAGAACAGACTTTTGCTTCTCATCTAGATCAATCTCTCGATTTAAAATGCTTAGGCTCGAGTCATTTACAACAACGGAAAGGAAATTCATCTGTGGGGTTCCAATGAATCCAGCAACAAACTGATTCAATGGATGTTTGAAAATCTCCTGTGGAGTTCCGACCTGCATCATATGACCATCTTTCATGACAACAATCTTTGTTGCCATTGTCATCGCCTCGCTTTGATCATGAGTGACATAGATAGTTGTCGCACCGATTTGATTGTGAATCTTGACAATTTCCTGTCTCATCTGAATTCTAAGTTTCGCATCCAGATTGGATAACGGTTCATCCATCAAGAAGACCTTCGGGTTTCTGATAATCGCTCTTCCGATGGCAACTCTTTGTCTTTGACCGCCACTTAATGTACTAGGCTTTCTAGCCAAGTATTCTTCAATTTCAAGAATACGGCTGACTTCATGGACCTTTCTAGTGATTTCTTCCTTTGAATAACGAACATACTTATACTGTACAAGTTTCGTTTCCGTGTAGTATTTCAGTTTCTTCTCGTCCAGAGCAATCAAATCATTCGTCGCAGTTATTCTCTTCTCATATAAAGCAATACCATCGGTATAAAGCTGCTTTTTTCGCTCGTATTTTTTATCTTCCTTTTTTAAAGAGGAAGATTTTTCTTTCATTTCTTCGATTGCTTTCTCATATCTTGTGATACTGTTATGAGCGCTTTTCAGTTCTTTTTCAAGAGAATGGACTTTTCTTTCATCGATAGACATGATTGGTTTGATACGCTGCTGGATGTTATATAACTCAATTTCTTTATTGAAAATTTCGTTATCGATATCCTTTGTATCATTAGCCTTTCTTTTCATGCTACGTTTTTTCTTAACCAGCGAGTTATATTCATCCACGCAAGAAAGATAAAGAGGATAATTCTCATCGGTCTTATCTAACAATGGAATTCTCTTTTTTCTCATCTTCAAACCAAAAGAAAGGTTATCGAAGACATTCATATTCGGATACAAAGCGTAAGACTGGAAAACCATAGCGATATTGCGGTCTTTCGGCTCAGAAAAGTTGACAAGTTCATCATCGATGAATATCTTTCCTGAGGTGATGTCTTCAAGACCCGCAATCATTCGTAAAGTAGTTGATTTTCCGCATCCAGACGGCCCGACAAACACCACAAAATCCTTATCTTTGATTTCCAAATTAAAATCAAAGACAGCCTGAAACATATTAGGATAGATTTTATTTAGGTTTTCGATTTTTAAGTTTGCCATAGATATCTCTCTTAAATAAAGTAGTGGCTGATAAGAATTTCCTTATCAGCCACATAAATTATAATTGCTTTTTTAGACTATTACTTATTTTTCTTCTTTTTCAGAACAAGTCCTGCACCAACAAGAGTAAGTGTTGCGAGAATGCTGGTTGCTGCAACGACGCTTCCTCCGCATCCCTTCTTCGTTGTTTCTGAAGTTCCAGTCCCACTATTCGAAGTGTTATCGTCTGTAGCTGGATCAGTTGTCGGATTCTTCTTCACTTCTTTATAGGTGACTGTGATTGTAACGTCACTTCCAACTGCGGTGAACTGATTGTTTTTGACATCCAATTCATTTCCATCCTTGTCAATTACCGTAATAGTATCAACTTCGTAACCATCATTTGGCGTGACAGAAATCGTAACAACTTCACCTTTAACAAATTCATCATTAGATAAGGTGACTGTTCCCTTGTCGGAGACAATGCTAGCTTTATACTTATTGGCTTCGACATGGAATGTGATTGTATAATCGGCATCTGTTGTAGCATTATCAGCCTTATCAACAGCTCTTAAGATAAGAGTATGGTCACCTGGCAGCAATTTGCCGTTTTCATCAAGGCTGTTTTCACTCCAAATCTTCTGAACTTCTACTTCACCATCGATAATATCATAAGCACTTGCAACGATTTCGGGAACATCATCGCCTTCATGCAGGTTGTAGACTTTATCTCCGTTATAGGTAAGCTTAGGAGCGGCCTTATCATCAAAGTCTCCGTTGATTTCTTCTCCATCCCATTTCACTGAGATTTCACTGATTTCAATATCGCCTTTTCCGACCAAAAGCCAACCATTGATTGCCTTGAAGTTCATCGTTCCAGTAGGAACATCGCCTTCATCAAGATGACCAGTGTATGCTTTATCGAAGTCTGCAAGATTGAATGTGGCTACATGCCAGTTGCCATCGCTTGTAATAGAAGCGTCGACAGTGTTGTATGCGTTATCCCATGTGGATCCTTCGACACGATTCATCAATCCAAGAGATAATGCAGTACCTTCACTCGCCTTATAACGCATGAAGATTTTCGCATCCGGACAATTGACACTGACAGCCTGTAAGTTCAATGCGGCACCATCAGAGAAATTGAAGCGGGAAGATTTCCATCCTGTTGTATCACTATGATGATAGTAATAATTTTCTCCATCTTTATCGAGTGTACCATTGTTCGCGTAGTAACCTTCCTTAAAGTTCGCATTTCCTTCTGAATCGGTTACACAATAAGATGAATCAAACATATTGAAATGCTTCTCATATGCAGTGACAGTGATTGGTAAATCTTTTGTCAATCCGGCATAGGAGATAACAACCTTCTCTAAGCCAACATATGCGATTGTCTGATCAACGGTATAAGCAACATCCTCCAACACCTCATCACCAAAGGCAGCATTGACTTTCAATCCAGTCAGATCAATGGTCTCGCCATCTTTAAAGCTTGTCTTCTCTGGCATGGAAGCAATTGTGATTTCGGTCGCCTGAGCCAACGAAAGTACTAATGTTTCCGTTGTCACATTCGAATTATAATTGACTTTATAGTCGACAGAATGCTTGTCTTCTGTAAATACAGTGGGGGCAGTAAATGTATAACCACCAATGTTCTTGACTACTCTGTCATCTTCATATGTTGCATCGACAGTTGTTGTCGAAGGCTGATAACTAGTTCCTGCCAAATAGGATGATTTTGTGGTTGTCAATGTCAATGATTTAATCTTCTTGCCATTGTTCTTATGTTCGAATTTGATATCATTGATATCCATAGAATAGTCACTATCTGATACGATGCCTATACCATGAATATCCGCAAAGTTCAATACCTTGCATCCCACGCTTCCCCAACTAGAGATAGTTGCAAGTTTGCCAAGTTTTGAAAAATCAATCTCATAAGTATTCCATTCGCTAGGATTCTCAGGTAATTCCAATTCGATTTCAGAACCCCATCTTTCTCCCCATTCACCAGATCCATCAAAGATACGAAGTCTAACCTTTTGTCCCTCCGCAACAGTGAATTTTGCTTTGAAAGTCAGTTTTCCTTGATCTACAGCACCATCTAATAAATCAAAAGCAGCAGTAGAATCAAAGCGTACATTTCTGACAGTTTCAGCATGAATGACCTGGTTATCACTATCTGCAACTTTAGAAAGTGAAGTTTCCGTGCAATTCGCACCATCCGCTTTAATGCTGTAATTGGAACTATCCGTTTCGCTAGCGCCATAGTTGATAGATGCAACATGATTTGTCGCACTATAGCTTACACTAGTAACATAAGCGGGATCAGAGAGCAAAGTCTCAGTCTTTAACGAAGTATCGATTTCTTCATCTCCGCCTGAAGAACCTTTTTTACCTGTCAATTTGATGGATGAGACATTAACCGTTCCACCCCAGAAATAGAAGCCATAGATTGCTGTGTCATCTAATTTCACTTCAGTGTTTTCAGTAGAGTGATCTGGCTTCCACCATGTGCAAGAAGTAGTAAGTACGTCATGATATTTTTCAAGACTGATTGTAGTTTCAGCTGTCATAGACATTTCAAATTTTGTGCCATCATAGCAACCGATGGAATTTTTGCTCAACATACCGAGCCCTGTCCAGCCAGGAGCAGCTGTAAATTGAATTGAAATATTCGTCCAGTCATTCACATTAAGAGAATTTGAAAACATTACATTATTATTGATGTTATATCCGCCAGCGACCCAACATTTCGTAGTTTCATCGTATTTACTATAACTATTGTTAGCATAAGTAACTGTTCCTAAAGCATCATTCCACACACCATCACTGAACAAGACCATTTCATCGGATGATGCTTCTGCATTCTTTCTCGGTGAAACAAATCTTTCACCATTCAAAGACTGATATCCTAGAGCGGAGAAAATAGCTAATAAGGCAACCGTAACTACATGTTTGGACTTCATAAAGAACCCCTCCTATTTGACCCGATTATAACAAGGAAAATTAACGCTTGCAATATTTTTTTATGTTTTCTTATTTTTTATGAAAAACTTTTTTATACATTGGCAAAAATCAGGCGTTTTCACGGCCCTATGAAAAAATAATGTCAAAAAGTATGCGCTTACTTATTCAATTTTTAGACAAATTATCGTTTTTTTAGTTTAGATTCCGCCATTCATATTCTCCTCTTTATTTTGCAATCGAACAATAAATCCTTTGTCCTTTCTAACTATTCATAATCTTATCCGACTGCTATAACTATCGTTCTACTCTAGAATATGTCATTCCTATCGCAAAAGAAAAGGCTATGGAGCCCTTTGAGGAATCCATAGCCTTTTCTTGTTCGTCTCTTATCGTCTCTTCTATCGTATTAGATCTGACCCTGCTGGATTTCAACTTTATCAAGGTTTTCACCTTTGATCTTTCTGTGACCTTTGAAGTGTTTTTCAAAGATGGTGCCTTGAGCAGTCTTTGTACCGACTTTTTCGATGATGGTCTTTGTCAATTTACCAGCGATTGTCTTCTGATCGGCATTGACGAAGCAGAGGTAGTAGTTATTGATGGCATCTCTGTTTTGTTTCTTGTATTCAGTGGAAGAGAATGGATTGGAAGCATAACCGTGGACGGCATCGTAGACATCGTAGGCATTTCCGTTAGGATTCTTATCATTGAAGCCGTAATAGTAGACTCTGAGCTCATCATTCTTATCTACCTTCCAGGCGTTACTCTGATCGAAGACCTTGTTCTGGATGGATTTATAGAAGCCTTTGGCCTTGTTATAAAGGTCTTTGTCTTTGCAGGTGAAGCCCGCAGTGATGAGGTAGTCTTTAACACCGAAGGTCTTGCTATCTTTTCCAATAGCCTTGATATAGGTTTCATAATCTTCGAAGACCTGCTTGTAAATCTTTTCCTGTTCTGTGCAGTCAAGAGTATAGATGACGTTTTCGTAAACGACAGTATCAGGACCATTGAATGTCTTGACAAGTTCAGTCGGGTTATCGCCATCGCGTTCGAAGGAAACGTAATTGTAATCATTGTCAGCTGGGGTGACAGGAAGAAGGCTTGTAGAGAGTGTGACACCATCCTTAACAGTGATGTTTCCATCTTTGTCGACAACTCTATCACGGTAGGTGATGAGGTGATCCTGATCATGTTTCTTCTGAATTACATCTAATTTGACCAATTCATCTTTGAACTGAGCATTCAATTCATTGACAGCCTTGATCATGTTCTGAACACCGAGTTCATAACCCTTAAGGTTAGAATCTCCAGCATTGAGCTGACCCATCTTATAGTTAGCGGAGAGCTGAGCGAGTTGGCATAAGCCATTAACTAAGAAACCGACATAAGCGATGAAGTTCTTTCTCGGCTGAATTGTCATATAATCCCACTTTTCAGCAACACCATAGGATTCTTCATAGAGGTCGAATAACTTCAAGGATTTGTCAACGGAATAAGGAACGGTGAAGTTCTTGGCAAGGTTCTCAGTAGCGTTCCAAAGGTTGTTAGCACTGAGTTTTTCAAACTTGAGTTCACTAAGTCCAGCTAAGAATTCCTGTTTCTCTTTATCAAGTTCTTTGGAATCAGTCTTGTTTTGTTCCTTCTTGGCGATATCAGCAAGAACAGCGAACTTAGCAGCAACCGGAGTCTGAATCTGATCAAGCTGTCCAAGGAGTCCATTCATGATGTCCTTGTTGTGAAGTTCAACAATCTTTCTCTTAACATCGGTGAAACCCTGTGTTAAAGAATTCTGCATGGTCTTAAGCTGTTCACTGATGTGATCGAACTTCTGTTCTTCATCGCTTCTCATATCGAAGCCTAAAGAAGTAAGAGCACTCTTGAATCCAACCTTGGCAAGATCACTGGCGATGTAGCCGATGAAGCTTCCTCCACCAGCCTTAAGGCCGTCAAGGAAGATAGAAGTGAAATCAAAGGCAGCAGAGGTTTTACCAACAAACATCTTCTCACCATTGAGGACAAGTCTATGATTGTCATCATTGGAAGCAGTTGCGATAGGAGTGTTTTCACGATCGTTCAATGTGATCTGACTTGCTGCAGCAACAGAGCCGACACCCATCATTCCTAAGGCGGTTGTAGCTAATAATGCTTTCTTAAATGTTTTCATAATGTTCATCTCCTTGATGTTTACAAATCGTTCAAGTTTGTTTCTTTGAACGCATATATTCTAAACAACTTTGTAAGTGTTGTCAATAGAAAATGTTACAAATTTAATATTTTTGCAACTTTGTATATTCGCAAGATTACAAAAAGAGCATATATTTATCAATATTATATATATTTCGCCTAGTTTTCATTACGATGTACATTATATGCACATCTATTTACCTTAATTTATTATTTTGCTATAATTTCTCTGAGGAACAATATTATGGCAAATGTTAACGTAACCATTCGAATGGATAAGGAATTAAAGAAGGAAGCTGAAGAACTTTTTGATGAATTAGGACTGAATTTGTCCTCTGCGATCAATATCTTCATCCGACAAGCCGTAAGAGAACAGAGAATTCCTTTTTCAATCACCAAAAAGGAAAACATCCAATATGCAGATAGCAAACAGTATGAAGCTGCCGTTAAAAAAAACATGGAGGAAAACCGCCATGTCTATGAAGTGTTGTCTGATAAATAATCCTTATATATTATAGAGTCCGCAAGATCTTCATGACTCCGTCCTCATCATTGCTATCTGTCTGGTAACGACAGATTTCTTTAATATAAGGATGAGCGTTTTTCATCGCATAGGAATGAGTCACAGCTTTTAGCATCTCTACATCATTCAGATAATCGCCAAAAGCCATGCTTTCCTCTTTTTCAATGTGATAAAGTTCCATGACCTTTTCTAGTGCAATGCCTTTGTCCGCATCGCTATTGGAAATATCAATCCAGCTTTCACCGGACAATACTGTCTTCAGTCCTTCTTTCACATGGCGTAATTCGGCGTAATGCTTCTCAGCATCCCCATTTTTGAAATAGATAGCAAACTTAATGATGTTCTTCTCTTTTGCGACCTCAAAAAGATTGTTCACGCTTGTCAGTCTATCATAATATTTCGTCGCTTCGACAACCGCCTCATTCTCAGCCGCTTCCATATAGGCAGATTCATTTCCGCAGAGAATGATTGTCACTCCTTCTAGTTTTTTCAAAAGAGCTAGAACAGAGATGACATCCTCTTTCTTCATCGTATTCAGATATATCACCTGATCATGGTCGACAACCATGGTTCCGTTTTCCGCAACAAAGACTATATGATCTTTGATTTCATCAAACTGCTTTCTCAGAGAATAATACTGTCTTCCGCTTGCAATGCAGACACGGATATTAGGATGAGACAACACAAAAGAAAAGAAATCTTTAGGAAGTTCCTTCTTTGAATTCAGAAGCGTACCATCCATATCAAGTGCAATCAATCGAATCATTATCTATATCCCCTTTTGCTTAGAAAACGTAATAGATTTCCAAGCACACTAGATATTATCCGACATAAACAGCGGAATAATCAAGGATAACATCGATACTAGCAACTGGCGCTTTACCGCCATCGAGAGGTTTGCAAAAGATTTTAACAACCTTGAGCCTAGTTTTTGTCTGCTTTTTGATTAGGAATGCACCTTTGTATTTTGCCTGTTCGTTATCAGGTGGGAAATTGATGTAATCCAAATAAGAATCATCAAAATAATACATGAAACTTCTATCGGTAGCATTTTCAGGGAGAACCGAGGTTGTAAATATATAAGGCATATAAGCGTCATCATTGTAGACAACTTCCTGGTCCACATCATACACAAGAACCATTTTATTCTTCTCTTCATCATAACGGCTATTATCGCTCGGTTTGATTGTGATGGATTCCATATAGATTTTAGGGACAATGCCTTGCGGCTTCGTTCCAAAAATGGCGACGATGATGATAGCGATAAGAGAAGCAGCAAAAACGATAAGAGAGACTGACTTTTTCATAATCGTTCTCCTTTCGAATAGACATACTTGATCCTTTCATGATAGAGATAGATGTTCAGAACGAAGAAAAGAATGCCAAAACAGAGCAGTTTGAAACTTGCCGTCATTTGGATGTTATTGATCCAGATGAGAGGGTCATTTCCAAAATAATAGAAGAACAGTGTAAATAATGCGCTTATGACAAAAGCAAAGATAATACTTCTATTCTCATTGCTAGACAAGAATGAGACATCACCAAACGAACTTTGTGGATTGGTAAAGTCTAAGGATGCCGAATATAAGAGATGTCCTAAGTAAATCATAAGGATTCCAGATCCTAAGAGTATATTCTCTATCATCATGTCTTTTCGCATCGCGGCAACAATTCCAAACGATATAATAATGCTTGCTGAGCCGAAAAGAATCGGTAAAAAGAGTTTGCTTGTGATCAATAGATCATTTTTCACAGGATAAGTTCTGGCAAGTTTAAAAGCGCCACCTTCCTTACTATACATTTTTGCAATGATGCTATTTGAACTTAAGACGATCAACAATGCGATAAATAGAATCGCAACCTGCACATAACTAAGTCCACGGCTATTCAAATCCATCGCCATGAATATCTTGCTGATCAAAGCAAGAAGCAGGGGCAGATAGACAAATAGACCGGTGTAATTGACCATATCACTGTCTTTGATGTAAAGCAGGAATTCTTTTCTGGCCTGTGAGAAGAAAGGAGAACGTGTTTTCTCAGTCTTCACCTGTTTTTTTGTCTTTGCCATGATCTCATCATTTCCACTAGCTAAACGGAGATAGAAAGGAGAAGCAAAAGAGAGACAAAGAATGAATAGAACAGGAATGGAAAAGACCAAGGCTAAGAAAGTATAGAGTCCAGGAATAGCCGAGCCTGAGAAGTAGTTAAACGTATATCCAGTGAAATAGCCAAGACAATATTTTGATGTATCATAAAAGAAAGAGAGCTTATTTGAATAGTATCTAAGGAATTCCTGGATACGTGTGAAATACGGACTCCAATTTGTGAAGATATCGATTTTTTCCGGAATGATGGAGATAAGGTAAGAGGAAAGAGATATCACTAACAGGGTAAAAGAAACCGTCAATATTGTTTTAGCAAGCGTATGAGAGTAAAAGAATCTCTTAATGAAGTAGTATGGTATGGAAAGCAAAGCACTAACAAAGACAAAGACAAAATCGACAATCAGGAAAAGAACGAAGACAAGGAAATACATATATACAGGATATTTGGAGACTAAGAAATATCCAATAAGGAATGGTATCTCCAAAGTGAGAAAACGAATATAGGTATTGATGAATGAGACAGTGAGACGAGTTAAAAAGAGTGTATTTCCGTTTGTCGGCAATGTAAGCAATACCTTATTGTCATTTGCAAAATACAAGTCATTGGTCACACGAAGAAGCGTCGAGACAAATGAAATCAATAAGAGTATATTGAGAATGATGCTTGGAACCGTCATTGGAACAAAAGGAAGAAGGGAGAATATATTAAGTTTGATGCAAACTTTGAAAATCACAAATGATATGGCGGCAGCAGCAGCGAATATGACAACCTTCAACAGAATGTTGACAATGGTTTTCTTTTTGTTTCCTTTGAAGTCAATCGATAAAGAGTTGGAAAGCAACATAGAAAGAAGTACCGAAAAAGACTTCCATTCCACATGGAAATAGTCTTTTAGCCGGTTCATTCTTTCTGAGGTAACACTTTTCATAATATCTGGCCTTTACTCTCTTCTAAAAGCAAGGCTTTTGCCTCTTCTTCATTGTCGCTTGTCAAAAGAAGGAAGTCTTTTTCTAGAGTATCTCTTCTTTCCGGATGCTCGTTCAGATCAATCTCTTCAACAAGTTCTCCGTGTTTGATAATGATGACATCATCACAAAGTGTCTTAACGACATCGATGATATGGCTTGAGAAGAAAACGATGTTTCCTTTCTTCGCATGTTGTCTCATACATTCCTTGATCTGATAAATACTGTTCGGATCAAGGCCAGTCATCGGTTCATCGAGAATCCAGACCTTAGGTTCATGAATCAAAGCGGCGATGATTGTAATCTTCTGCTTCATACCATGACTATAGGTCTTCATCGGCTTATCGTATCTCGCCGTGAGCTCTAATTTTTTTACGAGATCATCTTCTCTTTCTTTTTTGACTGATTTATCAACTTCGAATAGATCTGCAATATATCCAATATATTGTCTTCCAGTCAGGTTCTCATATAAAGCATAGTTGTCCGGAACAAATCCGGTATTCTTCTTTGCTTCCATCGCTTCTTCTGTGACATTATATCCACAGATTTCTATGCTTCCCTTTTCAAACCCATGGATTCCTACGATGGATTTGATGATTGTTGATTTACCAGCACCATTTTTTCCTAAGAATCCGTAAATCTTTCCGCCAGTCAGATGCATGGAAAAGTCTTCGACCGTGTAATTTTCTGCGCCATGATACTTCTTATAGAGATGAGATACATTCAGGCTGATTCCATTATCATTTTCCATATGCATTTCTCCTTTCTTTTCATAAGCCGAGAATTCATTATGTCTGATTTTATATTGTCTTTTTGCACCAACTAATAGGACAAGTTCATCGGTAACTCTGAACAACAGCTCATATACGAACCACATTCCAAAGGCTAACAAGATATAGACAAAATAATAGATGATATCGTAGATTAGATGGATTTCGTAGTTATATTCACCGATTGTGAACTTAACAGAATTGGCAAAGAGATCTTTTGCCCACTTTCCTAATTTGCCTGCAACGAAATCTGAATTGATAAAGAAGAAGTCAGACTGTTTTCCATGTGCTGTCAAATATACATTGATGAACATGACAAAGGCAAAATAGACAAAGAATCCTAATTGAGAATAGATGAAGTATTTCATCTTTGGTCTCTCATAAACCCCTAATAGAGCAATGAGAACTGGCATAAAGAAGGCATATAGATGATTGATATAGAAATGAATGACCGTTGGATGGAAGACTGGAAGTGATGTCGAGAAATTCGGCATCAAGAGAGCTAAGAATGCGCCGAGAACATTAATGAAGAAGGTGAAATAGTAGACTCCATAATTCTTATGAAGCAAGGTAAGAGGCATCGTATACATGGCAGTGTTGCAAAGATGAAGTGGCCATGAGGTGAAATCGAGCCAAATGTCATAACGATTGATTGAGATATAGCCGAAGAATGTACCTAATGTAATCTGAATCAGGGCTGACTTTTTCTCTTTGTCAGAAAGACCAGACAAAGTCAGATAGTAATAAACAGGGAGCAGGAAAGCTAAATAAACGAAGAGTCGATGAGAAAGATCACTTGGTTCATGAGGGTTAGTCAAACCAAAGAGACTTCCGCCAAGAATCAAGGAAGGAGTATAGGAACTCATCGAAGTCAAGAAGAATGGAACAGCCAATACGATAAGCTTCTTGAGCTGGACCTTATTGCACGAAAACGGCTTCTCATCGAAATATGATGTAAAGCTATAGAAATCAATAAGAGCGACTTCCACACCCATCAGATACAATCTATAATCCACTTCTGTTCCAACGATGCCAAGTGTGCAAAGAGGAAGAAGAACCGTTATCACTCCAGCGACAGGAGTCATGATATAGCGTCTGAAAGAGAGGGACAAATCGCCTAAATAGAAAGCACATATCACTGACGAAATCGTCAACGCGACAATCCAGTCATTCAAAATAGCAGATACGCTTCTTTGAAGATGACTCATCGTCACCAGACTATACAACTTATCTGAGACAAGATAACTTTGAAGGTTCAGATAGTCGTAAAACTTATAGTAGTATTGATTTCCTTCAACAAGGTAGGAAACCGTGTTTTTATAAAAATAGAAACGAGCAAAGAATATCAAGAATCCAATGATTGGAAGCAAGGATAAGATAAAACGGATTCGATTGTTTTTCTCTGCAAGTCGACAAGATATTTTAGTCAAAAGCTTGAACTTATAGTTTTTTGCTTTACGATCCTTACAGAACAAAAGAAGTGCAACAAAAAGAAAGGAAAGTATCAGCACAGTGATACCCAATGGCAAATACGCCATCGAATATGGCTGATACGATCCTATTGATACAGATAAGATGAGTCCTAGGAAAAACAAGACCAAAAAGATTAAGGATGTAATGAGTCTTGTCTTGTTTTTCCTGATCAACTGAGAAATCATATTAATTTTTAGCTAAGTTTCTTGTAATTTCCTAAAAGGATTCCGTAATTGCAGACACCCTTCAATGTAGAAGGATCCTGTGGATTGACAGACTGTGCACTTCCATTGATTGTTGCAGCAAGGCAATTAGAAGCGCTGTTGAACACTTCATTCGGAGCATAGGACATAGAAGATACATCCATGCCAAGAGCGGAAAGAAGAGCATACTGGCTGTCGCAAAGGAAATAATTGTTGTCTTTGACATTCACGATGGAATAATGAGGAACGTTCTGTTCATCGACCAACTTGAATGTGACAGCACTTGCGGTTGCAGCATAGGCTAAATTGTTTCCGAAATCGGTTGATGTAAGAGAGTTGACATAAGAGAGAATGTTGGCCTGGCTCTGTTCCTGGGACATAGCGATTGCCTTCTGGAAGACAGTATCTCTACCATCCAAAGTGGAGAAGGCTTTCTTGCTTCCGATTGTGACATCAACATTGACACCACCCTTATCAACAGGAAGCTCGATGCTTTCATTATTGATCGGAAGAGAGACCATCCAGAAATCAAACTTCGAAACATTGTTATCTGTCTTTAAGAAGGAAGTCTTGCACTGATTGTTGAAGAGTGCATCAGCATTCTTAAGCTGTGCAGCAAGAGCGCTAGCACCATTATAGGCATCAAACCATCCGCCTTTTCCTTCCGTGTAATTGGATAAGACTGATGTCTCATCGATGTTGACATCGGTCATGCCAATGCTAGAAAGGTCATTCGGATAAGAAGGGAGTTCTTGGGTGATTGGATTGAGGAAGAGAAGAGGTCCGCCAGCCTTCATCATTTCAGAGTGTGTGACATTGAGTGTTCCATTTCCATAGATGTAAATGGCAGAGTTGAAAAGATCACGGAAACGGCAATCATTGACGTTCATTGTAGTGTTATAAAGTTTACCATCGCTAGAGAAGTCATATCCCTCGACCATGGCAGGCATATAGACTTTAGAAGCAATGACATTATCCATTGTGGTGTTGATTCTCACCTTGGCGAGCATCGGTCCGCCAAGAGCGATGTTGCTCTCTGCGCTGACACCCATGTTTCCACTCATCTCGAGGTCTTGAATGGTAAAATAGCAGGTTTCCGGATTGACACCAGATGCATGATCGGAATAGAAGAAAGCAGCGTGGCTGGAAATCGGTTTGTTGGCCTCCTGCTTTTCACCGTTCTGTGAATCCGTAACGATATAAGGGAAGCAATCAGCATCTGTTTCATCATCATTGAGCATGAGACGATGACCATTTCCATATACATGGACGGATTCCGAATCTTTCGTGAAGCGATGATCAATGATACCAAGCCAATCCTTTAAGGAGCCAACAACAGAATCATCTGTCGCTTCGCCTTTTTCCCAAAGGTAGAAGGTGGGAAGATCACTCTTGCAGAATGTGACATCGTTCTGGAAAACAAGTCCGTTAGAATCCGGAAGGCCTAATTCCTTTTTGAAGGTAGCCATCTTCTCGTTATAGGCAGAACCATATACTCCGCAATTCAAGCTATTGTTTAAGGCATACATATCCTTTGCCTTGCTGACATTGTAGCCAGAGACAACATTGATGTTATATACGATTTCATTGGAAAGGTTCGGATTAGAAAGAGTGAGAGTATAAACACCGGTCACATCATCCTGGAATTTGACAGTACCCTTAGTCTTAAGCTCATCGATGTTCTCAAGAGCATTTTCCAATTCGACTTTTTCACCAGATTCATCCTTTAAGGAGAATATTGTTCCATCCGGAATCTTATCCAACGTGACGATATCAAGAGGATCTTCTGGATTCAATGCTGTGACAGTCGGCAGAAGATTGACTGCGTTTTCATTGCCGACATAGTACTTAGCAGCCTTGATGAATCCGTTCTGATAGGTACCAGACTCAGGATCTGTGAGCTGATTGTTTCCCTTGTTGGCAACAGTGGATGTATAGTTCGCGTTAGCGCTCCAGTCATTGAGTTCATACTGGACATCGATGACTTTATAGTCCATGCTAGTCTTATATTCGACATTGTCTTGAGTCAATACGACTTCAAAGGTTCTCTTGTCGGTCAGCGTGGAAGTATCAATAGTGGAATAAGTGATCTTACCCTTGTTTTCACTCGCCTTCAATGTATTTAAGACTTCTTTGGAAGCATTGAGAGTCTCGATGGCTAATTTGGAATAGTCGACAGTGCTTCCAATCGTATATGTGCTAGCAATACTGTCTTTGACAATAGCGATAGATGCGATTTTATCATCTTTCTTGGATGATCCCTTGTCTGATGTCTTATCCTGACAGGCGACCAAAGAAAGGTCCATCATAATAAACGACAACAACAATAACGACGTCTTAGTTTTTTTCATACTTTTCTCCTCATACATAAATGAAACAACGCATTTATTAATATCTATCACTCCATAGGATATAGAGCAAGACCTATTTATACTACTTAATTTCAATTTTTGCAACTTTTCAGGAAAGTGTTCATCTTCCTTTCCTTTTTTACAAGATTTCACATTGGGAATTTTATCATTTTCTCGATTTTGATTAAAATTTCATCATTTTCATGGAAGAGTTCGATATTTTATCAGAGCAAAAAAACTGTTTATTTTCTAATATTATCTTTTTTCCTAAACTATTGCCATACGGAATAAGGAGGAAATTTCAATGTACTATTCCAGTGGTAATTATGAGGCTTTCGCCCATCCCGAAAAGCCAAAAGATGCCGAGAAGAAATCAGCATACATCGTCGGTTCCGGTTTAGGTGGTTTGACAGCTGCCTTCTATCTTGTCAGAGATGGAAGAGTTGACGGAAAGAAGATTCACATCCTTGAACTCTTGCCTAGAAGCGGTGGTTCCTGTGATGGATATCACGATTTGAACAAGGGGTTCTACATGAGAGGCGGAAGAGAGATGGACAACCATTTTGAAGTCATGTGGGATGTCTACCGCGACGTGCCTTCCATCGAAACAGATGGTGTCACAGTCCTCGATGAATATTATTGGCTCAACAAGCACGATCCCAACTATTCCCTCTGCCGCGCAACCGTCAACAGAGGACAGAATGCTCACACAGACAATCTCTTCACATTGGATAAGGAAGCACAGAGAGAACTTTTGAAGCTCTATCTCACTCCCGAAAAGGATTTAGAGGGCAAAAAGATCTCGGAATGCTTCACAGATCATTTCTGGAAGAGCAACTTCTGGCTCTATTGGCAGACCATGTTCGCTTTCCAGCGTTGGTCCAGTGCACTTGAGATGAAGCGTTACATCCAGCGTTATGTCCATCATATCGACGGCCTTCCGGATTTCAGTGCTCTTCGCTTCACCAAATACAATCAGTATGAATCCATGATTCTTCCTTTGGAGAAGTATTTAAGAGAACATGGCGTCAATTTCGATTTCGGTGTTAAAGTCACTGACGTCAAGATCAAGAGACTCGGTGATAAGTTCATGGCTTCTTCCTTCTCTTATATAAAGGATAATATCGAACACGTTCAGGAATTGACAGAAGATGACTATCTTATGATCACGAATGGATGCTGCACCGATGTCTCCTGCTACGGAGATAACGATACCGCTCCGGAACTCTCTTCTGTCAAGCCAAATATCGGTGATGGTTGGAATCTTTGGGAAAAGATTGCTGCTCAGGGAACAGAATTCGGAAATCCGAAGGCATTTGCATCCAATCCGGAAGAAACCAACTGGATGTCTGCCTCCATCTTAACGAAGAACGAACGCATCCTTTCCCTCATCAAGAACATCTGCAAAAGAGATCCGTTGGAAGGTAAAGTCACAACTGGTGGCATCATCTCTGTCAAAGACTCCTTTGACAACTGGATGCTCTCTTGGACTATCAACAGACAGCCTCAGTTCAAGGAACAGCCGGATGGCTCTGTCATCGTTTGGTTCTATGCGCTCAACACCAACATCGAAGGCAACTATGTCAAGAAGGCGATGAGAAACTGCACTGGAAGAGAAGTCTGCAAAGAATGGCTCTATCACATCGGTGCTGACTTAGACGAGATTGAGGCCTTGTCTAACGAATGCAATACAACAACCTGCTATATGCCTTATATCAACGCTTTCTTCCAGCCTAGAAAGAATTCGGATAGACCATTAGTTGTCCCACACGGCTCACTGAATCTTGCTTTCTTAGGCCAGTTTGCTGAAACACCGAGAGACACCATCTTCACAACCGAATACTCGATGCGCACTGGTATGGAAGCTGTCTATACATTGATGAACATCGACCGCGGCGTTCCTGAAGTCTGGGGTTCTGCTTACGATGTCAGAGAAATGTTAAGAGCCACCTATTACGCTTTAGACAAAAAGAAGATCACCGAAGCTGAAATGAGTTGGAAAGAAAAGATTCTTCTCAAAAAGGTACTCTCTAGCATCAAAGATACCGATATTGAACTTTGGTTAAAAGATTCTAAATTGATTTGACGAAATTAGCCCATGAAAACATGGGCTTTTTTCTATATTGACATCTTTGTTATTTTTAAAAGATACGTTTATTCTTTTTCCGGATTTGATTTACGATATGACTTCAAGCCTTTTAAGAATGAGATGATTGTCTCAGCCTCCATTAGAAAGACCAATAAGACACCCGTCATGACGAATAAGGAAATCATTAAACCATCGAAGCCACCATTTGTTGAAATCAACGTATTCAATAGTGTTAACAATGTCACACCTGTGCCGATCATAGTCACATTCATAGTCTGACGATTGAAGAGATTTTTGTCTTTTCGAAATTTGAGGTATCGTTTGACTAGAGATAGTATTTTAAAAGCTGCTAATGCTCCTAGAATAATGGAAGGGGTATTTGAGAATTTAACTGGATTCTGGTAGTAGGCCATAACCGATACAATCACTGTTATCGTTGCAGTGAGATAAATCATAAAGACAGAGGTGAAGATGAATCTAGATTTTTTCATCATGATTCCTTTTTTCATCCATCGATACTCTTCAACGAAGAGAATGGTCCGGATGACGGATAATATCGAATAATAAAAAGAGCCAAAGATATTGAAAAACACATGGTATTTGATACCGAATATTGCGTTATAGATAGTTAGAAACAAGGTGACTGCCATCGTCAGTAGAAACGATAACAGTTCCCAACGGTCTTTTCGAAAGAGTTTCATAGTTGTTGTGATGCAAGATTCTGTTTTTGCCTTATAGTCTTTTTCCTTGTGGAAGTACTTTCCATACGGGCACAGACTTTATCTGCATGAGTGAGTAGCCACGCTTCTTTACTCAAGGGAATCGTCCAGAACGTCAACGGAAACATGTGAGAAAGGATCATGTTTCTTTCTTTGCGGTTCAGCTGAAATCTCTTCTTTGCGTTTCTCAACGCGAAATAAGGGTGACGAAATCCGTGCAATCGATGTCCTTCGTGTAGGTGATGCCAATCATAAAGATAGTAGTCATGGAGAAGACAACCGCGAATTAAGGATGTGTAATCAATATCCATATTCTTGCTTTTTGCATAAGAATAAGCAAATAAGGCTACACGAAAACAATGACTATAAACTGTATAATGACCATGTGCCATATACTGTTTCATCAATTGATATTCCGGACTGCTAAGAATCGGAAGCGCTGCTTTCCTGAACTCTGAGTCATACCTTAGTTGTATCATTTTCATTATGGAGTTAGCCTTTTTAGATATAGAGTCGAATATTCTGCTAGTTCAATTTTACCATATATCCGCTTAGTAATGAGGCCAAATAAATATGCTGATTTGATTTTAGTTGTCTATACAATGGAAAACGGATATAATCACCTCATGGAAAACACAAGAAAAAACAATGTCGCACATTTCTTCCTAGATACCTTAAAGGGTATCACTTTAGGGATATCTGTTGCCATTCCTGGCCTGAGCGCAGGAACCATCGCCGTTGCCGAGCGTTGTTATGATACCATCGTCGATTCTGCCGCTGGATTCAGAAAGAGTCCGAAAAAGAATTTTCTAATTCTTCTTCCTTTTGTCCTAGGTTTGCTTTTAGGAGCTCTTGCTGCCTTTGTCGGAATACAAAGAGGATACAAGTTAGCACCTTTCACATTGACTGGACTATTTGCAGGACTTGTCCTCGGTTCTCTTCCGGTTGCTATCTTAGAGCTAAGGAAAGGTGAAAACATAAAGTCAAAGATCATTCATATCCTGTGCTTTACTCTTTCCCTTATTGTCGCAAGCGGTTTAGGTATCATCACTGCATTGATGGACTTCCAGTTGACTGAACCACTGAACAATCGTGTCTGGTGGATCTATATCTTGATTTTTGTCGCCGGTGCCATCGCTGCCTTTGCCTGTGTTGTTCCAGGTATCTCAGGCTCGATGTCCATGATGGTAATCGGCATGTATTATCCGATTCTGAATTCCTATCTCGGAGAAAATGCCATCTGGCATAGCCAAGACAAGAATTTCATCCTGACTGGCATCATCTTAGGTGTCATTCTCGCCATTGGTATTCTGTTCGGCTTGATTCTTTCTTCCAAAGTCATGAAACATCTTTTGACCAATCATCGCGTCAGCACATTCTATGCGATTGCGGGACTTATCATCGGTTCTGTCGTATCGATGTTCATCAACTCCACGATTTACCCTCTCTACCCAACCATCAAGACATGGGATTATATCACAGGTTCAATCCTTGCAGCTGTTGCGTTTGGTGTCATTCTATTCATAACATTGCCTAAGAAAAAGAAAGAGAATCAATAACAACTCATTCTGACAAAACAATTTGCTTTATAAGCCGACAAAATAAGGTTGTCGGCTTTTTTCAATTTCTGATAAAAAGAGTTATACTAATCATAGAGGTAAATCAAATGAATATTTTAAAGAACATCAAATTCGAAGAAGCATCCTCCTTGAAGGATGAATTATCTTATCGTCCTGGTGAAATCATCTCTAAGACTTTAGTCCAGAACGAACATATCAGCATCACTCTTTTCTCTTTTTCCAAGGGTGAGGAGATTTCAGCCCACCAATCAAACGGCGACGCATTCGTTTGTGTTTTAGAAGGAACCGGCAAGTTCACTATCGGTGGAAAGAGTCATCTTGTTAAAGAAGGTGAGTACATCGTCATGCCCAATCACATCGATCATGCACTCTATGCTGAAGAGGATTTCAAGATGATGTTGACTGTTGTCTTCTAATATTCTGTTTTTTCGTTGACATTATCTATCAAAAATAGCATAATATCTTCCGCGTCAAACCAGCGCAACCATAAAGAGAAGGTGAGGGACAAGCCCTGTGACCCTTCAGCAACTTACTGAAAAGCAAAGTGCTAAAGCTTGAATGATGGGATCAACAGATAAATATGTTCTCCCAGTTTCGCTGGGAGAATTTTTTTGACGGAAAGGGGCATATTATGCATTTATTCAGTACCGAGCAGGTCAGCAAGTGGCATCCTGATAAGGTTGCCGATCAGATTTCCGATTCTATTCTTCAGTGGTGTCTGTCCAAGGACAAGCAAAGCAGAGTCGCTATTGAGACTCTTGTCAAATCATCATCTGTCTACTTAGCAGGTGAAATCACCTGCAGCGAAGAGAAGATTCCATATCACGAAATCGTAAAAGATGTGATGGATGGACTTGGTTATTCGTTTACAGAACTCATTGTCAATGTCAACAAACAGAGCGTGCAGATCGGAGCCGCTGTCAACCAGGATGAGAAAATCGGCGCTGGTGATCAAGGTATGATGTTCGGTTTCGCGACAAGAGAAACAGAGAGCAGACTTCCCTATGGATTCGATATTGCAAATCGCATCATCGAAATCATCACCGATGATATTGAAAAGAACCCAGACACGATTCTTTTAGGAGATACAAAGACACAAGTCACCATTGACTTAGACAAGAAGAATGAAATTCCAGAAATCATTTTGATATCCGCCTGCCACAAAGAAGGGTTGACAATCGACTATGTCCGTCAATATCTTCAGTCTTTGATGGAGAAGAACGGAATCAATTCAAAAAAATTCATTCTCAACCCAAGCGGTTTATGGACATTGGGTGGACCGAACACGGATTCCGGTCTTACGGGAAGAAAGATTGTCTGCGATCAGTACGGTGGATATTGTCCAGTCGGTGGCGGTGCCTTCTCTGGAAAAGATCCTACCAAAGTCGATAGAACTGCTGCCTATATGGCAAGAGAACTAGCTATTCGCATTCTCGAGAATTTTGCTTCTGTCAATGTCGCAGAAGTCGAACTTGCCTATGGCATTGGAATAGCTGAGCCGATTTCCGTTTCTGTCACTACAGATGGAACAAATGCCTCAAATGAAATTTACGACTTTGTCAAAACCTTTGACCTCACGCCATCCGGAATGATTCAGTTCCTCGACATGAAAAACATCGATTACAAGAAGATTTCTGGCGGATGCCATTACAGAAAACGTATCAGCGAATTTCATCTCTGATAAAACCTTGTAGATATTATTAAGATTGTAAAAGCCATGACCGAAGCCATGGCTTTTTAATTTGCTATTTATTCTAGATAGATCTCGATACAATCTCTTTCACTCATGTTATGATTGAATTCGAGCACTAAAGTATCGCTATCTAAGGCTTCTGGTGAAGTCGATAAAACCTTTGCTTTCAGGTTTCTCTTATGTATGGAATAGGAGACCTCTTTTCCATTAATACAGACAGATTTGATTTCTTTCTGATAGAGAATATGATATTTCAATCTCATCTTCTTTGTGCTTGAAGCATAGATTCCATCAAAATGTCCTTCTGCCTTTTCTAATATGATGCTGAAAGCATTTTTCTTCTTATCATACTGGGCAGAATAGTTCGAAATCCTTCTCTCACCATATTGATATCCGACTGTTTCTCTATCATCTTCATAAAGGAATGATGCAAACTTATCATTCATTGATGGATAGTAGTCTAAGGTAAGTTCATCCCACTTTTGGTCTTTTGTATTATTGCTATCATTCGCTAACAGAAGAACGCTTCCTCTTTTCACATAAAGAGGCATCTCGTCAAGTAGACTATTACGAATAGTCTTAGATTTCGAACGATAAGTCTTCCCAGTAAATAGGTCTAACCATTCTCCTTTCGGGAAGTAAATTTCATTCTTTTTGATTTTTCCTGGTTTGCTGATAAATAGTTCAAGTTTTGCACCACCTGTATCCTGGAAATACTCAATCATGATATGATGTCTGCCTTTTTCTAGTATTCCGGTTGAACAATCAGTCGGTGCATGGCTAGACCAATCTTCTGTTTCTAATTTTCCATCGACGTAAATTCGAATTCCATCATCGCACAGGGCAGTAAGTATAGAATTCGTCTTCAATTCAATATCAAATTCAAATCTAGCAGAAAAATCATAGATAGGAACATTCTCCTCAATTGCATTTCCGTTCAGTTCAAAACTGAGTTGATCATATTCTTTTTCAAGTATCGGTTCACCATCTAACTCTTTCCCTTTGTAGAACGTTGCATGAACTGGTGAAAGATAGCTTGATTTACTCATAACCTTTCGATTCGTATTCATTAACATCAAAGATTCAGAATAAGAGACAAGCAAATTACAGAAGGTATATTCTGTCGGATAAGATTTTGCAGTACTATCCGTTGGATCAATATAATGCAGTGACTGACAAAGAGGTGTACCATCCAAATAGCTTTGATAAGCGTTTGAATAGATCATCGGAAGAAGACGATAACGTAATTTGATATAGTCACGGACAATATCAACTGTTTCCTCATCATATTTCCAAGGTTCTCTTGTACGGAGAACATTATTGGCACAATGCGGTCTTAAGACAGGAAAGAAACATCCCATCTGCATCCAACGGATAAACAGTTCCTTGTTTGGATTGCCGACATGACCACCGCAATCCGGATGAACATATGGAATGCAGTTCTCGCCAGAACGAAGAATATTGATAATGTTCTCACATAATGAATTGGAAAGGACATCACCCGTCCATTGGAAAGGATAGCGATGGGATGCTGTGTTTTGAATTCCACAATAGACGCCATTTGCAACATTATCAACATTGCTCATTACTACGGCACGACGTGGATATTTCTTTCCGTTCAAATGATTTTCAAAGAAATGTTTTTCGATATCATGAAACAGATACATCCCCCACGTTTCCGGATGAATGTAGTTGTCAGGAGAAATCAGTTTTGTGATCCAATTACGGTCATACCACCAATAATCCAAGCCAAGCGATAGCATTTTCTGAAGATTTCCCTCTCGATAATTAACCTCAGAAGGTGACAATAGATTCTTCGCTTCTTTTCTCGGTTCCGGATGGTCGTTGAACATGATTTCGATTTTGTTTTCATGAGCCACTTTAAAATATTGACCCATGTCTGGGAAAAGGTCTGTGTTGATATCATAACCGATACCATTGCTCATCTTTCTCCAATCGGTATCAATCACTACATTATCGAGCGGAACATCATATCTTTGATAGTCATGAATGATTTCTTCTGCTTCTTTCTGTGTATAGGGATAATACTTTGAATTCCAAGATCCGAATGTTGATAGTCTTAGAAGTTCTGGTCTTCCTGTGATATCCAAATACAGTTTTCTTAAAAGTCTAAAGTCACCATCTGTAAGCAGAAGATAGAGATCAGATGCATTCTCATCTATTTCATAATCATCCGATTCACTGACTTCATCTGAATAATGATAGCCATGTTTCGGAACAACAATCCTTGGTAAATCCATAATCGGAAATACTTCTGGTGTTTTATTCAGACTAGGTAGTTCGCCAGTATTCTTGATTCGATGGTAATGATAGACTTCTCTTCTTCCACGAAAAAGAGACACAGCGTTTAATCCTTTCTCTTTCTTATTGATTCGAATTTGATAGTCAGAAATAGTTATCGAGAAATATTTCTTTGTTTCCTTTGTTACGTATTCAATATCCTCTGAACAGAAATTTCGATTCGGTATGAAGAAGGTGTCTCTATCCTCAAACTTCCCATTCGACTGCATTTCAATTCTGATGATTCGCTCAGACAAAAGTTCAATTCTTAAGTCTTTGTAAAATAACTGTTTCATTTCTTTACCTTTCATTAAATGGTTTCAAATCAAACTCAAACGTATGAGGAATCGTGCCATCAATCTCATATTGTGGATGAACAGGGGAACCCCAGGAATCATCTCCGCCAACACCTCTCATCAAGCCTAATAATTCTAAATGATGGCAGTTGCTTTCTCCGAGTTCTTCTTCATGTTTGGCATCATCAATACTAAATGAAGAATACTTTTGGAAGTGGAACGAGAAATAATTTTGGTCGTAGGAGAATAAAAGTGAAGTGTGCTTGTTTTTCAATTGTAAGTAACGAGTATCTTCTCTATTTCCGCTTTCCTGAGGATAGATGTATTTTGTTCTTCCGTCTTCAATATCGAGGTCATAGATCCCTAACCTATTGCCTTCTTTTCTGTCGGAATAGCTTTCTAGATATCTTCCATAGTAGGAAAGTTTTTCAATATCTTTTGCAAGATAGAAGTGAAGACCAAACTCACCAAGTGATTTTACACCAGTCAACGGTTCATACTCCAATTTGATATGGACATTAGGTTCCTCTGTCACAGTATAAGTTACAAAGACTCCTTTTTTATTGATCTCATCCATAAGGTAGTGGATCCGAATCTCAAAGGAATTATCATCCGCCTTCCAGGTGGTCTCTTTGACATCTACTGTCATAAAGCGGCTGTAAGAATAACAAAGTTTCGCTTTTGAAAGGAAATCGTTTGTCTGGTCATTGTTCGTTGTTGCACGGAATATAGTTGGTAAAGCAGTAAGAGACAAGTATTCCTCATCCTTATATTTGATCGAGATTAGTCCAGATGGTGCAAATGATATATTTGCCTTTGAGAACAAGAGAGACAAATCTCCACATGAGACTCCAATATTGTACCTTCCATCTACAACTCTTAATTTGTTGTTTCCTTTTGAATGAGTTGTTCTTGTTTTCTTTTGTATATCGAAATCCTGATAAGCGATTTCGTCACCTTTATGCAATCCAAGTCGGTCTTCTAATAGGTAAAGTGAAACAGCAATTGATACATCATCTTTTTCATGATATGTCCATGATGGAACATCAAAGGAATAAGTATCTCCGGGTTTCATTTCAATTACAGAATCTAATGCATCCTCTTTGATTCCATTGATTAAATAGGAAAGGATAAGACGATATTTACTTGTAGTGAATAGAAGCTCGTTTTCAATTGTTATCTTGTCATCTTTCCTTGTGATATAGAGTGGTTGATAAAGGTGTTTCATAGCTAATGCCTTCGAGGAGAGATGCGCGTATTTTCTATCGGCAAATATCACACCATTGCAGCAGAAATCATGGTCATTCGGTTTGTCTAAATAATCTCCGCCAAAATGAAGAAGATTTGATTTCTTTTCGCCATCAAAATACAATCCTTGATCGATATAATCCCAAATGAATCCTCCCTGATAGGACGGATACTTTCTTACCAAATCATGATATTCATCAAGATTGCCACATGAATTTCCCATCGCATGAGCGTACTCGCATTGTATATAGGGTTTATTGGGGTACTTTTCTAGAAGGGACGGAATCCATTCTGGTCTAAAATACATTGTAGATGTGACATCACTTAAGAAAGACCATTCCGGATATAGGTTATATCCTTCATAATGAATGATTAGATTTGGATTCATCTTTAACAGGGCTTCTCTCATTTTGGCGAACACTTCTCCTCTACCTGCTTCATTTCCAAGACTATACATGAAAATGGAAGGATGATTTTTATCGCGAAGATACATTCTTTTTACCTTTTCAGTGCATATCGTAATCCATTCTTCTTTGCTTGCAGGAATCGGTGTATCATCTGTAATCCATCCGTCATATTGTAGATTTGCGCCATGAGATTCAAGACATGCTTCATCAACAACATAAAAACCTGCTTTATCACTCATTTCATAAAACTCGCTGCGGTTTGGATAATGGGAAGTTCTGATTGCATTCACATTGTTTTGCTTTAAGAAATCTCGATCAAATTCGACATCTTCTAAAGTCACGTTTCTTCCTCTATCCGGGTTCCATTCATGTCGATTGATGCCTTTTACAATCAATCGTTTTCCGTTGAACAAGAGAAGTCCATCTTTAATTTCCACTTTCTTGAATCCAAAATGTTCCTCAATGATTTCAATTGTCTTTTCTTCTTCCTTCAACTTAACAATCATCGTATACAAGTTTGGTTCTTCTGCACTCCAAAGGGAAATGTTGGAAAAATTTGTTTTCCATTCATTTTCTTCGAAAGAATCCTCTAATATCGTTTTCCCTTCATTATCGATGATGATTACCTGCTTTGTCGTATTCTCTAATTCACCGACTAATTTTAAAGAGACTTCACCGGTATGGTTTTGTAATTTAACATCGGTATCAATGAAAATATCATAAACGTGTTTCTTGGGAAGCGTGAAAAGACTGACATCACGGAACAATCCCATAAAGCGGAAAAAGTCCTGGTCCAACAGCCAGCTTGATGAGGAATATTTAAAGCATAAAAGTGTTAAACGATTCTTTCCGTTTTGTAGATAAGGTGTGATATCAAATTCAGAATCGAGATACAGGTTCTCACTGTAACCGACACTCTTTCCATTCACATATAGAAACAAACCTGATTCAAATCCTTTGATATCCAAAATGTATTTTTCATTGTTTGACAGATTCAGTTCAAGGTCTTTCCAATACACCATGCATGGATTCTTTACGCTCAACGCTTCGCCGGTTGCATTATGATTGTATCCATCAAATGGATATTCTGTGTTCACATATTGTGGTTTGCCAAGCCCTTGCAATTCACAGGAAAGAGGCACTTCAACATCTTTTTCCTGTTCGATGTCGTATTTTTCATCTAGATAGGGCGCGATGTTTTCTGGATAATCTTCAAAATACTTCCCTTTCCATATTCCAGATAGAATTGCTTCCTCTCTCTTATCCTGACTAAAGTTCTCTTCGCTTGAATAGGAATGAAATCTACTTCTTGCTTCTAACAGATTTATGCCATAGATAGACTTATCGAATAAGATTCTTTTATATTGATTCATACGTTTCCATTTCTTTTTCCTTATTGTTTGATTTTAGCATAATAGGCTTGATTTTTAAATTCAAATAAGGGCTTCACATTCCTTTTTGAGAGTTATTTATAATGGAACCTGTCGTATTGCTTTTCATCCGATATACATCTATCATTGAAAATGCAATTGAGGAAACCGATATGAAACTATATACAAAGGCTGATCTTGAGAAAATGCAAAACGATGTATTCTTCTTTCTTTCCGAAAAGGATGAGCTAAAAGCAGGAACAAAAGGAATCGCTAAGATCCGATACCAAGAAGGGTCTATATACACAGGTCCTGTCGAATTCACTGGTAAATCATTTGAGAAGATAGGTTACGGATGTCAGGACTTCACCGAATCTACAATCACATGCGACTCCGTTGGCGGACCAATTGGAGACACCTTATACCTATACGAAGGGATGTATGACTACAAAGTCACACAATGGATCTATG
Organism: bacterium; assembly: GCA_963643715.1. Lineage (GTDB taxonomy): Bacteria > Bacillota_I > Bacilli_A > RFN20 > CAG-288 > Enterosoma. The sequence continues at coordinate 62,928 of CAVILQ010000003.1, read as the reverse complement.
GGGATGGAGTCTTCTATTTTTTAAAAGATGGAAAGCCTGACTGCTATTGTGCTGGTTATTTCGCAGGGACTTCCTTTATCAAGGATTACCAAGGAAAAGACCTGGATTTGCTGTTGCTTCCCGCATTCAGAAATGCAAAAAGACTAACTTCACTTCATCCAAACCAAAAAAGAATCCATGACATGATTCGTTTTTCTAAGACAAGAAAGAATGTACGTTTCATGTTTGTCGGAGATAGTTATTTTGATTTCCTCAACACGCATTATGACGAAAACGGAAGGAGTTTGACTGATGTTTATTCCAAAGGGAACAGTCTTGTAAATTATGGAATCGGTGGTTTTCGATTCTGTGATTTTATTCCGTTCATCGACCAACTCGTGATTAACTCTCAACCTGAGAGCATCATTGTCAATCTAGGATTCAACGACGTCCATTGTGGAAAGACAAACGAGGAGACATTAAATGATTGTCGTCACTTTATCAAAATCATCAAGAAATCAAAAAAGGATGTAAAGATATATCTTCTAGGCGTATGTCACTTTCCTCTCTTTACTAATTTCAGAGAAGTCGAGGATGAATATAATAGTAAATTAGAACAAATAGTTTGTGAATTTGATAATGTCTTTGTAATTCATTCAGAAGATGTTTTTGATGATATGTTCGATAAAAATGAAAACTGGATGGATTACATAGAGCCTGATTTAATCCATCCGAACAATAACGGCTATCGTATTTGGATGCCAAGATTCTTAAAAGAAGTGAAAGGGTATATCCTACCGAAAGGAATCTGATACAAAACTAATTATTGAATCGTTCTAAAAGATACAGAATGAGAAGCCTTGCTGAATTGGAGAAAAGGCAGTCTTTATCATTCAGCATCTCTTTGACCTTCGAAGACGAACATAACAAGGAATCGATGTCTTCAAATTCTTCTTTATCGTCTGTTCCTTTCTTTTCTAATTTTGCAAGGACAACCGCATTGCATTCATCTGATAATCCTTCTGATGTCGGAGAAGGAGGGAGCAGCATTTCGATATCAGAAACTTCGTATCCTGTTTCTTCTTTCACTTCTCTTTTTGCCGTCTCCATAATATCTTTGTCTTCTTTATCCATCAATCCAGCTGGGAATGAGATGACCTCACGGTTCAATGCCGGTCTGAACTGTTTCTCAAGAAGGAGATATAATTCCCCATTGATTATCTGATAGCATCCAATCAATACGGCATCCGGTCTATCGTATTCTTCTCTGTTTATTCTTAGGTTCTTCTCTTCCTCGTTTCTAGAAGCAAGAAAGTATGTGTAATCTTTCTCAGTCCCTTCATTATCCACTTTAAAGTGAACCGTGTAGAAATTCAGAAAACGATGGTTTGTTTCTTTATCAATCGATGATACTTTCCATTTCATATTGGCACCTCTTCATTTTTCATTCCTTTTAATGATATCATTTTTTCTTTTTGATGTTTCATTTCATAAATTTTCTCTCATTAAAAATATTGTTTTTTAAAACCATTGGTCATACCTTACAATGAATTTGAAGGAGATAGTTTATGAAAAAGATCAAGGGTTTTCTAATTTATCCTCTAACGACATTATCGCTAATGTCCGGTTTTGTGTTTAATAGCAGTGCTGATACTAAGGCCATACCTAACGGTTATACGGAATTATATTCTGGAATCTACATTTCAAAGATGCCTGAATATTATTCTACTGAACAGACTTTATCCTTCTCTATCGATGACGATCTAGAGCTTTACTATAGTCTGAATTATGACAATTCAGATGTTTCAGCGATGACATTATACGAAAAGCCCTTCACGGTGAACAAATCTTCAACAAATAACATCGCTAACTATCCAGTAACCAAGTCTGTTGACGCGATTCTTTCGGATGATACAGAAGGAAAATGCGTTTCTGACACTTACATCAATAACATTCAGAAGACTGGAAATTATGTCTTGTTTGACAAGCAGCCTGTCGTTAAAATCGCTGTGATCGATAAAGAGACAAAGCAAACGGTATTCAAAAGATCATTAACCTATATCATCTCTGATAAGGTAACAGAAAACATCGATATTCCTGTCATCTCATTGTCCCTTCCCTATGAAGATATTATGGGTGATAATGGTTTTTATAACAAAATCAGAGAGGACATCAGTAAAAGAGCAGACTTAGAATATTTCGACAGCAAATATAACGAATACTTTTACAGAAACACACAAGTTAAGCTAGGTGGAAATTGGACTTTAGGTTATCCGCAAAGAACATTGAATCTCAATTTCAACAAGGACGAAAACGGAAAGAAGAATGATAAAGTAAAAGAGCATGTCTTTGAAAATCGAACTATGAGATCTGATAGCACAAAAAGACTGACGAATCTCACTAGGATAAGGCTTCATAACGGAGGCAATGCTTTCGAATCTTCTACACGAATCAATGATGCCATTCTTCAAGAGATAATGAAGGACGGTTATGCGGCCACCACTGGTTATCGCCCAGCAGTTGTCTATATAAACGGAGAGTACTGGGGAATTATGTCGATTCGTGAGCAATATAAGGATGTCTATTTTGAAAACAACTATGATGTCGATAAAGATAATGTAATCACCTACGATTTAAAAGGAACTTGGTCTGTTGATGAAGGGGATGAAACGGTTGGAATCACGAAGTTGAATGAAATGGAATCCTATCTATCAAACAATGATTTCAGCAATGATACTGTGTATCAGCAATTCATTGACAAGTATTTAGATATTCATTCTTTCCTAGACGTCATTCTTGCACACGCTTATTCTGGAAATTGGGATTTCATTGGAAATTTCAATAATCTCAAGATGTGGACAGTTCAAGAAGCAAACGATGATAACGAATATGAGGATGGAAAATTCAGATTCGTTCTTCACGATACAGATTTTGCTTTCACTAGTTATCAGAATCCTTTGTATCCGTATCACGCAAATGCGTATTGCAAATTTCCTCTCTTTCAGAAACTGATGTCAAATCAATCTTTCCGTGATGCTTTATACAATCGAGCATCCGAATTAGTGAATACAATTCTTTCACCATACAATTGTATGAACACAATGAACAGAATGATTGATGAGGTTAGACCTTATCACAATTATTCGTCTTTAAGATGGGGACAAAAAGAAGAGGATTTATCTTCTTGGAACAAAGATATCAATGATGTTTTCAATTTCTTTGAGAAGAAGAGCGGGACGTTTCTTTCTGAAATCAAAAACATACTTTGTATGTACTAAAGGAGAAAAGCATGAAAAAGAATGTATTGATACTACCTTTGATTCTATGTCTATCCGTCTCCTGCCAAGCAAAAGAATCCCTTTCGTATTCCGACCAAGCCCAATCAAATAATTCTGAAGAAATTCAGGAATCGGAAAGCTTTTCTTCCAGTGAAGAAAAGTCTACGCTTGTTATCAATTACTGCTATGAAGATGGAACCTTTCTTGCTCGTGAGACGAAGTCTCTAGAACCCAACAAGCCTTATTCAATACCTGTCAATATTGAGATTCCTTTCATGAGTCCGAATGTCACTACAGTTGAAGGCATTAAAAAGAACGAAGAAGAATGTATTAACGTTATCTATTATTATGATGAGAAAGAAATTGCTGATCCAAAAGCAGATGCATCTTTTTCTTCCTTTATGGCCAACGAAGAGTTCGGATTGTCTTTCACCTTTTATGCAAAATCTCTTCATGCTAATCAATCCTTATTCATAGGAAGTGACTTTGAAATCACAAGCTCCTACATATCTTATGATCGTAATGTTCTCTATTATTATGATTCCTATATTGAGAACAACTATGATTCAAATCTCTACTTAAGGGAGAATGAGGAGGCCGTTTACACATTCTCATTCAGTTCTGACAAGGCAGTGATCTATAAAAACACACATAGAGTCTTCACACTATTCAACAATAGAACAAATGGAAACAAATATCCGACATACAACACAGTTTATAAAGGTATATTATCTTGCGTTCAAAAAGATGGTTTTTGTCTTGGTGATGCTGAAATTCATAATTTGATTGTCTCTAAAGATGCCGATTATAGTAAAGTAATTAGTAGAACAGAGCCTTACATCATCACGGAGCTAGAATGTGTCGATGAGAATGACAACATTCTTGAATTGCATACAAAAGCAGCAAAAGAACCCTATTCCTATTCTTTTATTGTCAGTGACCTTCCAAATTACAAGCTGAGTGATGAATCTCTACTATCAGGCTTTGCAACTGAAAGTAAAACAATCAAAGCAAAGCAGATTTACTCTGGCGCAATTCATTCTCTAAATGTAAACAGCATCGATAGAAGCAATTCTACTGGATGGAGCGATGAAAACCTGTGGCTTAAATATGCTAATGACTTAAAAGGTGATTTTACTATGAAACTGTCGTTAGAAAACTATGGTGCCATCAGCTATACAGAAAAGCCCAATAGTGGAAGTGAAGTGTGTTGGAGAACTGTCCTACCCATTGTCTACGATACAGAAACAAAAGACCGTTGGGTCACTCGTTTTGATTGGTTCGGGTGGATGGATGATGTCAATCAGGATGGAAAGGGAATCGGCACGTCTGCCAATTACAATAACAGTGAATCATATGTTTTCGATTACAACACAGATATCTATCCAATTTACAAAGAGATGGATGTCGACATCACCTACTCTAGAAGAGGGGAAAACCTTTATTTCGATTCTATAATCAAACCAAAAAGAACACCATATCTTGGGCAACAATACGAGTATCATTGTGCACTATATGGTGTTCAGTCTCAATCGTTATCCTTTGCTTTATCCGCTGAAGACAGTATTGGAATCATCACTTCTCTTCAGTATTGATTGCTTGTTTCTTCAAATTTTTCTTCTTTTTGATGAAAACAACTAACAAAACGATTCCTAATACAACGAAGACGACTGCAAGAGCGGCAAATAAATAGGCGAGGAATTCATAATTCTGCACGACAGCGTTTTGCTTTATCCAGGCTTCTGTTCCTTCTTGATATGTTGAAAGACCGATTGCCGCAAAAACCGCGACAATAAGGAACACCAAAAATCCAATAACGCTTCCACCACCTAGGATTAAAGATAAGACACCGCCAACAATACCTAAGTTCAGCTTCGTACCATAGTTTTTTTGATTCATGCTCCATTTCTCCTTTACTCATTTTAACTAAAATATTCAACACTTTTCAAGTCAGTGTCAACTATTAGTTACCGCAAAGATGTTTTTTCGAAAGGATTTCACGGAGGTCTTCGGGTGTATAAACATAGGTTTTCGCACAAAAATCGCAATTCACTTCGATGTTTTTTCCGTCTTCAATCATCGATTCCAGATCACCGTCTTTTAATGTTCCAAGGACCTCTTTTCCTCTTTCATAAGAGCAATTGCATCCCCAGCTGACCGGTTTTCGATCTGTTATTGTGAAATCAAAGCCGTCCAGAACAGTTTTTAAAATTTCTTCCACATTTTTTCCTTCTCGGAAGTAGTCCGTTACGGATAATGCTTTCTGTAGATTATTCTCTAGTTTTGATATGACTTCTTGTTTTGTAAATGGCATCAGCTGAATGATGAAACCGCCAGAAGCCTTGACCTCACCAGATTCATCGGTCAAAACACCTAAGCGGACTGAGGTAGGAGTCTGTTCCGATTGAACAAAATAGAATGTAAAATCATCTGCAATATCGCCTGAATGCAAGTCTATAGAGGAAACATATGGTTCCTTTAGTCCCATATCACGGATTACAGTCAAAGCAGCATTCGGGCCAATTGCTTTCAGAATGTCAAACTGAGTCGCGTCGCCTTCGAGTGTGACAGAGGGATTGGAGACATATCCTCTGACTGTTCCGCTTAATCCGGAGGTGACGATGATATGATGCATCGGTCCGTCACCAAGGATCTGAAGAGTAAGTTTATCATCGTTCGACTTCAGCATTTGTCCCATCATCAAACCAACGGACATCATTCTACCTAACGATTCACTTGCTAATCGTGAGTTGTTATGTATTTTTCTTGCGTATTCACAAATACCCGTGGAATCTACTGCGAAGACACGAATCTCGTTATTTGCAGCGATGGCACGTATCAAATAATCATGTTCCATATTTCAGCCTATTCGGAAAGGAGTCTTTCCAATTCATCAACGAGTTCAGTCATTCGTCTTGTCACGCACTCAAATGCTTCCTTCTTTGTCAAATCAACTCCACCAAGCTTGACTTCATCGATCGGATAAGTGGATCCGCCGGATTTTAGCATCTTGATGTAGTTATCAAAGGCACCAGCAACACCATTCTTGACATTTTCATAGATCAGCATAGATGCAGTGAAGGATGTCGCGTATTGATAGACATAGAACGGAGTATAGAACAAATGGGGAATATATGCCCAAACCAATGGTTTGACCTTCTCTTCCGAGATATCGATTCCGTAATATTGTTTATAGAGTTTGATCATTTCATTGCTGAGGACGGAATAATCGATTGGTTCTCCTTTTTCAGCAAGTTTTGCAATTTCATATTCATACTGTCCAAACAGTGTCTGACGATAGAATGTTCCGCAAATTTGGTCGATTGCCTTTTGAAGAAGGGAAATCTTATCGTTCTTAGATAATGTTCCGCTTGCCATAAGGTAATCAAGGAGATTGTGTTCATTGAAAGTTGAGGCTATCTCAGCGACAAAGATAGTATAATTCTGCTTCATCACTGGTTGAGATTCCTCAGAATATAGAGTATGAATGCTGTGACCAGATTCATGTGCTACTGTAAAGACATCCTCTAATTCACCATTAAAGTTCAGGAGGATATACGGGTGAATGTTTTCGCCACCTGAGGAATAAGCTCCTGTTCTCTTTCCAGGGTTGTTATAAACATCAACATATCCATCAGACAAGACGTCTCTTGCTTTATTCTTGAAGTCACTCGGGAAAGAGTCAATAGATGCAAAGAACAGTTCCTTTGCTTCTTCAAATGTGTATTTCTTTTCACTCTTCGCTAAAGAGACAAAGCGATCATACGAACGATGTTTTTCAAGTCCTAAGTATTTTCTTCTTATCTCATAATATTTCTGTAATGGTTTACTTTGAGTTGAAGCAACTTCCACAAGGTTATGAAAGACAGATTCATCGATATTATTTTGATGCAGATGTTCTTGCAATATTGAAGTGTATTTTCTTGCCTTCATCTCTGCCAGTTGAGCCTGAACAACAGAATTATAGATTTCACCATATGTATTCTTGTGTTCATCATACCAAGTATATAAAGACTCAAAGATTCTTCTTCTATCTTCTTGTGAATCAGCCTGAGAGACTAATGTTGTCCAATTGGCTTGAGTGACTTCAACCTCTTTACCATCAGTTAGAGTCACTTTCTTCGGTTGATAGTCAGCGACGGAGAGTAAGGAATAAAGCTGAGATCCTTCACCAGAAAGAGGAGCGTAATAGCTTGTAAGTCTTTCTTGTTCGACTGGCAAAACAAACTTTTCTTCGCGGAACAGTTTCTCGAACATGAAATCAAAGTCATTGAATTCAGGATTCTTTTTCAAAAACGAATCCACGTAATCCTTTCCTAACTTGAGAATTTCTGGGCTGATGAAACTTGTAGCGACAGAATATTCATTGAAAAGCAGATCGATTTTAGAATAGTCTTTTGCGTTTTCGATATTCTTTTTGTCTAAATCACTTCTCATAGAAGCAAACATTGCAAGATGTGAAATCTTCAAATCAGCTTCTCTTTCTAAAAGAAGGTATTTCTTCATTCCTTCCTCGGTTCCGAGCTTTCCTTGCAGTGTTTGATAAGCAGGAATGATTTCCTTCTTCACATAATCCAATTCGTTTAGGAATGCTTCTTCATCCTTATAAATCTTTGATAGATCCCATTTGTATTTTTCCATAAGTCAATAATCCTCTCATACATATAATCTTAGCAATTGGCCCCTATGTTTTCAAATCTACTTACAATGATTTCTCATTGAATTTGTCTCTTGGCATACCTGTTTTTCGGCTTTTATCTCATAGTTATTCGCTTCTGGCTCAGTCTATTGAAAACTTGAAAGGGCTTTCGAAAATCAGTCACATTTTCTTTGACTATACTATATCCGTTATTTAAGGAGATGTTTCATGTTAAGTAATTTGTTAATCGCTATCCCAAAGGATACAAACCCTCAGGCATATAAGATTCTTTTGCCTCTTGGTTTATTGCTTTTGCTTTCAAAGGTCTTTGCCTTAGTCCTTGCAAAAATCAAAATCCCACAGGTTATTGCGTATTTGTTAGCTGGTCTTGTTGTCGGTCTTATTTATTTAATTCCGAATCAGAACATCTTGACTGATTACACAGTGACTGATGGTCTAGCCTTCTTTTCTAAGGTCGCAGTCATCTTGATTATGTTCTCTGCTGGTATTGAGACAGACATCAAGAAAGTTAAAAGTGTCGGTTTAGCTTCCTTTGTCATTGCGCTTCTCGGTGTTCTTGTTCCTATGCTGTTGACTTTCCTTGCTGCATTTATCATCGACAAGGTTACAGGTGGTAGCTTACATATGGAAAATTCATCTGTGAATCCGATTTACACAGAACTCTATTATGGCGTCATCCTCACTGCAACTTCTGTTTCTGTTACGGTTGCTACACTAAAAGAATTAGGTAAACTTGACACCAAAATCGGTTCCGCACTTGTTTCTGCTGCCATTATCGATGACATTATTGGTATTATCGTTTTATCCTTAGTCATTTCTTTAGCTAGTTCCAATGGCAATCAGACGGGTACTGACTTCGCTTCGATGCTCTTCAGACTGCTTCCCAGCAACTTGCAGAGCACTGGTATGAACATACTATTCATTCTGTTATTCATGATTGTGTTCTTTGCTTTGACTTTTGGAGCCGGTTATTTCATTCGTAAGTTATTCAATTATTTAGGTACTAGATTCCCGCATCACATCCGTATCACGATTCTTTCTTTGGCTTTTTGCTTCATTTGGTCATACTTGGCTGAATTCTTCAATATTGCTGATATCACTGGCGCCTATTTGATGGGTCTTATTCTTTCCTCCACCGTCGCACACGGCTATATCGATCACAGAGCTGAGACAACATGCAATTATTTATTCGCTCCTGTTTTCTTCGGTAACATTGCGATGGGAATGTACCAATCCAATTTTGATTTCAGTGATCCTAAATTTGTCACTTTTATGATATTTGGATTCATTTGGATTTTCTTAGGTCTTCTTGGCAAAGTACTTGGTTCCGGCCTTGCTGGATTCTGCTTCAAATTCGGTTTGCATGGTTCATTGATCATCGGTTTTGGTATGATGGCAAGAGCCGAGGTTCTTATTGTCTGTGCAGAAAAGGGTATTTCATCCGGTCTTGTTTCTGACAGTATTATGCCTTTCTGTCTACTATTGATTTTGATATCTTCTTTTGCCACTCCAATATTCTTGAAATTAGCTTATCGAAACAAGGATAAAGCAGACGAACGTCTAAAACTAAAAGAAGAGAACACAGAAAGCAAAAGCGCTTAATCGGTGGTTATAAAAAGATGGTTGGCGAGTGAGCCAACCATCTTTTTTTACCAAAAGTTTTTCTTATACACGGATGGATAACTTGTCTTGTAAATGGCGGTGTTGTTATCCATGGTTCCACCACCGGATATATTGCCAAACCATTGTCCCCATCCATTTTCATAGTTGAGATATTCTTGGAAGTCATTGTAATGATTGAATGTATAGAACACTTTTCTGTCTTCCGGTTTTTCAATCAGATTATTTCCGATATATCTTGTATAAACTAATCTCGAGGCTCCACGGATTATCGTGGTCCCGTTATTGTATTCGCCTTTTGTGCTGACCGTTGAATATTCAAAACTGCCTGTTGTTCCGACATCGATTTCATAATATTTTTTATCATTCACTTCTGGAAGAACGGGTTCATATTTATATTGATCAGTATCACAAGAGAAGTAACTATGATTCAGTCTTAGATATTTCCCCCAAGGACTTGATGATGGTTTTGCTTTTTTCGACGAGGTATAGTTTGCCGGTATATCACCAAACGCATATAGATAGGCAGCCACTTCTTCTAGGATGACATAGGCCCCACCTTTATATATAGTGTTCACGATTCTTCCGTCTTTATCCACAATATCATATGCATTTCCATCTGAACGGAGACCACTTTTTGAATTGAAGCAATACATTCCGTCTTCCATCGGTTGATCTTCAGCGATAGTCGGTCTTTGTAACTGCTCCGCTATAGAACCAGACATGAAATGATGGGCTGTTCGATAGCGGCTATCGGAATAGCTTGTTGCCGGAACGTAGTTTGCGTAAAACTCTTTTTCTGTAATGTTTATATAGGGATCAGTGGTCGGTTCCTTTTCCGTTATTTTTGATGTGGTGGAATTATTATCCGAATGCGTTTCATCGGTAAAAACGGTATCCGATTTATCTACGTGGTCTGTTTGTGAACTCGGGTGACCTATAGATGAGTCGGACTCTTCATAGCCTTTTATCTTGCATGAAGCAAGCAACACGATAAGCAATACTGGTGTAATCAATTTTTTGGACATAAAATGATAATATCAAATCACAATGAGAAAAACTATATTCAATTATTGTGATACAATTAAAACATGAACAAATACAAAAGAATCGCTATCTTACTGATGGCAGGAAACAGCAATCGCTTTAGTCAGAGTCAAAAGATTAAAAAGCAGTTCCTTGAAATCAATGGAAAGCCTATTTTTGTTTATCCTTTTAATTCTTTGGTTTCCTCTGGACTTTTTGATCAAATTATCCTTGTCTGTCCTGTTAGTTCAGAAAAGCAGGTTTCCGATATAATTCACGGGATGAATATATCCAAGAATATATCCATAATTAAGGGTGGCGAAAGCCGAAACGATTCTGTTCTGAGCGCATTAAGATATATCGAGTCAAATTTTAAGGACAGGATCGATGAGAAAACATTTGTACTCATCCATGATGCCGCAAGACCATTTCTTCCGATTTCTATTCTCAAAGTGATTGACTCGTTATGCGATGATTATGATGCGATTGCACCTGCAATCCCTCTTACTGATTCCATCATGCAGAAAGGTGTCTATGTCTCAAGAGAAAACATACAGCGAATTCAGACTCCACAGGCTTTTCGCTTATTTAAATTGATTTCAATTTATGATTCTGCCATGGATAATCAATCGACAGATGATTTTAGCAAAGCTATTCAAGCTGGGCTTACCAATAAAGTCATAAAAGGCAGTCCGTTGTTATATAAGATTACCTTCCCAGAAGATATCGAGTTTTTTGAACGTGTTCTTAACTAATTTTTAATTTACATTTACAACATATTAGATTAATATATAGTTTCAGTGTTTAAACAGTGGTTTAAACATATGGAGGATATTTATTAACCTTATGGTAAAAGTTTCATTGATTCAAAATGAAGGTGTCTTAGACTTATCAGTCATTGATGAAAAAGGTCTTGCAGTTGCAAAGACAATCGAAGGAAAAACCGGTCTCGGCAATGATTTCTTAGGATGGTTGGATTATTCTTCCAAACTTTCTAAGGACGAAATCAATCACATCAAAACCGCTGCTGATAAAATCAGAAAGAATTTTGATTGTTTGGTCGTTTGTGGAATCGGTGGTTCCTATTTGGGTGCGCGTGCTGTCATCGAGGCAATTCGCGGATTATATCCCGCTGATGATTTCGAAATCATTTTCTTCGGAAACACTTTGTCTTCTGACTATTCCGCTCAGGTTCTTAATCATTTGAAGAATAAGAAATTTGCTATCAATGTCATCTCAAAGAGTGGCACAACAACTGAAACTGCTGTTTCATTCAGATTGTTAAAGAATTTATTGGTTGAAAAATACGGAAAAGAAATCTTAAAAGATGCCGTGTTTGCAACAACAGATAAGGCTCGTGGTGCCTTGAAGAAGGAAGCCGATAAAGAGGGATATGATTGTTTTGTCATTCCCGATGATGTTGGTGGAAGATATTCTGTCATTACTCCTGTCGGCCTTTTACCTATTGCTGTTGCTGGAATTGATATTGAGAAATTCATCCAAGGCGCAGTCGATGGCGAAAAGGACTACTCTTCCTTGGATTATAAGGAAAATCCTGCCTATTATTATGGTGCTTTAAGATATTTGATGAATATCGAGAAGAGAAAATCCTGCGAAATGTTTGTTACATACAATCTCCAGTATCAGATGATTGGAGAATGGTTAAAACAGCTTTTCGATGAATCAGAAGGCAAGGACTATCAGGCTCTTCTTTGTACATCCGCAACTTTCACTACGGATTTGCATTCTATGGGTCAGTTCATTCAGCAGGGGACTCCATTGATGTTTGAAACTATCATCAATGTAAAGAATCCGAATGAGGACGTTGTTGTTCCGTTTGACAATGATAATTTAGACAATTTAAATTATCTCTCTGGCAAGAATATGTCCTATATCAACAGCAAAGCTTATGAAGCCACCTTAAAGGCTCACACAGAAGGACATACACCAGCCATTGTCATCGACATCGACAAAATGGATGCTTACAATCTCGGTAACCTTGTATATTTCTTCTTCAGAGCTTGCGCTTACTCTGCTTATCTTCTTGGCATCAATCCGTTTAACCAGCCTGGCGTTGAAATCTATAAATCCAATATGTTTAAGTTATTGGGCAAGCCTGGTTACGAAAACAAATAAGCAATAAAACACTCATCTGCTCATAGGTTCATAAAATTATGAATCTATGAGCAATATTTGCTTGAATTATCAGTTTTGTATTGTTATAATATCAAAGCGCTGAAAATTCGGCGGATGCTTAGCTCAGTTGGTTAGAGCATCGCCTTTACACGGCGGGGGTCAGGAGTTCAAGTCTCTTAGCATCCACCATTCTTGTAAAGATCAGTTGCGTAATATGTGGGCGGTTAGCAAAGCGGCCAAATGCGGCAGACTGTAAATCTGTTCCTTCGGGTTCCGTGGTTCAAATCCACGACCGCCCACCACCTATGTTATCTTATTGATGTTTCAGTTGGAATATTCAGTGCACTGGCCATATGTTGGGATATAGCCAAGTGGTAAGGCATCAGACTTTGACTCTGATATGCGAAGGTTCGAGCCCTTCTATCCCAGCCAATTAAATGACTCGTTAGCTCAGTCGGTAGAGCACTTGACTTTTAATCAAGGGGCCATGGATTCGAGTTCCATACGAGTCACCATCTTCTTGCCCGGGTGGCGAAATCGGTAGACGCACGGGATTTAAAATCCCGCGGACTAATAATCCGTGCCGGTTCAAGTCCGGCCCCGGGCACCATTAAATCTCCTGTCCTACTATATCGTCTTTAAAGCCAAGTGATTGGCTTTTTTTGTTTTTATACTATCTATACCAAATTGAAAAACTGAAGAGTTTCATATCTCTTCTTAATCATGTTTCAATCTTTTCCTATTTGTTCTCTCCGCTATTCTGATTTTATTCTTATAATCGATTTGTTTTTCATATCGAGTACCTTTTTTCATTGATTTCGAACTAGATTCGAGTTGTCCCATGCGTATGTCTTACGCTGTCATCTCTAGAGTTTTCTCTTCAGGGTGTTTTTTCTCAGACTACAATGACTTATTTCCATGGGCTTGGAAAACATTCATTTCACTTTTCTTTTTTGATCATTTCATAGGCTTTCCTTTTGATGTTCTCTGCCGCATTTTTGTCTCTTTGGACTATCTTTTTACAGTTAGGGCATATCCATTCCTTCTCATATACTTTCAGGTCTTCTTTTTTCGCTTCACAAAACGAACAGATTTTTGATGATGGATACCATTTAGGGATTCTGATTACTCTTTTTCCTTCTTTCTTCGCCACTTCATCTAATATCATTTCAAACTGATGATAACTTTCCTTCACAATCAATTTTGAATAATTTTTGTTTTCCTTTATTTTGCTAAGTTCCAGTGTTTCAACTGCTACTGCTTCATACTTTTCAAAAATCTTGTGAGCTAGCGTATAGAAGTATTGTCTTCTGTTTTCTTTTATTCGTCTTAATGATTCCACATATAGCATTCTTTTTCTTTCTTTGTTTTTGGATTCATCTTCTGAGCGAATATAATTATTCCTTCGTATTTCTATCAGTTTTTGTTTCTTTCTTGATGGTACGATCATTTGCATATTTGCAAAGATAGTGTCATCTGTAGAGACAAAGAAATGCTTCAAAGAGAAATCGATGCCAAGTATATCATCTAATTCAATGTTCCTTTTTGGCAAAAGAGTGCTATATGCATTGTTTAATAGGAAATCTAGATAATACCTCTTATCTAGTTCTCTTTTCATAGTCATCAGGATGCAATGGCTATCTTTCGGAAACGGCCTATGATACTGTAATTGAATCGGCCCAAATGGCAAGAGATTCAATTCTGCCATCTTTGGTGATGTTCGTTTAAAGTTTATATTGACATCCTTCGGATAAAATGGAATTGAAGCTACAATAGATTGAGGATTTTTGCACTTAGAAACTGCTCTTCCTTGTAGTCTGCTTCTTTCATAGTATCTGACTGTATTCCTTATATAATGCAATAAGGGGGAGAATCGTTTTCTGATGTAACATGTTTCTGGCAAACCACTCATTTTCTGATTCCATAAACTGAAATCCAAATCTATATTTCTCTTTCCAAATCCATCATTCACAGAGATCAAGGCAATCGACTGATTGATAACTGCGACATAACACCTATACAGTTCGTCAAACTCTTCCTTTTGTTCGTCTTTCAGATTCATTCTGTATCTGTAGCATAGAAAATTACTCATATTTGTGCCTCCATAAATACATATATGCACAAAAGAGAAAAAATGAATTTTATTTCAAAAAGTTAAATTACATGAGTGATATAATGTTTCACGGAGAAATCAGTTATGAATGAAGAACAAGAAAAATTTTGTGAAAAAATCAACGATGTATTAGAGAGACTGCGCCCGTTTTTACAGCGTGAAGGCGGTGATGTCCACTTGGATCACTACGATTTCGATAGCAACACTTGCTATGTGAAAATGAGCGGCGCATGCAACGGCTGCTATATGGCAAGTTCGGATGTTTCTGATACAATCGCTGTCCTTCTTATGGATGAAATTCCTGAAATCAAAGATGTTCAGTTGGTCCAAGAAGAACAACAGAGCCTAGAAGACTTTATCAGAATATTGAAGGAACAAGAACAAGCAAACAAAGAATTAGAGAAATACAACAAAGAACACAACAAATAAGCTGTCTTGCTAATATTCTTATCCGACTATTCGTCAATGTGGTACAATTTTTAAAGAGGTAAATTATCATGAATGAAAAAGACACATTTATTGTAGAAACCAGTGCACATCATATCCATGTCACTCAGGAAGCTTTAGAATATCTTTTCGGCGATGGTGCTGTATTAGGTGTTAGAAAGGAACTTTCACAGCCGGGTCAGTTTGCTTCTGATAAGAGACTTGATATCGTATATCATGCTTCTGTCAAAAACAAAGTCACTGGTGAAATTGAAAAGAAGGATTTCACAATCAAGAATATGTCCATCTTAGGACCTGTCAGAAGTGCCAACCAGGTCGAAATCTCCATGACTGAGGCTCGTTCCTTAAAGGCAAACGTTCCTGTCAGAGAATCCGGTGACTTAGAGGGTAGCGCACCTGTCACTTTGGTCAATCCTCTCAACGGAAAATCACTCGATTGCAAAGAGGGTATGATCATCGCAAAGAGACATATCCATATGACTCCGGAAGATGCAGAGAAATTTGATGTCAAGAATGGTGATATTGTTGCTGTCAAGATTGTCTCTCCTAACGGAAGAAGTGCCGTTCTCGGTGACACTGTTATTCGTGTATCTCCTAAATATGCTCTTGCTATGCATATTGATACGGATGAATCAAATGCCGTTGGCGGCGCAAGCACAGGCGTTATCGGTTCTCTTGTAAAGATTGATTTCTAATTTCAATAATTAAGGTGAATCAAAATGCCGAATCTTCTTGCTCATTCTTTGATTGTAAAGAGATTTTATAATCACGAAAACGAATTGGGCCATCTAGAGAGCATTGATTCGTTCATCAAAGAAAATTATGACATGCTTGTTTTGGGATCGTTAGGTCCTGATCCGTTGTTTTATGTCGGCATTTTACTGAAGAATGGACTTCATCTTCCTACTGCTTTGAAAAAAATAGGAAATAAGCTTCATAAAACAAACGGAAAACAATTTTTCAAATTGCTAATTGAAACTTCCTATTCCATCGACAATGTGAAAGAGAAGAAAAAGTTTGAGGCCTTCATTTTCGGACAATTCGCACACTACTTGTTAGACCGAGAAGCGCATCCCTACATCCTGTATGAATCCGGTTTTGATGATGAGGGTAAAATCACATCCCACTACCATTTTGACCATGCATATTTTGAGACAAACATTGACTGTTCTTTAGCGAACAAATATTCCATCAGTCATTTTCTTTCTTATCCACAGGATATCATTCCTGATAATAGGAGAAATCTTGAAATCATTGATTGGAACCTTGTTCCTGTCCTTGAGAAAATGTTTTCCTGTCGACTTCCAAAGCATATGTATACGAATGCGATTTTGAATATGAAGTCCTTGCTGAAGTCAATGAACCATCATGGTGGTTTCAAGGCAAAGCTATTGGGTAAGAACATTGCTCTTTCAGCTATGCATCATCCAAAAGAAGCCAATGCATCCACATTGAACGTTGATAAGAACGTTTGGCTTGATCCTTGTACTGGTGAGGAGCATTCCGACTCTTTCCTTGAGCTTCACACTTCCGCCTTTGAAATATTGGAAGACTGTTACAATGATATTCTGAAATCCGGTTTCAACTATTCCACATTTGAAAAGTATCTAAACGGCAAAGACTATTATGGCTCTATGCCTGAACAACAAAGAAAATTCAAGAAATAGGGTAGCTTTGCTACCTTATTTTGTTCAATCATTTGAATTTATGATATATTTATAGCGCCTTAACAAGGAGGATTAATCATGATTAAAGAATTCACTTACCGGCCTCATGGAACCTGTTCATCATTGATGACCTTCAAAATCGATGAGGACACAAATAAAATCATCGATTTCACCGTCAAGGGTGGATGCCCCGGAAACTTGGCTGGTGTTCGTAAATTGATTATCGGAATGGATGTCAAGGATGTTGCTGAGAAACTTAGTGGCGTCACTTGCGGTGTCAAACCGACTTCCTGTCCTGACCAGCTTTCAAAAGCATTAGAATCCTATTTAACAAACAAGTGACTTTTCAGCCATGAAAGATTCTAGAGATCAGCATATCACTCCATTTTTGGATGCGATGATTGATTATGTTTCTTCTAATCCGACACCGTTTGATGTGCCAGGCCACAAACTTGGTTCTTTTAAGACGGATCTTTCTAGGAAAATCTGTGACGAATTCAGTTCATACGATGTTAATGCACCTTTAGGACTAGATAATCTATATAACTCAACGGGCGTGATCAAAGAAGCTGAAGCATTGGCTGCTGAGGCTTGTCATGCTGATCACTGCCTTTTTTCTGTAAATGGAACAACTGGTGGAATTCTTAGTATCATCATGGCCTGTCTCAATGTAAAAGACAAAATCATCTTGCCTCGAAATGTGCATAAGTCCGTAATCAACGCTCTTATCATTTCTGGTGCAATTCCTATTTTCGTTTCACCTATCATCGACCAGAAGTTAGGTGTTGCCTGTGGGGTTTCGACAGAGACCTATATTAAAGCCATGGATGAAAATCCAACTGCCAAAGCAGTTTTCGTTATCAATCCGACCTATTTTGGCGTAGTCTGTGACTTAAAAAAGGTTGTAGAAGAAGCTCATAAACGTAACCTGATTGTCATTTGTGATGAGGCCCATGGCTCTAACTTTTATTTTTCGAAACAACTTCCTATATCTGCAATGGATGCTGGCGCTGATATCACGGCGATGAGCATGCATAAAAATTCCGGTTCATTGACCCAGACATCTTTCATTCTTACAAAAGGCGATCGAATCAACTATTCCGAAGTGAAGAGAGCTTTTGCTATGTTCTCATCCACTTCTCCCTATCATATCTTGATTGCGTCATTAGATGCCGCTAGAAAAGAGATGGCTATACATGGTGAGGAAATCATTCAATCCAATTTGGATTTGGCTATCTACGCTCGTGCAAAGCTAAATAAGATCAAAGGCATTCATGTCTATGGAAAAGAATACATCGATACTCATCATACTGATGGCGTCTACGATATCGATTTGACTAAATTAGTCATCGATGTAAGAGGCCTTGGACTATACGGATATGAAGTTTATAAAAGAATCCGTAAGGAATACAATGTTCAATTAGAACTTGGTGAAGTATCCGTTGTTCTTGCTATCATTGGACCGGGAACCACATTAGAACATATCAATAGACTAATTGAATCATTCCAAAGATTGTCAGATGAAATTGAAAGTTCGCCAATAAAACAAATACCGGACTTCAATTACTCTTTCCCGACGACGTTTGTTCCGCCGCGTGAAGCATACGACGCTCCGCATTCTGTCATTCCACTCAGTGATTGCCTCGGCGAGATATCTGCTGAAACCATTATGGCATATCCACCAGGAATTCCAGTTGTCATCCCTGGCGAATTCATCACCCATGATGCCTTGAATCTGATTAAATTCTACTCAGAGGAGGGCGGTGAGGTGTTAAAAGACACTGAGCCTGGCATGATTAAGATCATCGATAGAGAAAACTGGTATTTGACGGAAGAACTAGAAAAGAAGCAATAGCAGTAAGCGCTTCCAAATAATATCGTGCGATTTTCCGAAATATTGGATTATATGCCTTTATTTCACCTTAGAAAGCGTTTATAATATTAATGGATAGAAAGGAGCCAGCTACCATGAAAATCACTTATGTATCCAAAGATGTCAACATTACCCCCGCTATGAAGAAAGCCGTCGAAGAGAAGTTGATGAAATTCGATTCGCTGTTCCGTGAATCCGATGAAGTCCGCTGTGTCGTAACACTTTCGATTCTCCCGAACCACGGCAAAGCCGTTGAAGCTTCGCTTTCTACGACTGGCGTCGATCTTAGAGCCAAAGTCATCGCCGATGATTTCTACAATGCTCTCGATTTGTTAGTTGAAAAGCTGACTGGTCAGATGCGCAAAATGAAAACACAATGGAAGAAAGCACATAAGACCCATTCATTATCGGAGAACTTCCTTATGGATGACATCTCTGAAGACGTGGATGTTGCCGAAATCGTCAAGAAAAAGAAATTGTCTCTCGCACCTATGGATGTGGATGAAGCACTTACCAGAATGGATGCCTTGGGACATAAATTCTTCATTTATCTAGATTCTTCCACAGATTTAGTCAATGTCATCTACGAAAGAGATGACGGAACCTATGGTTTAATCGAAGTCGATCAGTAACCCCCTTAAAGGAAGCGGTACATGCCGCTTCCTTTTTTCTTTTATCTATTTAAAACGTCTTTTCATTTGATATAATAGTATTTAGCCTTGTGTGCTTTTTAAGTGAGGAAAATCTATGAACGATGAAGAAAAGAATGTAATGACGATTGTTACAATTGCTAGAATTGTAGAGTCTACATTATGGTATTGCTTACAGCCAAGAAACACTGCCGGTTTCGATCTTAACGAAAGAAAGTCTCGCTATAACGCTTTAGTTGCATTGACACAGGAGGGTTCTCCTTTCGCAATGAACTGTGATACAAATGGCGATGCTGGCAAGAGTCTTAAAGAGGACATGCAGTATTTTATCGAGGATGTCTATGGTGATCCTGGTAGAATCGTCACAGTCACAATCGATGGCAAAGTCAGCGTTGAGCAATCCTTGATCATCGAATTGTTCTCCACAATCGTTAAACTCCGTGGATTGTTGGAAGCTTTCATGCTCGCCGCAAAGAAGTCGTTGAAAGAAAGAGGCAAGCTTGAATCCGATTTCGAAGAACTCATCAACGAAGATATCCGCTTCTTCCACGCTTTTGCTGGAAAGATTTCCTGTATGTTGATTGCTGATAAGTTCTTGGAACTGAACAATAATGCAAACACTTATGCTCAGTCTTATTCCAAAGAGCATAATGGCATCGATCCACATAAGGATCCGGAATTCGATCCTAGAAACGATCCTTCTTTCCGTATGTTGGAAAATGAATTCCATCAGCTCAATCAGGATATGGTCGCCGTTCTCAATTCCTATGGCGAAAATGATGAGGAATTCCGCTTTGCACGTGATGCCGTCTATTCCGATTGCGAAATCTTCACCGGCAAGAAGCAGACTACCGATCCGAAGAAATACTTTGAGCTCTTCAGTTCCTATTTCGATAAAATCTTGAATGCCACCCAGAATGATCTCAACAAGAGATTTGCAGAAATCGGCGAAAAGATGAGAATGGCAGAAAAGGGAGAAAACTAATATGAAAGATACAAAAGAAAATAAGAAACCGAGAAAATTATTCACAGGCGAAATCGTTTGGTATAGCATCCTCGGTGCCATTTGGGTCACCGGCCTTGTTTTTGCTATTCTCGGTGTCTGCGCCTATAACATCGGAAAGTTGAATACAAATCCTCTTTATGCTCTTCAGAAATCCTTTGCCACTTTCTTTCATATGAGTGGTGTCATGGACTTCAGACTTTGGGGAACCTTTGCTATGATCATCGCTATGATTGGTCTTCTCATTGTCATCTTTTATTATACAAACAAGACAATCCAGGAAGAAAACAAGAGAAGAAGATACGAAGAACGTATGCGTATCTTGATGGAATCCGATAAATAGTTTTTTTGAATAACAATTGACCATTTTGTTGAAAGAAGATATTATACCTATATAGCATGTGTTTTCTTATGATCTATGCTATGTTTTAAGGTATTATGAAAAGAAACAAAGAAAAATCAAATTCAACAGATAAAGATAACAATTCCACCGGAACAAAGAAAAAGACAAAAAAGTCTACTATCATAATTTCAACAATCATCAGCATCATCTCTGCTAGTGTTGGTGTAATCGGTGGATATGTCTTATATAACAATATCAATCCTGAACAAGACGCCATCGTCATCGAAAAGGATAAGTCATACGACAAAACAAAAATCGAGAACTCATTGTCCGCGGGAACTATCGCAGAAGATTTTAGTGAGGAC
Source organism: bacterium (assembly GCA_963643715.1). Classification (GTDB taxonomy): domain Bacteria; phylum Bacillota_I; class Bacilli_A; order RFN20; family CAG-288; genus Enterosoma. Next base: position 41,768 of record CAVILQ010000003.1, on the reverse strand, counting down.
TCCTATATATTGATCAATTATGCATGTGACTTATATGCAGACACCTCCTACACCTTAACGCTTGGAAAAGGTGTTGTTCAGGCTGCCGCTGGTGTAAAGCAATCAATTCTCAGCACAACATATAGCTATCCGGAAGGTGTCTTCAACCAGAAGGTTTCATCTTCTTCCATCGTCAACACGGCCGATCGTTATTATGATACCAACGATAATAACGTCAAGGCATATGAATGCAAAACCGAAGATGAATGGAAAAAAGATGGATTGGAATCAAAGAACTACACCTATGACCAATACATCCAATCTTTTGGAAAGTTATTGCATGGAACATACTATTGTATCGATAAGAGTGACGTCTCTGATGATGAACCAATCCCAGAAAAATTCTTGACTTTAAATAAAGATGAATATGATTCATCCACTGAAGAAAGCAAACATAAAAGAAGTGGTGTCATCGGTTACTCTTTGACAAATAAGTCTGTCAGCAAATCCACCATCAGTAAGACAGACACCGGGTACCATGTCGAATTAGATCTGAATGTCGGCTATGCCGTCTCCTATGTCCAAGTTCAGATGAAAACAACAGGTAGGCTAAAATCTCGTCCACAATTTTCAAGTTGTAAACTTACTTTTGACTTGAACAGTGAACTGAAACTTGTATCTTCTGTCTTCCATGATGAATACCGTGTTAACACTGGTGGTCTAGTCACAAACGCCATTTCTGACCTCAATCAGATTTATTTGACAAGCTCTACAAACACAATTGAAAACGATGGAAAATCCGTAAATGTTGTCGTTCCCGAAATCACAGAAGAATTCAATGGGTACGAATTGATGAATATTTAGAAAGGAGAATGATTAATGAAACATATCATTTTATATCCTCTTATCAGCGTGCTGACTCTAAGCATATCTGGTGCTGGATCTTACCTTTATCAAAAGCTTACTAGAACTACTGCTAAGACAGATACTACCGATACTTCTAATGACGACGAGGATGATAGTATCTACAATCCTCCGATTGAGGAAACCGGCTTCTCGAAGATGATCAACAAGTTGATGAAGGTGCAGGAAGTCAAAGCGGACAACGCTGACATCACCTTATCTACTACCGAAAGCGATGACATCTATCTGAACTTCAGTAATCTAGATATCGATTTAAGTGGTGCTTTGAGTGGCGATATCTCTTCGCTTAAGCTGAACGGAACATTGAATGTCAAATACAAGGATATTAATGAGGAATTATCCGTTTATTACGATACGGATATGCTCTATATCGACTACAATCAGAAATCTTTCTCGTTCTCTGCTCCAAAAACGATTGCCGGTATCACTGGTGTTCTCTCAAAATTGAACATCAATGTGCCTACCATTCCTGATTTAGGAAGTTCATTCGATCTTTCATCCTTGATGAATGGCGCTCTAGGCATTCTTGACACCGTCGAAGAAAAGAAGACTGCTACAGGATATGAATACATTCTTGACTGCAACGATTTCATTTCATCCTTGAATCTTCCTATCTCTATCAAAGGTGCAAAACTCGCTTTAGTTGCGGACAACGATTACAACTTCATCGGCGGAAGAACAGTCGAAGATTCCGGTATTGAGATCAATTCTTCCTATGGAATCAAGCTCGATGTAAACAGTATCAAGATTGAGGATGCTTCTTCCTATAACGGACTCACAGATGAACAAAAATCCCACTATACCGACTATACAACACGCACGACAAATCTCATCACTTCCATCGCATCCTTGATGGAAAAGAAGAACTTCGTTGCCGATTTCAATGCTGATGTCAGCGTCTCTGACAATTCGATTCAGAAGCAGACGTTCCGTGGTACATTAAAGAGCGACTTATCAACTATTACAGAGGATGTCTCAAAAGGAAAATACGAAGTTTCCTTGGAACATTTAAATAATGGAACACTTGCAAACAATGTCTATGCTTCTTACAAGGACAACAACATCTATGTTGCACTGAACAATCTCATCAAAGGTAAAATCTCTTCTTCTACATTAGATGACATCATTCGTGTCATCTCCTCTGAAATCAATACTGAGGATCTTCCGGATGTTACAAAGAGCCTTAATAGCATCATCGAAGGAACGGACTTTGCAAAGCTGTTATCTGGTGATTTGTCTGTGTATAAGAACTTCATTGCCGATTTCCAGACCACGACAAATGGTTTTGCTCTTTCCATCAACGCAAAAGCATTTGGCTTAGGCGATTATATTTTGAAAATCACTTTAGACAACTCTTCTACTGATGTGTCTGAAGGATTCAAGATCACGATCGAGAACTTCTCCTATAGAAACATCAATCTTGATTTCACTATCGATGTCAAGCCACAGGATAACATTTCCTTCCAGTACACCGATGCTGAATTCGCTTCCTTCAAAGACTATTGCGGTATCATCTCCATATTCAACACTGTGACAAAGCTTGCTGATGAACGTAAGATCAATACGACCTATTCATTCAATCTTCAGAATATCGCCGAAGGAAGCAACTATCTTGCTAACGGCGAAATCTCAGCTGATGTCACATCTCTTTCACTCGATACCGGAAACAATTATTATGGCGACTATCGTTTGACATTAGCCACCAATCTCAATGGATATGACCATAATCTTGACTTTGTCTACCAGAACCATGATTTATACTTGCAGATGGATAACTTCTTCAAGCAGAAGATGTCTGATAGTGAAGTCGGCAACATCTACGATATCGTAAACAAAGATAAAGAGAATACTTCCCAGGCCTTTGACAGTATGAATACGGTCATTCACTCCATCATTGATGAAATCAAAGGAAGTTATTCCATTAAATGCATCGAAGACTATCTCTCATTGGACAAAGACAATGTTGATTCCAATGTCTTGAAACTCGATATCAATCTTCCTTTGTTCTTTGCAGGTTCCACCCTTGCTGATGAAATTTCTAGCCTTTCCCTCTATGTCAACACCGACGACGACTCCATCACCGCTATTTCCTGCAAAGGATTTGAAATCAACAACAAGCTAAAATTAGACTTCACATTGAAACTTCAGGATGAATACAAAGACTTCCATCTGTCAGATGAAGAGACAAAGTACTATACCGAAATCGATTCTGCCAGCAAGATCATCAATGGATTCTATTCACTTCCAACCGATTTGAAACAATTCTCCGTTAACTTAAACGGTGAAATCAAGAAGAAGGATGATACCGAACAGTATCAATCCTATCTCGGTATCTATGGTGATGCTCAGGTCGATATCACAGATAAAGATAGCCCGGATGTCGGTGGTACACTCCATCTCTTACAGCAGCCTGATAGCTATGAAAAGGAGACGGATCATAAGATTGATTATCTCTACTCAGGTACTCATACTGCCGGACAGACCGTTGCCATGTATACTTCTAAGGATACAGATAGCAACAATGACTCCGGTACGACAAGTCTTGTCATGAACAACTCCGACCTCTTCTCCATCTACGATAGAGTCACCTCCTTGAAAGACAATAAGACAAACCTTCTCTATCGTTATCTTAAAGCCTACTTCGATACAACTGAAAAAGTAGTCACTGGTCTTCCTATCCTTGACGCTTTCAAAAACAAAGACTACACCATCCTCTTAAACGACTACATCAAACTGGTTGAAATCAATGATAAGACTGTCACATTGAAACTCGCTTCCTCTATATTGAACAGCAATGACACTTCTGACAATGTCGATACGATCATTGTCACATTCGATGACAACTATAAAATCAGCAAAGCAGAGATTGACGGATACTACGATGGTTATTCTTTACATGCTGAAATCAATCTAGGCGAATATGACGCTAGTTTAAAACCAACTATCGAATACAACGATAGCACAAAAGCTAACTTTGTCGATGTTCACGGTTTCGATACTTTAATCAACTGCGGTATCACAACTACCAACCACCACTTCTTTGATTTAAGCGGAAGCATGAATCTTAATGCATCCGTTATCGGTATCAATGCCATCACAATGAACACTTACTATCAGGTCTATGTCTCTATTGTTGATTCCACTGTCAAAGCATATCTCTCCTTTAAGAGCAACTCTTCCGCAACAATCGATAGCGCAAACTTCTATGGTGTTGAATTCTTCGTCGAGAACGAATTCGTTCTCTCTGAAAGAACCACAACCGACAGCAAGAAAAACAAGAAAGTCGAGCTATACAAACTCACTCCTAAGGAAATCACTGACAATATCGCTTACTACCTCTTAAGCTACATCCTCAACATCGAAAGCGTTACTGCTATTGGTGTCAAGGCTGGCTATATCACGCTTCAGAAAGTCCTTGAAGCTACGAAGAGCACCAGCGATGATTCCTCTGTTGTCATCAACCACAACTACTCCTCTCTCATCGATAAAGCTGTACTAAATGAAAATGAAGACGGAAGTGGATCAATGAACCTGACCTGTTCATTAGGAAAGGTGATTTCTCTTCCTGTTCTCAGCTTCTCTGATCAGGGAACCAACATCAGCATCGGATATAATTCCGACATGGAACTGGCTAATCTCAATATGTCAGTCAAATTCTCTATTGCTGGCATTATGGATGGAACTCTAACCTTCAACGCGACAAGAAACAACATCTGTCTCGGTGATGCAGAAGATGCTATCCGCGACGAGAAGATGGCTAGATACAACACCTTCTTAAATGCCTATAATAGCAACAGCGATTATGTCAACTTAGCTGACTACCAATTCGTCGACTACACGTTCACCAAAAACTTCCTTGGCTTCATCAATGGCGGATCCGTTCAGGATAACGGAGCTAAGCTGACTCTCAGTTATTCTGATTCTACAAAGAACTATTTCTTCGGCGTAATCTAAAAACAACAAAACCGGAAGGCATTCGTCTTCCGGTTTTTTCATGTCCTATTTCAGAAAAAGAAAAAGCTACCCTTTCGGATAGCAGATTCTTAATCGATTTCAGATGATTATTTTGCTTCCAAAGCAGCAGCCTTAGCGGCTTTCTTTGCAGCCTTATTCTTAGCTTCGGACTTCTGTTCCTTGGCTAATCTCTTTTTTCTTCTAACGGCCCATTCATCTGCAAAGCCTCTGGCTTCAAATCTTTTCTTTCCCATAGTAAATATACCTCACTGATATAATGCTAGATAATTATAGCGAAAAATCCAATTTTTTCAAGTGTTTTTATTGCTTCCATGAGTAATACTCTTCATCTTTCTTCATATCGACTGTCTCTTCCTCGTTTTCTGTATCCAACTGGAAAAGACAATCATGATAAATTTCTTTGAAGGAATACTCATTAAGTGATAAGAAATGCTCTTCTCCAAACACAAGTATCTTACCTTGACTATAGGAGAATCTGACTTCTCTTTTCCCGATGATGCTTACTAGGTGATATCCAGCTTTCAAATATGACATCGCCTTTTCTTGATTTATCTTGTCATTTTGTACCATGTTGTTTCAAATCTCGCTATAATGATACTCGAATAGGAGACACAATTCTATATGGACTACATTCAATCGATGAGAAAAATCATTGGTCACGATCATCTCCTCTCTGTAGGCGTCTGTGCCATTGTCGAAAATGATAAAGGAGAAATCCTTTTAGAGAAGCGCCATGACAATGGGATGTATTGTCTTCCCGGTGGTGCAATCGAATTAAACGAGACTGTTCTAGATGCTTTAAAGAGGGAAATCTATGAAGAGACCGGTATCAATCTGAGCAATCCAAAATTACTGATGATCCTATCGGGCGAAAAAGAGATTTTCTATTATCCGAATGGAGATATCACCCATTATGTTGACCTCATCTTCTATGATAAAATAAATAGCGAAGAAAATATCGATCCACATGACAAAGAATCCGATTCCATCGGATTCTATCCACTGGATTCTCTTCCGGAAGACAATGAATATCTTCGCGGAACAAAAAGAATCTTAGAAAAATACATGAATCATGACTACACAATCGTAGTCGATTAGAAAGGACAGACAGAATGAGCGACAAAATCAATTTCAACGAATATCAGAAAGAGGCCTATGACCTGATCAGTGAAGACGGCAAAAAGGATATGGTTCTCAACGGGGTGCTCGGCTTAGCCGGTGAAAGCGGCGAATGCTGTGACATCGTCAAGAAGACTCGATTCCAAGGTCATGAGCTGAACAAAGAGCATCTTATGGAAGAATTAGGCGATGTCCTTTGGTATATTGCAGAGACTGCTTCCGGCCTGAATGTCACATTAGAAGAGGTGGCTCAGTACAATCTCGATAAACTTCACAAGAGATATCACGGAAATCATTTCAACAAGGAAGACAGCATTCATAGAAATGAAGAGAAGAAAGACTGAGGAGTAATCTATGCCAAGTAACACAAACAACAACACCTGGTGGATCTATGTCGTAGTCATTGTCGGTGTCATTGCCCTCTATTTCATTTCTGGAGCCATTGTTCATTTCCTAATGAAAGGCGCAAAGAAAAAGGCGTATTCCGAATTAGAGAAAATCATCCCTTATGAAAAGAGTCGATTTGATGAAATCGATGCTTCCATCAAACATATGCAGGACGACGGAAGATTCTTGCCGAAGAACATGATCGATTGTCTAAACACTGTCAACGATTCCTTCAGCAAAGTTCCCGTCGATGTCGCATCCATCAAGAATCAGAATGATTTCCTAATCATGTACATCCGCAAATATCTTACCGACAAACACATTGTTGAGAAATATAAGAGCATCGATGAAAAACTTGAGAAACTGCTCTTCCTCGACCCTTCCTCTAAGACTTCCCCATATCACACATACAACAAGAAAGCTGCTCACTACAACGCTTATCTCGGCATGGGAATCTTCAACATCTTCCGTGGAAGTAACACTTCCGCTCCTATCCTATAAGCATCAGACAATCAAGAAAGGATTCAAATATGATTTTATTTATTGATACAGCTAATATCGACGAAATCAAAGAGGCTGCCACTTGGGGCTTCGTAAAAGGGGTCACAACCAATCCCTCTCTCATCGCAAAAGAGGGTCTTACCCAGAAGGATGTCATCACGCAGATTACAAAACTGATTGATGGTCCTATCTCTGCTGAGGTAACAGCAGAAGACTATGATGGAATGATGAAACAGGCTGAAGAACTTTATGCAATCGATCCGAAGCATATCGTCATCAAACTTCCCATGACAATTCCTGGTCTTCAGGCCTGCAAGGCACTTTACGATAAACATATTCCAACCAATGTGACTTTATGTTTTTCCTCAGCTCAAGCACTCCTTGCCATGGAAAACCACGCTACCTATGTTTCTCCCTTCTTAGGCCGTCTTGATGACAATGGTTGGGATAGCATGAAACTCATTAAAGACATCGTCACAATGAAAGAAAACTTCGGCTATGATACCAAGATCATTTCCGCTTCGATCCGTTCAAAAGCACATGTCATAAACTGCGCTCTTTCCGGCGCTGATATCGCGACGGTTCCTTATAAGGTTCTCAAATCACTCATCGAGCATCCTTTGACTGATAAAGGTCTTGAATCATTCAGAAAAGACGCCTTGAAGACCGCAAGTCTTGAGAAGAAGTAAATTAACCAGTGTAGACAAAAAGCAGGGTTGAGCCCTGCTTTTTACGTTTAACGATAATCGGTAGCGTTATATACTTTGTTCTCAGATGATACAAGATAATCGATCATCACATCGAGTATGTACGGCTTTTCTGTTCTTAAATCGTACTGTGTAGCATTGCCAAAGCATTTCTTTCCATACGTCCCTTCTGATACGAAGTCAATGGTCACTACATCATAGGTCAGACTGCTTGAGAAGGATTCTTCAGACTCTCGCATATAAGCATAGTAGGATGACGAATAGTTTCCTTCAATCGTTCCTAATAGGGAAGCAAGCTTTGATCCGGAAACATTCTTGATGATTTTGACTTTGTTTTCGAAAGGTTCTACTTTGAACAATTTCTCTCGTGTCAATGTTCCAGAAGAGATATTGGAACGAATTCCAGCAAGGTTGTGCAGTGCAATCAATTCATTCGTGAATTTGAATCCGTATTGAATCGCTTGCTTCAACATGATTTCAGGAACGAATTTGTTCAATTCATAATATCTTCTGAAATCGCCAACCATCTGACATATTTCTTCCGATCCATTGTATTTCGAGTCAGCTTCCTCAACCTTCGTGACAATATTCTGATTGAGAAGAGAAGTATCTACATTGTAGTTTGCTGAATTAAACGCTTTGACATAAGAATGTTGAAGTGCTTTCTTTCCTTTTACGGAGAAACACATCTTCGCATAGCCTTTTGTATTGCATCCGCCTTGGACAAAAGGCATCTTGTTCGTACCTAACTCAGTCGACTCAAATGTATGTGTATGAGCTCCGAAGATTCCTTGAATCTGTGTCGTATCAAAAGTGTTGGCGATTGAATTGACATAGCCTGAACTTGCAGTATATGAATCATGTGCTGCCAATATGACTAGGTCACAGCCCTCGTTGTTAAGATAATCGACTTCATCCTTTATGATGCTAGTTCTGCTATCAAAAGAGTAACCAGCCAAGGAGCTAGTAGCGATAGAGCTTTCCTGTCCGCTTCCCATGACACCGATGATTCCGACTTTGACATTGCCTTTTGTGATGATTGTCGAGTTGTCAGACAATTCATTGGTATGAGCACCATTTGGAGTCTTGATGTTGCATGCTAAGAACGGGAAGGAAGCTTTTGCTTTTAAATCCTTGATGGTATCGATTCCCCAGTCAAATTCGTGGTTCCCTAAGCACATCGCCTCAATACCAAAATCAGCAAGCAGTTCATCCGTCAAAGTCTTTTCCTTATAGGCGACATAGCCACCCTGCCAGGAATCACCAATCGATATGATGATGCTAGTGGAAGGATCATAATCAGCGTCATGCTTAATTGCATATTCCAATTTAGCAAGACCTAATTCACCTTCATCCGCATTCTCTTTAAGAGATCCGTGAACGTCGTTGATAGCAAAGACAGTAATCAATTCTGCTTTTTCAACATTAGTGGACTCATCCTTGTTTTCCGTAGCAGAACCCTTATCAGAAACAGGTTTATTAGTATCCGAAGCAGTATTTTTATCTTCTGATGAAAATCCAGGGATGATATCGCAGCCAACCAAAGGCAATAAGGCGGGAAGCAATAATAAGACGCGTTTCATTTTCATATCAGTTTCTCCATATTCTCTTTCTTGTTAAACATACAATAGCCATCTGAATTATAGACATTCTCTCTATTATAGACAAAGGCACGCTTCAATGTATCAACGAATAAGCCGCCTGCTTCTTGAACAAGAAGATCTGGAGCACAAATGTCCCACTCCTTTGTCATATTGGTGTATCGGACACAGCAATCTGCTTCACCTGAGGCGATAGACACCGCTTTTGTCGATGCTCCTAAAGGTACAACTTCCTTTATAATATTTCGATTTTTAGCAATCAGTTCTTCATCTTTTTTGGATACATGTGTTTTAGAAACAAGGAAGATAAGATTATCTGTTCTATCCGATGTATGAAGAGGAATGCTTCTTTTTCCATTTAGATAGTAGGCGCCTTTGTCTTTCATCGCATAATAGATTTTATCCTGAGCCGGTATAGCAATCACCGAGCAGACAGGTCTTTTATCTACAACTAAAGCAATGTTGACACCAAATGAATCATCCTTCTGAACAAAGTCCGACGTACCATCCAACGGATCAATCACAAAGAGCTTTCTCTTCTCCAGTCTTGTTAAATCATCCGCATCTTCTTCACTCAGCCATCCAATATCAGAGAATGGTGAAAGTATTTGACGTATGATACGATTCGAAGCAATATCAGCGTCTGTCACAGGTGAAAGGTCATCCTTCTCAGAGACTGTGAACCCTTTACGATAAATATTCATGATTTCCTCACTCGCCTTTTTAGCGGCAAGGATCATGGCGTTCAATTCCTTCTCAAACATTAAATCTTTTCTGCCTTATTCAAAGCATCCAGAACTTCCTGAACTCGATCAAAGTTCTCTAAACGGCAACCGGATGCAGCAAGATGTCCGCCACCATTGAACTGAGTAGCGACTTTCTGAACATTGTATTTTCCATTGGAACGGAGCTCGACACGGATTATGCCATCATCCTGTTCGGTGAAAAACGCCCACATCGGATGATCGTCTAGCATGGAAAGTAGATTCACCTTACCGCTTGCTTCATTCTGGGATAGGCCAAGTTCCAAATAGGTTGCTTTCGGCATCAGACAATAAGTGACAAGACCATCGAACTTAAAGTTCTGATAGATGACAGAACGATATTTCAAATCAATGGAAGACTGACGATAGAGCTCATTATACATCGATTTGTAGTCCACGCCATAGCTGACAAGCTTACCAGCGATTTCGAGCGTCTCAGGTTCTGCATCATACTGGAATCTTCCGCTATCCGTGACAAGTCCCATGTAAAGGTAATAAGCGCACTGAGGTGTCGGAATCTTTCCATAGCGAAGCATGAGACATTTGGCGATGATGAAGGTAGCAGAAGGAGCCTTTTCATCACGGACAATGGCAAACGGAACATCATACTGCTTCATATGATGATCGATGCAGACAATCGAAGGTGCCTTGAGGATTCTCTGATCTTCAACACGTTCAAGATCCGATAAATCCACCATCAATGCCAAGGAATTTTCGATGATTTCATCACTCACAACATCACTTTCCTCAGCAACAGGAAGATAACTAGGATGTGTGCCTAATGCGTAAACGTGTTTATTTGGGAAAAGTGCCTTCAAGGCATGTTTCATGCCTAACACAGAGCCGACACAGTCACCATCTGGATTTTTATGTCCGAATATGACAATGCTGTCAGCCTTTTCCAATTCCGAGAATACTTTTTCTCTATCTTCATCAAAATAACTCATTTTAGATTACCCTTTCAATAAACAAAAAGCCCTTTGATTTTTCAGAGGGCTTCGCATAAACAAATCAAATCAGTCGTTTTCTCCGTCTTCGTCATCCGTGCCGCTCTCAACTTTATCGTCAAGTCCATAGTTATCGTCTTCATTATCGTTGAAGAGTTCGGATTCTTCGACATCATCACCATTTTCTTCTGATTTCTTCTTTCCGTTTTCATCAAATTCATCATCATCGACCATTTCAGAATAAGCCTTATTCATGTCGGTATGAAGTTCTTTGTACTTTACATGTTCTCTTAAGACCCATGTATTGTTCTCTTTGATGACGAAACGTCCATCCAATGTCAGGTCAGTATAGAAGCGGGAAACCAACTTCATGAATTCCTCTTCTGTCAAATTGACTCTGCTGCAGATTTCAGAACAAAGTTCAAGGAAGGGCTTCGGATTTGTCTTTCCGTTGTTATAGTCTTCGCTAAGGATCTCATAAGCGACGCTGACTAATGATTTTTCTACCATGGTATATTCTCCTTTATCAAAACAATATAATTCAATCTAGGCTTTACAAGTATACTATTAAAACAAGCCGAAATAAAACAATTTATGCAAAAATCAATGTTATTCTGCTTTTTCAGTGGACACCATTCTGACAGGTGCATCGACAGCGACAAGATTCAAAGCAGAAGCAAGGACATCTTTGCAAGCTTCAACAAGTCCAAGTCTCTCTTTTGTGAGTTCCGGATTCTGGCTATCGATGACGCGGCATTTTGTATAGAATTCGTTGATGCTCTGAGCTAATGTATGGATATAATTTGTGATCTTATAAGGTTCATTTTCAAGTGTAGCGGACTTGATGGCATCAGAATATCCTTTCAAGAGGATGAGAAGATTCTTCTCAGACTCACTGACTAAGAGAGAAGAGGAATAATCGATCGGATAGAAATCCTTTGCGTTATTCATGATTCCGCAGAGTCTAGCATGAGTGTACTGGGCGTAATAGACCGGGTTCTCACTTCCAAGGGTCTTGGCAAGATCGATATCGAAATCAAGATGAGAGGTTCCGCTTCTGGAAACAAAGAAGTAACGGACAGCATCAACACCAACCTCTTCGACAAGTTCCTTCATGGAGATTGCGTTTCCGGTACGTTTGCTCATCTTGAACTCTTCACCATTTTTGAAGAGACGAACCATCTGAACAAGTGATACCTGCAATGCATCCGGATTATGTCCTAAATCTTTCTGAGAAGATTTCAAACGCATCACGTATCCATGGTGATCCGCTCCGAATAAATCGATAAGCAAATCAAATCCACGATTGAATTTGTCATTGTGATAAGCGATATCCGGGAGAAGGTAGGTGTAGTTTCCATCGGATTTGACTAAGACCCTGTCCTTATCATCTCCGTCTTTGGTAGTATTGAGCCAAAGAGCACCATCCTGCTCATAGCAATAAGGTCTTAATGCATCTAAGACTTTTTCAACATCTCCTCTTTGACGGATTGCCTTTTCGGAAGTATAGACATCCTGATCGACACGGAAATCATGAAGATCTTTTTTGATGGCGTCAAGGAGTTTCATGCCGCCGAACTTTTTGAAGTCATCCAAATGGCTTTCCGGATCAAGAAGATAGCTGTCTCCAACTTTCTTTTTAAGCTCCTTAGCTAAGTTAATGATTTCAGGTCCATGATATCCATCATCAGGAAGCTCAGCATCTTTTCCAAACTCCTGAAGATAACGAACCATCAAAGATTCAGCAAGATGGTCCATTTGTACGCCGGCATCATTGACATAGTATTCACGGGTGACATCATATCCGGACTTCTTGTAAAGTCTAGCAAGGCAGTCACCTAATGCGGCTCCTCTGGCATGACCTAAATGAAGAGTTCCAGTCGGATTGGCTGAAACATATTCAATATCGACTTTGATTCCTTTTCCAATGTCGAGATCTCCGTAATGTTCTGGATCTTTAACGATTGTCTTAATGATGGAGCCTAATTCATCCTGCTTTAAAAAGAAGTTCAAAAAGCCAGGCTTGCAGGCTTCGATATGATCAACGCCGTCCAAAGAGAATTTTGCGATGATGTCACTTGCTAAATCCATAGGATTCTTATGGAATGTCTTAGCCTTTCTCATCGCCAGATTGGAGGCATAATCTCCATGTTCTCTTGTATCGGAAGGAGAAAGGACAATCTCTTTGTCCTCAACTTCGCCACCGAGCTCTATGATGACTCTCTTGAGTTCTTCTTTTATTTTCTGTTGAATATCCATAAATGGCACCTCACATTTTCACTAAACACACATTTGAATAAACGACTACGGCTTTATCTTCTCCAACGGCATCCAACTTTTCCTTGGTGTTGGCATGGATGGCAATTCGGCTAGTATCAATGCCGATCACCTCAGAGAGACGTGTTTTCATCTCTTCTTTATAATCTTTCAGTTTGATGTTTTGCAATTGGACATCAATGACGACATTCGATATTTCAAACCCTTTCTGGACCATCTGAGCCAAAGAGAATGAGAGAATATCTTCACTGCTTATATCTTCCGTATCCTTCTGATTGTCTGGAAAGTATGTTCCAATATCTTCTAATCCAAGTGCAGAAAGTATCGCGTTGCTAAGAGAATGATAGAGACAATCACCATCTGAATGAGCCTTGATTTTTCTTCCTGGAATCTCGATTCCAGCTAAGACAAATCTTTTCCCATTCTCTTCAAAGCGATGAATATCGTAACCAAACCCTGTTCTGATATCCATACTTATTTCTTCTTGGCAGCGGAACGGATATAAAGGATATCTCCGTCTTTGACAATATAATCTTTGCCGACTGTCATCATCTTTCCCGCTTCCTTGACAGCAAGTTCTGTTCCTAAGGCAATCAAATCATCATAGGAATAAACCTCAGCCTTAAGGAAGAACTTCTGGAAGTCAGTGTGAATGACACCCGCACATTCCGGAGCGGTATATCCTTCATGGAATGTCCATGCTCTGACTTCATCTTCTCCACCGGTGAAGAATGTTCTCAGTCCAAGGATATGATAGGCAGCAAATGTGACTTTATCCAAGCCTGTCTGAGTCGTTCCTAAGCTTTCTAAGTATTCTTGCCTATCTTCCGGTGAGACACGAGAGAGTTCCTCTTCGATCTTAGCGGATACAGGAATGCACTCTGCATGATTTTGTGCGGCAAATTCCTTCAATTTGGCAAAATAGGGATTGCCATCCGGATTCGCATAGCTTTCCTCATCTACATTACCGACATAGATGACTGGTTTCATCGTGATAAGATTGAAAGTCTTTGCAACTTCTTCCTCCGCTGAGGATAAGGCAACATCTCTTGCCATCTTCTCACTCTGTAATCCATCAATCAGCTTATGAAGGGCGGAAACCTCGACCAAGGCAAGCTTATCCTTTGTGGTCAATGCCTTTCTTTCAACTTTCTCCAATCTCTTGTTCATAACATCGATATCGGAGAGCATCAATTCAAGGTTGACTTCCATTGCATCAGCGACAGGATCAACCGGTCTTCCGTTGTAAGTCAGAATATCACTGGAATCGAAGCAGCGAACAACATGAATAATAGCATCCGTGTTACGAATGTTTCCTAAGAACTGATTTCCTAAGCCTTCACCTTTGCTAGCGCCTTTGATAAGACCAGCAATATCAGTGAACTCAAATGTTGCTCTGACTGTCTTCTTTGGATGGAAGATTTCAACCAAGGCATCCACTCTAGAATCATTGACTTCCACGACTCCTGTATTCGGATCAATTGTTGCAAAAGGATAATTTTCTGCCAAAATGTTGCTATTGGTAATAGCGTTGAATAAGGTAGATTTTCCGACATTAGGCAAACCGACAATACCAGCTGTTAAACTCATGTTATCACACTTTCTCTAAAACTTTTTAATTTAGTCAAACCTGTTTATTATAATAAATAAATTTATATTATCAAATAGAACCTAACGATAGACGTAGATAGTTGTACTGCTAGAAGGGAAATACTGAGTCTCTTTTTCACTTCCATCAACAACGAGAGTCAGTTTTGTGTATTCCCCTAACAATGAGGTAACTTCCGAGGAATCAGTGATTTTAGAACCAGGGATGATTTTCACATCACCAATTGTCTGACCAGAAGACTTCTCAACGAAAGTAACATCGATTGCCTTTGTCATTTTCTGATAAAGTGTTCTTGAATTGACCTTCTCATGAGAGGAGGAAAGGCTGATAGGGAAGAAGGCCATGGAGGAAAAATCAATATCGGAATAGAAACCGTCAAATAAATAAGTCTCTCCGTCTTTGACAATGGAAGCAGTTCTATCTTTCAAATAAGTCACGTCAACGACATCGTCATCATTCAAGAAGAACTTCTCAGAGGAGTCATCTTGTTTCGAATAATCTTCAGATACATTCATGTAGACTTCAATGTCAATGTATGGACGATAATTCAGTTTTAGATAGACATCGAAATCATCTTTTGGCATGTATTCCGAATCAAGATCAATCTCTTTGTCTCCATCAATCTTATAGTATCCGACAGAGACGAGCGTTTCATCATCAAGTGTCTCTTCGAAATCCTTGTATATGGAAGAGATATTATTACCACTCTTTATTTTCGATTCAAAATCGCTAAGTTTCGTTCCTGTATACTCATCCGGATAATCATAGTGAAGTTTCAAAGTCGGATAGTCATCATATACAGCAACAAGTGTAACATCGTGATCCGGCAAGGAATCTTTTCTGACGTCGAAGGAAACACCATCTAACTGATAACCGATAAAGTCTTTCTGATAAGCGGTTGGAATATGGGCATTATAGAAATCTTCACCTAAGACATCACTGAAATAATATTCAGTCGAGAAGACTTCCATATTTGTTCCATTGCACTCACCGCTTTGATAATCCAATGTAACAGAAATCTGATTGTCCCATCCAAGGTATAGATCAACATTGCTATCCGCAATCGTGGAAGATAAGTTAAACCTTGTCTTCAATTCGGAATCCAAATAGAATCCACGGAATCTTTTCTTCTTATCTGATGTATAGAAACAGTCCTGATTCTCTGCATTGAGATCAATTCCAATCTTTTCTAGCATCTCAGAGATCAGTATGGAAGAAATATTGTTCTTTCCTTGGAAGACAGAATCTTCTACTCCATCGAGATTATAATGCACTGTGATAGTTGGATCAGCAGTCCACTTTGCATACAAGATAAAATTGTTGTCATCAGAAATAGGGAATGACATATTGTCCGTTCCAAAAGAACGGTCGAATTCATATTCACCGATTTCTCCATCGATATCTAACGAATAATGTTTTTGTCCGTTTTCATCGGTAACACCTTTTAACGGATATTTTGTATACCAATAATCGAAGGTCAGATGTCCATCATCGACAACAGAAACAGTTGGAAGATAATCAACGGAGAGCAATTTCTTAGATGCATATCCGTTCAGTTTTCCATCCTTGAAAGAGGTCGAATCCACTTTGGGAGCAACTAACGATGCAACATCCTTTCCTTCTGTCAAATCAAAGGTTATGGTAGACAAAGGCTCAAAATAAGCATAGAAGGTGTCGTTCACATAAGGATAAAAATAGTATGACTTTCCGTCTTTATCCGTTCTCTTATTAATGACGCGATAAGAGCCATCCTTTGCTTTTTCTCTCCATCCTACAAAATAGTATCCCGATTTAGAAGGATCTGGGATTTCAGTCAAAATCGCGGTCCCACTCTCACCCTCGATATAATTTGTACCGAAAGATGCAGGGAAGGCTCCTCCATTCAGTTCAAAAGTAATCCGTCCTGTCATTTTCTTTCCACAGGAAACAATTGAAGAAAGCAAAAGAAGAGATAAACTGCTAATGATAATTTTGTTCCTCATACTGATAACTATTATATAAAAAACCGAAAAGGGAAAAAAGACTACAGCGGAATTTCCGCTGTAGTCAATAATCATTTATCTGTGATCGTGATGGAAAGACTTTCTGTCTTTGTTTTCACGTGGACGGTCCGGTCTTTCGACATAACCTTCAGGCTTAGGAAGGAATTCACGATGGGAGATATCGATTCTGCCCTGAGCGTCGATTCCTGTGATGATGACTTTCAAAGTGTCTCCAAGCTTGCATACATCTTCGACCTTCTCAACACGGTTCCAACCGAGTTTAGAGATGTGGCATAAGGCATCGGTATTGCCGTAGAGGTTAACGAAAGCACCATAGGATTCAATACGGACAACCTTTCCATCATAGATTTCACCGACTTCGGGAACCTTAGCGATAGACATGATCATTCCATAGGCTTTCTCAATCATATCCTTATGGACAGAATAGAGAATGACACGGCCATCATCATTGATATCAATCTTGACATCTTTGTTGCATTCATCAATGATGGAATTGATGACTTTGCCCTGGCTACCGATGACTTCTCTGATCTTGTCAGTAGCGATATTGAAACGCTTCATCTTTAAGGCAAATTCAGAGAGTTCTTCTCTCGGTTCAGGGATTGCAGCAAGCATGACATCAAGGATCTGCTTTCTAGCAGGCTTTGCCTGATATAAAGCTTCTCTGAGAATGTCCTTTGTGATACCACGGATCTTGATATCCATCTGAAGGGCTGTAATGCCGTTGGGAGTTCCGGCAACCTTGAAGTCCATATCACCAAGGTGATCTTCCATACCCTGAATATCGGTAAGAATTGTATAAGGATGATTTCCATCCAAAGGTCCAGAAGTGATAAGACCCATAGCAATGCCGGAGACAGGAGCCTTAAGCGGAACGCCAGCATCCATCAAAGCCATGCAAGACGCACAAATGGAAGCCTGAGAGGAAGAACCGTTGGATTCGCAGACATCAGCGACGCAACGGATTGTATAAGGGAATTCCTCTTCAGAAGGAATGACATAGCTAAGAGCTCTTTCACCCAAATTACCATGACCGATTTCACGACGGCCTGGAGTTCCCATTCTTCCTAATTCTCCAACAGAGAAAGGCGGGAAGTTATAATGATGCATCCATCTCTTTGTGGTATCACCAGTGATGTTATCGAGGATCTGAGCATCATCTAAGGAACCTAATGTACAAGAAGAGATGACCTGAGTTTGTCCACGGGTGAACATAGCAGAACCATGGGCTCTAGGAAGAAGATGAACCTGAGCATCCAAAGGTCTGATTTCATCGACCTTTCTTCCATCCGGTCTGACCTTGTCAACAGTGATAAGGCGTCTTACTTCATTACGGACAACAACTTCGAGGACTTCCTTTGCTTCATTGACAGCAAGATCATGAGCCTGCATTGTCTCATATTTCTCGCCGGTGAGGAAGTCAGCTTTATCAACAAGATCGATAACCTCTTTTTCTAAGGCATCAATTGTGTTTTGTCTTTCCAATTTGTCAAAGATGGAAACAGCTTTGATGATTCTGTTCTCAGTCGTTTCACTCTGACCAGGAGCAACATAGTTACGGCACTTATCAGCAAACGCATCATCGATATGATAAATGTTAAGCGGTCTCTTTGTCTTACCAACCTTGCTGACGATTTCCTTTTCAAATGCGCAGAGTTTCTTGATAGCTTCATGACCGAACATCAAAGCTTCAAGCATATCATCTTCACTGACTTCGTTAGCACCGGCTTCAACCATATTGATAGCAGTTTCGGTACCAGCGACAGAAAGATCGATATCGGACTGCGCCATCTGTTCAACAGTAGGATCGATGATCAATTCGCCATTGACTCTACCGACATGAACACCGGCAATCGGTCCTTCAAACGGAATATCGGAGATGCAAAGTGCTAAGGAAGCACCAAACATAGCAGACATATCTGTGCAGGCATCCGGATCAGCGGACATGACTGTACAAGTGACCTGAGTTTCGTTGACATATCCTTCGGGGAACATCGGACGAATCGGTCTATCGATGAGTCTAGAAATCAAAGTTTCACGGGTAGACTGTCTTCCTTCTCTTCTAAGGAATGATCCCGGAATCTTACCAGCAGCATACTGACGTTCGAAATAGTTGATGGTCAACGGGAAGAAATCCTGACCAAGTTTTGCCTCATGGGCACCGCAAGCAGCACATAGGACAGCAGAATCATTGAAACGGACAAAGACGGAGCCATCAGCCTGTTTTGCGATTTCTCCGGTTTCTACAGTGAGTGTCTTGCCGTAGAAATCAAGAGTGAACACTTCTTTTGACATTTTCTTTACCTCTTTAATTAATAAATAAATCAAGTGTTATTTTACCAAAAATACTCTCAAGTAGATACAAATATTTGCGTTAGATTTCAAGCAAAGCAAAATTCGTATCTCAATCAAGTGATAAACCTGTTCATATTCATCACACAATTCATTCAGATTATGAAAATACGTTTTCTATTAAAAAATTATTCTTTATGGTACTTATTGTAAATTTTCCAATAATAGTCTCTCCACATCATATAGAGATTCTCTTCGCTGTATTTTGTTGTTATTTCTTTTGAAAGAGCAACACCAGAATCATAAAACGACTTATCTTCTTTGAGTTTTCGTAACAAAACATTGAAGTCTTCAACATCATTCGCCTTCATATAATCATCAACAAGAATATCTTTATATAAATCCAAATTTCGTACAATGTACGGCTTTCCGACAGAGCAGTTTTCTAAAAGCGCCATCGGGAATAACTCATTATAGGAAGGCAAAACAAATACATCAGCCATGTTGTAGACTTCATTCATCTTATCTCTGTCCACAATCCCTAAGAAGATAAGATTCTTTCTCTTTTTGCTCATTTCCTTCTTCAGTTCATGATAGCCATCTGTCATGTTCTTGAAGGAGAAGCCTCCTGCCCAGATAAAGTACATATCTGGATTCTCTTCGCTCATCTTTATGAAATCAAGGATTCCTTTTCTTGTCTGGACCTGTCCTACACCGAGGACAACAAAGGCATCAGAGGGAAGATTATAGCGCTTTCTGATTTCTTTTTTCTTATCTTCATCCAATGCAAAATATTCGCTTTTGGAGACGAAATTAGGGATATATGTGATTCTTTTCTCATCCAACCCGTATTCAACAAGTTCCTGTTTGAAGGATGGATTCACTACAACGATTTCCTTTGCTTTTTTATAAAAAGACACAACGTATCGTTTAAACAGTTCAAAAGCTGACTTAGGAAGTTTGATGCTTCCTTCTAATGTATCCGGCATAAAATGGACAAAACATATCGTTATACGCTTCTCATTCATCATCTGATAGAACGGGTAATTGACGGAATGAATGTGATAGATGTCCATTTTAGAAGAGAGCTCGTTTTCACGGACATCAAAATCATCCTTGCCGTATTTTTCAAGCAGTCGCATCAATTCAATATAAACACTACCGACTCCTTGTGCCGGAACGCTAGTGGCACGAGATAACATATCAATCTTCAGTTTCTTCATAATTAGTATTATATGCTCTTCCTTATCTTGAGAAAAGAAAGAAAAAAATATAAGATAGGTACAAAATGAAAGGCTATTCAACAATGAACGAACAACTCAACCGTCTATATGATTTGCTCAAGCAATGCGAATCTCTGACACACATGATGCAGATTCTGAATTACGACATGGAGACTGCTGCTCCGAAAAAAGGCATGGCTGATGATGCTAGAGATATATCCTATCTCTCTGCAAAAGTCTTCTCCATCCGTTCTAGCAAAGAGTTCAGAGACTTGGTCACTAAGCTCAATGATGAAATCGACACACTTGATCCTTACGATCAAAGACTTATCACTCTGTTGAACAGAGAGATTGAATCCGAGAAGAATGTCACTCCTGAATTTGACAAGGAGAGGACTGAATTATTCAATAACGCCTATATCACCTGGATTGATGCCAAAGAGAAAAACGACTATTCCTTGTTCAAGGACACATTGGAAAAAATCTATGATTTGGAAAAGAGATATGTTGAGTTACAGGATAACTACAACAAACAAAGTCTCTATGATACTCTGCTCTCTGGCTACGAGTTTGGATTCACAACAAAAGATCTTGATCCTTTCTTTGATGAATTGGAAAAAGGATTGGTTCCTCTTCTCAAGGATGTCCGAAACGCAACATACCAGCCTAGACACGACTTCTTAAGAAGAAGAGTTCCGATTGGTAAGCAGGCTGAATTCTCTGAATTTTTGATGAGATTCAACGGATTCGATTTTGAACGTGGTTCCTTGTCTACTACTGAACATCCATTCACAGAACAGTTCTCGTATAATGACGTCAGAATCACAACACACTATTTCGAAGACAACTTCCTATCCAATATGTTCTCAATCATCCATGAGGGTGGTCACGCCTTATTCGGACAGAATATAAAAGAAGATGTATTCATTCACCATCTCGGAGAAGGATCTCTCAGTATGGCAAAACATGAATCCGTCTCTAGATTCTATGAGAACGTCATCGGAAGAAGCAAGGAATATATCCATGCAATCTATCCTGAGTTCATGAAGATTTTCCAGGATGAAATGTCCGATGTGACTGAAGACGATTTATATGAAGGTGCAAACTATATCGACTTCGACAATCCTTTGAGGACCGAAGCAGATGAACTCACTTACTCCCTTCATATCCTAATCAGATATCGTTTAGAGAAGATGATTATGGAAGGAAAGGCTGACTTCAGCACTCTCAACAAAGAGTGGAACCGACTCTATAAGGAATATCTTGGAATCGATGTCACAGATGACAAGTCTGGTATCCTCCAGGATGTCCATTGGTCTTCTGGTTTCGGATATTTCCCAACCTATAGCATGGGCAATGCCTTAAACTGCATCTATAGCAAGAAAATGGAAAAAGAAATCGGTATGAAGGAGAAAGTCAGTGAAGGAAAGATGGATGAGATTCTTTTGTGGATGAAAGACAATGTCTTCTCTACTGCTCCTCTTTATGACACAAAGGAGTGAATTAAGAATCTCACCGGTGAAGATTTCTCCGCAAAAGATTACGTTGACTATCTGAACAAGAAGTTCAGAGAACTCTATCATTGTTAAAGAAAGGACAACATCATGATTCAGCAATTCGACCCTAATTTCAAAAATCTCGAAGAGATTAAAGTAGAAAGACCGAACAAAGACGAAATCATTGAGGCAATCGACATTTTAGACAAGAAATTAGTCGATAGCAAAAATGGAGAGGAAGCTATTAAGACAGTCAGAGAGTATTTCAATCTTTCCGATAATGTAAGAACAATCTTCTCTTTAGTCTATATCCACTATACGATCAACACCCAGGATCCGTATTACAAGGATTTATCCGAACTCATCGACAACATCTCGCCCGAGATTTCCGAGCACTTCAACCGTTTCGACAAAGACTTCTTCGATTCCCCTTTCCGCAAAGAATTGGTGGAAGCCTTCGGACAACTCTACTTTGACGAAGTCGAGCTTTCCAACAAAACTTTCTCAAAGGAAATCGTTCCTGATTTAGTAGAAGAAAACAAACTGACAAGAGACTACATCAATGTTGTCTCTAGCGCATTGATTGAATTCCGCGGCGAAAAATACAGCCTTGCCCAGATGGGTAAGTTCACCACATCCTCTGATCGTGAAACAAGAAGAGAAGCTAGTGAAGCTGTCTGGTCATTCTATAGCGAGAATGATGAAAAGATTGGTGATATCTATGACAAGATGGTCAAGGTCAGAACTACGATTGCTCATAAATTAGGATACAAGAACTTCCTATATCTCGGATATGACAGAATGGGAAGACTCGACTGGACTCCGGAGGATGCCGAAGTCTATCGCAAGAAGATCCTTGAGAACATCGTTCCTCTCTCCGAGAAGATCTTCCAAGAACAGAAGGAAAGAATCGGATATGAAGACATCCACTATTATGACTATAGCATCTTCTATAAGAGCGGAAATCCAACACCAAAAGGCACACCGGATGAATTGATCCAAGCCGCTAGAAAGATGTACGAAGAACTCTCCCCTGTCGCGAGCAAGTACTTCAACTTCATGGTTGACCATCACTGCATGGACCTCCTTGCAAAGAAAGGTAAGTCAGGTGGCGGATACATGGACTATCTTCCCAGTCTTAAGACTGCATTCATCTTCTCCAATTTCAATGGAACAAGCGGAGATGTTGATGTCTTGACTCATGAATTCGGTCATTCGCTTCAGGGATTCTTAGGTGCCGAAGGAACCGATGTTCCTGCTTATAGGAATCCGGGTATGGAATGCTGTGAGATGCATTCCATGTCCATGGAATATTTAACCTATCCTTGGATGAAATACTTCTTCAAGGAGGATACGGACAAATATCTTTATCAGCATTTATGCGATGCTATCACATTCATCCCTTACGGATGCATTGTCGACGCCTTCCAAGCTTATGTCTATGAGCATCCTGAACTCACACACAAAGAAAGAAAAGCGTACTTCCGCGAATTGGAGAGAACCTATTTGCCGCATCGTCAATATGAAGGCAACGCCTTTTTAGAATCAGGCGGATACTTTGAAAGACAACACCACATCTTTGAAAATCCTTTGTACTATCTCGACTATACTATCGCTCAGGTTGTCGCTCTTGAATTCTTCGCCGAGTCCGAAAAAGACCATAAGAAAGCATTTGATAAATATTTAGCTTTCGACCGTCTTGGCGGAACACTTCCTTTCCGCAGTCTTCTTAAAAAAGCAGACATCGCAAACCCGATGGACGGAGACACATTGAAGAATGTCAGCGAGAACGTGATGGAATATTTGAAGAAGTTCGACCTTTCCAAAATCGATAAGTAAATGAAAACTCGGCGTCCTGTTGTCTAACACAAGTAGATAACAGAACTATGCCGAGTTTTTTCTATTCTTCCTTTTTCAAACGACTCAACACAATTTCCATCCCCTCTCTTAGTGAGAGAATCGAATAGAGGGATGGTGAATTGATTTTCTCCAATTCTGACATAGCAAGATGAACCATCGTATCTGCAAATAGAATCGCATCCGAATAACTCACATACTTCTCAGCAAAGGATAATAGACCTGTGATATAACCAGACAAGCCATCTCCTGATCCCGCTTTTGCAAGTGAGACAGTAGGAGAGTAATCGGAATGGAAACTACTTCCATCCGGAAGCACTAGAATCGATGATATGCTCTTTAAAAGAATCGAGACATCATATTCCTGTGCAAACTCTTTTGCCTTCAAAAGGAAATCATCCGGATTTTTAGAATGAAGACTATCATGAAGCAACGCACCGGCCTCTCCTAGATGTGGAGTCAACAGAATTTTAGTATCCTTCTTTTTCAATTTGAGAATGTCAGATCCGTATTCTGATAACAATCGAAGCGCGCTTGCATCTAAAACCAGATTCTTTTCTGCATTCTCAATCAATCCCCTTAGAAACTTATAATTCTTCTCTGAAACAGAGACTCCATTTCCAAAAAGAACCGAATCATATTTCTTAAGATAGAATAAGCCATCCAAAAGGAAATCATCTTTAGCACACACAATCTCTTGGTGGATGCATAAAGGAGAAACTCTTGAAAAGACAATAGGATAAACTGAATCTGGAACAGAGACCGCATTATATCCGTTGCCGGACAGAATAGCGCATTCACTTGCGATCAATATAGCATTTGGAAAATCATGGCTTGATCCGATCAGCAAAGCCTTTCCGTTATCGGATTTGATTGCATTTTCGTTACGATGAAAATAGAGTTTTCTCGCTAGATTCTCAAAGATTTCTCTCTTCATACCTCACCTCTTGTAAAACAGTTTCTCAACTTCCTGTATTCGTTTCTTCTTTTCTTTATGTTTCATGCCTTTTAAGTCGTAGTACAGCTGCATTCTCACAAGAAGAGAAAGATGAGTGAATAGTTTCTTGGCAAACGCATCATCTTTTGAAGTGATATAGGAAATTGATCTCTCAATTGCTGACTTATGATAAGCAAACCTATCGTGATAATCTGACATGATGGAATCATATCTTTGACGATATCCGTATAGCATATTCTTCACAAAGACTACCTTTTTTGCATGAATCAAGACAACATTCATGAAAAGCCAGTCCTCATACTGTATCAAATCCTGAGGGAAGAGGATCCTGTTTTCAAAAAGCAAACTCTTCTTATAGAGTCTTCCCCAACAGAAGGTACGAAACTTTCCACGATCACTCTTATAGATTCTCTTCAATACTGTCTTTCCATCGGTCGTCTTTCTCACACGAGAATAACCAGGGAATCTTCTTTTTTTGCCAAAGAGATAGTAACCACAAGTGACAACATCGGCATCTGTCTTCTTTGCTTTCTCATATAGCAAAGAAAGATAATTTTGCTTTACAACGTCATCTCCATCTACAAAACCGATATATTCACCAGCAGAATGAAAGATTCCAAGGTTTCTAGAATATCCGGGTCCCTTATTCATTTCCCAACGATAATAGAAAAAACGACTATCCGTTCTTTCAAAGGACTTTGCAAGATTGCTGCAGCTTTCTTCGCCACAGCAATCGATCATAACAATCTGATACGGTAATGAAAAATCCTGTTCTTTTAAAGAAGAAAGACATTCCTTGAGGAATTCACTTTTGTGATAGACAGGAACAATGATAGTTATAGCAGTGCGGTTCATTCACCTATAGATTATATCAAAATCAGAAATAGACAATCACTTCTTCTCCCTCATCTTCTTGAATTTCTTCAACAGTGTGTTGATTCGATAGGCAATAGTGGAACTAGAAACTGCCATGATCTCAGCAATCTCACGATAAGAAAAGGACATCCTATACATCGTCAGAATATCGACATCCTCTTTGCTCAATGTTTCCATAAAGCGCTCAAAATCGACTTTGTCTACAATCATGGTCGTCACATCTTCTCCTTCCTTGACACTGTCAAAGAAAGTGAGTTCTGAGACACAAACCTTCTTTCCTAATGCAGCTAGTTCGCGATGATATCGAACTCCTTCATTTTTGACAAACCAATTGAAATACGACTGAAAGTTCTTTCTCAAAAGATTCTCAACTGGAGCACCAAAGGAGGAGATATAGATATCAATCACCTTGTTGGCTGCCTTGATCAATGTTGTGTAAACAGCATTGTAATCCAAAAATGTCCTTACATCACAGACATACTTGACGTAGTGTCGTAAAGAAGGTTCGACTCTTCTCATGAATTCATCCCTTGCCACATCATCAGTTTTCGCGATCATCGCAAGTTCCGAAAGCGAATAGGCCTCAAACTCATATCCCAGATTTGGGAATTCAGCTTCGACCGTCATCAACTTGCTGGAATCCTTGTCAAAGACCAGCTTCATCTCGTCCCGCAACATACGATTTTCATAGACTCGACTAGCGTGTTTCATTGTTACGCACCTCCAAATCCATAGAAAACATAAAAAGCTATCAAGCTTTCTTTCTCTGGATATATCTCAGTGCTGTAGAAGAGTCGACTATGATTTATAAAATACTATTTACGTTTTTTTCTGCGATAAGAATCAATTTGAGCGACAAAGACTGCACAAGCGATGCTTGCGTTTAAGGCTTTCACCTTGCCTTCAAGGGGAATGGATGCGATGAAGTCTGAATGTTCACGAACAAGCTTCGAGACACCAAATCCTTCGCTTCCGATAACAAGGACTATCTTTCCGGAATAGTCAATTTCATCATAGACATCCTTGCCTTCACCTGCTGAAGCAACAACCCAGTATCCTTCTTTCTTCAGTTTTTCAAGAGTCTGTGAGAGGTTTGTCACTTGGACAATCGGAATGATTTCCTCTCCACCTGTTGCAACTTTCGAGACCGTTCCTGTCACTTGAACCTGTCTATTCTTTCCGATGATGATGCCGTCCACGTTAAATCCTGTGGATGTACGGATGATAGAACCGAAATTAACAGGATCCTCGATTCCATCTAACATGATGATGGTGGAATCCTTCTTATCCTTCACAGTGGAAAGAAGATCATATAATTCCGTGAAATGGAATTCAGGCATAGAGCAGACTACGCCTTGATGATTCTTGTTGTTAGATAAATGATTCAATTCCTCAGCTGAAATCATCTTCACAGGAAGAGAATTCTTTCTAGCCAAAGATAGAATCTCAGGATCTGGATGATTCGCATTTAAAAAGACACGAACCGGCTTTCTGTTTCCAACAATGGCATTTTTGACAGGTATTTTTCCGAAAACAATATTATCGTCCATAACGGTCCTCATTTCTTCGCTATATATAAACTATAAAACTTTTAAAGATAAAGAGCAAAGGAAACTTAACAAAGAGAAGAGCTAAATAGATGAGAAAAGATTGAAAGGACCCTATAACTGTGTATACTGAGTATATACGGAGGTGTGCTATGGCAATTCTGACTGTCAAGAATCTTCATAAGTCCTATCCAAACTTTGCCCTTCAGGATGTGTCCTTTTCTCTTGAAGCAGGATATATCATGGGTTTCATCGGAAAGAACGGAGCAGGAAAGACTACCACCATCAAATCCATCTATAAACTGATCCATTTTGATTCCGGTGAAATCACATTGTTCGGAAAGAAACTCGAAGATACCAATGAATCCGAATTAAAGCAGGATGTCGCATTGATGCTTGGTGGACTAGATATCTATTCCAACTTCAGACTTTGCACAATCAAAAAAGCAATTGCACCTTTCTATCATCATTTTGATGACGAGAAATACAACTCCTTGATCAAGCACTTCTCCTTAGACGAAAAGAAAAAATTCAAGGAACTATCCAATGGCATGAAAACTAAGTTCCTTTTGTCTTTGGCGATGTCACATCATGCTAAGCTTCTCATTCTAGATGAGCCAACATCCGGATTGGATCCTTTCTCCAGAGATGAAGTTCTCAGCGAATTTCAGAACTATATCAGAGATGGAGAACACAGCATCATCTTCTCTACACAGATCATTTCAGACTTGGAAGCAGTTGCGGATTATATCACCTATATCAAGAACGGAAAGATCATCCTCTCCGATGAGAAGGATGCCTTTATCAATAGTTATCGATTGCTCATCTGTTCGAAATCAATTGGTGAACAGATACCGGATAACATCATCATCGGAATCAAGGAGACTCCCTATTCATTTGAGGCCTTAATCAAAAAGGAAGATGAGGATAAGATACCTTCCTCTGTCAGCATTTCAAAACCGACAATTGAACAGATTATGATACTCACAGAAAGGGGGAAAGAAAGATGAAAGCACTAATGAAAAAAGAATTCCTTCTTTTGAATCCTGTCTTCTATCTTGGATACTTGGCTGTTCTTCTTCTTTTGCTTCCGACTTATCCTGCAACGATAACGTTCTTCCTTCCATTAACAATCAGCATCAACAGTTATGTCTCATGCATCAGCGAGAATAACGATATGACATTCTCTTCGCTCATCCCCATTTCAAAGAAAGAATATGTTAAATCAAAGCTCTTCATGACCGTCTTCTTTGAAGTCACATTCATGCTGCTATCTCTTCCGGTACTGCTATTAAAGCAATATCTTTTTTCCACAGATATGATGCTAGCAATCCCCGGACTTGATAGCATATTTTCCATCTTTGGATGTTCCTTCTTAAGCTATGGCATCTACAACTTATGTCTTTGGCCGTTATATATCAAAACAGCACCAAAGAGATATCTAGCCACACTCCTTCCTATCTTCGTTTCCTTTGCCTGTTTTTCCTTCTTTGGAATCGTATTAGCCTATCTTCCATCCGTTGGAGAGGTGCTCGATTTCGGTGGAAACATCCTCTATCAGGTCCTTTATTTATTAATTGGACTACTATGTTTTATCTTACTGAATCTTTTCACTTACCAAGTCAGTGTAGACAAAATGGAAAAGAAGGACATCTGATATGGATATTCTAATCACAACCACATCGGACTTACCAATTTACAAGCAAATAGAGGAAACCATCATAACCGAGATATTGAATGGAAAAATTGTGCAGAACACTATGCTACCTTCGATAAGACAATTAGCATGTGAACTGAATGTTTCTGTCATCACTGTCAAAAAAGCGTATGAAAATCTACAACAAAATGGCTTTGTTTACTCCTTCCCCGGAAAAGGCTTTTATGTCAGTGAAATGAGTGAAGAGCAGATCAGAATCATCAAGAAGAAAATCACTGAAAATACGATGATCAAGCAAATTGATCATCTGAAATCATTAGGCATTGATAGCAATGAAATCCTTGCTATCATAAAAGACAGAATCAACGAGCACTGACCCTCTGTTCATTTAGCGCCTTTTTAGCGTTTCAATAAAACAACTTTAAAGTTTTCTTAAAGTAGTAAGATAAAGATTTCATCGAACGTTAGACAATAAATTGAATTTTGTTTAATAAAAACGAATAAAGATAACAACACATGTATAAGAACGAATTTCCTGCTGGTTTTTTTGACTTTTTCCATTTTTTGAATTATAATGTTTTTAGTATAGGAACAGGAGGACAATCCTATGAAAAAGAAAAATTTAATCTCATTATTGTTTTTACCCATTTTGATTACATCCTGCAGTGGAAGCACAGGAAATGAAACAAAACTTCCGAACAATGGCACTGCAATCGATAGAGCTGTCGGAAAAGAAAAGCTTAAGGCTGCCGTAAAGAGCGAAGTCGAACCGGAAGGAGACAGCGACGCATTCGGTTTCTCCATCAGCGGTGCCCACTTCAGCGAATCTTTCACTGGCGGAATCACTATCGCCAATCAGTCTATTGCCACCATCTCTTCCAAGATTGAAGCAAAGAACGGAAAGATCGACTTCGGCGTCAAGGGCCATACCGGAACAAGCGCCAACGATTTCCGTGCTACCCTTTCCGCTTCCATCAATATTAACGGAAATTACAACACAACCTATAACACTCAGATTGCTGTTCCGACTGCAGTCGCTAATACCGCAGCTACACCTAGCACAAATGCTGAGTTCAAGGGTGACTATGCTGTCTCTGCCGATATCTTCGAGAAGAACCTGTATGTCGATCTATCCAACAAGCAGGTATTCTCTCTTCTCTCAACTTTCTTAGGCCAGTACACTAGTTCCCTTCCTGCCAGTGGAAAAGCCAAAGTCGCTCTCAACATGAGCGACGAAGACTTCCCGCTTATTAGCAACATTGACACAACAGAATTCGATGAAGCCTATGAAGAATTCTACTCTTCTCTTCCGGATGATGGAGAATTCAAGGATCACGGAAAAGCCGGTTATTCCTATAGCGGAAAACTTACCGGAACAAAGCTCAATGAAGAGGTTTCTTCTGATACCTCTGCTTCCAATAGTCTCTCCTACACCTTCGGAGCTGATTCTTCCTTCAGTTATGCTCTTATCTTCAATGAGAGCGGATTCGTTTCCTTCGGTATCGATGCAACATTAGGCATCACTACAACCGTCGATTTAGGAACAACCGACATGGGTTACAAGATGAATTATAGTGGAAACGTTTCCTTCGGACTTAAGTTCGAATTCCTCAGAGGAAATGATGTCAAGTTCCCGACTGTTGACACAAGCGCATACACAGCTACTAGCATCAACACTATCGCATAATTATCTTACAAACATTTGCCAACCAATAAAAGCTAGCTCTCGGGCTAGCTTTTTCTTTGTCTGAAAAAGCCATCACCAATGTTTAAGATGATGGCTATATTTCAACGATTAAGCAGTGTGAACAGGATTGATGATTGTCTTTTCTCCATCATTTAAGGAGATAGGACAGCATTTGACCTTATTGTTCCAATTGACCATGGCAACTTCCATTGTAACCTGTTTTCCAACAAACTCTTCTAAGAATTTAAAATTATCACTGGTACTAGAATGCATCCAGAGGTAAACACTTTCCTCATCTTTAGACGCATCCTCGTTCTCGTAGAATCTAATCTGAGGATAATTGGCATCGGTCTTAAAGACATAAGCAGATGTCTTGTAGACTTTAGCAGTATCCGCATCCGTATAACCTTCGAGAATCTGAGGAATTGTTTTCTCCTCAAAGCTGGCTGTGGAATAGGTATTGCCTGTAGAAAGGACACCAAGGACAGTTGATCCATCAAGTATGATTTGATGATCTTTGAAGACATTTCTCTTTCCTGAGAGAACAACCTCATCGCCATTGTTCAATTTGTTAAGTTCATCATTGCTTGTCAATAGACAAGATATGACACCGGACTCATCAATAAGGTAGACACCAATCTTAGAAACGGTTCTAGCAGCGACAACGCCACGGACTTTAATTTCAGCACCGACTTCAGCATCGATGGCATCCTTTACTGAAATAGCATCATCAGCGACATTCTCATATGTGACATTGATAGACTTTGTCAAAGAGACATCGCCGTACTCTGCCTTAACAATAATCTGAGACGTAGAGTCAGAGACAGCATTGATATGGAAGTAAGTCTTCCCATCCTTTTCTTCGAAATAAGCTAATTCTGTATTTGTAGAAGAATAGCTGACCGTGACTTCGCTCATATGGATGATATCAGAAGAATAGGAAGTGATGACTTCCATGTTCGGATCACCGGCATATGTGGTCTCAAACTGAGGTAAGGCGATATAATCCATGACAAACTTCGGAGCAAGATTCATATCAAACTGATAATCATCGATAGAGGAAATGGCGACAGGAACGAAACGATAAACGGCACCAGTGGAAGTAGACTTGCAGTTGATAGGAGAAACATAGAGATCAACAACCTTTCCAACATATTCATCAAGATAAGAGAAGTCAGAATTGTTGTTAGAAGTATAGACATAAGAGCCCGTCTTATTATCCAAATCATCGATGTAATAATTCAAGATACTATCCGATTCAGACTTGTTGATAATGGCACTGACATGATAGATATTTGCAGTGATGTTCTCATCCTTGACATCGGTATCAAGAATTGCTTTGACCGTTGTATCCTCGATGCCTTCTTTGGAGAATTCATGTTTCTCCTTATCATTGGAGACTAAAGAAACATTGGAAATCTGCATGGCACCCTGATAACCGATTTTCTCAGCAGCAGAGGCTTCATTTGTTGCAATATAATGATCGATTTCACCGATGACAGTGACCTGATTTCCTTCCTTGACCTGGACAGCAGTTGCACCTCCATATACGAATGTGGAACCTGTCTCGTCAACAATGAGGAATCCGTTGTAGTTCATCTTCTGGGTGTGTGTTCTCTTAGCGACAACGCCAGTGATCTTAACCTTTGTACCGACCGCAGCACTTCTTGTATCCTTGATGGACATCTCTGTATAACCAGTCGTATCAACCGGTTTATGTTCACCCTGTTCAATCTTCTGAATGACAGACTTTCCTAATTCAGCTTCACCCTTATAAGTCTTCAAGACACCTTTGACAGTGATGGTATCGCCGACGACAGGAATATAATCCATATCATCGAAATAGATGCTTGAACCATCTGCGGCAAGAGCATAACAGCCATAGACAGGAAGATCATTCGTTCCATCTGTCAAAGTGAGCTGACCATAGTAATAAC
Organism: bacterium; assembly: GCA_963643715.1. GTDB lineage: Bacteria > Bacillota_I > Bacilli_A > RFN20 > CAG-288 > Enterosoma. Next base: position 9,445 of record CAVILQ010000003.1, on the reverse strand, counting down.
TTTGGAAGGATTTGATTTCTCCACGGACTGTGTACTCTTTTTCCTCGCCAAGCTTAGCAATGTCAACAGCGTCAGAAACATTCAGAACGACTTCCGGCTTTGTTTCCGATGTTGCACTGTTTTCGGTGTTAGAAGAAGAAGAAGAAGAAACAGTAGAATCATCTTTGGAACAGCCGACAGCCAATAAAGAAACAACAGCCAAAGCCACTACACTCAATCGTCTAGACTTACGTGATTTCATGATGTAATCTCTCTTTCAACTTAGTATATCAAATCAAAATCCAACGGCATTCCTATGAAAGCGCTTTTATCACTTTTGTTTTTTTGATCACCAGATTCAATGAAAAGGAAGACGTAAAATCCAATTCAAAGCATAGTTTCAAGTCGTTACTTATTCTTTACTTCTTATACTTCAACTCCCATAGTGTCCATTCTAATTTCTCGCGTATGAACTCATTTTGAATGTCGGATATTTCTTCACATGCAAAGTCATTTATGACGGATTCTAGCATGGATGCTGGCTTAGCTATCTTCTGAAGCACAAAGAAACGGATCCCTTTGTCGATAAATTCATATTTTCCGAACATCTGAACTAAATCGATTTCTGGGATGTAGTAGGATTGTCTTTTCTCTTCCTCTCCTTTACAGAAGCATAGTGTATAGATGTCATCTCTTCTATTCTCTTTATCATATGTGTTTCTCAATAGACCATGAATGGAAAGGAAATCATTTTTCATCTCTTTCTCGTAACGATCAAGAAGACAGATTCCGTAGATTCCTTTTTCTTTTCCGAAAGCGACAAAGTCATAAGAGAATACGATGCTTTCTTCAATCGAAATCAGTTTATTTTCCTCACATTTGACAAGAGTCAAAGATTCATCAAACAACAGTATCCGCAGTATTTCTTCTAGAAAGGAAATATCTTTCAATGCTTCCTGAAGCACTCTAATTTCGAAAAACGTCTTCTTGGTATTATCTATCATGTTGTGTCCTCAAGAAGATATATATCCAAGAACAAAAGAAAAAGAAGTCTGTTTTCAGGCAAGGAAAAACGGAAGCGGTTTTGCCCGCTTCCGTCATATCGATAGGATTTAGAGTGGTAAATCCTTCTTGGTGAATCTTCCCATACCGACAATGTAGGTAACAAGAGTGATGAGGACAAGACCCATCAGCTTCAAGCCATAAGTCAGCCAATCCTTGTTCATGACAGCCATAGCATCGAAGAGAGAATCGATTGTGAAGTAGTTGAAGTAATTCATAGCTTCGATTCTGACCGTTCCAGGGATAGCCGGAGTACCGAATAGACCAAGGATGGAGAAGATGAAGAATGCGATTGTGATACCGCCACCGCAGGCAATAGCCTGAGAAGACTTGTTGAAGAAGCAGGAAGCGAAGAAGCAGATACCAGAGACTGCAAGGGTGACAAGGAAGTTGCCTAATGCATAGAAGCAGATATCATGTATTGGCAAGGATGTAAGCAAATCGGTACCACCGCAGGCAACACCTAACATCTGAGTGATGACAGAGACGACAGTCAAAGTAGCGCCCATGACAAGTTCGGTGAAGATGAGATAGCAGGCTTCGGTGAAGACGAAGGAGATACGGCGGATAGGAGTAGAAAGAGTGAAGGCAAGAGAACCGGTCTCAACCTTGTTGGCAACAAGATTGTTGGCAGTCATGATGGTATAGACCATCGGAATCAACAAAGCAGCAATGCCGAATCCGACGACACCAACCATAATACCGTATGTATTCATATTGCCCATCTCAGTCAAGGAATCACTGACTTTTCCAGGAAGCTGACTCATGACGCCTGTGCTTCCTTTGACAGTGGCAACCATTAAGCAATCCATATCGGAATAGCCTTTCTTCTGGCAAGAGGTAAGATAACTCTTGTAAGAAGCAATACCGCTATCTACATAGCCGCTGACCGTATTGAGCATTTCAGCACCAGACATGCTGTAATTCTGCTTTGTGATTTCATCAACGGAAGAGATTTTGACATCGTGTGACTCATTGTATTTGTCGATGAGCTGAGTCTCTGCCATATTAGTGACGATATTGGAGACACGCTTGGCAAGGTTTTCCTGATTGATGGATGTTCCATCATAGTAGTCGTTCTTATTGTTCTTATCGACTGTGAGGAAATCTGTCATGAAAGAAGCAAGTTCGGTCTCAACCATTTCCAGGTTCTCGTCTGCCTCTTTCTTGGCATCTTCGATTTCCTTATCCGTATAGCCTTCGCCAGTGATGACATCTTTATGCATCTTTTCAAGCATATTGGCTTTGGCGCCCATGTCACCTTTTACCTTAGTATAGAGAGAAGGATTGTAGGATTTGATTTCGATTTCCTGCATGATCTCATTTCCGTTATCGGCATATTTGCCAGTAGACACATAACGGACCGGATAGCCTCTGTCACTTGTAACATACTCGACCGTGAAATCCGGCAAATACTGATAATATGCAAATTCCTTAACAGTAGAAAGGACATAGTCCTGAATCGCAGTGGAGAGAGTATTCTTCTCAATGCTAGAATCAGCTAAATAAGCATCCTGATTTTCGTTGTACTTATTCAAGAGAAGCTCAACAGCATTATTGACGAAATCGGTCTGAATTCCAGTGGCAAGAACCTTCATGATGTTGAGGGAAGTCTCGAAGGAAACCTTGCTCTTATCTTCCTTATTGTCAAAGACACGTGTGAAGGCATTCTGGTAGATTGTCTTGACTTCCGCTTTCTTATCATCATCAAGAGATTGCTGTTCACTGATGACATCAGTTATAGTAAGCGGGATAGCCTGTTTCAAAATGGTTTCAGTTGAAGCAGACTTATCATTGGCATAGATGTCGAAGTAATAGGAGATGGCTGTCAAAGCGACTTTCTTCTCGTCCTCTGTCTTCGTGCTATCGTTGTTCAAAATGGTCTGAACAGCAGACATTGTTGTCGATTTTGCAGTGGCGTTCTTTTCATCTTCCGTACCGGAAGAAAGACGGTAAGTTGCATCGTAGATAAGCTTTGCGGATTTGATCTGAGTCTGTGTATCAGAATCGCTGACCATATTGATTGCCGATTCTGTCGTTGTGACTAATGTGTTCTTTGAATCCTCAAAGGTAAGATAGGCATCAGCAGAATTGCTGAATGTGGAATAGAAGGAAATGGCACCAGTCTTGATAGTCGTCTCGGTATCTGCATTGCTGAACAGATCCTTTAAGGCATCACTGGTTGAATTGATGTTCAATGTGGAAAGGATGACGATGATGATGACCATAATGAGTGCGTTGGCGATGGAAACGACAGTCAAGCCAACACGATTCGAACGTAAAGACTCTTTGAATAGAGCTGGTGAGAAGATTCTCTTATGCTCTTTTCCAGTCTTAGACTGACCGTTCAAAGACGGCGGAAGAGCCATCTCAATTTTTTTATCTTCTTTCGGAAGCTCTACTCCTTCGAGAAGTAAATCATCTCTAGTTAACATAGTTACACCCCTTTCTTGGACTTGCGAATATCATTGAAGTAATTCGCAAGATTGTATTTGACTTCAGATATGTATTTGACATCTAACTTGCTGAGATCATCAAGTAGCAAGTCAACGCATTTTCTATCAACTCGTAAGGTGACCTGATTGAATTCCGGCTGAACACGGATGATGTCATCTCTTCCCTTTAGGAAATTGACATACTGTTCTTCGTTATTGAATTCGATCTTGAAATCGCGGAAATATCGGTTCTTAATGTCTTTCACATTAGCGATATCGACGATGTGTCCCTGTGAGATCAGTGCGACTCTATCGCAGACGCGTTCCAATTCCTCAATCGTGTTAGAAGAGATGAACATCGTTGCTCCTCTTTGCTTCTGTTCTTCAACAAGAGTGAGAAGTTCATCTCTCATCAATGGGTCAAGACCGGTTGTCGGCTCATCCATGATGATGATAGGAGCTTTGAGCATAAAGGCTGAGACAATAGCTGTCTTCTGCTTCATACCTTTACTCATTCTTCTAGGATAGGCGCGAATATCGAGCTGCATTCTTTTAATGATTTCATCAGCATAGGCGAAGTTGTCTTTCTTCATTCCTAAGCTTTCGCCATAGGAATGGAGGAATTCTGTACCAGTCTTCACATCTGGGAAATTGATTTCGCCAGGGATGTAGCCGATATACTGTTTTGTATTTGCGCTATCTTTGTAAGCATCAAGGTTATAGATATTGATGTGACCTTTATCAGGCTTGATGAATCCCATCATCTGTCGAATCAGTGTTGTCTTTCCAGCACCGTTTTCTCCGACAATACCCATCGTTTCACCCTGTTTGATATCTAGTGTGATATCGAAGTCTCCTCTACCTTGGCCATAATCTTTTGTGACATGGTCAACATAGATGACTGTCTTTTGATTCTCGCTCATCATTTGATTCCTCCGTATTCTCTGTCTTCCTTATAGAAGGACATGAAGTAGTCTTCCAATGTTTCTTTCTTTTCTGAGAAGTCGGTGAAGTCCTTCGGAAGCATTGATAAGAAGTCGTGAAGTTTATCTTCTGACACATGGATTGTGATACGCTTCTCATCCACTGTCGAATCATCAACCTGATATCCGTTATTGACGAACAATTCTTTCACTTCATTCTTTCTGTCTACATTCGGATAGGTGACATGATAGGTTTTGATCGTCTTGTGCTTCAGCTCATTAGCGATGAAGAGTGAAACAATCTTACCATCCTTGATAACTGCGATTCTGTCGCAGCAAGCATCAACTTCCGAGAAGATATGTGAGGAGAGAAGAATGGTTTTTCCTCTGTTCTTCTCTAAGCGGATCAATTCGACGAACTTTTCCTGCATCTCAGGATCCAAGCCGGAGGAAGGTTCATCCATGATGATAACATCCGGATCATTCATGAAGGCGCAGACAATCGCCATCTTTCTCTTCATGCCTAATGACATTTCCTTACAGTATAAGGAATCATCCAATTCAAATGTCTCTTTCAGCCAATCGAGGAATGTCGTATTGGTGACACCTTTGAGTTTCATCTGCTCCTCAATGACTTCCTTGCCTTTTAAATTCTCAGGCAACGATATTTCACCAGGGATATAAGAGACCCCCTGCATAATCACATCTCTCTCTTTCAAGGAATTCACGCCCTTGATCAATGTTTCACCTTTATCCGGAACAGAGAATCCCATCAAATGACGAATCGTTGTTGATTTTCCAGCGCCGTTAGGACCTAAGAAGCCGAAGACCTCTCCTTTGTCAACAAAGAAGGAAACATCAAAGACACCACGTCCTTGTCCATAGTCTTTTGTTAGATTTTTAATTTCAATGACATGTTCCATTGTAATTTTTCCTCCATCCAAGTTATTGATACACTTGTCCAATAACTCAACGCATGTTATAATAATTGTGTACGAGTAAAATATCAAGAGAAAAGTTCAATATTTTTTCAAAGAATTCTGCTTCGTTAAGAAAGGTTAAACAAAATGTCACCCACTGTCGAAAATTGTCAAAAAGAAGACGCGAGAATCGTAAGAACGAAAAGAGATTTAGCTAACGCATTAGAAGAACTGCTTCAGGAAAAGAACTATGATGAACTATCCGTAAAGGACATCACAGACAAAGCAATGATTTCAAAGAACACGTTCTACAACAACTTTCAGGATAAGAACGAGCTTCTGAATTTCCTATTCACCCGTTATCGAACAGAATTGATGAAGAAGATACAGCCTTATCTTGATCATTATGTCCACGCATTGAAGAAGATATTCTTCCGCACCTGTCTAGAGAAGGTCGTACACGCCTTCTACGAAAGCAATCTTCCTATCGATAAGATGATAAAGGCAGACCAATCAAAAAGCCTTTATTGGAACATCACAAAGTTCATCAAAGAAGTTCTAGAAGAACTCGATAAGAAATATGATCATTTCCTGACTTCCCGTGCCGATCCAAAGATCTCAGCCTATTTCTTCGCCGGTGCCTTTGCTTCTACCCTTTATTTCAGCGTACTAGAGAACGAGACTGTCACCGAAGAGCAGATATTCAAATCTTTGTTAAGACTAGCTGCCCCTGTCGCAGAATAATATTGATAAAGATTAGTAAACTTAGTTGTATATATAAATATATGTTTAAAAAGGAGTGGCACGAGCCACTCCTTTTTTCGTTTATTTGTACTTGTAGAATCCTTCGCCAGCGGACATACCTAACTTGCCGGCATCGATATACTCTTTCAAAATCTTAGCCATCGCCTTGAAATTGTATGGCATCATCATCTTTCTAAGAAGAGGAGTGAATAATCCAGGAACTTTCTGATACTGCATGACAATGTTGTATGCAGTGTTAAGACCGACTGTATCAAAAATCTGGAACGGTCCTTTCGGTGCACCGGTTCCCTTTGTCCAGGCAAGATCGATGCTCTTAGGATCCGAGACACCATTTGCATATAGATCAAGACCGGATAAGAGGAAAGGAACTAACATAGAGTTGAGAAGGTATCCGCTCTTTTCCTTTAAGACTGGAAGAGCAATCATATGGATAGAATTGGCAAATTCAGTGACCTCATCGAAATACTTACGGTCAGTCTGTCCCTGAACCATGACTTCAGCTGTGTTATTCTTCCAAATGGTATTGGCGAAATGGAGTGAGAGATATTTATTAGGTCTACCTGTATACTTGGCAAACTGAGAAGGGAGAAGCGTAGAGGAATTGGTGACCAAGATTGTCTTTTCCGGAAGAAGTGGAGCAAGAGTCTTGTAGAAAGAAATCTTTGCCTCGGCATCTTCAGCCATAGATTCAATGACGAGGTCAGCATCCTCGACTGCCTTCTTCATATCCAATTCAAGTTTGAGATTATTGTAGGCGGCTAATGTTCTTTCTACTGCCTTATCTGCATCGAAAGTATCTCCTTCAGCAAAACCACGGCACCAATCAGCAGAATCCTTGACTGCTGTTTTCATCTTCTCAATATCAGCCAAATAAGTCTCTTTAAGATGGTCAATCTTAGGCTGTGTACGCTTGATGCTTCCTTCACTTCTGAGCCAAATGGTGACATCAAATCCCCAGTAGGCGGCTTGGAAAGCAATCTGACTACCCAAAACACCACCACCGGCAACTACTACCTTTTTGATATTCATGTATGCAATCTCCTTTTTCATACAAAATTATTTTACCGAACTTTGTTCAACTTTCAACACTATAGGAAGAAATGTTACATAATTTCATTTTTGTTTCACTACTAATGGCAACGCTTTCACAAACAGAGGACATCAGCGAACCAAATACATAAGAAATCAGCCATATAACCATTCCTATAATACTATTTAGATATCAAAATAATGTTCAAAATCATAGAAGAAAATGAGATAATAATAATCACGTGGCCCTGTAGCTCAGCTGGATAGAGTACCTGACTTCGAATCAGAGGGTCAAGAGTTCGAATCTCTTCAGGGTCACCATTCGACTATAATTCGAACTCCTATTGCATAACGCAATAGGGGTTCGTTTTTTTCGTTTATGCCAACACTCAAAGAAAATCTTTATAAATTCTCAAAATTGACTTTTCAAAAAACACCATCCTTCGAAACATATGCATTTTTGCAAGATTGATATGATAAGTGAAGGCATCTCCTTTTTTGTAAAATTGGTTCTAGAGATGAATATGCTTTTAGAGACCTCCCTCTTCCTAAGGATACAATTCAACTTCACTATTGTCCGTAAACGTAAAAAACAAAGCCGAATTAAAACAAATCTCCAAAACTGGGATAATACTCGGCAATGGAGTTTTTTAAATGCCGTCCAAGGAAAAATACGTTTTTCACTCTAAAATAACCACAGAAATCGAAGAGACTGGTGATCATATAATACCAGTTTGCCAAAAATACGTTTTCAAGGATTCAAACGCCTATTTTCATTGGAAAATGCGTAATCTTGGTAAAACAGCCGCTAACGAAATCATTACTTTGACACCGGAAGTAGATGACGATTTTGACGCACAAAGTGATAAGATATCGAGACAACTTTCCGGAAAAAGCCGAGAACAAGGGGGGTTCATAAGTCACCTGTGCAATCCATGACTAATTTATTATCAAATTCAAAAAAAGATTTTCGACAGCAATCACTTCCATGTAAAATCTTTTCACAAGATACAGTTACTTTTCAATCGTAAAATTTCATTTTTCTATTGCAAACAAAAAAATCGGGTGATATATTTTTCCTGCCTTAAGCAAGGCCATGCTAACTAGCAGACACGGATAATTGCCGTCATGGGAAGGAGACTATTCATGACTGGTCAACATCTCTTATCGATGCCAAGGTAAAAGATAACATTATTCAAATGCTCTAGAAGTGTAAGCTCAAGCGTCGGAAGGTTTTTTTAATGGAAATCTTTTTCATCGAACTTACTCCCTGTTAGCAATCAAATTCACAGGAGGACAAGATTTATGAAACAAGCCACAAGAAAAGAAAATGCATTCAATCTCACCAGCAAGAGAATCGAATCATTCTCCAAGAAAAGCGTTGAGGAAATCTTAAAGGAGTTCCATGTCGATCCTTTATCCGGACTAAGGGATGAACAGGTCGAAGAATCCTTTCAGAAATATGGCTCCAACGCCCTTAAAAAAGCCAGAAAAGAGTCAAAATTCGTCAAATTCATCAAATCATTTCTCACCTTATTTAATCTCATCCTATTTATCATCGCCCTTTTGAACGGATTCATTTCCTATTATTTTCCCGAATCCGAAAATGATAAGAACACCTTCTATGTCACGCCGCTCATCATCCTTTTCATCATCTTTATCTCTTCCCTGATCAGTTATCGGGAAAATCTGAAATCAGAACGTTCCGCTTCCTGTCTGAAAGACCTCTCCACTACCACCTCGACCGTCATCCGAAACGGAAAGAAAGTCGAAATCTGCAATGATAACCTCGTCATAGGAGATATTGTCTGTTTTTCCTCTGGAGACATGGTTCCTGCCGAAATTCGTATCCTGCAGGCAAGAGATCTCTATGTCTATCAATCGAGTCTGACAGGAGAAAGCATACCAGTCGAAAAGAAAGTAACATGTTCTAACCAAAAAAATCACAGTCCATTTGACTTGGAGAACATTCTCTTCAATGGCTCGAGCATCGCATCCGGTAATGGAATAGGAATCGTCTTTGCCATTTCGAGTCAGACCATCTTCGGTCAGCTCAATGACAAAGTTATACAATCAAAGCAAAACATCGCCTTTCAGTCTAGTATCCGCTCCATCACAAAGTTGCTTCTCATCCTGATTGGCATTATCGTTCCGATTATCTTCCTGATTGATGGATTTGATTTTCATTGGGAAAACGGACTCTTCGTCGTCGGAAACTATACTTCCTATTCAAATTGGGTCAATGCCTTCGTCTTCTCTATCTCCGTTGCCATCTGTCTGATTCCATCTTTGCTTCCGATGCAAATCGCATCCAATCTCGCAAAAGGGGCGC
>CAVILQ010000002.1:0-96727 GCA_963643715.1 bacterium | reverse complement strand
TGACTGGTGTTCGTCTCCTTACCTTTTGGTGGAGCTAACGAGGATCGAACTCGCGACCTTCTCGTTGCGAACGAGACGCTCTCCCAACTGAGCTATAGCCCCATAGCTATAAGATGATAGCAAAAACAGAGGCGATAATCAATTTAAGTAGGGGAGAATTATCGAATAATGCTGGCAAAGTTCCCTTATTGACATGATAGCATTTGCAGCAGATGTGCTTGGAAGAGATATAGCATCGTTTCCGATATATTTTTCATATAGTTCATATGCTTTCTTTCCTGTTGTGAATATCTGAATGATGCTTTTGTTCTCTTCTTTGATTTTATTGATTTCGGATGGTGTCACATCATCGATTGAAGAATCCGAGGCTCCTTTGATTTTACAAGAGTAGATGACATCATAAAGTCCGATTTTATGTCTTTCTAGAAATGATATCCTTTCTTCTTTTGATTTTGGTTCCTCTTCATGAAATAGAGAAGACAGGACTTTAAAGAACCTATTTGTCTTATGGGCATAGTAAAAGGATTCCTTTCTTGAAACAGGAGAAGGGAAGGAGCCAAGGATTAGGATTCTGCAATCCTTTGGAATGAATGGTGGGATGCTTTCATGAGTTACAAATGTATATTCGTTTTTCATATAAAAAGGATGCCCTTATTATAAGGACATCCTAGGAGAAAGTTTACTTTTTCTTTGTGGACTTCACATTGATGACCATGATGTCTTTCTTGGTGATCAATGAGACAAGAAGGATGACAGAGTAGATGATGAAGAAGATACCTAACATCAAACCAGCAAATGCACGGAAATCTTCGATGAGCCATAAGCAAAGTCCGATAGTGAGAAGAGCAGCACCGACGATGAGGACAACAATGTTACCGGCAAGAGCTCTATGATAGACAAGTCCGAGTAAAGCATCGACTAAGAGAAGGGAACCGACAACCATCATGACCATAGAGATTCCGCCCATCCAGTAGATGACCTGTCCACCAGGAAGAGTCGGAAGGAAGAAGATGCCTAGAGCCAAGATGAGTCCGCCTGATAAGGCAGTGTCCGTCATAAAGGAATGAGCAAGAGCGAAAGAAATGATGATGTAGACGGCACCGGCGACTAAGAATGTGATGGAAATCATCCAGTTCAATAACGAATCGGGATTGATCACAGAGCAGCATAAGAGAATGCCTAAAACCATGAAGAGCACGGTTTTCAGAATGTTTGAAGTTTTCATTAAATTATTTAACCTCCATTGAAAACGAAACTATTTTAGCATGATAAAATAATTTAGATGAATGTTTAAAGAAAAAACAATTCGTTCATTTTAATCGTTGAACATAATCGATTGTTTTGTCTAATTTTATGGAGGACATATGAAAAGAATCTTGAATATTGCTACTGTCATTTCCTATTATCTGCTTCTTGCATCATTTTGTGTCCTTTATGGACTATCTACTGTGAATGAGGAAAACAAGACGATGTCTTTTCGAGATGATACGATACTTATCTCATGGGGATTTTTCTTCCTTCTTGTCCTTGTAGGTCTTACTGATCTTATCTATCATCTTGTTCTCTATTTTAAAAAGAGGAATGTAGACGAGATAGAGAAAGAGGAAGACAAGGAATTGATATCCTATAAAGGAAAAGAGAAGGGATACTTATCCTATTTTTGGCTTGAATGGATGAGAAACGAAAGAGACATCAATTTCTTTTCCTTTCATGTTGTCGCCTTTTCTTTCTACGCTGTCTTGATCTATTTTCAGAAGAATCTGGAAAACAGGATGTATTATTTCTATATCGTCTTTCTTTTAGGAATGGTAATCTTGCTTGTTTTGCTTTCTATTGTCTTCATTGCTCCACTATACAAGAGGAAAAAAGATGGAAAGATAGAATATGAGTATCATATCTATCTAGACCATCTTATTCGTATGAAAGAGGATAAAGAAGAGATTCTATACTTTAACGATATCAAAAAGATGAAGGAAAATAAGACATCTTTTCTTATCGTCACAAAAGACAAGCAGGGCTATATTCTTCAGAAAGACAATTTGAATGAAGAGACACAAAGTCATCTTCATACCATTCTGAAAGAGAAAAAGTATGATAGACTACTAACGATAAAGAAACCAAGATGATCTATATTGTCAAAGTATTGATTGGTAGGTCGGTCTATGCTCTAGATAGACCATTTACCTATTACAGTGAGAAAGAAGGCGTTCATGAGGGAATGCGTGTTTTAGTGAGCTTCTCTCAAAGCAAATCCACGATTGCTTTTGTCATCGAGGAACCTGTGCAAGTAGATTGTACAATCGATGAATATCAGAAAAAAGTTGGAATGAAGATATCGAAGATTCAAAGCGTGTTAGATGAAAAGCCGCTGTTGAACAAAGAACTACTTCTTTTGGCAAAACAGATTTCTAAATATTATCAGTGTGACTTGATCAAAGTCTTACAGACTATGCTTCCGCCATCACTGAAACCAAAGGATTCAGCCTTGAAGAAAGCGGGAAAGAAGACAGTGGATTTTGTCTTTGCTAAAGAATATGACTCTTCCACTCTTTCCAAAAACGAAAAAACTCTCTATGATAAAGTCAAAAAGGAAAAAAACGGCATCAAAAAGAGTGATATCAGTGCTAAGTCCTCACTTGAAAAGCTTTTAGAGAAAGGCGCAGTAGAGATAAAAGAAATACCGGTCAGCCGTATACCGGAGATGGTGACAGAGAACCTGATTCCTTACCAACTGACAATCGAACAAGAAGACGTATATCATAAGGTTCTCACTGAAGAAAAGAAGGTCTTTCTTCTTCAGGGTGTTACCGGCTCTGGAAAGACCGAAGTTTATATCCATCTTGCTGAAACCTTATTGAAAGAGAATAAAGGAGTTTTGATACTTGTCCCTGAAATCGCATTGACCGATAGAATGCTTTATCTTCTGAAATGTCATTTCAAGGATGCAATATCGATTCTGAATTCCTCTTTGTCTGATAGTAGAAAATATGATGAATACCAAAAAATCCTTTCCGGTCAGGCTAAGATTGTCTTAGGAACGAGAAGTGCAGTATTCGCACCGGTTCAGAATCTATCCTTGATCATCATTGATGAAGAACATTCCAATAGCTATAAGCAGGACAAAAGCCCGTACTATGATGCAATACGTGTCAGTTTGATGAGAAGTGAAAACGAGAATCTGAAAGTGCTTCTTGCTTCTGCTACACCAAGAATCATCGATAAGGCAAGAGCAGAAAAAGGAATCTATTATCCTCTTTATATGAATAAGAGAATCGCGAAGTCACAGGATAAGGAAATCATCTTCGTCAATATGAATGATCCTTCTTCCTTAGCACCTGAAAAATCCAGCATGTTCTCAATCCGTCTTATCCATGAATTGGAAGAGAATCTGAAACGAAAGGAACAGTCGATGATTCTCATCAATAGAAGAGGATATTCTCCTGTATATATCTGTAGAGAATGTCACAAGACTGTTCTATGTCCCAATTGTGGTATCCCACTGAACTATCATAAACGAGATGACTCCTTGCACTGCCATCATTGTGGCTATAAGATGACCACAATCGGTCACATCTGTGAATGCGGTAGCAAAGATTTCTTAAGTCTTGGATATGGGACCGAAAGAGCTTATGAGGAACTTCGATATTTCTTCCCGATGGCTAAGATAACAAGACTCGATTCAGACGTCTCATCGAGTGCGGTAAGACATCAGGTGTTAGATGACTTTGCTCGTGGTGAGACAGATATCATTGTCGGAACGGAAATCATCTCCAAAGGACATGATTTTCCAAAAGTCACCCTTGCAAGCATACTGGATGCGGATTCCTCTTTACGAATCCCATCCTATCGGGCAAATGAGGACACCTTCGATCTGATTTCCCAGTTTGTCGGAAGAGCGGGAAGAAAAGATTTGAAAGGCAGAGTCTTGTTACAGACTTATAACCCCGATAATGAGGTGATACAGTTAGCAGCAAAGCAAGACTATAATTCCTTCTATGTGAAAGAGATGGAGGAAAGAAAAAAATATCAGTATCCACCTTATACGTATCTATCCAGTGTCAATGTCAAAGGTGTCGATTTAAAAGAGGTGATTTCGATGGCAGAGCAGATCAAGAATTACCTCTTGAAAGAGACAAACGGGCTTCGATTTAACATCTATGGACCTTCTGCCCCTTATATTGCTCACATTAATGGAAGATATTATCGAACAATCTTGATAAAATATAAGTCAGTCGATGAAGCGATGAAGATATTATCCGGTGTCAATGACTTTCGATCATTGACCGACAAGGTGGATATCAGCATCGACGTCGATTGTGAAAGTGAAAACAATTGAAAGGATTTAGAAAATGATTACAGTTTCCTTATTAGGCATGGACTATTATCAGGCCATCGAAGTCACAAAGAAGATTCACAGCCGTTTAGTTGAAATCTACCGTTGTAAAGATGAAGACTTGGTCTTCTTCGCTCCGGAATCATTCCTCATTCATGATGGAATCGAACAAACCTCTTTCCGTCTCAATATTCGTGTTGAGGCACCGGATATGTATGCGGATAGAGAAAGAGAAGTCAAAGATGTTCTCTTTGATGCTTTAAAGGACGTTGCTATCCACTTCAGAGTGCTATTCACCTATTTTGAGCCAGAACATGAATATCTGAAGATCGATGATACTTATCCAGAATATATGACGGATAAGAATGTTGTCAAAGCAGAAGATGAACATGAACACGACCAGGAAGAACAGGATGATGATTCCTATTCGGAAGAATATGAAGAACCCTATATGGGTGATATCATCGGAGAATTCGACGCCTATATCCAACAGCATCCCGATGCGACAAACGATGAAATCTATAAGGCTTTGACTGAGATCAGAGAAAAGGTCACCGAAAAGCATCACGCTAACGGCGACGATGGAAAAGAAGAAGAATGATGATATAAAAATCCCACCTCATCGAGGTGGGATTTTGCGTTCGTTTTGTTTGTTACAATCTGATAAGAAGATAATAGAGTTGATGGTTATACCTCAGGGCTTTTGATTTTCCCTCCATCCTCTACTTCGATATTGTCAAAGGAGAAACTGAGATGAAGCTCGGAGTCTGGTTCAAAGAGATTCTTTCCGTCATAGGATAAGGAGAGGGAGTTCTGATTGTAGATTAAGTCTTTCAGGACATAATTATCGCATTCTTCACCTTTTGAAGCAAAGTCTTTTACACCATGGAAAGTAATGATGTAGAGATGTCCGTTCAATCCTTCCATGCAGCAATCATGATCTTCTTCCTCTTCATGATGCTCATGTTCTTCCTCCTCTTCCTCGTTATCAGCAACGACTTGGAGGATAAGGGAATCATCCTTCTTCTCATAGCGGACAAGTTCACACTCTTTCAGTAAAAGAAGGTCATTTTTCAAATCATCTTGATTCATCTTTGTGTTCTTCTTTCACGATGACCGTCTTTCCTTCTACGATTTCCTTCTTTACAATCTTTTTGTCTTCCGGCTTTTTAAAGATCAGGTAATAGATGAAGAGGAATAGGACGATTGCAGTCAATACCCAGAAAAGAGTCAAGACAATGTAATCGTTTTTTGAAACAGCTGTCTCCATGACGTTTTCGTGATTGTTACTGTCACCGAATAAAGTTTTTCCGTTTGCAACGGATACACTCATTCCGATAGACATATATAGACCTAGAATAGAGGCTAATCCCATACAGACAATGGAGATGATGTCATGCTTTGTCATCTTTTTGAAATGTTCTTTTATTTTTTCGTTTTTCATAACACAAGGATTTTACCAAAAATATGTGTAAATAGAAAGAGAATGAAAAAGGATATCCCGCGCGGGATATCCTTACTAAAGCGAAAGTGGTTTAGAGTTCAGCGTTATGATAAACGGCCTGGACATCTTCGATCTCATCCATATCTTCGATGAGATTCTCAAGTTTGGCCTTGTCATCATCGGAGACCTTGACGGTATCGCCTGTCGGAATGTAGGTGACTTCGCATGTGGAGAAATCATCATCGCCGATGCCGAAATCACTGACGATGGCATCTCTGGCGCGATTGAAATCAGTAGGAGAAACCTGAACGACAAAGGTATTCTCATCTTTGTCGACGGACTGGACATCGATTTCGTGATTGACAATCAAGTCTTCTTCGACTTCTTCTGCACTCTTATCGCAATCGAAGGAAAGGACACCTGCGCGAACGAAATTGAATGCGGCAGAACCGCTGTTTCCGACCTTGCCACCATGATGTGTGAAGCAAGCTCTGACAGCAGCGAAAGCTCTCTTTTCGTTATCGGTCAATGTGTCGACCATGATGGCGACACCACCAGGACCGAAACCTTCATATCTTCCGGCGACAAAAGCAGCTGCATCTTTGCTCTTGGCCTTATCGATAGCTCTATCGATGACGTCACGGGTGACGTGCTGTGCTCTCCATTTTTCAATGGCGGATCTCAATGCGAGGTTCTCATTAGGATCAGGGACACCACTCTTTGCAGCAAGATAGATTTCCTTGCTAGCTCTGTTGTACAATGCCGATTTGGCGGCGTTTGTCTGTGCGATCTTTTTCGCTCTGACTTCGTGTGCTCTACCCATAGTTTTACCTCTTTTCTATGTTATGTCTGTTTTTCACAACCAAAAATTGTGAAACGACCTTATTTATTATAGTGACCTTGATTTTCTGAAACAAGATAAAATATATAGGAAGTGCTCTAGAAGAACTGAAAATGTCTGTTTCTTCCTCTTTTTCTAGAGATAAGATAGATTTAGAATTTCGTGATATTATATAGAGTGATCTACCTTTCAATTATAACTACAATAAATAGGAGGCTTTGTTATGAAAAAGAAAGATATTGGAAAACTGTTCTTGGCTGTTCTGACTCTTAGCTGTGGACTTGTATCCTGCGATAAGAAATCAACGGAAAGTGGAACGAATACTTCTAAACAAACCGAAAACAGCAACAGTGAATCGAAAAAAACTGAGAATAAAGGAATCGATGGACACTTCGATTTATGGACAAAAGAACAACAGGATCTGATGAAAATTTACTGTGGTGAGATTCTACCTTATCCGGTTGACTTGATCAGTGGTACTGTTACCGTTGAGGAAGTCAATGACTTCAGCAATGATCTGACTTATTTGGAAATCAGAAATGAATCCAACACGTTTTCCCTCTTGGATTACTATCAGTATCTGGAGGATTTTGGATGGAATGCGATTCATGATTATAGCGGAGAAGTCATACAGACCCAGTCTGATATCCAATTTGCTGAGGTGACAAAGGCTTCTGCCGATAAGACAATCGGATACGATATGCTTTATTTCTTCTCTCCGAAGCAGGAGGTGGATGGTGGGGAAACAATACCATCCTACAATATCATTCGCTGCTATAACGATATGTCCGCTTCGACAAATAGTGCTACTGAATGGAATGCTACCGAGCAGAAAACAATCAAGAAGATCACAACGGAAACACTTCCTTTTATTGCCTTAGGCGGTGATTACAAGGTCAATGAGCTGACCTACAATGCGATGGAGATCTTTGACTATTATGTCTATGATTTGACGAAGGAGTATTCGGAATTGCTGATAAATTCCGGTTATGTTCTCGATGAGAAACTCAGCGAGAGCAATAACGCCTATGTTCTTACTAAGACATTGAGTAACGGATCCTATATCGATATCATGCTCTACTATACGAATGGCAACAATTTCAAAATCTATTACACTCCGAAAGTGACAAATTATAAATCCTGGCCAAGCGATATCATCGATGAGATCAAAGAAAAGTCCGACGTTGAAGTTCCTAAGTTTGATGTAGAAGAAGGAGGCACTTATTCAGTCTTTCAGAAAAATGACACCTATTATATTTCCACTCTGAATCGTTCATCCTCTTTCGATTATGAAGAATATAGTCTCAATCAGCTTCAGGTGCTGAAGATGTTATGGGATGAGACCGTTTCCTTTGCCACCTATGATCTTACAGATTCTGACGGGAATGTCGTCGGATATCAGGTAGTCATCTCTGTCACAGAACCGACAAGTACCTTTGTCACTTCTTGGCCGGCTGATAAAATTCAAGAAACATTGTCTTCTCTTCTCGGAATCAACGATGTGACAATCCCTGCATTGGACTCTTCCTCTATTCCTGATACGGGAAAGAAAATCAAGTATGAAATCAAAGGAAAAGAGGCTTACGACGCTAAGTATCAGGAAATCTATGAAGATATCAAATCATTGCCTGGCGCATATAATCTGCCAGATAATGCAACGGAAGCACAGATAGCTGCTCTTGCCCGTTCTTACGCTTTAAAAGAAGAAGGAATTGATGTTTCTGTCTATGATGTCAACTATCAGGCCTATCAGGCTTTCTATTCGTCCATTTACAATGCGGGATGGTACAAAGAATCTGAAAATACATTTGAAGACCCGACAGGAAAGATTGCAGTCACAGTCACTGGAGAGTCTGTCGATATTCAAGGCGGTGTCGGAGAGATGAAGGTCTCAATCCGTCCAGGGTCTAATAAGAAACACAAACCGGAATTCTATTTTGTGAATACGGAATGTGACCTCGCTATCGGACAGTCTAAGAAACTAGAAGTCGTATCGAATATGCTTCCATATAAAATCACCTATTCCTCAAGCGATACGACAGGAAAGATTACTGTGGATCCGGATGATGGAACTGTAACAGTCGCTAAGGATGTTGAAGAAGGGACAACTGCTGTCATCAAAGCCACGATGAATGTTCCTGGAGAAGATTCGCCTAGAGTCATTGAGTGCACTGTTACGGCAAAGAATATACTTGTCTATCGACCTGATTCTGCAATCGATAGCATTGCTAGTCTGATTCAATCAAAGGGCTATACGCCTACTGTTACACATAGCAGTGAACTAGACTATCTGGATGTCAACTTTGGCACATCACTTGATGTCGATGCCGTGAAGAGCCTTGTCACTTCCGATTTTATTGCCGAAGGCTTCAGTATGGATAGTGATTGGGAAGTTACAGAAGAAGATGAACCTAGAAATGCAATCACCTATTCATTCATGAATTTAGAGTATGAGTCGATGATTACAGTTTGGTATTACGTCTATCAGGAAGAAGGCAATACCATTCTTCATGTAGAGGCGTTATAAGGTTATGAAACTAGAGGGGGACTTGTATCCCCCCTTTTTTAAGTCAAAAAAAGTCCTAACACGTAGGACTTTTGAGGATGATAGACAGGAGATTACTCGTCGTCGCAGAGAAGAAGGATACCACCGATCAGATTGACGAAGAGAAGGACGCATACGTCGAAGCCGGTGGAGAGTTCAGTCTCTCCTTTATATGCTTTGTAGACCTTGATCGTCATCGGGATGCACCAAGCTAACGGAATGATGAAGAATCCCATGGAGATGGTGGAGAGGAGGCAAAGAATAAATGCAGCTAATTTCATAAATATATTTTCTCCTTTATGTCACCTATTATCATATAGGAAAAGGAAAAAAAGGAAAAGAGGAAATTTTATATTGATAATAAAGGCGTAGAAAATCGTTTTAAAACGGATGTTTCAATATTTGAAAACATAGTTTGTTTTCAGCATTTACAACGTTAAAAAAATCGGATTAATGATCAAAGTCATCGTAGTCATCATTGTCCATATACTCTCTGTCGGAACAATTGTTAGGGTTGTCCCAATCATAAGGGTCAAATTTCTTTTTCTCTTCTTTTGTTTTTTTGTTTTCAGGAGGATCACTGAAAATCGCGTCAAAAAGAGAGACATTGTTGTCTGTTCCACAAAATGGACAAACCTCTGAAAAGAATCCGATGAATTCCCTACCACATTTTTTGCAAACCATCTTTAACTCCCTCACTTTTAAAAACTACATTTTAATTATATACGAGAATAAAAGTCACTTCAACAAAAGCGATATAGACAGCTAGTATTCAGGAATTAAATGTCATAAGGAACTGGTTTGTCTAGATATATTGTGAGATGAATATAGTTCCTAGTGGTAAAACGAGAAATAGAAAATCTGTTGACTATTTACCGGATAAATATTTCACAAAACTTCAGTTTTCGATGGAATTATCGTTCCAATTCAAGTTAGAGTGTGAAAAGTCTATAAATCCATTCTTTACGTAGAACACGCAGTTCTTTTCGGTGTTTGTAATCAAGCAGATTTCATTTGCTCCTTCATTCATTGCATAAGGGATAAGACATTCGTTGATCATCATACTCCCCACTCCATGCCCTTTGAAGTTTTTGCTGACTGCCAAAAGTTCAATGTAAAAAGCATCTGGATACGTTCTCTCACAGTCTTCGTGAGCAATGTTTGAAATTTTGAAAAAATCAATCAGTCTTTTAAATCCGACCGGAAATAGAAGCGAAACACCACCGGATAAGATGTAATCAAAGAGAGTCACTCTCTTTACCCTAGGATTCTGTAATAGCGCAACGGAGATTATCATCCCGTTGTTGAGTCCGACAATGCATTTATGTTTTTTTGCGTTTGCAAGAATATGAACTTTGTTCAGCTTTTTCATATACTTGATAAAGTCATCTTTTGTTTTGAATTTGTCACGGAAGGTGAGTGAATACATCGGGTATTCTTCGAATGTTTCTGCAACCATGTTTGCAATCATCTTGATTTCATCTTTCTTCGCTTCTCGATATTCAATCATTTCTATTCTCCTTGGTTTGTGAACTCATGTTTACTAATGAACACATGTTCAGTATAATGAGATGATTAGATTCATTGATGAACAAAGAAGTCTTTTTTGTCCACTAAAGATGACAAAATGGAAATCTGTTCAGAAAAGGAGAACATATGGAAGACAGAAGATATAAAAGAACTGAAAGACTGATAAAGGAAACCTTTCTTCAGCTTTTAGAAGAAAAGGATCTTACTCAGATTACGATATCGGAGATATCGCGCGTTGCGGATTTGGGACGAGGAACTTTTTATCTTCATTATTCCGATATCAATAATCTCTATGAGAGCATAGAACAGGATTTGATGGAGAGACTTTTGAACTGTTTTCGTTCTTGTTTCCCTACTACCGAGAGAATGAATAGCAAGAAGATGATTGACGGGATTCTTTCTTATATAAAATCAGAGAAAAAACTTTTCTGTATTCTTGTTCGTTCCGATGACGGAAAAACTATGTATAAAATCAGAAAATTGTTTTATACGGAAGTCGTTAAAGAGGACTCTATCATTCATCCTAAAGGAGATAAAGAATATGACAAAAACGAATCCATCTTCGTTGTCTCAGGTGTGATAGGAATATTAGAGAGATGGATTATGGATAACTGTTCTACTCCGATTGAAAAGATGTCCGAGATGATTCATAGGATGATTGTGAAAATAAATGGATAGGTTGTACTTTTGCCAGTGACATATGAAACTGTTTACGAGATACTTCGTAAACGATTCTGAAAATAAAAAATTGACACGCATCACGTGCCAATTCAGTTATCTAGATGGTGACCTCAACGGGATTCGAACCCGTGAATGCAGCCTTGAGAGGGCTGAGACTTAAGCCGCTTGTCGATGAGGCCAAATAGCCTAATAACTATAGACAAATTCATCTGAAAAATCAAGCCCTATTCATAGAATGTGCGGAAATTATGGTAGATATTGGATTTTTCTTTCGAAAAGGGCAGCGATAGAAATGAAAAAAATCCGTTGTTTCCTTATATATAGTATGTTAAACTAATAGACGCGCCATAAGCGCAATCACCATGAATGTGAATCTTGCTGACGAGTCCATTTCGCCGCACCCTACTTCAGACCTAGGACATCATTGCCTAGCTATGCTTAGCGGATTGGGTTGGCATCTTGAAACATTCAGAAGGTACAACAAAAAGGAGGCTCAAACATGAGCGAAGAAGTCAAAGTCGAAACTGTCTCTGAACAGGGACAGGAACAGGATGTCATGGCCAGCACTGTCCATAATCCTAATGATCCGGTTGTCAGTGCAAAAACATTACTCGATGCAGGTTGCCATTTCGGACACAGAGTTTCCAGATGGAATCCGAAGATGAGAAAGTACATCCACGGAAAGAGAAACAACCTCCACATCATTGACCTCAACAAGACCACTGCTCAGATGCAGGATGCCTATCAGGCTTTAAAGGGTATTGTTGCTAAGGGCGGAAAAGTTCTTTTCGTCGGTACTAAGGCTTATGCCCAGAAGACCATTCAGGAAGAAGCTGTCCGTTCTGGTTCCTTCTATGTTGCACATAGATGGTTAGGCGGAACCCTCACAAACTTCCACACCATTATCAAGAGAATCGCTTTGCTCCGTACTATCGAACAGGAAGAGCTCACTGGCGAACTCGAAAAGCTTCCTAAGAAAGAAGCCGCCGAAAGACTTAAACTCAAAGAAAAACTTAGTCAGAACCTCGAAGGCATCAAGGAAATCCGTCTCCTTCCTAATGCCATCGTCGTTGTCGATCCTAAGACCGAGCACAATGCTGTTGCTGAAGCTAGACTTCTCAACATCCCTGTCTTCGCTTTAGGTGATACCAACACTGATCCTGATCTTATCGACTACCTCATCCCTGCCAATGATGATGGCGAACAGTCCATCCGTATCATTGTCGGACTCTTAGCTGATGCTGTTGTCGAAGGCAAGGGCGGTGAACCGCTTTATGCTTACAAGAACGCCGCTGAAGCTTCCCAGACTATGTCTGAAATGCTCAAGGGTGTTGATCCGAACGAACAGACCAAGGCTATCCGTGCCAAACTCAGAGACGATGCTATCGCTATGAGAAAGAATGGCAAGAGAGTTGCCCGCAAGAAGTTCGTCAAGAAGAACTTCCGTCGTTTCGATGACAACAAGAAGGAAGAAGAAAAGCCGGCTGAAGCTCCTAAGGCTGAAGAAGCCCCGAAGGCTGATGCCGCTGCTAATGGAGACAACAAGTAATTATGACCGAAATCGAACAGATTAAGCAGCTTCGTGACCGCACTGGTGCGGGCTTGATGGACTGCAAAAAGGCTCTTGCCGCTACTGATCATGACCTCGAACAGGCTATCACCTGGTTGAGAGAGAAGGGCATTGCCAAGGCTGCCAAGAAGGCTGCTAGCCGTATTGCTGCTGAAGGTGTTGCTTCTGTCCTTGTCAGTGGAAACAAAGCCGCTGTCATCGAAGTCAACTGCGAAACCGACTTCGTTGCCAACTCTGATCCTTTCCGTGCTTTAGTCAATGAAGTCAACGAAATCATCCTTAACAACAATCCTCAGACTCTCGATGAGGCTAAGAATTGTGCAAATAAGGATGGCAAGACCATCAATGAACTCTTCGTTGATGCTGGTGTCAAATTGGGCGAAAAGCTCGATTTCAGAAGATTCGCCATCGTCAATAAGGCTGATGACGAAGCCTTCGGTCCTTACATCCATATGAAGGGCAAAATCGCTGTCCTTTCTGTTATCAAGGGTGGAAATGAAGAGATTGCCAACCGTATTTCCTTGGTTGTCTGCTCCAATTCTCCTTCCTATGTCAATGAAGCTGACATCCCTGCTGAAGTCATTGCCAAGGAAACTGAAGTCCAGAAGGAAGCTTCCCTCCAGGATCCTAGCTTCGCTAAGAAACCCGCTGCCATCCAGGATAAGATTGTGGAAGGCAGAGTCAAGAAGTCTCTCTTCGAAGGCGTCCTTGTCGATATGGGACTCATCGGCGAAGAAGACAAGACTGTTGCACAGCTTCTTAAGGAAAATGGTGCATCCATGGTTTCCTTCCTCCGCTATGCTGTTGGCGAAGGCATCGAAAAGCGCCAGGATGACTTTGCTGCCGAAGTTGCTGCTCAGGCTTCTGGTAAGTAAATTTCAATTTGTCTTGAATGGGCGCCTCTTCGGAGGCGCCTTTATTAAAATCTGAAGTCGTAAGGAAGGAACTAGTACATGGAAAAGAAATATCACAGAATTCTATTGAAGATCTCAGGTGAAGCGTTAAAGGGTCAAGATGATATCTACAATGCTGAATATCTTGAAAAGGTATATGAAATTGTCCGTAAAATCACAGACATGGGAACCGAAGTTGCTATTGTTGTCGGCGGTGGTAACATCTGGAGAGGCAAATTGGCTTCCACTCTAGGAATCGAACGTACAACCGGTGATTACATGGGCATGCTTGCCACGATCATGAACGCAATGTGCCTTCAGTCTTATTTTGAAAATCATGGACTGATCACAAGAGTCATGTCAGCGATTCCGGTGAATCAGTGCTGTGAACCATACATCCGCAGAAAAGCGATTCGTCATCTTGAAAAAGGACGTGTTGTCATCTTTGCCGGTGGTGTCGGCTCTCCTTACTTCACCACAGACACTTCTGTCGCTTTACGCGCCAAAGAAATCTGTGCCGATGGCATCTTCATGGGAAAGAATGGTGTCGAAGGAATCTTCTCTGATGATCCTCGTATCAATAAAGATGCTGTTCTCATCAAGAAAATCTCTTATCAGGATATTTTGGCTAAAGGACTCAAAGTCATGGATAGCACAGCTGTCGGACTTCTCGTTGACAGCGATGTCGATGTCCGTGTCTTCAATATGAACGACCCTGAAAATGCAGTTCGCGCTGTCAAGGGTGAAGACATCGGAACTCTTGTCACAAACAAATAGTTTCTTTATTTCGTCTTTTGTTTTTATTAGAATATTCTTATATCAACATCTAGGGGGATATATTTATGGCTACATTAGAAGAATTCGTTGAGAAGATGGACAAGTCCATCATTTCCTTAAAGGAAAGCTTAGGCACATTGAGAGCCGGTAAAGTCACTGCTCAGCTTTTGGATAAGGTCACTGTCACCGCTTATGGTGAAAAATGCCTTTTGAAGTCTGTTGCTCAGGTTTCTGCTCTTTCCGCTACTGACCTTCAGGTCAAGACATTTGATCCTTCCATCATCAAGGATCTTGTCTCTGGATTGAACAAGGCCGATTTAGGCTGCACTGTCACACAGAACGGCAATGCTATCGTTCTCAAGTTCCCGGCACCGAGTGAAGACCGTCGTCAGGATTTGATCAAGCAGGCTAAGAAATACACTGAAGATGGCAAAGTCGCTATCAGAAACATCCGCCGCGATGCCAATAACGCAGTCAAGAAGGATGCTAGCTTAAGCGAGGATATGAAGGAAGATCTCACTGACAAGATTCAGAAAGAGACCGATAAGCATATCGCTGAAATCGAAAAAATCCTTGCTCTTAAAATTAAAGATATTGAAACAATCTAATCATTGTCGTTTTTTGTCGTTTTCCATCGAAAGGAAACACTTATGGCTAATAAATTATCGTCATCTAGCAAATCAAGCATGCTGACGAGAATCCTGACTGCCTTCGTTTTGGTAGCGGTTCTTGTCCCTTGTTCTATTTTGGGTGGATGGTTTTACTTTGTTCTTGCGTTGTTCCTCCTTGTTGTAGGCACACACGAGATCCTCACGGTTCCTGGTAAGGATAGATACTCATGGCTGATCAAAATCCCTACTCAGCTTTATGCTGTTCTTTTCATGTTATCCTTCTTTATCAAGCCCTGGGCAAGAGGACTGAATCCCTTTATGCTCGATATGTCTCAGATGACATTGTCAGCTACGGACTTCATCTTCCCGATTTCTCTATCTTTCCTTTATTTCTTCGTTCTTTTCTTTATTGCCATCCTTTCTGATAAGGTGAAACTGGAGGATGTTACATTCCTCTTTGCCATCGAAACATTCTTTATCTGTGGCCTCGTTTCACTTCTATTTGTTCGCTATCTTCCTAATGCTACTGGAACCCGTTCTGTTGTTTCTTATTTCAAAGATTATTATGCTTCTTACGGCATTGACCAAAGATGGGCGTCCTCTATTCTTTTGGTTATCCTTGCTATCGGCACCTGGTCTAGTGATGTCGGCGCTTACTTTGTCGGTGTTCTCTTTGGAAAGCACCCGATGAACCCAAGAATCTCTCCTCATAAGACATGGGAAGGCTTTATCGGAGGATGTGTCTTCTCTTGGCTATGCTATTTTGGATTAGCTGCCATGTTTGAATATGCCTTCCATATGCCGCTTGTTCCAGGACTTTTGCAATATTCCTCTTCTTCTCTTCTCTCTTCGATGAATGTCTTGAATGGAACTTCTTGGATATTCTTAGCTATCATTGGACTATTATTATCTTTTACTGGAAATTTAGGCGGTTTTCTCTTCTCTTTGATCAAGAGGCATTATGCTATCAAGGATTATGGAAAGATTTTCCCAGGCCATGGTGGTGTCATTGACCGCTTTGATTCCCTTCTTACCAATGCACTCATTGTTTCATTGCTCTTATCTTTCATGAGTGTTGGATTCAACATCGTCGCATAACGAACCTTCAATGGCAAAACAGATTATTGTATTAGGGGCAACAGGTGATATCGGTAAACAGGCTCTTGAAATACTTCGATTCAATTATGATTATGAATTGGTCGGAGTTGCTTTCAAGAGCAATTATTCTCTTATAGAGGATGAACTATTCTATTTCGACCATCTCAAGTGTCTCGCAATAACTTCGACGAGTGCCGCTAATGAGTTCATCAAAAGACATCCTTCATTTTCCAATGCTGTTTTAGGTGGTGAGGATGCCACTAAGAAACTCTTGTCACTCTTTCCGAAGGCCACTGTTTTAAATGCTATCAGTGGAAATGACGGTATTGTTCCAACACTTCTTGCTTTGAAAAACAATCAAGATCTTCTACTAGCCAATAAGGAATCCTATGTTGTCGGTTCCTCATTAATGAAAGAAAGATTGAAGAATTATACCGGCTCTATTTATCCGATCGACAGTGAACATGTCGGACTGTATAAATGTTTAGCAAAAGCAAAAAGTCTGAAGGAGAAACCTGTTCAACTGCTGATTACGGCTAGTGGTGGAGCGTTGCGGGATGTTCCACTTGAAGACTTGCCAAAACAAAAAAAGTGTGATGTCCTAAAACATCCTACTTGGAAGATGTCGAACAAAATCACAGTTGATTGTGCCACCTTGGTAAACAAGGGATATGAGATGATTGAGGCAAGTGAGATGTTCTCTTATCCTTTAGAGAATATCAGGGCAAAGATATGTCGTGATTCTCTGATTCATGCTGGTGTCTCTACAATCAATGAAAAGACAAATGAAAGACATTTCTATTATGAGTATTCTCCCTGCAGCATGAAAAATGCAATTGCATTCAGTCTTAGCAAGGGGAAAAAGAAGATTCATCAGTGCAATAGTGATGAAAAAGAAAGACTTCGAAAAGAAATCGATGCACTTGAAAAGATCGATGAGAGACGTTATCCGCTGTTCTATCTGACTCTTTCCTGTTTCTTAAAATATGGAAACGAGGGCATGTTCTACTATAATGCAGTGGATACAAAAGCAATTCAAGCCTTCCTGAATGATGATATTTCCTATTATGAAATCAAGGATGCTCTTGAAAATGTCTATTCCCATATGCCGAAATTAGAAAAGCTGAATGAAGAAAATCTAAATGAATATATTTCAAACAGCGAGAAATACGCTTCTGAGTTGTTAAATAAGAAATCCTGGAGGTCGAAATGAAAACTGTACTTTATATCATTGTCTTCATTCTATGCTTGTCGATGGTTGTCTGCATTCATGAATTAGGACATCTATTAGTTGCGAAGATGTGCAACGTCTACTGCTTTGAATATTCAATCGGTTTTGGTCCTGCTATCTTCAAAAAGAAATTCAAACACAAAAAGAAGGTATTGCAGGATGGAAAGCCTGTCTATGAGGCAAGAACCGATGGTAAGAAGGTTCCGATGACCGAAAAGGTTGAAGGAGAGACAACATTCGCAATCCGTGCTCTTCCGTTAGGTGGATATGTCTCGATGGCGGGAGAAGACGGCAATCTTACCGAAGACGGTAAAGCAATTGAGAAAGCAAGATGCCTGAATGGTGTCAATCACTTTAAGCAGATCTGTATCATGCTTGCCGGTATCGCAATGAACTTCCTTCTTGCCTGGGTTCTCTTTTTCTGCTCTGCCATTGTCCCTGGAACAAAAGCGGTCACAAATAGCAACGCGGTAACTGTTATCGCTGATACCGAGGCAAGCAAGGCTGGTCTAAAGACCGGAGACAAGATCCTCTATCTTTATCAGGAATACAACGGATTAGTCAAAGACAATGTCACCATGACAACTCCTGTCTACTTCCCGTTTGAAACCGAGAAACAAAATCAGGAAGAAGCGAAGATCAATTACTATCAGTCAAAGGACAATGGAAAAGAAGTCTCATCCAATGATAAATATGATGACCTAGACAAGGATTGCATCTCCTATGCTCTTCAGGACGTGTTTAAGACTTCCTCTCAGAGTCTCTTCACCCTTCCAGATTACATGAAAGGCTATACAGTCACTCCTTCTTCAACAAGAACGATTCACTTCAAGACAGATAAGAGCAATGATACATGGCTTACTGTTACCTTGAAAACAAAAGAGACGAAACAGAAAGTCAATGATGTAGAGATTTCCTATTATTACTTTGATACCTTCGGAATCTCAGCAAGCACTGAAGCTTATCAAAGAGGATTCGTAGACTCTGTCGTAACAGCATCGAAGGGCTTTGGAACCTACTTTGTCGGCATCTACACATCCTTAGGCTCTCTATTCACACCATCTGGATGGAAGAATGTCGGTGGCATCATCTCCGTCTATAAGATGTCTACATCCGGACTTCAGTCCGGTTCCTTCTCATACTTCTTGCTCCTTTGGGGATATATCTCATTGAACTTAGGTTGCTTCAACCTCCTTCCTTTCCCCGGATTGGATGGATGGCAGACTCTTATTGCCCTTATTGAAAGCGTCACCAGAAAGAAGCTTCCGACAAAAGCAAAGGGCATCGCCAATACAATCGGACTCATCATCATGTTGATACTGGCAGGATTATTGATTGTCAAAGATCTGATTGTCTAAAGCAAATGAAAAATGGTATGGCACGCGCCATACCATTTTTTGTGGATTGTAGATTACTGAATCTGAATGTACTTCTCTTCGTCGGCTTTTTCTTTCGGCTTGTTGACCTTGACAGTCAAGATGCCATTGTTCATCGAAGCGGAGATAGAATCCTTTTCGATGCTGTTACCGACATAGAAGCTTCTACGATAGGAACCATAATAGCGTTCTCTGTGGATGTTCTTGCCGTTTCCTTGATTGTTGGTGGAATTCACCTTGGCAGTGATGGAGAGATATCCTTTGTCCAAGGAAATCTTGACATCTTTCTTTTCGACACCAGGAACCTCGATCTCAAGGCGGTAAGCGTCATTCTCATCGGTGATGTCAGTCTTCATCAGATCGTCGGTGTCATCAGTTCCGAAGCAGTCATTGAAGAACGACCAGAACGGATGAAGTCCTTCCAAACCGTAGTTGTTTCTGACCTGATTCTCGACTTTTTCGTCTTTTACTTCATTTTTGATTTCATTTTCACTCATAATTCAAATCCTCCATTTAGTTTGATTTAGCACTCTCACTTCTCAAGTGCTAATTATATTATAGTTTGATTTTTAGCAATGTCAAGCAAAGACTGCTAAAAATTTAATAAATTCTTATTTTTGTCCTTAGTTATCGGGATATTTCATAATTTCTTTTCTTCTGATATTCTGTTTTTTACGGAAATTCAGTCATTTTATCGCCTGTTTTATCCTTTTTTATATAGACTTATTTTGTAATAATCCTTATTTATATAAGTCAATCTATAGAGAAAGTTGTATAATAATTGGGCGATAAAAGAATATGAAATATTTAAAGAATAGAACTTTCAGTCAATCGGAGTGTCCTAAGTCCACAATCCGATTATTTGAATTTGTGTCCATCTTCAAGGAAGCTCTCTTTCAGTTTAACTCATTCTTTATGCTCCTTTATATTCAGTTGGCTTCTCCGATTGCTCAGAACGTCAATTTCACTTCGATGTTCTTCTTTATTTCGATGGCTTTGATCTTCTCTAAGATCCTGGCTGGGTTCTGTTGGTCGATCTCTTCTCATTTCTTGGAGACAGGTAAATTCAAATATGGAAGATATCGATCCATGACCTTCATCGGTTCTTCCTTATCGACTCTCTTCTCTTTCCTTACCTTTTTCATCGCTCCATTATGTGGGACAGGATGGAACTATGTCATCGCCTTCCTTATCTTCTATACTTGTTCGGAATGCGTCTTTTCAATCAATGATATCGCATATTGGTCCTATATTAACAAGATGAGCTATGATGAAGGAAAGAGAAGCAAGATATTAGGTGTCACCAATACGGTTGCTTCTATTGGCAGTTATCTTATCACTGCCTTGTCTCCGGCGATCTCTGCTGGAAATGCAAAAGAGAATATGACGATACTGATGATTGTTCTTCTCTGTTGTTTCTTCATTTCTCATTTGATCTACTGCCTGCTTATGTATGAGAAAGCTGATGATATCTCAATTGACTTGGAGAATAACGGAAAACTCTTTGAGTCTCTTCGCATCATGTTCACCGATAAGCAGGTGTTCTTAGTCGTCATTGCTTTCTTCCTTATCTTTGTATCTCAGGATCTGATTGCTGGAAATACCTCCGCCTATTTCTATTATGAATACGGATATGGCGGATTCTCGAGCAAGGGATACAGTGGATCAATGTCAGGCGGCTTTATCTCCTTTGTCTTCTCTTTATGTTTTGGATTGATGGTCTGTTTCTCAAACCTTGTTTATCCATCCATTGTGAAGAAGACCGGAAAGAAACAGGCAATGATAACTGCTTTGATCGCGATTACGGCATTATATCTCTGTCTCTATTTCTTCGGTATGGTAAGAGGGAGAGAAATCGTGCTATTTGTTCTCATCGCTTTCGTCGGTTTCTTCCATGGAATCATCCTTCTTGTTCTCAATGTCAATGTCTGCAACGTCGCTGAATATTATCAGGCAAAGACCGGAAAGGAAAGAAGTGCATCCATACAGGCTGCAAAGGCGCTTGCTGTCAAGACGGCAAATGGAATCCAGACCGGATTCTTCTACCTCTTCCTTGCTGTATCCGACAATCTTTTGGATATCAATCGAAAGGTCGCCAATTTAGAATCTCTCAATAACCGTGGTGAGTTAGAGAACAATATCATAGATGAAGTAAACACATATATTCATGGGTTTGAAAACATAGAGGATTCCTTATCCGTATATCGTATCTCGATTACGATTCTTCCGATGGTTCTTACTGCTATTGCGGTATTGCTTACCTATTTCGTCTATGTCACAGATGAAAACAAGTACAAAGAATATGTTGAAGAAGTAAAAAGAAGAAAAGAAGAAAATATGAGGTGAGTTATGGACAATTTATTGCAAAGATTCCTTACTAAGATTGGAATCAAGAATCTTACCCCTTTTGAAAAGGGACATTTTGCAGCACTGAATAACGATAAGGAACATAATCTGATCGAAGCGAAGATGCATCTTCCTACCTATTTGAAAGTGAGTGAGTACATGAATCTCTTTGATACGATCTCTACTTTCACTTCTTATGGTGGATTCGGTATCTCCTTATCCTTTTCCTATGATGATGAAGTCTCTTCCTTTCCGGGTTTCTTAGATGACTATATCGAGACAAAGCAGTGCCTTTATCTCAGCGATATGGAATTCATCCAGGGGGAGAAGAAGGTCATCTTCTTCTATGAATCGGCCGGAAATGCAGAACCGATATCCAATGAGACAAGAGCGCTTAAAGACTTTCTGGATTCCATATCCTCTTCCTATCGTATCCTGACCCAAGAAAGAGTCTATATGTCTAATGACGAATTCCTTTCCCAAGGAGAAGAGGAATACAGAAAGAATGCGGAGAAGTTCTCGAAGAAATACAATGAGAAACAAAGACTCAATTCCACATATCAGCCGTGCCGATTGAAGGATATTGAGAATTATCGAATGGTCCTTGTAGAAGGAACAATCTTTAAATTAGGTGAAGACAGAAAGACAAAAAAAGGAATGACGATCCGAACCATCGAATATACAGATGGGTCCGATTCCATTCAGTCTACTCTTTTTGAAAGCAAAAGGATGCCGATGGAAGAAATGAACAAATATGCAGTCGGCGTCAAAATCCGTGTCAAAGGAAAACCAGAGCACGATCCCTATTCCCATAATGAACTCGTCATCCGAATCGATTCGATGGAAATATTGCCTCCCGATCCGCTTCGAGAAGATACTTATGAGAGAAAAAGAGTTGAACTTCACCTTCATACCAAGATGTCTCCTTTTGATGGCTTAGCCTCTATCTCAGACTATGTGAAGACTGCGGCCAGATGGGGACATAAGGCAATTGCATTGACTGACCATGGCGGATGTCAGGCCTTTCCGGATGCCCAGGCTGCCGGAAAGAAAAACAACGTCAAGATCCTTTATGGAACAGAGTTTTATGTGGTCGATGATAAGAAAGAAGATGCCCATTTCATCCATAATCCCTGTGAAAAGAGATTAGGAAATTCGGACTTTGTCGTATTTGATACCGAAACGACAGGTCTTTCCTGCCGATATGACAGATTGATTGAATTCGGCGCAGTCAAGATTAACATGGCGGGACAAGTCATTGATGAGATTGACTTCTTCATCAATCCAAATCGAAAGATCAGCGGCTTCTCAGTGAATGTCTCTCATATCACCCAAGATATGGTCGATAAAGGAAAGAACATCAAGGATGCTTTGAAGATCATTAAAGAGTTCTTCGGAAACGATATCCTTGTCGCTCATAACGCGGACTTCGACTATGACTTCCTCAATGAGGCGTTCAAGAACAATGGTATGGAAACAATTCATAATCCGGTCATCGATACCCTACAGTTATCCAGATATCTCTACCCGGAGATGAGATCGCATAAAGAGGGTTCTTTGGCTACAAAGTTCAACATTTCCTTCGATAAAGGCGGTGCACACCGTGCTAACTACGATGCAGGACATCTTGCCTCCATTTTCCATGCGATGCTTTCAGAACTGATTCAAAAGAATCCAGATATTAGACATTGTGACCTTGGTGATTTCGAGGTTACCGATCCAATGCTTTTGACTTTGCGTTCCTATCATGTAACAGCCTATGCGAAGAACGCAGACGGATTGAAGGACTTATATCGCATCATTTCGGAAAGTAACACAAAGCATATCGGATCAGCAGGCAATCCGCTTGTTCCGAAAAGCTATCTTGAAAAATATAGAAGCAATCTCATCATTGGTTCGGCCTGCATGAATGGCCAGATTTTTGAAACGGCGGTCACAAAATCAAAGGAAACCCTCATGAAGAGGATGCAATTCTATGATTTCATCGAAGTCCAGCCACCGGAGAACTATATTTATCTTCTCCATTCTGGTAAGCTTTCATCAAAGGAAGAAATCCAGGATGTTCTGAAAGACTTGATCATGACTGCTAAAGAGGCGGGAAAGATTGTCTGTGCCACGGGTGACTGTCACTATCTCAATCCGGAGGACAAAGTCTTCCGCGATGTCTTTATCGCAAGCAAAGGATTGAAGAATGCAAGACATCCTTTGAACCTTGCTCCTTATGAAAGCGCAAGCGAAGAAGTCAAACAGGCTTGGTATAAGAACCCTCTTCCAAATCCGGATCAGCATTTCAGGACGACAGATGAAATGATAGAATGCTTCTCCTTTTTGAAAGACAAACAATTAGAGGAAGAAATCATCATCGATAACACGAACTATATCGCAGATCAGATCGAGGATGGAATCAAGCCAACTAAGGATAAACTCTACCCTCCGAGCATTCCAGGTGCCGATAAACTCCTATCTGACTTAGCGTATAAGACGGCTAAGGAAATGTACGGAGATCCTCTTCCGGACGTGATTGAAGAGAGACTCAAGACAGAGTTAGCCGGTATTATCAATAACGGATATGCTGTCATTTACTGGCTATCCTCTGAGATTGTCCGTTGGTCGAACTCAGAAGGATACTTGATTGGTTCAAGAGGCTCTGTCGGTTCCTCGTTCGTTGCTACTATGACTGGAATCACTGAGGTCAATCCTCTTCCTCCGCATTACCTTTGCCCACACTGTCATCATCTTGAATGGGCTGACTTGAATGAATATGAGTCTGGATTCGATCTTCCAGCTAAGAAATGCCCTGAGTGTGGCACAGACTTGATTGGAGACGGTCAGAATATTCCGTTTGCAACCTTCTTAGGTTTCCATGCTGAAAAGGTTCCGGATATCGATCTTAACTTCCCTTCTGACTTCCAATCCATCGCCCATGAGCATATGAAGGAAATCCTCAACAAGACTGGAAACACCTGCTTCAAGGCAGGTACAATTCAGACGACACAGGAAAAACAGGCCCGTGGCTATGCTTTAGGATATTTTGAATCGCTTGGCAAAGATACGACAAAGATACGCAATGCGGAAATTGATCATATCGCATCCGGATGCATCGATGTAAAACGCTCTACCGGTCAACACCCTGGCGGTGTCATCGTCATTCCGAATGGCATGGAAGCCTATGACTTCACAC
The DNA here is from genome assembly GCA_963643715.1 of bacterium. Taxonomy (GTDB): domain Bacteria; phylum Bacillota_I; class Bacilli_A; order RFN20; family CAG-288; genus Enterosoma. The sequence continues at coordinate 72,270 of CAVILQ010000002.1, read as the reverse complement.
CTGTTCAGTTCCCAGCCGACGATCCCGATTCCTCTTGGATGACAACCCATTACGACTTCCACAAGATTCATGATAATGTCTTGAAGTTTGATATGTTAGGACATGTCGATCCTCAAGCTATCCGTATGCAGTGCGACCTCTGCGGATTTTCCTTCATGGATATGAAGGAGAAGATTCCGATTTCTGATCCGGAAGCACATTCTCTTTTCTGGTCGGCCGACGCTCTTCATCTTAGGAAGAATGTCTTACAACAGGAAACAGGTGCTTTAGGTCTTCCAGAATTCGGTACGGAAAACGGAAGACGAGTTCTTCTTGAAACCCAGCCTCGCTCCTTTGCTGACTTAGTCCGTATCTCTGGCTTGAGTCATGGTACGAATGTCTTTGCCGGAAATGCCGAAGACCTCATTAAGAATGAAGGATTCAAGTTAAAGGATGTCATCGCTTGCCGTGACGATATTATGACTGTCCTTCATGATCGATATGGTGTCGATAATTCCGATGCCTTCGCTATTATGGAATTCACTCGTAAGGGTAATTTCGGTAAACCCGGAAGTGAGGATAAGAAAGAAAAATTCATCAAGATCATGGTTGATCATAATGTTCCCGAATGGTATATCGAATCCTGTAAGAAAATCGCATACATGTTCCCGAAAGGACATGCTGTCGCCTATGTCACCAACTGTATCCGTTGCGCTTGGTTTAAAGTGCATCAGCCTCTTTCCTACTATGCCACTTACTTCACTTTGCGCTGTGACGGATACGATATTCAGACGATGATGAGAGGACTAGATGCCTGTCTTAGCCGTAGAAACGATATCCAGACAAGAGTCTTTAATCATGAGCCGGTTTCTAATCCAGAACTAGCCACGATCAACGCACTGGAATCGACGATTGAGATGTATGATAGAGGCTATTCCTTTGCTCCGCTTTCGGTTTTGACTTCGGAAGCGACTACCTTCTCTATCGACCATGTGAAAAACAGAGTCATTCCTTCTCTTACTAGCATCAACGGGCTTGGCGCTTCTGTCGCTGAACAGATTGTTAGAGCGAGAAAAGAGAAGATGTTCACATCGGTTGATGACTTAAAGACTCGCGCAAAGGTCGGTGATACCATGCTTAAGAAATTGAGAGAGGTTGGCGGCTTAGACGGACTTCCGGAAAGCAACCAGTTGTCTTTGTTCGATATGTTTAAATAAACGAAAAAGAGGAGGGACCCGAAGGCCTCTCCCCTTTTTCGTTTCCTCTGACCCGATGCTTGGAAACGGTAGCTTTTAGAATAGATCTGATTTGTTTCTTCATTCTTTTATATTGACAATTGCAATAAACCTATGTCGATGACAAATAAAGATAAAACTCTCAAAGCAATAACGGAACGTTTAACGGTTTCGTTCTTTTAAAGGTTACAGTCTATTCAGGGAAAGAGATTAGCAGTCGATTTCGCTTGTGAGGTTTGTCAGGTCAATCGCCATCTGAAGCTTGGAGATGAGGTCAAAGCACTTCTGATACTCTTCTTTGGCGACGCTGACATCATAGAGTGTCTTTGTCAGTTCATACGTTGCAGTTCGATAGAGTGCACTGGTTCTGACTAAGGGCTGCTTGTCGGCAAGCTTTTTGAAACGGGACAGGTGACTGTTGAGCTGTGCTAAATAGACAAGAGCTTCTGAAACGCTCATATCGAATCCTTTGACAATGGTAGTTGAATTGCTTTTGGCTAAGGCTCCCTTCAACTGACGGATTCTCAAATCGATGGAATCAAGTTCTGTTGTGAACTTTGTATAGTCATACTTCGTATCGATGGGGGTCTCATTTTCTGTATAGGTAACAGTACAGGTATCATTCTCTTCCTGTAAAAGAGCAGACTTCTGGCCTTCTAACTTCTTGATTTCTTTCATGGCTTCTGTGTGTGTCATTTTCATTTCTATTCATTCTCCTTTTTCTTGGCGATGATAGTATAGTGGGAAAATCGGAATTTTCAAGGAAAAAATAAAATAGTTTACTAATAGGGCAAACCAAACAAGGTTTCTATGACAAAAATCCTGTCGGGTGTATCATATATATATATATATAGATAGGGGGATTCCGCATGTCAAAGATATCATTAGTTGAAATCAATCAAACTGAGAAAAGAAGCAGTACACCTAGATTCCGTACTGACTGTTTTTCTTTTCTTGCTTCTGTTACTGAATATGTAGCAAAGGCGAATGACGTTACGGATGATTTCCGGAAAGGCATATATGGATTCCAGAGCCGATATACGATTCTTTATCTATATGACATAAAGCAAGATCCTGAAGGCATCTTGTTTTTGGATGAATACGGTGGAAAGATACATAATTGCACTTCCTCCAATATCAGTGTGTTGACTTACATCACATCTTTAATGATAAAGGGATGGAAGAATATTCATTACCGAGAAAAATTAGAAAAGCAAGTTGATGATGAAACTGATGTTATGAATACCATCAATGCTTTGAAGGATGCCTATGATGTCAAGTCTCTTCCTAGCATGGTAGTCATCAAAAATGATATTCATGGGAATGAAGAGTCTTTTAACATCGATTTATCGAAATATCAGAAAGAAGAAATCTATCATAAGTTCATGCAAGTCATCGATGTCATCAATGATAACTGCGAAGAGGATTTTATGACCATAGAGAAGAAGATAGACCTTTCTAAAACAAATATAACGAAAGCAAACATAATGAGTGACTTCAACACATTCAACTATGTTGAGGATCTAGTGAAAGGCAAAAGGAAAATCACTCGAGACTATAATCAGCAAAGCTTAGCGGATGTATTAGGAATCACAGAACGTACCTTAAGAAACAAAAGAGCCAATAACACCTTCACAAGAGATGAGTGCATCATCATCGGATTAGAGTTCTCCATCTCTGTAGATGAATTGAATCTTTTATTGAGAACAAACGAAAAACCAGATTTGTCCGATAATGGAAGAGATGAGATAATTCGAAGATGTCTTAGTTCCAGTTTTTCATTAGCTAAAACAAACGATGAACTGATTAAGAATGGATATAAACCCATTATTTCAATGAAAGAATAATTGAAAACCTATCATTAAAAAGTAAGATGTAAAATCCATTGTATTTTTAGTTACATATTATTGATAGAGGATGTTTTCCTATCAATTCCTATCAGTAACGTTTTAAGTACCTAAACAGGTACAAAATATTAGTTACAATAATTCTGTCTTGTACGAATCGTATGATGTGCGAAGGAGAATATTGTAAAGATGAAAAACGTAACATTCAAGAAAAGGCAGTTCATTACAAAAAAATCGATGCTCGGAATTGAAAAAAGAAGAAGTGACGTGACGAAGACCAGAATTAATTATAAACCTAATATTCTTGATTGTCTCTTCTTCTGTGACAGTGAACTGGTTAGGGAATTTTTTGATTATGCAAAGAAAGGTTTATTAGAAACGCCTTACCATTGGAAGAATAAAAAGAAATTTAATGACGGAATACTGTTTTTTCTTTCAGATGATTTCAAAATGAACACGATAGAGTTATCCAGGAGACATTCATATCACGTATTGAATGTCTTGAAGAATTCAATAATTTCTCTTATGAACATATCGGAAAAAGAGCATAGTAAGCTTGATAATGCTTCAAACTTAAATGGTGAAATGCGGATAATTCATGGAAAGACTCTAAACTTTCAGAATATGGTCATAGATTTCAAATATGTTTATGATCCTGATTGTCAAACTTGGTATTTAGTTTCTAGGTGGGTAATAAATTAAAAATCATGTTTGCTTAGATGATTACAGGAACTTCATTTTCTTTCGTTAGGCACTAAGCTTTTGTCTAATAACATCCAAAGAGTATTGTAAATCCATATTCTTTTACTTCCTATTGAATTCGCTGCTATCGAGAATATCATCAGCCGAGCCGAAAACACCAGTTTTCTCTTCATACTTTGCTTTTGCAATACCATCTTTGATTGCATTGGCAAGGGCATTGCTATCTAGTCTATTGTTGTAATATTCTCGTTCCCAGTTAGCAGATTCTATTTTAAGGCGTTCTACTTCCGCTTCTAATTCAAAAATCTTCTTGTCTTTATCCTTTGCAGAAGACTTTATAGTCTTTATCTTATTTACATATTCTTCTTTGATTTTATCATTCAATCTTCTTTGTTCAGAGATATATCCCCAATCGCTATGATTTTTTACAATTAAGACAATGAGCGCTATGATTGCCACAAATCCTATTACCGCCATTGCCATAATCACATAATAATAGTAAGTAGAAATTTCAACTTTATTGTCATATTTATAAACAACTTCTTCAAGTGTAGTGTATGTCATTTTTCTCCTTTTTCTCCATACTTAAATAAGGCCAAAGGAATCTGTTTTCTTTGACTTGGATTTATTCAGCATGGGGCAGCACGGATTCGTGCTGCCCATTATTCTTAGTCTTCGTTGATCTTCTTCACTTCCTTGCGGATAAAGGTCTCGTATTTCTCTAACTTGCTGTTGATGCTATCAATATAGGAGGATTTGATGTGACTGATTGTAGTATCAATTTTATTGTTGGCTTCGCGTATTGTAGAGGAACACTTGGTGATAGCATCGATATCTTTCTGCATAGCGTCTAACGGTTTGTCGAGGTAGGTGTTCTTATAGGATAAGAGATCTTCAATGATCTTCTCTTTTTCTCTGAATTCGATGTTATCTTTGTTAACGTGGAGAATTAGAGCAGAGAATTTATTGGTCAAGGAAGTAATCATCGAAAGGAAGGTGGTAAGGTACTGAGGTCTGACAACGTACATGTCAGGGTAGTTTGGATCTGTGACGCGGCAGATGGGAAGATCATTGGACTTGTCCATCTCTAATTCAGAGACGAGGACAGCGTATTTGCAGCCCTTCTTTTCTCTGTTCTTAGCTAACTGGGCAAAGTGATCTTTGTTGCACTTTTTGTTGACGCTGACAAGACTTTCACTCTTCATATCGAGGATGACAGAAGAGAGAAGGTCCTGATGCGTATCATCTGCGTAGATTTTGAAGATGTAGTCGGCTTTGCTTCCCTTGCTCTCACCATCATCTTTGACGACGGTATTGTCTTTATCCCATGTGCAGTTGAGGAAACCAGCCTGCATATAGGATGTCACTTCTCTGTCACACCAGGATTCTAAGTCTTCTCCGATAACCTTGATGGTGGCAGTAGAACGGAGTCTGTTGGCTTCCCTTAACTGGTTGCTAAGGTCTTCTTTTTCTTTGTTTGCTCTCTCCTTGACTTCGGATAATTCACTCGTGTATTTGCTTTCTAAATCTGTTTTTTCCTTTTCGTTCTGTGTTTTTAATGTCTCGATGTCTTTCTTATGGCTAACTTCACTGGCTTGATTGGTAAGAGTCAGTTCTGTGATTTTTGCTTTTTGCTCAGCGATTTCTTTCTGATACTTGTTTTCAATCTCTAATCTGTACTTCTCTTTTTCACTGTCTAACTGAGCTTTGATCGCGGATAATTCATTCTGGAGTTTATTGATCTCATCGTTCTTTTTCTTCTCTAATTCATTCAGATGAATGGTCTCGTTATTCTTGGCGTCAAGCTTATCGTGGTTATTCTGTGTCTGAAGAGCTGCTATCTTCTCATTGAGGGAAGCAATTTCGCTTTTGCCCCTCGCTTCCATCTCTTTCTCTAAATTCTTTAGTTCAAGAGCGTGTTTCTCATTAAGATTCTTTTTCTCTTCTTCTAATTTCTTTTTGTAGAAAGCGTCTTTTCCTTCTTCGATGCTCTTCTCTAACATCGTAGAATCAAAACTAGTGACAGAGGTAAGATCGATATAATCTCCCTTTGTTCCGTCTTCTTCTAGAATTAGCGTGTTTTTGTCTTTGATTGATACTTGAATGTATTTCATATAATTTCCCCTTTCCGATACATTACTATCTTAATTTAAAATAAGCCTCTTTCAAGGAGAAAGAGGCAAGAAAATGAGTTATGTACCGATATTGGTACTAAGCGTCCCTTTTTAGTTCGTCAGCAATCTTGTTCTTGATGATGTACTTATAGATTCCGTATCCCATGACCAGAATCGATAATAACCATGCCATGCTATCAGAGAAGACAACACCGACAAAGGCTCTGTCGCTGACAGGGTTAGAAGGATCAACAATGCGGGGCATGAACTCAGCGATGACAGCACGTCCAATCAGTTCTGCTGTACCGCTTAAGAAAGGATAAATAGGTTTCTGGAAGCCTTGTAATGTGCTTCTGAATACCATTAAAGAGCCTAAGAAGATGTAGCAGGAGGCATCGACAAGCTGATAAGTCTTCGCATAGAACAGGACTCTGTCATTGATGGAACTATCCGCAAGGAAGATATGAGTGAAAGCACCATTGATGGAGCATAGAGCGGCAATGCCACCGAATATGACATACATGATTAGCATCAGTATCATGCTATCCTTGAATCCGATACGGATGCGTTCACTGTCTCTTGCGCCATAGTTCTGTCCATGATAGGAAAGAACAGCAGTGCCTAAGGCAATGAGAGGCGTCATCATGAAGTCGTTGAATTTGACACCGGCACCATAACCGACCTGAGCATCCTCTACGCCAGTCGGGATATCAAAACGAATGATTGCTTTTTCCAGGATGATAAGACCGATAGCGATGATGGAATACTGCATAGCAAGAGGAAGACCGAGACGAAGATGATTCTTACAGCTTACCCATCCAATCTTGAAGTCACTGAGTTTCACTCTTAAAAATGAATATTTCTTTAGACAGTAGATGAACGAGACGATGGCTGCTAAGAACTGAGCGATGATGGTCGCGATAGCAGCGCCTGCTACTCCCCACTTGAACGTGACGATGAAGAGAAAATCTAGTCCGATATTGAGTATCGTTGAACCAATCAAAAACATCAAAGGAGCAAAACTGTCCCCGATGCTACGTAAGACAGAGACAACAAGATTATAGAAGACTTGTGCGAATAGACCGATATAAATAATAGATAAATACTCTTTCGCATAAGGGAAGACGGAGTTCGTTTCATCGAGTCCGATGACCTTCAATAGATAAGGGACAAGAGGGACAAAAACAACAGTGAGAACAACTGCAATGATAGCGGATAAGAGAATTTGGGCGGCGAAGCTCTTTCTGATTCCCTCTTTATCATTTTCACCTGCTTTTTGACTGGAGATGACTGAGAAACCGGCAGCGCATCCAAAGGAGAACTGAATGACGATATAGAAGAGTCCATAGACATCATTGACGCCGGCAACTTCCGCCTTCGATAAGGTCTGACCGACAATAGCGGCATCGGAAATCGTATAAATCTGCTGGAAAACGAGAGATAAGAGAATCGGAAGCATGAAGACAAGAAGCGCCTTCATCGGATTGCCTTTGGTCAGATCGACAGGAGCGAATAACTTTTTGATGATGTTTGTCTCTTTCATATATATTACCTTTAAAAAGAACATAGAAATTATAGTGAGCCCATAGAGAAAGAGAACATGAAATCGGTTACTTGTCGAAAAGTTTCGATAACAGACAAATATAAGGTCATCATTAAAAATATTGCACGAGATTTCAAAATTTACAAACGTGCAAAATGAATAGTTTTTTGATTGAACTACAAGCAATTATTTCAATAAAGTAAAAAAACATGCTCAAGTTGCACTATTTTGTGCATAATTATCGAAAATGTACAAAATAATTGTCATAAAAGCGCTTTTATAAATGTGTTTACTTTGATTTTTGCCTGTGTTAAACTCTATTCGTAGAGAAGAATATTTAAGAAACACGCAAAAAACGAGCAAAGAAAAGAAAGGGGGTAAAACGCGTTTTTATCGTGTTCTGTTTTCAATAAGTCTTTAAGAAAGGATTAAGTATGAAAGACTACTACTCGAAAAACAAAAAGTCGATTCTTTGGTTTCTCATCGCTATTGTCGTCGTATTCATTACAAGTCTTACGCAGTCTTTGATTCAGAATGCCGGAGGAAGCATCGAAGTCTCGGATCTTCGTAATGCAACCAATGCCGGAACCGTTCAGCAGAGAATCACGATTCCTGGTGAAGGTACAGATGTTACGGAAAGCACAATGGAAGTCAAACTCACTGGCACAGTTACAAGCGGAATTCTCTTCCGTCCAAAAACTGCTACCAAGGACAATAAGATGCCTGCAGTCGTATTGACACATGGCTATCTCAACAACAGAGAACTTCAGCTTCCGTTCGCCATCGAATTGGCAAGACGTGGATTCGTTGTCCTTACTGTTGACCGTGAAGGCCACGGAAACTACAACAATGTCGATGATGCCAATGCTCTTATGGCAACAAAGGGATTATATGAGTCTGCTCAGTACTTATATAACCTTGATTATGTCGATCAGACAAGAATCGGTATCACCGGTCACTCCATGGGCGGATATACTACTGCTTCCACATTGATGAAAGATAGCAAGGATATGCCTGTTGGTACTGCTAAGGTCGATGGAAAGACCGTTACTACCTATGGATACGGAATCATCAAGGCAGGTCTCATTCAGGGTTGGTCTACCTTCATGGGTGCAGGAAGTGATGTCAGTGTCGGTCTATTAAAGGCCTCTGATGACGAGTTCTTCTTCAATTCAACTGATTCCAATGGAAACAAGACAATCTCTCGTCAGTTCCTTCAGTCTACTGGTGCGGCTAAATTCGTCGGTGTCAGCTATGCCGCTGGAGATAACATCAATATCGAAAACGGTGCTCACTATGTCTCTGGATCCGTTGTTGAGACAACATTAGGAACCGCTCTTTCCTCTCCTTTCCGCGCTATCTATGAAGCGGATGAAATCCATCCTCTCAACCACTGGTCCATCCCTTCTACAAAACATGTCATCGACTTCTTCTATACTGCATTCGGAACTCCGAATGGATATGCTGTCAAAGGTGTCAACAATCAGGTCTGGGAAGTCAAGGAAACCTTCTCCTTCATCGGTATGTTAGCACTTCTCTCCCTCATCTTCCCTGCTGTTTCCTTACTCCTTACTATTCCTGTCTTTGAATCCCTTAAGAAGAGAAGAAAGAAGCTTGTCAGTGATGATGGTACGATTTCCTTTAAAGAGGAACTTGTAACGGAAGAGAGCATCCAGGGAAAAGATAAGCCTTTAAGAACTTGGCTTGATTGGGTCCTCTATTTCGTCGCTGCTGTTGGCTGTACATTATTCTCTGGATTCATGATTCGTTCATTCGCTACGAAATGGGGAGACAGATGGTTCCCGAATACTCAGCTCTATCCTCAGGATACGACAAACTGGGTTGCCTTATGGTCGGTCGCCTGCGGTTTATTCGCTATCCTTGTTATTCTCTTCTTCTTCATCGTCAGACGTGCTATCCGTCGATGCATGATTGCAAGACAGAAAGAAGCAGAGGAAGTCAGCAATCCGTTTGAAACTGCTAGAATCTCTTCGTTCTCCAATGCTATTAAGACAGTCTTCATGGCATTCCTTGTTGTCTTTGGCTTATATCTCATCGTCTTTGTCAATTGGGCAGCGTTCAAAGTCGATTTCCGTCTCTGGACACTCGCAATCAAAGTCTTCAATGTCCCTGAGATGGTTCCTACAGCTATCCGTTATGGAGTTTTCTTCTTCCTCTTCTATCTCTGCAATGGTATCGCAAACCAGACCTACAGAGCAAAGAACCTCCCTGCTTGGGGCACTATCGCAATCAACGCCTTCTTCAATGTCTTCGGTATCATGTTAGTCATGATCATCCAGTACGCGACATTCAAGTCCACTGGTGTCTTATGGCAGTCTGATATGGCATTAGGATACATCGTCCTATTCCCAATCGTTCCTGTCCTTATCTTTGCTACTATCATCTCTAGAAAACTCTATGAGAAGACTGGCAATGTCTACTTAGGTTCCTTGATCAATGCGATGTTATTCACAATGATCACTGTCTCTGGAACAGCCGCCTCCTTCGCATACGTCTTAGGATAAATCCAATGTAAAAGAAAAACCTGGTTCGATGATGAGCCAGGTTTTTTTGGACGAATAACGAGAATAGTCTAAGTTACTCTTTAGCTAACTTCTTTCTATAACGATAGTACCGGTCAATACTGATACCTAATTCTTTGCTTGCCTCTTTGACGGTATGTTGTTCTTTTTTTACCATAGATTCTAACTCTAGAAACTTTATCATATCGATAGGAGTCGGTTTTCTTCCTTTATATTTCTTCTGCTCTTTTGCGTTTTTAATCCCAATTGCCTGAGCATTCTTCTTAGCTTCATAGGATCTAGCATAGATACCGAGGAAAACATCGTGAAAAATCTTCCTGTTATCATCTCTGATGATTTGATTGTTGAATCTGATATCATTGCCTAGACAAAGATTAGTGAGGAATTTCTTTATCAAAGCGATGTTGTTTTCCTGACTGTTTTCTTCATCAAGAAATACTGTCTTTTTGACTTGCTCTTTCATCATGAATAATGGATCACCGAAGTACTGTAACTTTGTGTTGATCAGATAATGAATCGGGTCCATATACTCCAATCCGGCCGCTTCTAATAATTCCTGATAGTCTTCTCTTTTTTCGGATGTAACTCTTTCACTGATGAAAGCAGGAAGAATGTTCTATCGGATATATTTTTCTCTTCTTAAGTCTAGGTTTAAACCAGGTATTCCCTGAAAGTATTTGCTAGACAACAGATCGATAGTGGAATATCTCGGTTCGAATGTATAACGGAAAGTATCATCTTCATAGAGTTCATACGTCAAATCACAGACAGTATAGATGAGATTGAAGTCTCCCGGAATTATAGATTGTGCCTTTTGATGTATAGCATTTCATTGTTTTGTCCTCATAAGCCTTTCATAAGAATATTGAATAATCTTACTATAACGCTGTGTAATCATAGTTTTATAGAATTCTTTATGTGTTTTACTGATGCTTGGGATATCATCAAGACACAAGTAAAGAAACACTTCAAGAAGGATGATCGAAAAGAGTATATTTGCAATAGGGTATCATTTCAATTTTGCAAAATAATATAAAAATAAGAATGAAACTAAAAGACAACATTAACGTGCCTCATCGGATTGGTTTTATCATAAATAACGCATCTAACAAAAAAGCCTAGTGCGATGCACTAGGCTTTGGTCATTCTTCAACTTCGACGTTTTTGATCATGACATCGCTTCCCGTTACTAGATAAGTATCGGTAGAATGACAATGCGGACATTCCTTTCCGAATTCTGTTGTGGAGTAAGTCTCTTTGCAATTTCTGCAATAAGTGATTGCTTTGATGATGATGAGCTCAAGTTCACAGTTTTGCATATGATCTGTTTTCTTGATGGCCCAGGAGAAGCAATCTCGGAAGTAGGAAGGAATGATTGTGGAGACTTCACCTACTTCGAGAGTGACTTTCTTTACAGATTTGACATTGTTTTCTTTGGCTACTTTCTCAACGTTGTCGATGACATAGAAGACAATACCGAGCTCATGCATTGATGTCTGTTGCGTTTCCGGTGTTAGGATTCTTCTTTGCGAACTCTTTGTTGGCCTTCTTATAAGCCTTTCTCTTCTTTCTCATCTCTCTTGCTTCCTTGCTTCCGCTATGGAAGAGAATCTTGAAGCTTCTCTTGATGGAGTACTTGAGTAAGCCACCGACCTTCTGTTCGCCGGCGACCATCTTGGTCATCTCCGGATGATCTCTGAAGAGGTGGATAGCATCGAATTCGCAACGTGTTGTACAGATACCGCAGCCGATGCACTTATGAGGATCGACAACGGAAGCACCGCAGCTTAAGCAACGGCCAGTCTCAATCTTGACCTGTTCTTCAGTAAGAGTGAGGTGAGCATCACGGAAGGATGTCTTTGCATCGATATCCTTGTTCATAGCAGCTTCCTGTCTTCCGGCATCATCATAGCCAGGGACAGAGATGTCTTTCTTGTTGAGAGGTTCGAAATGATGACGATCCATACCGATTGTCGGGTGGGCATTCGGCTGAACGTGACGATGTAAGGATTCAGCAACAAAGTGACCGGCAGCAATGGCATCGATGACAAACTTCGGACCAGTGTAGACATCACCGCCGACATAGATATCGGGATCGGCAGTCTGGTAGGTAAGCTTATCAGCGATAGGATAGTTGCCGTGCCAGAAGTTGACCTTGGTTCCATCAAGCAAGTTGCCCCATTCGATAGCCTGGCCGATAGCGAAGACGATTCTGTCTGCATGGACTTCGATGGTATCGTTATCATCATATGTTGGAGAGAACTTGTGATTCTCATCGAAGACGCGTGTGCACTTCTTCATGACAATACCGGTGACTTTGCCGTTCTCATCAACCAAAACTTCTTTCGGACCCCAAGAGTTGTTGATTTTGATATCTTCCTCTAGAGTCTCAGTAATCTCTTCTTTGGAAGCAGGCATTTCGTCTCTGGATTCCAAGGAGAACATCTGAACAGACTTAGCAGAAAGTCTCTTTGCGGTTCTAGCGCAGTCGACAGCGACGTTACCGCCACCGATGACAACGACATCACCTTCGAATTTCTCATCCTGATGTTCGAAGGAATGACGGAGGTAGTCAACGGCAATATAGGTGCCTTCAGCTGTGTCATTGTTGACGTTCGGTCTTCTTCCACCCTGGCAGCCAATAGCGATATAGAAGGCTTTGTATCCTTCTTCTTTCAATTTAGCGATGGTGGTATCTTTTCCAACTTCGCAGTTTGTGATGATTTCAACGCCGAGACTCTTGATGATTTCGATTTCAGCATCGATGACATCCTTCTCGAGCTTGTAGGTCGGGATTCCGTACATCATCATACCGCCAGGTCTGGCATTCTTTTCAAATACAGTCGGCTTATATCCCATTAAGGCAAGGAAGTAAGCTGCACTTAAACCAGCCGGACCGGCACCGATGATAGCAATCTTCTCATCGAATTTTCCGTGAACACTAGGAATGACCTTTTCAGGAACATAGCGTGTTTCACTCTTGATATCTAAGTCAGCGACAAACTTCTTGACGGCATCGATAGCGACAGGCTGATCGATAGTTCCACGTGTACAGGCATCTTCGCAGCGTCTGTTGCAGATACGGCCGCAGATTGCCGGGAACGGATTCTCCTTCTTGATGAGAGCCAAGGCTTCCTGATATTTTCCTTCATGAGCTTTCTTGAGGTAGCCCTGAACAGGAACATGAGCAGGACATGCAACCTTACAAGGTGCAGTACCAGTGCTATAGGTGTTGGAAAGTCTAGCAGTATCACGATAGTTTTCATCCCAAGCATATTTGCCCCAAATGAGGTTATCCGGCAAAGGAGCCTGAGGATATTTGACCTTGCTTCCATCTTTCTTGCAAAGTTTCTGACCGAGCTTGACAGCACCTGCCGGGCAGGATTCAACGCAAAGACCGCAAGCGACGCAGTTATTTGGATCGACTTTAGCAGTATAAGCACTTCTAGAAAGGTTAGGAGTGTTGAAGAGCATGCTGGTTCTTAATGCGTTACAGATTTTGACATCGCAGTTGCAGATATCGAAGATCTTGTGTTCGCCATCGATGTTGGTAATCTGGTGAACGAAACCGTTCTTTTCAGCAAGAGTGAAGATTCTCATTGCCTCATCATAATCGATAGGACGGGACTTTCCGGTTTCAACGGCATAATCAGCCATATCACCGAACTGGATGCACCAATCATCAGAATCATCAGCGCAGCCATCGCCAGTTCTCTTTCTGGATTCACGGCAAGAGCAAAGACCGGCAGAAAGATGTCCGGAATATTTCTTAAGCCAATAAGAGATGTGCTCTAATTTGACTGATTCCTGATCGACAGAGATAGCCTTTTCGACCGGAATGACGTGCATACCGATACCATCGCCTCCAGGAGGAACCATCTGGGTCACTCCAGCAAGAGGAATGAAAGTCATTCTTTCGAAGAAACTTGCAACGGTCGGGTTCTTGTTGATCTTATCCTTAGTGGAATTGAAGAGCTCGGCAGAGCCAGGAACGAAGTAGCAGATACGATAACGTTTGATTCTAGGTGCATCGGTCGGACCATTGTCATCATAATTGTCGCCATAATCGAATTCGATGATACCGACATCAGCCATGTCATCTAAAAGCTTCTGCAACTTGATGGCATCATAGTCCGGATTCATCTTGAGAAGCTGTTCGAAAGTATAGAACTTTCTAAGCTTCATTTTGTTCAAGACGACAGCCATCTCATGAGAGACGACTTCCTTTAATCCCCAATATTCGGGATCGTCGGATGTGACACCCTTGATTTTGTGTGCGACTACGTCTGTGATTTTCTTTCCTAATTTGAGAATTTCCTCATCCGGATTCTCTTCGCCTTGGTAGGCAGGTTTGATTAGTTTGCTTTGTTCTGGCATATCAGTTTTCCCTCCATTTCCTGATTTCTTCCATCAGCCAATCTTTCAAATCGTTCATCCCTTCTTTTGTTTTGCCGGAGACAGAAATAATCCGGCAACTCTTATTTCGCAAACGAATATAAGATTCAAATTTAGCGTCATCGAAGGAAAAGTAAGGCTTGGTATCAATCTTCGTGACGACGACAACATCTGCCTTTTCAAACATCAAAGGATATTTCAAAGGCTTATCATCTCCTTCCGGAACGGAAAGGAGAACACAGTTTTTACAGGCACCGGTATCGAATTCAGCAGGACAGACAAGATTTCCGACATTCTCTAGGAAAATCAAATCCAAGTCCGAAAGGTCAATTCCCTCTAATCCGGTTCTTGTCATTCCACTATCGAGATGACACATGCCATCCGTGTGTAGCTGAATCGCTCTTACACCGGTGTTCTTGATGATTTTTGAAGTGTCGCAGTCTCCATCAATATCCGCTTCCATAACGCCGATGCGATATTGATCCTTTATCATGTTGATTAAAGCAGTCAAGGTGGTAGTTTTACCAGCACCAGGACTAGACATGACATTCAAAAGAAACACTTTCTTTTCTTTTAGCTCCTTGCGGAGCTCATCTGCTTTTTCGTTGTTGTCAGCAAAAACGCTTTGCTTTAATTCGATTACTTTAATACCCATATAAAAATAATGATACCGCTTTTAATTATACAATAAATAAAAAATATATGTGACAAAATTTAACATTCGTGCAAGAAATGTGGAAAAATCAAGTAGATAATCTAGGATTCAATCGTGTTATTCTCCTGTTTCTTTTCTTCTTTTTTCTTTTTGATGAGATACATAAGGAGTGAAACAAGTGAATAAACGACCAAGCTAAGGATGACACCTGCTACACTATCGATGAAGTAGTGTTGCTTGATGAAGAACGTGGCAGTGATACATCCAAGACCGGATAAAACTCCAAGGATAGTAAGAAAGATAGGAAGTCTTTTCTCTTTATCAAAAGATATGGATAGTATCACAACGAGTGTTCCAATAGCGGCATGCAAAGATGGAAAACAGCATGACGCGTTCTTGTCGACTCGATAGATGACAGCAATCATAAAGTCTAAGAATGAATCGAATCCAGAGACATCGGTGATCTTCATATTGAGGTCTACGACATCTGGTCGGATGATCTTTACGTTATAGGATAAGAAGAAAATATTGGCGATGATATCAACAAGGAACATCGAAATGATACCCTTTTTGAATTTCTCACCATCTTTTCTAGCAACCATGTAAAGGATGATGACAGGCATAAAGTAGTAAGTATAGTAGGGAATGATGAAGTAACGGATAAACGGAATCTTGTCATCGATTGACATCGAAATCAGATGAGTGTCTTTGCTGATAGCGGAACTGAACGCGTAGATGATAGACATGAAAGCATAGAATAAAGCGATAAGAAACAGTTCAAAAAGATGTTTGTCCTTCATGATTGCATAACCTTTTGTTTTTTTAAACTGTTGCCACTTCTGTTTCATTGATTTCTCCTATCTTCTCACCCATCTTTACGATGGTTTCAATCTCTCTTTTTGAATTTTCTATGATGTCGGAATCGATCTGTACATCTTTGTTCATAAGCAGAACGATAGTGGAGCCTCCATAAAGGAACTTTCCCTTCTCATCCCCTCTTTTGAATTCACCTTTTCCTTGATAGTTCACAATCTTACCGACAAGCAATGCACCAACTTCAATTTGAACGACATCTGAAAAGTTTTTTGTATGGAGTACTGTATATTCTCTTTGATTCTGAGAATAGATTTTGTAGTGGTCATTTGCAATTGGATTGACGGTATGAAGAACACCTGGTATGAAGATGTTATCCTCTTTTGTGCCATCATCGATATAGCAGTATCGGTGATAATCATCGACACAAAGCCTCAACACAAGACAACTTCCGCCTTTGAATTGTTTAACGATATCATCGTTGTTGAGCAGCTCGGAAAGAGTGTAGACACTGTTTTTGATATGGAGTTTTAAATCGGCATCAATAGAATAGGCGGTGACTTTGCAGTCACATGGTGATATCAAGTGATTCTCGATTGGATCAATCGGTCTTCTATCCGGTTTGATCTTTCTGGAAAAGAAGTCATTGAAGCTATGGATGTCATCTAGAATATAGTCATCACAATTGATGTTGTTCTTTTTGACAAACTTCTTGATCCTTTTCTTGCTTTTCTCGGAATCGAGTCTTGCACCAATTTTCTTAGATATAGAAGGGGAAATCAAGAATTTAAGAAAAAGTCTGCCAAGCAATGTATGGTAGAGGAATCTTTGGCTTAGCAGAACTCTTGATTCATATATCTTTCCGTCTCGTGTTGCTATTTGCATAATGTTAGGACAAGAACGAGTCCGGTGATTTCTAAGATAAGGACGATAGAAGAGAAGATGATGCTTGCTTTGAGTCCTGGTTTTGGAATGCGTATCTTGACTAAATAGAAGATTCCAAGAACGAAGAGAACTCCGGCATAGACATATTGGATTGCATCCGGTATCAGGTAACTGAGGATGAAGAAAGCAGGAACAATGATAGCGGATGTCGTAATCGGTACACCGAGGAAGCAAGGCTTTCCACCGTCTTCCTGTCTATGTTCCTCTAAGACATTGAAATAAGCAAGACGGATCATGCCGGAAAGGATGAAGAAGACAAAGACAAAGACAAAGTACCATGCTCTCATGCCAAGTCCAATTCCGATACAGGCAGGAAGCACGGCAAAACAGACTAAATCACTCAATGAATCAATTTGGATTCCGTATTTTTTTTCGTCTAATGAACGATTTTTCTTTGTTCTAGCGACTTTTCCATCGAAAAGATCTAAGAGCCCGCTGATGCCTAAGCAGATGACGGATATCAAAGGCTTATCACGGAATGCGAAAAAGATTCCGATGATTCCTGAGGCGAGCGATGCATAAGTCATCCATACCGTATAATTGTAAAAACCTAACATAATTGTCTCCTTGTCAGGACTTCTTGACGACGCTGATCTGCTTGATCACAGTGATGATTCCAGTGAAGAGAAGCGGAATATAGAATGTGAAGATTCGAGTGAGAATCATTGCACTTCCTAAGATATCGATTCCGTTTCTTTGGAAGATTGGACTAAGCAGCAAGATGTAAAGGTATTCGGAGATTCCGACTCCTCCTGGCAAAGGAAGAGAATCAACACAGAGTGCGACAAGCACCTGAATGGATACGAGGTCAAAGTAATTGTACCCGGAAATCTCAGGATAAGATTCTAAGAAAGATAGATAAACGAAGTAAGAAATTGAGAAAAAAGCGATTCTCTGTACAAAATTATAAAGCATAGGGAGCAAAAAATGTCTACGTTTTTCAAGAAATAGTTTTCCGGCTATCTCATATTCGTCCATTTTCGTAGTGAATTTCTCAATGAGCTCATCAGGCTTTTTGACAATATGCATCTTATTCAAGAACCTTATCGTCTTGATTCCAAGACTTTGTACTAAGCTTCTTTTGAAAGCGGCAGCATAGCAAAGCCAAATGAGAAAAACATTAATGAAAAAGCCGATGAAGTATAAGGCGATAATGAGTGGATGAGAGAAAACAAAAGCCCTTGAAATGATGATAGCAGGGATAGAGAGAGTGAGAAGAACAATCTTGAACATCGCCGTATTGATCAATAAGTCAATCGAAGAATAGGATATCGGTATGCCATCCTTTTTCATGTAATAGGCGACCATCGGCTGACCACCGCTAGCGGATGGTGTGATGGCACAGAAATAGTAATCTATGGAAGAATAGATGAAATTTGCAAAAATACCGGTTTTGATTCCTTCGCCGGTAAAAATTCTCTTCATAGCTATACCTTCAAAGAATATATAAAGAAGAAGGAGAATAATGCTGACAGAGAGGTATAAAGGGTTGACATTTTTGATAACTTCAATAAGGTCGCTAATCTTATAAGTCGAAAAGATTGCAATACAGGTTGCAATGATAAGTATGAGCAAAAATATGATGCTTAGTGCATACTTCTTTCGGCTAGGCTTTTCATTTATCGTTTTGTCGTTCATTAATTGAAATTACCTTAATATGCATAATCATATCTTTAAACGAAACTAAAGTCAAACTTGCCCATCGCCAAAATGCTTAGAAATAGTGAAACACATCGGAAAAATCTTGAATTATTTAGTTAATTCTTTATCATATATAAGATATATATAATAATAGGGACACATTAATGAAACTATGAAAGCGTTCAAAAAACTAAAAGAGAAATCTGAAGACTATCTTCTCGACCATCCTACGCAGAAAAAAATCTATAATTGGGGGTTCATCCTCGTTGTGGAAGCCGTATCCTCATTGCTCTACGCTTTTGGCATCAAGAGTTTCGTCAACCCTTCTACAGAATGCGTTGAGATATGGGCTCAGCAAAGCGGTGCCGCTTCACAGTGGGCTAATGATATCATCTCACCGACTCATTTGATCGGCGGTGGAGCTACCGGTTTAAGTCAGGTTATCATCAAAACTTTGAATATCTTCTTTGACGTATCCTCTGTAGGCGGCGCTAATTTCGACTTGGAAACGCTGTTGCTTTCCATTCTTTACTTCGCTATCAACATTCCTTTGTTCATCTTTGCCTTCGTCAAAATCAGCAAGCAGTTCACGATATTCACAGCAGTCAACGTCGGACTTTGTTCCTTATTCATCAAAGTCATACCGGATTCCACGATTGCCAATACCTTCAATCTTTACCAGGATATGTTAGCTAGAGCACTCTTCGGTGGAATCGTGACGGGTGTTGCTACCGCTATGGCAATGGCTGTCGGAAGCTGTACCGGTGGAACGGATATTGTGACGACCTACTTCTCGGAGAAAAAGTCGACCGGTGTCGGTAAATACATGATTTTAATCAATATGACGATTGTCTTGCTCTATGTCGTGACTTCTGTCATCGCACATACGACACATCCGGAATGGAACAGTCAGGATAACAACAAGGTCATCTCCTCTGCTTTATATACCCTTGTCTACTCCTTTGTATCCGCTAAAGTATTAGACTTCATCAACAGGAAGAACAAGAAAGTTGAACTTCAGGTCTTCACATCGGTTGAGAATGTCTCTCAGATTCTTATCCATGCTTTCCCGCATTCTTGTACAATCATTGATGGAAAAGGCGCCTATACCGGACAGAAGAAATATGTCCTCTACATGGTTATATCCAAGCCGGAAGCCAAGAAGGCTATCAAAATCGTGAAAGCAGCGGATCCTCAGTCCTTTATCACAGTTCAGGACCTTTCACAGGTGTATGGTCGTTTCTATATCAAGCCGATTGAATGAGAGACTTGATAATCATTCATCATTCGTTTACTAGCATTTTCATAAATAGATAGGAGAAATCATTATGGCTACAAACAAAGAATTGGCAGAACTTATCTTCCCAGATGTCAAAGAGACTATCAAAGATCTCGATAAAAGATATCCCAAGAGAAATCTTCCGGAGGGAGCAGAGGTGACTCGTTTTGCACCTTCTCCGACTGGATTCCTTCATACCGGATCTCTATTCACCGCTATGATCGCACATAAATTCGCAAAACAGAGCGGTGGTGTCTACTACTTCCGTCTGGAAGACACTGACCAGAAGAGAGAAATCGCAGGCACCGGTCTTGACCTTGTCAGACAGCTGAAGAATTTTGGCATCGTTGCCGATGAGGGCTTCTATGGCGACCATGAGGAAGGCGAATACACTCCTTATGTCCAATCAAAGAGAGCCGATATCTATAAGATTGTCATCAAGGAACTTATCAAGAAGGGACGCGCTTATCCTTGCTTCTGCACAAAAGAGGATCTTGAGCAGCTTCGTATGGTTCAGGAAGCGAACAAAGTCATTCCTGGCTATTATGGAGAATATGCTAGGTGCCGTCATCTTTCCATCGATGAGATGATTGAAAACATCAAGGCAGGAAAGCCTTATGTCATCCGTTTCAAATCCAAAGGAAATCATCTTAACCATGTCCGTGTTCATGATGAAATCAGAGGTGACATGGATCTTACCGAGAACGATCAGGATATCGTCATCTTGAAGAGTGACGGACTTCCGACCTATCATTTTGCTCATTTAGTCGATGACCATTATATGGGAACGACTCTTGTCACTCGTGGTGAGGAATGGATTTCTTCTCTTCCGATTCATGTTGAACTTTTTGCCACGATGGGATGGACCGCTCCTAGATATGCCCATCTTCCTGTCATCATGGTCAATGACAAAGAGACCGGAAACAAGAGAAAACTTTCAAAGAGAAAAGATCCGGAAGCTGCTGTTTCTTTCTTCTTGGAACAGGGTTATCCGAAAGATGGTGTCATCAAGTACCTTATGACAATTGCCAACTCCAACTTTGAGGAGTGGATGATGGAGAATCCGAAGGGTAACATGGATGACTTCAAGCTTTCTTTCTCCAAGTTCTCTTTAGATGGCGCATTGTTCGATATGCCGAAACTCAACAATATCTCCAAGGAAGTCCTTGCCAATTTCGACAAGAAGACCTTTACAGATCAGGCCTATGAATGGGCAAAAGAACATTGCCCGGAATTGAAGGAAGATATTGAGAAGGATAGAGACCTCTTTGAAGCTATCATCAATATCGAGCGTGAACAGGAAAAGCCTAGAAAGGATTATGAGAAGTTCTCAGATGTCCTTCCTAAAATCCGTTTCTTCTATCCGGAACAGTTCGACAATATGGTCAAGGCAAATCCGCTTCCTTTTAACGAATTCCTCTCTCATGACATCATCAAGGATGTCTTAGAGGACTTCTATAACAGTCTTGATTTGGACAAACAGGATGAGAATACCTGGTTTGCTTCCATGAAGGAACTTGGACTTCGTCATAATTTCATCGATGACAGAAAAGTCTATAAGAAGAATCCGACTGCCTATAACGGCTGGTATGCGGATTGCATTTCCATTGTCAGAATCGCACTTTGCGCCTCGACACAGTCTCCGAAGCTTTTCGACGTCTTGAAGATTCTTGGAAAAGACGAAATCAGACGCAGAATTGATGAGGTGAAGAATACACTCTAATATCTACTATGGAGAACAGCCAAAACAAGGGCAAAGCGAAACACGTTAAGCTAGTCTTACAAATCCTTTTCTTTGCTACCTTGACTGTTCTCGCTTTATATTACATTTTAAAGGATGATCCGAAGAAAACCTTTTCCGTGCTCTCTCAAGCGAGAGCACTGCCTTTAAGTTTGGCTATTTCTTTAGTCCTTGTCACTGTTTTATTGGACGGGATGTCTTTGACAATATTGACCCGTCTGTTCAATCCGAAATACCATTATTATCAAGGACTGATCAACTGTATGATTGGCGGACTCGTTGGAGTATATGTCAAAAGCGGAGCTCCTTTGATCCAAGCCTATACATTCAAAAAGCAGGATGTACAGAACTCAGAGGCTGCCTCCATCCTTACGATGAACTTTCTTCTTTACCAGTTATGCCTATGCATCTATTCTCTTCTTATCATCATATTCGGTTATCCGATCATGAAGAATGTTCCGCTTCCTCTTCTTTGGAATTTGAAATTGATCTATCTTGTCGTAATCGGCATGGCGATTCAGTTCCTCTTCTTAGTCGGTGCTATCCTATTAGCTTATTGTAGACCCCTTCATAGACTCTTCCTCAATTCTGGAATCAATCTATTAGCGAAACTTCATATTCTTCGAAATCCAGAACAGACGAGAAAAAGACTGACCATTCAGTTTGCGACTTATCGAATCGAAATGAAGAGAATGAAAGCGAACGGGGGAAGAGTTCTCCTTGTCATGGGTATCAACTTCTTAAGGCTTTTCCTTTTAGGAATGCTTCCTTTCTTTGTCTTCTTATCTCTTGTCTCATCCGGTACTGACAATGCGCAGTTCTTTGCCAGCTCCTTGACAGGAACGGGATTTGTCAATGTCATCTCTTCCTTCATTACTGTTGGTGCACCAGAAGTTATTTTCCAAGACACATTCTCCTTCTTCTTAAAAGATGTATCTACCATATCCAATCCAGATTCAATCGCATCCGCTGCGAATATCCTTTGGAGATTTCTCACATTCTATCTCATACTTTTCTTAGGCGTTATCACAACCGCATTGTATCGTGGCTCGCCAAAAAGAGTCGAAATTCTATCTTCTACAGGTACCATTTATGATTTAGCAAAAGTAGATATTGAGACTGCGGATGAAGAGACAAAAGAATATCTCAAAGAGATTAAGAAGAAAGGCGATGTGAAAAGAGGCCCCTTGCTATCCAAAGAAGATATTGAATCTTCCTTTGCCTCTATCAAGGATAAGATCTCTGATGAGGAAGGCGTGAAGGAAAAGGTTGACGACAAAGAGTTTGAGAAAATACTCGAAGAGCAGAAAAACGCATTGGCTGATGTTGTCAAGGAGTACAACGAATTAGTCAAATCCACTCCATCGAAAGAAGAAATCAACCGCGAATCCGAAAAGGAGTTTGTCTTCCTTGCTGAAAAGAAAAACAAGAGAAATCAGAAAAAACAGGTTAAGGATGAGAGGAGAAAGACAAAAACAGAGATGAAGGAAAGAAAGAAGCTTATGAAGTTGCAGCCGAAAGGTACAACTATCACATATGATGACGTCAAAGGAATCGAAATCCATGCTCCGGAGTTTACGGAGATGAAGACTTTGACGACATCGGATCCGACGGAGGATAAGAAGTGATATGGTGATCGGTATTTTTACAGACACCTATTATCCCGATATCAATGGTGTCGCTACCGCGACTAAGACCTTGGCTGAGGTCTTAAAGAAACATGGACATGAGGTTATCATCATCACTACAGGACTCAAGGGACAGAAGAAGTTCTCATTTGAGGATGGCATCATGCGAATACCTGGTGCCTCTTTGAAGTTTCTCTACGATTATCGATTGGCGTTCTTTTTCAATGCCCATGCTTATCGAATCCTGAAAAAGATACATTTTGATCTCTTCCATATTCAACAGGAATTCGGCATATCAATCTTTGGAAGAATCTGTGCCAAGATTTTCCAAGTGCCTGTTGTCTATACATATCACACATCTTATGCGGACTATTCAAATTATCTTTCTCATTTTAAGATCTCAGAAAGATATATGAGAAAGCTCATCGTCACCTTGGTAAAGAAGGTTTTATCCATGAAAGGCGAGATTGTGACTCCATCCTTGAAAACAAAGAAGATTCTTCTTTCCTATGGCGTGAATCGATATATCAATGTTGTCCCAAATGCTGTTGATTTCACTGACTATGAGAAAGAAAAGGATGTTGAAAGAGAAAAAGAGTTCAGAAAAGAGTATGGATTGGAGAACAAACATATCCTTTTATACCTTGGCAGAGTTGCTAAGGAGAAGAATATCGATGAACTTTTGGATGGGTTCAATAAGTACAAGAAGGATTATGAGGATAAGGATACGGTCTTGTTGATTGTTGGTTCTGGTCCTGACTTAGATAGGCTGAAAGAAAAGAAAGAGACGACTCCGTATAAGGACGACATTTATTTCCTAGGAAAAGTACCTCATGAGGATACTGGATTCTATTACCAGATTGCAGATGCGTTTCTCTCTGCGTCACTGAGTGAGACACAAGGACTAACCTATTCTGAGGCCATTGCAAGTTCTTGCATTGTCTTAGCAAAATACGATTTCAATCTAGATTACCTGATACAGGATTCAAAGACGGGATACTTCTTCGACGATGCCAATTCTCTTTCCGAAAGAATTCACACCATATTGAGCCTGTCGAATGAGGAAAAGTCAAAAGTATTAACGGAAGCAAAGAGGAGAAACGAATATCTCTTCGGTAAGGAAACATATTATGAAAGAATCATGCACGTCTATGAAAAAGCCCTCCGCCACCGCTTCTAAGATAAAGAATGTCATTGAAGAAATCCATGTCAAGAAAGACACGGTCTCTCTCCTCATTGATGGAAAAGAGATTGTGATTTCTGTCGATTCTTATCTTTCCGATTACTATTATCCTGGAAAAGTCCTAGCTGATAAACAAATACAAGAACTGAAGAGGATGGAAAAGCAGACGAAGTCGAGAAAGTATCTGCTTTACCTTCTTTCCCATGGACGATATACGACCTATGAGATCAAAAAGCGTCTAAAAGAGAAATATGCTGTCAGCGAAAAAGAGTGTCTTGAAATGATGACACCTTATATAGAAAGCGGAATCCTTTCTGATAGGGAATATGTCATCGAGTACCTGGATTCCAAGACGGAACAAGGATATGGAAAACAATATCTTATGATGGCTCTAAAGAAGAAGGGAATACCTGAATCCATGCTATCAGAGCAAGAGATTCAAAGCCGGATGGATGTGGATGATGAGATCGTGTTAGCTTTGCTAACAAAGGAAGATAAGAAAAGAAAAGCGCTTTCATCAAAAAAGAGAAAGGAAGTGCTTTCTCAGTATTTGTATCGACGAGGTTTCACTTCTAGCCAATCACAAGCGTTGATTGAGACTTATTTCTCTTCTTTAAGCGAAGAAGACAAAGAAAAACAAGAAAAAAATTCGAAAATGTTATTCAAGAAAGAAGCATTAAAATGCTATAATTCATTCGTTCGAAAATATCCGGATGCGAAAAAACGAAAGCAAGCATTCTTGCAGCGGTTTTTAAGGCAAGGATATGAATACTCGGAGATTGAAGAACTGATTCAACAGGAGGGGCTGAATTTCAATGATTAAGGATATCATCCAAGCTTATAAAGATAATGGCGGCCCAGTGAATGGACAGCTGTTTATGGTTAAGTCGGTCACAAAAGCACTGGATAGCAAAGGAAACCCTTATTTGAACGTTCTTTTACAGGATTCTACCGGTACATTGGAAGCGAAGAAGTGGGCAGTCGATGATGCGGATATCGATGTTATCGTCGCTGGCAGTGTCATTCGTGTCGAAGGCCTTTACCAGGTGTTCAAAGGACATCCCCAGCTGAAGATCAGCGATGCGGAAGGTGTGAGCGACGCGGAAGTCGACATGTCTCATTTTATCCCTTCGGCACCCTATGACTTAGGAAAACTCAAGGCCAAGCTTGACGAATACATTCATCTGATACAGGATGATGATTTACGAAATCTTACAGAGGCCGTGATTCAGGATAATTATCAGGATTACACGACATATCCTGCCGCTGTGACTGTGCATCATGCCTATATGGGAGGACTGATGTATCATTCCCTCTCTATCTGCGCGATGGCAATCAAGGCGAGTGACCAATATCAGTATCTGAAGAAAGATTACCTGATTGCAGGATCTCTTCTTCACGACATTGGAAAAGTAAAGGAACTTTCTGGCTATAAGGCCGTCAATTATACCGAGGAAGGAAATTTATTAGGACATATCCAGATCGGTGCTATGATGGTTTATACAAAAGGCAAAGAACTTCATATTGATGATGAGAAACTTCTTGTTCTTACCCATATGATTCTTGCTCATCATGGAAAGCCAGAGTATGGTTCTGCTAAGGTGCCGATGACAGCGGAAGCGTTTGTGCTTCATATGATGGATGAACTCGATTCGAAACTCGAACTTCTCAAGACGGCCTATCAGGGAACGGAAGAGGGAGAATTCACTCAGAAGATTGCCTGGATGGATTCTCAGAGCTTCTATAAGCCAAGAGAACTGAAGAAAACGAAAGAATAATAGAAATGGGAGAATATCGTATTATGGATAACAACGAACAGAACGTCTTAAACGAAACAGATTGGAGCAAACTCACCTTCTTGACAAAAAAAGAAGATGAGGACAAGAGCAAAGACAAGTCAAAAGGAGTGAGGATCGGATATGTTGCCTTCCTCTCTTTTTCTATCCTCAGCGTCTTAGCCCTTGTTGTTCTTACGATTGTCTTTGGAACGGTCGGCAATCCGAATTTCACAGCCCAAAGAGGATATGGTGTGTTCGGACTTATCATCTTCCTTCTTTTCTTAGTCTCCGTCGGATTATATAGTGCATTCCGTTATCTCTACAACACAAAGTGGTATAAGAACGAGAAAAGAGATGTCTATCTTGCTCTTTCCAATTCATCTTATTACCTTGCGGTTGGTTTCTTATATAGCACCTTTGCTCTCATTCCTTTAAGACAGGCAGTCTTAGATATCTCGGAAGTCTTCTCTTATTGGAACCTCATCCTTCTTGTCTTTGTCTGGATTGTCTGTATCTGCATGATGATTTTAGAATTCAAGAAAGATGCTAAGACAAACAAAGTCGCCTTCGGAATCGCTTCTATCGTTCTTCCTAGCTTGATTCTTTGCTTCTCTTCTATTCTCATTCAGAACTATTCCCTTAGCGGTTTCTCCCTTCCTCTTCTTGTCTCCGCTGTCATTAGCAATGTAATCGCTCTTCCTTTGCTTCTCGATAAGAAAAAAGATTCCTCTGTCCTTGTCGGTAACTTCTTCTCTATCACCTTCTTCATTCTCGACGCTGTGGCTATCCTCTACTACGGGATGATTGTCGCTTCCAATCTTTATTAAGCGTTATAGGCTCACAAAGTTGAGCCTTTTTTATTCTCCCGATATATTTATATATAAAGATTTGTTATAATTTACATATGCGATAATTCTAGAAAGTGAGGCTATTACTTATGTTCATGGAAAATGATGAAATCAAAAAAGAAGAAAATGCTAACGATATCAATAGCAATACAGAAAACGAAATGAAGAATCCTACCAGTGAAACCATTGACGAGGAAGTCGCTGACTTAGAGAATCCGAACAATGTCGAAGAACCGGATTCGGATGATAAAACTGAGATAAAGCCTATCAATGCACCTGTTAAGGCAGATGAACTCGATGGTGAAATCAATCTTCATAACACGGTCACAGAAGACGCATATTTCAAACCGGTCAATTTTGTCTATGATGGTTTTTCCAGCATCGACGATGAAATCGAGAATGTCAGAAAAGGCTATCTTGCCAAACTGAAGAAATCAAAAGTGTTCAACATGGTTGCCATTGTAGTCATGCTTGTCGCCTTTGTCGCTGTCATCCTTGTCTTCTTCCTCAACAAGAATTCAGAGATGGCATGGCTCACTTATACTGTCTTAGGTGTCTCTGCCGCTTTGATCATCGGTTCCTTTATCCTTACTAGCCACTTTGCCAAGAAGGATGCCAAGCAGATTCATGCATACTTAGGAGAATACGAGGATACTCTTTCCGGATATCTCCTCTACAAGATGGATGTCGAGAATCCTGTTCTTTGCCCGGACGGAAAAGTCGATGAGACCGCCTTCATTCAGGCTCACTGCTACCGCACTATCTCTTCTATCGATTCCCGCGCTGTCTTAGAAGGAACCAGAAAAGGACATAAGCTCATCATCTCTGAGATGGCCGCTATCGTTCCCCCTGTCAGCCTTACAAAAGCCAATGAACTTCCGAAGGATTTCATCAACTTAGATGGCACCCCTTATATCGAACCGGATCTTGATGATACCTTTATCGGCACAACCGAACTCAAAGATAAGGATATGACTCTTGTCGATATCGATTTGGCGGATGAGGCAAACAACACAAAAAATGCTGAGAAGAAGGCAAAAGATGTTGAAAAGGGAAAGAAGAACATCGAAGGAAAGACCAATCGTTATGGACTTTTTGGAAGATTCTACGCCTATGACCTTAAAGTCACATCGGATGAAAGTTTCATTCTCTACTTCATGGGAGACAGAGAATTCACCAATCTTCCGGATTACCTCACTGGTTTCAAAGCCTTGAAGGTTCCGGGATTGAGACCGAATATCATCTGCTTCGTCGCTAATCCAAGCCATTCCACTAAATTCTTCTCTGAGAAATCTATCGCCTTGCTTAACGATATCACTCCGAATCAGGTTGTTCAGTCCTTGTTCATCTCCGTCAATTCCTTCGGCACAAGAATCGGTGTCAACCTCTCCGATGACATCATGAATGTCCCTGTCAAGAATAGACAGGTCCCTGGAAGCGTCGAAGCCTATAAGAGCGCCAATGACAAGATCTTCGCTTTTGTCGATAACCTGGAAAACATCATTTCCTCCGAACAGGAATAATCTATGAAAATCCAGGAATTCATCACTGAAAGCAAGGAAGAGACACAAAAAGTCGCAAAAGACCTCGTATCAACATTCCATGGCGGAGAAGTTATCTTGGCAACAGGCCCTTTAGGAGCCGGGAAGACGGCATTCTGCCAAGGTGTAGGAAAAGCACTCGGTGTAAAGAGAATCATCAATTCACCGACATTCAACCTTGTGAAAGTCTATCAAGGTGACGAATATACGCTTTATCATGTTGACTGCTACCGTTTGGAAGATTCCGATGAGGAAAGAAAAGATATTGGATTAGATGATGTTCTAGGCGAAAAAAATGTCATCACCTATGTTGAATGGCCAAACTTCGGAAATAAGACTTTGCTCAATTATCATCCGGTCATCCGTGTCTCCTTGACATATTTGGATGAGGAAAAAAGAAAGATTGTGATTCAAGATGAAAGAGAATAAAAAGATATCATTATTCATCAATAGTGCCACAAAAGCACTCCAGATTGGACTACTCTATGGGGAAGAGAGCTATCGTGTTGATCTCCCTGATCCGAAGAAAGCATTGGAAAGCCTTCATTTAGGAATGCAGAAGCTCTTCGATGAGGCTTCTATTGCTCTCAAGGATGTCGATAGCTTCTATCTCCTTTTAGGACCTGGAAGCAATACCGGCATTCGACTAGGCTTGACTATTCCTAGAACAATTTATGCCTTCAATCCGAATATTGAGTTGTTTGGAATACCGACTTTGGACCTCTTTATGACTATCGCTTCTCATGCCGCCTTATCAGACCGTAATGGAAATCTCTATTATGGAACGAAGGTAGGAGAAGAGACTTCCTTTGTTCGTATCGATAAGGAAGACATTCCTAGTATCATTGCGGATAAGATCGTCATCGAAAGTCATGACCTCTTTGCCAAAGAGGAACTGAAGGGAAGAGATGTTGTCGAAATCGATGTCCTTGATCTGATGATCAAAGAAAAGGACAAATTCAAGAACTACTCTTCGATGGAAGAGGACTATCTTCCTGAATATCTTCTGAAGATATGATTGAGAGTGTGATTGCTCCTTCTTCCTTTGATGCTTCTCTTCTTCCGTACAATCGAATCAGCGGATTGAAAAAAGAAGACCTCGATAGCTATATAGAAGAAAAAGATAAAATGCTGCTTCTTCTATTATCCGAGAAAAGACCGATTGCCTTTCTTGCTATCTCATTGTCTTTTGATGAGGCGGAGATTGATTATCTTGCTATCGATAAGGATGAGGAAGGAAAAGGATACAGCAAAAAACTCCTACAGGATGCTTTTGAATTATTAAGGTGTGAGTATCAGGCAAAGACGATATTCCTAGAAGTGAGAGAAAGCAATACTAGAGCTGTCTCACTTTATGAAAAGAATGGCTTTGTCCTCTATCGGAGAAGAAAAGATTACTATCTGTCTCCTGTTGAAGATGCTCTATGCTATAGAAAGGAACTTGTTCCATGAAAGATGAAATTATCTTGGCGATTGAATCAAGCTGTGATGAAACAGCTATCGCCATTCTCAAAAACGGCAAGGAATTGATGGTCAACACAGTCAATACCCAGATTGCCGACCATCAGAGATTCGGTGGCGTTTATCCAGAACTTGCCAGCCGACTTCATTTGAAGAATATCACAAAGGTGTTAAGTTACGCTCTTTCCTTAAAGGGTTTTGACTACAATACAATCACTCATGTTGCAGTGACAGGCGGTCCTGGCCTTCCAGGTGCTCTTCAGATTGGAGTCATGGCTGCAAAGACCATTGCTCAGTATCTCAACGTTCCTCTTCTTTCCGTCCATCATTTGGCAGGTCATATCTATGCCAATGAATATGTGACTGACTTCCATTATCCTCTTATTGCTTTAATCGCATCCGGCGGAAATTCTGAAATCGTTTATCTTCCTTCTCCTCTTCATTTTGAAATCATCGGTGAAACAGAAGATGACGCAATCGGAGAAGCCTTTGACAAAGTGGCAAGATCGCTCGGCCTTCCCTATCCGGGTGGTGTCATGATCGATAAGGTCAGCCGTGATCCTACTATTGAGACATTCGCTCTTCCGAAACCGAAGGTTGATGGATACAATCTATCCTATTCCGGACTGAAGTCTCATCTTGTCAGAATGATTGAAAAAGAAGAAAAAGACGAAAACGGAAAGCTTCCTGAGGAAGTGATTAAGAGATATGCTCGTTCTACTGAAGTCAATTTCGTCAATCAGCTTTTAGACAAGCTCTATAAGGCAAGTCAGGATTATAATGTTAAGCAAGTCGTTGTTGGTGGAGGCGTCAGCGCAAATTCCTATCTTCGTGAGGAAGTGACAAAGCGCTTTGCCAATACTGGCATAGAAGTGATGATTCCGCCGCTTTGGTGCACGACAGACAATGCTGCCATGATTGCCAAAGTTGCGCATCATATGATTGAGCAGGGAAGATATGCCTCGATGGATTTCTCTAGCGAACCGAACAGAAATCTTGAAGATGAAGGAAAATAAAAAGGAGAATATTCTTATGGAATTGAATGAACAGTATTCGGTTAAAAGATTTTATGAAATGGCTGATAGCGGCGAATTGAAAGCCTTGGATGGTACAACAGTCACAGTCGGTGGCTTCGTCCGCACCAACCGTACCTTCGGTGACATCGGTTTTTTGTCCGTCAATGACGGCTCTTGCTTTAAGAACATCCAGATCGTCTATAAGGCAAGTGATGAAATGGCTCTTCAGGCAAAATTAGGAAGCACTGTCAAAGCGACAGGCATCTTAAAATACACACCTGAGAACAAACAGCCTTTTGAAGTCGATACCGACAAAGTTGAATTGGTTGGACCGGTTGATGAAAGTTACCCTCTTCAGAAGAAGAAGACCTCTTTCGAATATCTGAGAAACTATCCTCAGTGGAGAATGAAGACCAACACATTCAACGCTGTCTTCCGTGTCAGAAGCACCTTATCCTATTACATTCATCAGTACTTCCATTCTCATGGTTATTATTGGATTCACACTCCTATCCTCACTGCCAATGACTGTGAAGGAGAAGGGCAGACGTTCAATGTCTATGCTGATGCAAAACATCCGGAAGAATATTTCAACAAGGATAATGTCCATCTCACTGTCTCCGGTCAACTTCATGTTGAGCCTTTTGCCTTGACCTATGGCAAAGTCTATACCTTCGGTCCGACCTTCCGTGCTGAGAAGAGTAACACAGTCAGACATGCCGCTGAATTCTGGATGATTGAACCTGAAATCGCTTGGGCACATTTGAGTGACCTTTGCGATATCGAGGAAGAGTTCCTCAAGTATGTCGTCAAGAACACGGTACAGGATTGCGCTCAGGATATGGAATTCTTCTACAGCTTTGTCGATAAAGATCTTAAGGCTAGATTAGAGGAGTTCATCAATACTCCTTTCACGAGAGTCAAATATGCTGAAGCAATTGAAATCCTTCAGAAAGCCGTCAAAGATGGAGTCAAATTCGAAGTGAGCGACATTAAATTCGGACTCGATTTAGGTAGCGAACACGAACGCTATCTGACTGAGAAAGTCTTCAAAGGCCCAATCTTCCTTACGGATTATCCAAAGGACATCAAAGCCTTCTATATGAAGCAAAATGATGATGGAAAGACGGTCGGTGCCGTTGACCTCCTCGTTCCGTTTATCGGTGAACTTTGTGGTGGCAGTGAAAGAGAAAGTGACTATAAGAAGCTTCTTGACCGCATGAATGAACTCAACATGAACATCCCTGCTTATGAATGGTATCTCGATTTGAGAAGAAGTGGTTCCATCCCTCATTCCGGATTCGGCCTTGGCTTTGAAAGACTTGTCATGTTAGTCACCGGTATGACCAATATCCGTGATACTCTTCCTTATCCTCGTTGCTATAAGGATATGCTTTTCTAATAAGAGGATGACCTATGTTGTTTGGAAAGAAGAAAAAAGGACAGGACGAAATCCAAAGCGCTGCTCCTTCTACTACAGAGGAATCTCCTATCGTAGGTGATGCCACAATCGCTACAAAACCGAAGAAAGAGAAGAAATTCTCCTTCTTACGTCTTTTCACTCTC
Organism: bacterium; assembly: GCA_963643715.1. GTDB lineage: Bacteria > Bacillota_I > Bacilli_A > RFN20 > CAG-288 > Enterosoma. Next base: position 39,817 of record CAVILQ010000002.1, on the reverse strand, counting down.
CTTCTTTCGCTTTCATGCCTTGCGTTTTCTGTGTATTGTGTCGCCTTACGTATCGTCCAGGGTAATGGCAACGGTGAGAACGCCAATAGCTACCTTACCCTCACCGGTAAGAGCATCAATGACAGCAAGGCTATTTATTCTACCTTCGGTCAGAAAAATAAGAAGAAGATCAACGACTACTCCTTTGTAGGAACGAAGTTTTTCCTCTCGGAATACAAAATCACTCCTACAACCTTAAAAAACAAGACATTCTCCTCTGATACGACAACAACAGATTTTTCTCTTTATGACCTTACCAATGATACAGTGACAGCCTTAAGCAATCGCACTGCATTCTCCAGCAACAAGTTCTTCATCGATTTCTCGAAGGTCTCTGCCGGAGATTATCTTATCTATCCTTATTATGGTGAGGAGAAGAGTGATAAGCCAGACTGCTATTCCTTAGCGGATGAAAGCACCGTGCTTACTTCTGTTTATACTCTTCCGGATACAAACGGCGAAAGAAAGAAAGTCACATTGAAGAACAATGCAGCTTCTCCTTTCACACTCATCACGGTGAAAAACTGTGGCTCCGTCATTCCGGATGATTACTATGATGCAGTTCTTTTCTATCAGGAATATACCGATGGAAAAACTGCCTCGACTATAAGCAGTGAAAGCATCGATAAACTCAAAAGCATTCAAAACAGCATCTATGAAGAGAACGGATATAAGATCTATGTCGCTTCTTCCTTGCAAGAGGCTGTCAATGTCAATGCCACTGTCTCTTTATGCGTATCATCTGCTCAGGATGAAATCCTGACTTCGCTATTTACGGGAACAAACTATGACAGTTACAATGTCTCGACCTTGGAAGATACGGAACTTGTCGGCTATGATAAAGTTCCTGAAATCCGTGAATGTGTCGGATATCTTGACCATGGCGGAGAAGGATATGTCTCTGTCACAGGAAATTCGACTGTGAAAAAGACAACTTCCCGTGTTGGAAAGGAGTCCTTCCTTCTCCATGATGAGAAGAAAGATATCGTTGATTTGTTGAAACAACTTTAAAGGATGAGAGGCTATTAAGGCCTCTTTTTCTATGTAATCGTTTTTCTCTTTACAGTGAGACGAAAAAGGGATAACATTTATCATGTTTTTAGGAGGAACAGCCATGAGCGGCAAGAACTTTGACGTTACTTCACAATATGGGATGGACGTATTCAATGAAGAGACGATGAAGAAGTATCTTCCTTCCGATGTCTTTGAAAAACTGATCAAGACAATCAAAGAAGGAAAAGAACTGGATCCTCAGATTGCAGACGGTGTTGCCAAAGGAATGAAGGAATGGGCAATCTCCAAAGGTGCTACCCATTACACCCATTGGTTTTCACCTTTGACCGGGGAAACAGCAGAGAAGCATGACTCCTTTTTAACCTACTCCAAAGATGGGAAGACGATTATGGACTTTTCCGGAAAAGAGCTGATCAAAGGCGAACCGGATGCCTCGTCCTTTCCAAATGGTGGCTTAAGAGCAACCTTTGAGGCAAGAGGCTATACAGCATGGGACTGCACAAGCCCTGCCTTTGTCATTTCCGATGTCTATGGGGCTGTCTTATACATTCCCACTGCCTTCTGCTCTTACAACGGTGATGCGCTTGATGGCAAGACTCCTTTGCTGAGAAGCATGGACTATCTCAATAAAGAAGCAATTCGTGTCTTAAGAATCTTCGGCGATGAAAAGACAAAGAAGATTGTTCCTTTTGCAGGACCGGAACAGGAATACTTCATTGTTGATACTTCCACCTATTCTGAAAGAAAAGATTTAGTCTACACAGGAAGAACTCTCTTCGGTGCCTATGCTCCGAAAGGACAAGAACTGGAAGACCATTATTTCGGTCCCATCCGTGAGAAAATCGCCTCATTCATGAGCGATGTCAATGAAGCCTTGTGGAAACTCGGTATCCCTGCTAAGACAGAACACAACGAAGTTGCACCGTCACAGCATGAATTGGCTGTCATTTATTCCGAAGCCAACGTTGCCGCTGATCAGAATGCATTAGTCATGACTGTCTTGAAGAAGATGGCTAAGAAGCACGACTTTATCTGTTTGCTTGCTGAAAAACCGTTTGATGGAGTCAATGGAAGCGGAAAACATAACAATTGGTCTATCGCTAAAGAGGATGGAACAAATCTCTTCAAACCGGGGAAGAATCCAGAGGATAATCTTCAGTTCCTCGTATTTCTCTCTGCAGTTGTTAAAGGCGTGGATGAATTCGCAGGTCTTTTACGTGAATCTGTCGCTAGCTACACCAACGATTTCCGTCTTGGTGCCAATGAGGCTCCGCCGGCTATCATCTCCATCTTCTTAGGCGATGAACTCAATTCCATCGTCGAGAAGATTATGGAAACGAAGAGCGTTGAGAAAGCAAAGAAGGATTCTCTCCTCTTCAAGGATGTGAAGACTCTTCCTTCCTTCAACAGAGATACCACGGATAGAAACAGAACCTCACCTTTTGCCTTTACCGGAAACCGTTTCGAATTCCGTATGCCTGGTTCTTTACAGAATATTTCTGAACCGAACATGGTTCTCAATATGATTCTTGGCTATGAGCTTTCCCTATTCGCTGATGAGATTGAAAAGGCAACGGATAAAGAGGCTGCTATTCGTAAATGGGTCAAGAAAACGTTCAAAGAGCATTACAGAGTCATCTTCAATGGAGACGGATATTCCAAAGAATGGGAAGCGGAAGCAGAAAAACGTGGACTTCCGAATCTTAGAACGACCGTGGATGCCACTGACGTCTTACGAACCAAAGAAGTGAAAGACCTTTTCCTTAAGACCGGTGTCCTTACTGAAAGCGAACTCACTTCGCGTGCTGAAATCAAATATGCCAACTATGCAGCTCAGGTCTTAATCGATAGTAAGACTATGTCACATATGGCACATAAGCAGTACATTCCTAGCGTGAACAACGCTTTAGGAAAGATGGCAAAAGAAATCTCTGACTTGGAGACCTGCCATATTCCTGTTCCGAAGACTACTCTGAAAACGGCAATGATGGTCTCATCCTATCTTGATGATGCTGGCATTGCTCTTTCCCGCCTTGATCAGCTTATTGAAAAGTCAGCTGCTTTTAAAGGAAGAGACTTAGCCTGCTTCTGCAGAGATCAGCTCCTTCCCCAGATGGCAAAACTGAGAAAACCAATCGATGAACTCGAACTTCTCATCGCCAAGGACTGCTGGCCGGTTCCTTCCTATGGCGATCTTCTCTACCATATTGTCTAACTAGATTGAAAGTGCTCTGTGAAAACAGAGCATTTTCTTTTTACTAGGTGGATATACATTGAAAGATTTGTATATTTTTACTATAATTTTGTTGACGAAAAATGGAAAGGGATAAATTAACTATGACACCAGAAATTCTCAAGTCTTCTTTTGAAAGGGTATTCTCAAAAGGAGGAGATATCAGAGGCTATTTTGCTCCAGGAAGAGTCAATCTTATCGGTGAACATATCGATTACAACGGAGGACATGTCTTCCCCTGTGCACTTACAGTCGGAAACTATGTCGTCGCAAGAAAGAGAGATGACAGAAAAGTTCTCTTCTATTCTGAAAATTATAAAAAGGGCGGAGTGATTGAACGTTCCTTGGATGATCTCACCTATGACAAATCAAAACTTTGGACCAATTATCCTTTTGGTGTCATGTGGGCTTTCGATAAACGCGGAATGAAGATGGACTGCGGACTTGATGTCTATGTTTATGGAAACATTCCTGGTTCTGGACTTTCTTCCTCTGCCGCTATGGAAGTCTCTATCGGCGTTATGCTGAAGGATATGTACGGCTTTGATGTTTCCATGACTGAAATCGCATTGATTGGTCAGTATTCCGAAAACAATTTTAACGGCTGCAACTGTGGAATCATGGATCAGTTTGCTTCTGCTATGGGAAGAAAAGATCAGGCTATCTTCTTAGACTGTGCCAATCTTTCCTATGACTATGTCCCTCTTGTCTTGAATGGATGCAAAATCATTGTCACCAATTCCAATAAACCGCATAGCCTCGTCTCTTCTCACTACAATGAAAGAAGAGCAGAATGCGAAACGGCAGTTCAGGAACTTTCCTCTAAACTCGACATTGAACATCTTTGTGAATTGACTCCGGAACAGTTCGAAGCTAACAAGGATCTCATCAAGGATGAGAATAGAAGACTGAGAGCCAAGCATGCTGTTTATGAAGAACAGAGAACAAAGGATGCCATCGTCGCATTGAAGAACAATGACCTTGTCAACTTTGGTAGACTCCTCAATGAATCCGGTGATTCGCTCCGTTATGATTATGATGCTACCTGCTATGAAATCGATGTTTTAGTCGATGCAGCCCGTGAACAGAATGGTGTCTATGGTTCTAGAGAAACTGGTGGCGGATGGGGTGGAAACACTGTCTCCATCGTCAAGGATGAATATGTTGATGCCTTCAAATGCAATGTCGGCAGAATCTATAAGACCAAGACTGGATTGAATGCGTCCTTCGCTATTCTTGAAGTCGGCGAAGGTGGAAGGAAATTATTCTAATGTCCACCATTGATGAAAATATTGAGAAATTAGCTTCCTATGCTTTGGAAAGAGGCTTGATTTCACCATTTGAATACAATTATTCCGTCAATCTTCTTTTGGATGTTTTGGATTTAGACTCCTATGAGAAGACAAATACAATCTATCATGACGTCGATTTGGAATCGACCTTGAATGAAATCCTCGATTATGCCTATGAAAAGGGACTGATCAAGGAAAACTCTGTTGTTTACCGTGACCTTTTTGACACAAAGGTCATGAACTGCTTTACGCCTAGACCATATGAAGTGGTTGAGACTTTTGTAGGGCTCTATACGGAACATGGACCGAAGGCAGCCACGGATTGGTTCTACCAGTTCAGCAAAGACAGTGACTATATCCGTGATTATCGTGTCAAGAAGGATTTAAGATGGAAGACCAAGACCAAATACGGGAATTTGGATATCTCCATCAATCTTTCCAAACCGGAAAAGGATCCGAAAGCCATTGCTGCCGCAAAGCTTTTGAAGAACACTTCTTATCCAAAATGCATGCTCTGCGAAGAGAATATGGGTTATCGTGGAAGAGTCAATCATCCGGCTAGAGAGACAATCCGTATTATCCCAATCAGATTAGGTGATGGCATGTATAACCTTCAGTATTCTCCTTACTCCTATTATAACGAGCATTGCATCGTCTTCAATTCAGAACATATTCCGATGGTCATCGATAAAAAGTGCTTTGCCCATCTATTAGACTTTGTCGAAATGTTCCCACACTATATGTTAGGAAGCAACGCTGATCTTCCGATTGTCGGTGGTAGCATTCTCACTCATGATCATTATCAGGGCGGAAAATATCTCTTCCCGATGTTCAAAGCAAAGAAGATCATGGATCTCCATTTTGAAGGATTCCCTGCTGTCAAGGCAAGCTATCTCAAGTGGCCTTTAAGTGTCATTCGAATCCAGTCAAAGAACAAGAAACAGCTTCTTGCCCTCGCGGATAAGATTTTGAATGTCTGGAGAGAATATACGGATGAAGCTTCTTACGTTTATGCTGAAACCGACAATACTCCACATAATACCATTTCTCCAATCTGTCATAAAATCGGAGATGAATTCGCCTTTGATCTTGTCTTGAGAAACAATATCACGACAGAAGAATTCCCGCTTGGTGTCTATCATCCTCATCAGGAATGCTGGCATATCAAGAAAGAAAACATCGGACTCATCGAGGCTATGGGACTTGCTGTCCTTCCATCCCGTCTGAAAAACGAACTCACTCTTGTCAAAGATGCCATTCTTGAAAATCGTGACTTCTCTTCTGATCCGGTCATCTCTTCTCATTCTGAATGGGTAAGTGAATTCAAGAAGAAGTATGCTGATATCAACAAGGACAACATTGATAAGATACTCAACGATGAGGTTGGTCTTGTCTTCATGAAGGTCCTTGAATATGCAGGTGTCTATAAGCAGAATGAAAAAGGATACCAAGGTGTTTTGAGATTTGTCGTCGCTGTCAACGAAAAATAAGAAAAGGCCCGCAAGGGCTTTTTCTTTTATATGCTTATCCGCTTGTGGAAACTTTGTAACGCTTCTTATTTTAGTTGTGAGAAAAGCATATGATTGACGGCTTCGTTGAATGATTCATGAATTGTTGTTTTTTCGGAATAAATACGCTAAGAAACACATTAACCTGTGTTATACTTTTTAATGTTAACTTTTGTATTTATATATTTATTATAGAAGGTGGCTATTATGGAAACTGATAATGAAATGAAACAATCTTTGTCCTTGTCTAGGCATATCAAGCTTTGCTTAGGCATTTTCCTTCTCTCTTTCTCTGTCGTCGCACTCACTGGTAAGACGGTAGTAGGTGAATTCTTAGCCTATTGCTTCGCCTATCTTTTTGGTTCCTTTTTCCCAATATTTGCAGCCTTCTTTTTTGCTTTAGGGCTTGTTCTTATCATCTGTGGCAAGTTTCCGCCTGTCAAGCATCATCTCTTTCTTCATCTTGGCATCATTTTGATTCTTTTGTCTATTCTTTCCTTAGGATCGATTTCACTTGCTAAGGAAAGCAGCACATTGACATTTGTTAATTTCACTGATTTTTATGGTAAGAAAATAAAATACTTTGCCCAGACTCCTTTTACTGTGGATTCATATGAGGCGATGTCTACCTTAGGTGGGGGCTATATCGGTCTTGCCTTATTGACTTTGTTCTCTTCTGTCTGGGGACTTGTCGGCGACATGGCTTTCTTTGTTATTCTTTTATTAGTCGGTGCTTTCTTTGCTCTATTTGCCCCGACACGTGACATCGTTTTGAAAATGAAGAAGAAAAAAGCGGAGAAAGTCGAATACAATTCTCCTTTCCATCCTGAAAAAGGAAAAGAGAAGAAGACATTGGACCGCAATCGTCCTTTGGAGAACATATCGGAAGAAAAAGAAGAGATTGATCCAGAACTGAAAAGACCGTTATCGAATGATTGGCAGAAGACTTCTTCTATCCCGACAGAGAGTGTACTGGAAGCTAGTTTGACCCGTTCTTTTTCTACGGATGAGATTCAAGTCAAAAAAGAAGAAAAGACTGTGGAGCCTACTGTTTCTTCTACCAAGCCTTTTGAAACACCGAAGCCTGTGTTTACAGAACCGACACCTGTATACACAGAACCAAAGCCTATTGAAAGGCAAGTCGTCGTCAATCATAATCCGACTCCTAGCACTTATTCATCGACTGCAAAGAGTGCCTTCTCAGCTCCTACTTTTGATGGATTTGATTTGAATAATGAGGCGGATAGCTTCACAAAGAACGCAAAAGCAAATAAGCCTTCCAATAAGCCTTCCAATTTTGATGTCATCGAACCTATCGTTCCCGATGTGCCGATGAGAAATGAAGTTGAACATCAGGAAAAGAAAGTCGTCACTCCTGTAGTGGAGGCCAAGAAAGAAGAGACTTCTGTTTCTGTCTTCCAGCAGAGTCCGTCTTTCAACCCTTTAGAGGATGTCGCTAAGAATGTCACTCCTCGTGTCAAGAAAGAAGAGGCGAACACTGTTCAAATCCAATATCCGACTGAAGAGAAGGAAGAACCTGCTCTGAAGAACGAACCTGTCATCTTCGATGCGGAAGAGGAATCCGATACGGAGATCGAAAAGCGTTACTTCATTGAAAAACAGCAGCGCGCCATCGAAAAGATTCAAGAAAAGCAAAGAGAGAGAAACGAAAGAAAAGCGAATCTGATGCGCTTTGTCTCCGATACTCCGAAAGTCTATCATTATGCACTTCCGACGGACGCTTTGCTTCAGGAACATGATGATTCCGAAAAGAAACTCATCAACAGTGATGCAGCCGCAAGCAAGGTTGACACAATCAATGAGGTCTTCAAAAATTATGGTGTCAAGGCAAAGGCGGTTTCATACACTGTCGGTGCTTCTGTCACCCGCTTCGATATCGAGACAGAACCCGGAGAAAAGAGCGACCGTCTTGCTTCATTGGTGGATGAACTTCAAAAAGCTCTCAACGGCGATAAATCTGTTCGTGTAGAAACGGTTGTCGAAGGAAAGAGCACATCTGGCATCGAGGTTGGAAATGCTAAGCCGATGGCGGTATCTTTCAAGGATGTCTTTGAGGTGGTTGAGACGAACACCAGCGATAATCTCTTGCTCCCTATCGGTATGGATATCTCAGGAAACATTATCACCAGTCCTCTTAATAAGATGCCACATCTGTTGATTGCTGGTACGACTGGCTCTGGAAAATCCGTTCTTGTCCATTCGATGATTATGACTCTTATCATGAGAAACTATCCATCTCAGATGAAATTGATCCTCATCGATCCAAAACAGGTCGAATTCATCCGTTATCAGGAATGCTCTCACCTATTCTGTCCTGTCATTTCTCAGCCGGAGAAGGCTGTTCTGGCATTGAAGAAACTTGTCGATGAGATGAATCGAAGATTCACTGTCTTTAGCAAGTACAAAGCTCCGAATATTGAAGGCTACAATAAGATTCGCAAGGGACAGGAGGCTCTCATGGAAGAGATGCCATATCTTGTCTGTGTCATCGATGAGTTCGCTGACTTGATGATGACTGGCGGAAAAGATGTCGCAAACAATGTTCAAAAGATCGGTCAGAAGGCAAGAGCCGCCGGCATCCATATGATCATCGCTACGCAAAGGCCGAGCAAAGACACGGTTCCGATGGTGATCAAGGCCAATGTCCCATGCCGTATCGGTCTATCCTGCTCTGCTCAGGTTGATTCACGTGTCATCCTCGACGAGAATGGCGCCGAGACTTTGTTAGGAAGAGGAGACTTGCTCTTCAAGGATCCTGGAAAGAAGTCTCTAGTCCGTGCTCAGTCTCCGTTCCTTTCCGATGAGGAAATCGATTCCGTTCTTAGCTATGTCAAGGAAAAGGCTGGAGATCCAGTCTATGATCAGGCTTTCTTGGAACTGGAAGAAGATGATGATGACGATGACAACATGGAGGAAGTCGATCCTCAGAAGAGGCTTTACGATGATGTAAAAGACTTTGTCATCCATACGGGAATCACGTCCAAGGAAAGCATCATCCGCAACTTCCAGGTGTCAAGTGCCAAAGCGGATAATTACTTGGCTACCATGGTTTCCGAGAATGTTCTGATGATGGGCTTCGGTGGCCATTATGTGTTAGGTCCGGCAGCGATTACGGCTCGCCAGAAGGAGGGGTTATGAAATCTTCTATGACGTTATATACGGATACTTTCGGACAGCGAATACTGCTTAGAAGATCGTATCTTTCCTGTTCAGAGGCAAAACCAGAGACTGTTTTGATTCTTTCTGAACTTTTGAATTTGTCTTTTCTTTCTCAGAAAAAGGGATATTCTTCTCTTTCGGGCGGAGAACTGTTTTATCAGGCTTACTCATATCGCGGTGGATATGTTTTGGAGAGCAGACTCATCCAGACTAAGACAAAAGGATTATCCTACATCTTCAAGAATCCCTATAAGTCAGGATATGAGATGCTTGTCCATTTTGACAAAGCCAATCTTCTCGATGATGAGAAAAGCCTTGCTGTCGCAAAGGAAAGACTAATCAGCAAAAAGAACTTTGCTTTTTCTTCTCTTTCCGTTCTTCTTACAAAGGTTCATGCGGATTATTCATTCCCTGAATTTGATGAGAAAAAAGTGAAGGATGTCAAAATAGAGGAAGTCCTTTCTGCTTTAGATGCTTTTTCAGATAGCAAGATTGGAGACTATATCTATTTAGGAGAAGAGGATAAAAAGGATCCCTTCAATAGGGATTCCGGATTTGAAAAAGACCTTTCTGCTCTTCCTTATTTTCCTCTCCTTACCGAGGAGAATGAATCCTTGGAAAGCAAAGACAAGGATGGAAAACTCTATTTCTTTAAACTGAGTGCTGCTATTGAATCCGAGGAGGATTATCTAAATAGTAAGCAGGCTCTTTATGTCTTAGAGGAAGAGATGAAGAAGGAAATCAAAAAAGGCTATGGCTCTGAATTCTCTTTGTCTACTTCTCTATTGTCTAGAAATTCTGCCTATCTTTATATTGAGACCGAGAAAGGAAAACTATATCTTTTAGAAGATAAGGTTCCCTTGAAAGCGAATGAAGGCTACATCTTAAAGGATGAGTCATCTTATGATGACAGTTTCATCGGATTCAACAAGGATATGCTTTCTCGCTCAATCTATTCTCTTTCCTGCTTAGAGGAACTGAAGAAATACAAAGACCTCAATCTTTCTTTTGATAAAGATAGATTCTTCAAAAAAGTCAACAACGAGAAAGTCAAAGTCCTTTCTTCCTTGAAGAATATGGAAAAAACAGGCTCTGTCTCTTTGATGAACAGAAAGGATGAAAATCATGATTAAGAACGATTATGGGCATCTGAATGCTCCCTATTATCTTGAAAAGCTCAAAGGCGGTTCTGAGATTTATGTTATTCCTAGAAAGAGTGAAACATGCAATGTGACAGTCCTTCTTTCCAAAGGCGGATACCAGGAGAATGATAGGACAAAGTATCCATTAGGCACAGCCTATTATCTCTCTAATGTCATCATGGATGAAAAATTCAAGAAAGAACAGGCAAAGAAGAATATCATGGCTGCGAATATGGTCTCTTATTCCTATTCTTCCTATTCTTTGACTAGCAATGGGGAAGACCTATTCCCTGCCTTAGAGGGCCTGATGAATCGAATCTCTACTGCTTCTTATACGGAAAATGACGTAGAGAAATTCCGTCTTTTCGATGAGGAAAGAATCAAGAAAGATGAATCGAATCCATTGTTCAAGACAGAGAAATACTGTCCGAAAGGCCTGTATCTAAAATCCGGCATTCAGAACGGAATCAGTCCGAATAGCATTCAGGAGGGTCAACTGATTCATGCTACTTCATTGAGACGTTTCCAGAAATCGTATTACACAGGTGATAGACTTGCTATATTCATCTCAGGAGACGTCAATCCGAAAGAAATAATTGAAAAAATCAAGAATCTTCCTCTTCCCTCCTCTTCATCGAACAAGGAGGAAGAATATAAGAATGAGGAAGTCTATGACAAAGTGTTTGAAGATGTCCTAGAGGTGAAAGGCGATGATGACTCCTATCTAACCTACGGAATCAAATTCCCGGCAAGAAAAATCATTTATGAAGCATTTGGACAGGCGATGTTCTTCTTCTATGAGCTTCTTATCGATGCCGCCTTTAAGAAGAACCCATCCTTCCTTTCTTCCTTAGCAGATTTAAGAAGCGAACTGCTTCATGCTGAACTTGTCGAAGCAGGAGAAGACGCCTATATCATGCTTTCTTTTAGAACTCCTTCTAGAAATGAACTTGCCAATTTTATGTCGAACTATCTCTCAAAACTGAGCAAGAAGGTATCCTCTTCCTTCTATGACAGAATTCAGAATGAATACTATGTCAAGAATCTTGGAATCCTTCACTCACCCTATTTGCTTTGTGAACAATTTGCAAGATGCTATCCAAACCATATCACCTATCCATCCATGATCTGCCATACACAGCGTTTATCCTACTCCTCTTTCAAGAAATTCTTGGAACAGATCAAATCCTTCCAACGCTGTGTCGTCTATAGCAAGATATAGGAGACTTTTATGAATCATACATTTACAGCCGTTGCAAGAAGCCAGAAAGTCCTTGAGATTTCGGTGGACAAAGAGTTTTGTTCGAGCAAACTTTCCAAGTTCTACCTCTATATCGATGGAAAGAGGAAGATGGAGCTTACCTCTGTCTCCCAGAGCGAATCCCATTCCTCACGTATCTATACTTTCATGCTGAACAATTCTCCTTTCCTTGTCGGAAAGAAATATGAAATCGTAACCGAGCAGAACTACTTCATCCCTGTCGATATTTCCTTCTTGGCTTTGGATGATGCTTTCGATGAAAAGTATCGTTATGATGGCCAGTTAGGTGCAATCTATACCAAAGAAAAGACTACTTTCCGTGTCTTCTCTCCTTTTGCGACTAGAATCATCCTCATCATTCAGAGAAAGAATGGTAGTTATGAGGAAACCTTTACTATGCGTAAGGATAATGATACCGGCGTCTTTGAAATCACTGTCGATGGTGATTTAGATGAAGCCAAATACATCTATGAGGCTGAGATTTTCTCCAAGATTCACCGCGTTGTCGATCCCTACGCCTATAGTCTCTCCTCCAATTCGAGAAGCGCTTATGTCATCAACCCTGAAAAAGTCAAAGATATTGATGACAATAGAGCCTCTCTTCCTCTTTTTACGGATATCACAAAGTCGATCATCTATGAATGCTCTGTCCGCGATATGACTTCCCTCACCGGAAGAGCGGATAGTGGAACATATGACGCTTTAGCTATTGAAGGCTTGAAGAACAAAGAGTCTCTGCCGATGGGAATGGATTATCTAACCTCGTTAGGAATCAGCCATGTTCAGCTTCTTCCTGTTCTCGACTTCCAGACAGTCAATGATGACAACAGAAAAGGCAGTTATAACTGGGGCTATGACCCGATGTTCTACTTCGCTCCGGAAGGAAGCTATTGCGAAAATCCGGATGATCCATATGACCGAGTCTTAGCTCTAAGAAGACTTGTTTCTGTATTCCATAAGAACGGATTGAGAGTCAATCTCGATGTTGTCTATAACCATGTCTACTCCGCAAAGTTCAATTCTCTTTCTGTCCTAGTTCCTAAATATTATTTCCGCCATAACCAAGACGGCACATTAAGCAATGGAACAGGTTGTGGAAATGATATCGAGTCGAGAAAATACATGGCCCGAAAATTGATTATCGATTCTCTTCTTCACGCCATCGACTTTTACGACGTGGACGGTTTCCGCTTTGACTTGATGGGAATCCTGGATATCGATACCATCAACTTAGGATATGAAGCCTGCAAGAAGGTGAGAGAAGATGTTATGTTCTACGGAGAAGGATGGGATTTATGGACCTCCTTACCGAATGATAAAAAAGCTAGTTCCTTCAATTCCGGCAAGATGCCGAATGTCGGATTCTTCAATGACCGTTTTCGCGATGTCAGCAAAGGAAGAAGTTCCTCTTCTGAACTCTCGGTCAGAGGCTATCTTTTAGGAGATGGATACTACATCGATGGATTCAAGCATGTCATGATGGGTTCCTGTTATCCTCTTGCTTTCCCTCCGATGCTATCTTCCTATCGACAATCCATCAACTATGTCGAGTGCCATGATAACAATGCTCTCTATGACAAAATCAAAGTCGCCTGTCCGGATGAGAGCGAGTCGGATATCGAAAAGAGAATCAAGATGCTTACGATTTCCATTCTCTTTGCTGCCGGCATTCCTTTCTTCCACGAAGGACAGGAAATCGGACATTCCAAGAACGGAAAGTCCAACACCTATAATACAGGTGATAAGGATAACGGCTTCGATTATGATCTTCTCTCGGAAAGAAAGGAACTCTATCATTTCTTCTTGGAGGCTATCGACTTGAAGAAGAGATTCATCAAGGAGATGGGAGAATTCTATTCGGATGTTCCTTCCCATATGACCTTTGTCAATTTGGAAAAGGGTGCGCTCCGTATCGATTACCAGACACCGAATTCTGTCGTCAGCTTTGTCTACAATCAATCCAATGAATCAATCATGTGCGATTTTGGTGACTATGTGAGACTGATCTTCAATGATACGGGCTCTGTTGAGGAGAGCGAATTCTTCATTCGACTTGCCATTGTTCCTTCTAAGACTGTCTCCGTGTTCTTAAAGAAGAAGAGTGGACTATTAGCTACCTGGAAGGAGGATAGAAAATGATCAAATGGATTCGATTAGGTCTTTCTTCCGGTGGACTTGTCCTTCATGCCAACTGCGTTCTGAAAAGATATAAGAAGCATTCGGATAAATATACGCTGAAAGATAGATGCGATATCGTTCACAGATATTCGAAGAAACTCTGTGCTGGTGGCTTCCGAGTCCGCTTTGTCATCAAAGGGGAAGAAAACCTCTTGAAAGAACAGTCCCTTTACATCGGAAATCACTGTTCTGTCATTGATCCGATTCTCTTCTATGCCATCAGCGATATGCCAGTCACAGTCGTAGCCAAGAAGGAAGTGGAGAAGATGCCTGTCTTTGGAAATGTTGTCAAATCTGTGGATGGCTTCTTCCTTGACAGAGAAAATATCAGAAGCGAATTGAAGACATTCATCAGCATCAACAAGAAATTAGAGGAGAATAAGGATCTTTCCCTTCTCATCTATCCAGAGGGAACAAGAAGCAAGTCTCCGGATTTCAATCTTCTTCCATTTCATGCCGGAACTTTTAAGATAGCGACAAAGCTTTCCCTTCCTATCGTCCCTGTCTGCATGTATCTTACCGACAGGGTCCTTAACCAAAGCTTCCATTATCATGTCTATCCGATTCAGGTCAGCATTTTAAAGCCTCTTCACAAAGAGGAGTATGCGACCATGACCGGAGAAGAGATCGCAACGCTTTTGCACGATAGAATGGAAAAGGAAATCCAAGAGATGAAGGAGAAGGAAGAAGAACTCATTCAGTCGATGAATCACTATTCCGATAAGAAGACGAAGAAGGTTGTATCCTACAAAAAATAAGAATGATTCAAGGCACTCTTGTAGGGTGCCTTTTCTAGACTTCTGACAAAATGAGAACATAGAAAAAACGTTCTTGTTTTCAAGGCGAAAAAAATTGATATTTTCCCGTTTGTTTTATTGTATTGAAAACCTATCATAGTTTATAATTTACTATAGTTGTAAAACATAAAAGGTGGACCGATTTTGAATAGATTATTTGATAAAGTTCCGGAAGAGCTGTTCTCACCTCTTTCCAGGAAATATAAAGCCGTCTACGCTTTCTCCCTCGTGTCTCTCTATCATATGCTTCGCATGTATCACACTGACATCAAAAAAGCGGATTATGTCGCTTTCTTGAAGGCTCAAGGGCAGGAGATGATGAAGCTTTTTTCTGTGGAAACGGATAAACTTGACGATAAATCCGACACAGAACAGGTTGAAATGACGATTTCCTCAGCTGAAAACGATGATGCCGCTGTTTTGAGCGACAAAGTCAACTATGTTGTCAGAAAGTTAGCCAAATGCGGATGGTTTATCATCTCCAAGGATCCAAAAGACAACATCGAGTACATTTACATACCCGCTTACTCCATCCAGTTTATCAAGCTTCTCAACGAGTTGACAAGCGATGCCGGTTCCTATCTGCCGCTTGTCCATCAGACCTATTCGGAATTGAAGCTTGAGGATGAGAAAGAGGATGATTACATGTATCGTTCTCTCATCAATGCCAAAAACAATGCTGACTCCTTAGAGATGTCTGTCACTTTGTTAAGACAGCAGATTCTTGTCTTCGGAAACAGGCTGACTCATGTCTTAGATCCGAATGTCGCATTGAAACAGCACTTTGACGAATATCGTGTCGATATCGCGGAAAAGTACTATCATCCGATGAAGACATTCGATTCTCTTGGCCTATACGCCCAACCGACAATCGCGATACTCAATCGCTGGCTTCATTCCGAACGCATCCTGACATTGATTGTCAAGGAAGCGAGGGGAGAGGCAGTCAACAAGAAGAAGGATGTCGCAACCATGACGAACGAAGTCATCGGACTCATCCAGTCTGTCATCGATACTCTCTCTCATCTTGCCTCCGCTTTCAATGAGATTGATAATGCCAATGCGAATTATACTGAAGCGGTTCAGAAGAAGATCAACTATCTCTCCGCAACCGATAAGACCGTCAAAGGCAAGATTGATAGAATCATCCTTGCTCTTTCTCAGGAGATCAGCAAGAATCCGGCTCTCAGCTATGAGGACATGCCTTTCTTGAAAGAGGCGAGTTCCTCTGTCATGCTCTTCCGCCAGGGATGTCTTGATTCCAATTCCATGACGATGCCGTTCAGAAGAGGAAAGGCTGAAGAGGAAAGTGAACCTCTTGTCCTTGATGATGATATCTTCCCGGATGAGACGGCACAGCTTCTCAATGATACGCTCAACAGCGAAGTCAATCGTTTCTCCGACCGTGCTGTCGAGGAATTCCTTGATAGGAACATGAACGGAAAAGACGCAATTCTCACCAATGAAATCGATATTGAGGACACAGATGAGCTTGTCTTGACCATCTTTGCGATTCTTAAGTCTGTTCTCGGTGTCCTTCCTTACAAGGCAGAGAAAGTGGAAGACCGTGTCGAATATGCAGGTTATTATATGCCTTTATATCGCTTGACCAAGAAGGGAGGCAAGAAGAATGTTTCAAGAAGAATATGAGAAAATGTCTAGAAGCGATAGAGAAATCTTTGCTGAGACAGTGAATGATTTGCTCTATCAGTGCTATATCTTCAGAAAGAGCTACGACAGAAAGACCAAGATGTTCCGCATGGATCCTGGATATATTTTCATCGAACGCTATTATTCTGTCTTTGAGGATTATCTCTCCTACATGGATATGCAGCTGAGCAAAAATGATGAGGATGGTGTCATCTTTGTCACATCTGGTGCCGAGAGAAACCATTACCGCTTCGATCCGACCACTACTTTAGTCGTCTATGCTTTGCGTTCCTATTATGAAGGCGCTATCGAACAGTCTCCGCAGGTGACAGAGACCTTGATGACAAATGTCACTTTGAATTCCCTTGTCAATCAGATGGGATTATCGAATCTCAGCAAGAGACTTTCCCCGACTACAATCGCATCTTCCTTACGTCTTTTGGATTCCTTCAACATCGTCACGAAGGCAAACAACAATTATGGAGATCCTTCTTATTCCTTCTTCATCCTTCCGACCATCCGTTATGTCATCTCCAGCGAGAAACTGAATGCCCTCTATTCGATGCTCACCGCACCGAAGGAGGAGAATAATGTTCCTTCTCTCTTTGATATGAGCAAGGAAGGAGGCAATGAATAATGAAAAGCATTACGAAACTTCGCCTTATCAATTGGCACTATTTTTGCAATATCACAACCGATATCAGAAATCTCACCTTCTTGACTGGCCCCAACGGTACTGGTAAATCAACAATCATCGATGCTCTTCAAATTGTCATTCTCGGTACGACTAGACCGGATAACTTCAATAAAGCCGCTAATGAAAAAGGAAGAAGCGGCCGTAATCTGATTTCCTATCTTCGTGGTCAGACCGGTGTCAAGGATGATAACTCCGTCATCGTTCTCCGTGAGGGAACCTTCACTTCCTATATCGCCATTGAAATCTATGACGATGTGAAGAAGAACTATTTCACTCTCGGTGTCTGCTTTGACGTCGATTCGTCCGATAAGACGGATAAGCATTACTTCTACTTGGATTCTGCTTTCCCGGAAAACAATTTCACCAATAGCCAGACAGCGGAAAAGAACAAAACCCGTCCTTTGAATTATAAGGAACTCTCCGCTTATGTCCGCAACGAATATAAGCCGAATCATTTCCGCTTCTTCGATACGGATACTGAATACCAGGGATTCATCAAAGGCGCCTTTGGAAATCTTCCGGACAAATACTTCATGCTCTTTAAGAAGGCAGTCTCATTCGCTCCTATCTCCAATATTTCCTCCTTCATCACCGAATACATCTGTGATGCAGACTTGAATGTTGACATCACTCCGATGCAGAAGAACATCGAACAGTATAAGATCCTTGAAAATGAGGCCAAGAACCTCAAGGTCAAGGTTGATGCCCTTACCCAGATTCATAACACATTTGAAGAACTCACCACTTTCATCAAGCGCAGCGATATGCTCAACTATGTTTCTGCCCGTGTCAGTTATGAGGAAAACAAGAAGAAACGCGATAATTTCAATGAGAGACTCAGAAAAGACAATGAGCGTCTCATGATTATCTCAGATTCCATCAACAAATTTGATTCACAGCTCGATGAACTGAATTCGGACCTCAATTCCTATAACGCTAAGGTCCTTCAGAGCGACAACTACTCCTTGACCGAGAAACTCATGATGAAGAAAGACAACATCATGAAGCAGATCACATCCATTCAGATGCAGGTCGCCGATGTTTCAAGATCCCTTTCCCAGTATGCATCTTCTTATAAGTCGGTCTGCACTTCCTTTGTCAATTATTACAAAGACTTCAATTCGGAAAGATTGGGTAATAATATCCAGGCTCCGTTCTCAGAACTCCTTGAGACAGCAACCAACATCATCTATGAAGCGGAAAGCCTTTCTGCCTCATTGAAAGATGGAAGTGTCGATTTCGAAGCTGTCAATCTTTTCAGAACCGATATGGAGACTCTTCGCAATCAGGCTCTTGACGTCAAGAGTCTTATCAATCGTGAATTCTACAGTGTCTCGGAACAGCTTCAGACCCTTCAGAGCGATTTGAGAGCTGTCAACCAGGGACAAAAACCGTTTGATAAATTAGGTATCGCCTATAACGAAATCCGCCGTGGCTTAGAGACTCAGCTTAAGGCTAGACATTCCGATGCCTATGTCAGAATCTACTGCGACCTTGTCGATGTCAATGATCCGGAATGGACTTTGGCTTTGGAAGCTGTTCTCTTATCACAGAAGTTCAACTTCTTCGTCAACCCTCGCTACTATGAAGAGGCCAATCGAATCTTAAAGGAACTCACTGCAACCTATAATTATTACCGTGTTTCCTTAGTCGATACAGATAGATTGTTGAAAGCTGGCATTGTCAGCAATGATGACTCTGTCGCACACCTTATCGATACGAATGATCAGGCTGCAAGAGTCTATACCGATTATCTCTTAGGCCGCATCAAGAAGTGCAGAACCTTTGAGGAAGCCAGAAATTCCGGCTCCGGTTTGCTTTCTGATTGCACTGGATACCGTAACTTCGCGACTTGGTACTTGAATAAAGGCTCAGCAAGAATCTTCTATCTTGGAACGGTCGTTTCCAATTCAACAAAGGCGCTCTCCAGTGAAGACTATCAGAAGATCAATAAGACCTATGCCTTATTAAGCGAAGCCCTAAACCGTGTCAACAACCTTGCCACGCTCTCGATCATGTCTCAGTCGGAATGCACGACATATCAGTCCGATGTTAAGAGAATGGATGAGATCAATGATCTGCAGAAGCAGGTCCTTGAGGTTGAGAATGAGATGAAGTCTGTCTCCCGTGGAGACATGTCTGCTATCCAGGCCAAGATTGATGAGATTACGGCTCAGATCAAGGAAATCCAGCAGAAGAGAAATGATATCCTCACGGAAAGAGGACAAATCATCGCGGACACGCAGCGTCTCAACTCAGAGGAAATCCCTGCTATTGAAGCCAATATCGCCGATAGCAAGAAACAACTTGACACCTTCTCTAGCGAAAGCGTCAACCGTGAATATGAGCCGTTCTTCAGCAAATTACTTGATGAACAGCATCTCACCCTTGCCCAAATCCGTCAGGAAGCAATGCGTGAATCCATTCAGACATCCGGAAAGATCTCCCGTGACAAATCCGCTCTCATCCGTATGAGAGACACCTATTGCACGCAGTATCGTCTTAATTACGATGTTCAGAATGAAAAATCCAATCTGGAATTCGATAGGGAATTGGAAAACATTTCCAAGGTCATGCTCCCTGATTATGAGGAAAAGATCAAGAAAGCCCATGAGGATTCTATCCGTGAATTCAAGGATGACTTCATCTATAAGCTCAGAACCGCCATAGAGACAGTCCGTGCCCAGATTGATGAACTCAACCGCGCCTTAGAGGATTCTCACTTTGGAAGAGACTCCTATCAGTTCACAGTTGCTCCGAACAAAGCTTATCAGCAATACTATGATATGATTATGGATCCTCTCCTTCTTCGTGTTGGAGATGCTGAGAATCTCTTCATGGAAAAGTATAAGAATACAATGGATGATCTCTTCAATCTCATCTCCTCTTCCACCTCAGCAACAGGCGAACAAAGAGAGCAGATTATGAGAAATGTCCAGCTCTTCACAACTTATACGACTTACATCATCTTTGACCTTATCGTCACAAGAGGTTTGGAAGGAAATCAGTATACCTTCTCCTTAGGTCGTTCCTTCAACTCTCAGTCCGGTGGTGAGACACAGACTCCTTTCTACATCGCAATCCTTGCTTCCTTCGCTCAGCTTTGCCGCGTCAACAACGCTGCAGATAACAATACGCTCCGTCTTGTCATCTTTGATGAAGCGTTCTCCAAGATGGATGCTGCCCGTATCAGACAGAGTACCGATTTGCTTCGTGACTTCGGCTTACAGGCTATCCTCTCTACGCCGAGTGAAAAGCTTAGAGACCTTGTCTCCTATGTCGACCTTGTCCTTGTCACCATGCATGACGACAAGAGAAAGAAGTCCTATATCGACATCTATCAGGATAAAGCAAAAGCCGACAACATTTCTTCTGCTCCTCTCATCGTTGAGGAAAATGCTGTAAGCGCTGAAACTTCTCCTTTGACAGAAGAAAAGAAAGAATAAGATGAAGGCCAGGATGATTCCTGGCCTTTTCCTTAGCCATATTTTAACTCCAGAATAAGATGGAACCGATTTTTAGTGATTGTTAGCGCTACGAAGTTACAAAAACTGCTCAAAAGTTGTCAATTCTCTTTCTTTTGAAAGCGGATAACTTTATAATTTATATATAAGTTATACATATACGCAGAGGGAGGCCAATATGCCAAAAAATGAAGAAATGGTAGCGATGATTCTTGCAGGCGGCAGAGGTACACGCCTTAAGTCATTGACAAGCTCGATTGCAAAACCGGCTGTCTATTTCGGTGGCAAGTACAGAATCATCGATTTTCCACTTAGCAATGTCGCCAATTCCGGTATTCATACCGTAGGCGTTCTGACTCAGTATGAGTCTAGTACGCTTAATAACTACATCGGATCGGGTCGTAACTGGGGCTTGAATGGAACAAACGCCTTGGCATCGATTCTTCCTCCAAGAGAGACTCCGCACGGTGCTAGCTGGTATTCAGGAACAGCGGATGCCATTTTCCAAAACATTGATTGGCTCGATAAGACTGGATGCGAATATGTCGTCATCCTATCGGGTGACCATATCTACAAGATGGATTATTCTGAGATGCTTTCCTTCCATAAGGAAAATGATGCCGATGTCACAATCGCCTGCATCCGTGTTCCGATGGAAGAGGCTCCTAGATTTGGTATTGTTGTCACAGACGACAACAATCAGATTACAGAATTCCAGGAGAAACCGAAACAGCCAAAGAGCGACTATGCTTCTATGGGTATCTACATCTTCTCCTATCCGCTACTTAGAAAAGCACTTGTCAAAGATGCCAAGGATGAGAAATCCAGCCATGATTTTGGCAAGAACATTCTTCCTACATTGCTCAATCAGAACAAGAGACTCTTCGCGTATCCTTTCCAAGGATACTGGAAGGATGTCGGAACCGTTCACTCTCTTTGGGAAGCGAATATGGATTTGCTCGATCCGAACTGTGAACTTCATATTTTCTCCTCTGATTTCAAGATCTATTCCGCTGATCGATCCAATCGTCCTCAGTTCATCTCCCCTACCGCTGACGTAAAAGACTGTGTCATCAACCAGGGTGCCATTGTCCGTGGTGAGGTGAGACATTCTGTCATCTGCAGCGATGTCGTCATTGAGAAAAATACTCATGTTCATAATTCAGTCATTCTTCCTGGCGCAGTCATCAAGGAAGGCGTCAACCTCGACTATGCTCTTGTCGGTGGAAACACGGTCATCGACAAAGATCAGATCGGTACGAAGGATGAAGTCGTTTTAGTCAATGTTGTCGAGGAATAGGAGGCTCTTATGGCATACAAATTCATTGGTTTAGTCGATTGCTTCAACAATCCGGGCTTCGGTCCTTTGACTCAGCACCGTTCATTGGCTTCGACATCATTCTTAGGCAGATATTCTTTCATCGACTTCCCCCTTTCCAACTTTTTGAACTCCGAGATTCCATCGATGGCAATCCTTTGCCAGAATCATATCCGTTCCCTATCGAAACATGTCGGAAACGGAAGAAGCTGGATCACCAATACAAAGATCGGTGACTTCTCTGTCTTCTATGATGAACCGAATGTTGCCAATCCTGGCTATAACACGGATGTCGCCTGCCTTTATGAAAACATCGAAGTCTTGAAGGCACAGCATCCGGATTATGTCGTCATCGCTTCACCACATATGGTGTATACGGTAGACTATCGCAAATTGCTTGAAGAGCATATCGCAAGCGGAGATCGTATCTCCTTGCTTTATACCCATATCGATAAGGGCTTGAAAACATCCTTCATCGATCAGAAAAAGGTCGATATCTCTCCAAGAGGAAAAGTCCGCGGCTTAGAACTGAACCGTGGAGACAGTGATGAAGGAAATATCTCCTTAGGAAGCATTATCTTGGATTATCCGATGCTGGAATCCTTGATGGAATACGCCTCTGGAACATCCTCCTTCTTCAATCTCACCGACGTCTTAAGCTATCTTTCCGCCTCTGTCCTTATCCGTGGCGTTGAAGTGAAAGGATATGTCCGCTGCTATGACTCGTTAAGCCATCTTCTTCAGTATTCTTTGGAACTTCTCGATGATGATGTGTTCAATTCCCTCTTCAAGGAAAATTGGCCGATTCATACTAGAACTTATGACACTCCACCGACTCTATACGGAAAGAATGCCACAGTCAAGAATTCGAATCTTGCCAATGGATGCGATGTTCAGGGTACTGTCATCAATTCCATTTTAGGACGTAATGTCCAAGTCAAGAAGGGAGCTGTCATCAAGAATTCCATCATCTCCAGTGGCTGCTATATCGGTGAAAACGCCCATTTGGAGAATGCGGTTGTCGACCGTGATGCCAAAGTCATCCATGTGAATGAACTTATCGGCACAATGGAAGAACCTCTCTATGTCAAAAAAGGAGATATAATCTAATGAAAATCCTTCTCGTCACCAGTGAAGCACTACCCTTTGCCAAATCGGGTGGCTTGGGCGATTTCATTTGCTCGTACTCGAAGGCACTTCACAACCTTGGTGAAGATGTCTCTGTCATCATGCCTCTCTATAAGCAGATCCGCAATAAATACCCGGAAGTCATGCAAGGGTTCTATGATCAGTTTGATTTCAATATGTCATGGAGAAACCAGGGATGCGGAGTCTTCAAACTTGAATATGAAGGTGTTCCGTTCTATTTCTTAGCGATGGACCGCTTCGATCGTGACAACATGTATGGATATGACGATGACAAGGAAAGATTCGCATGCTTTGTCATGGCAGTCAACACATTTCTTACTAGACATAACGAATACGATGTCGTTCACTGCAACGACTGGCAGGCTGCTGTCCTTCCGCTCTTATTGAGCTACAATCCTAAATCGATCAAGACCGTCCTTACGATTCATAACCCCGCTTATCAGGGATGGGCAAACAGACAGGATTTGTCCGACTATTTCAACCTATCCACTGGATATTATGATTCTGGATATGTCCGTCTTGGTGAATCCTTCAATTACCTGAAGACTGGCATCATGTCAGCGGATAAGATCAACACAGTCAGTAAAACTCACGCTCAGGAACTCATCAATGACCATACTGGTTTCGGTGGACTTGGCGCTATCATTGACTGGTGCAGACACTATGACTTTTCCGGTATTGTCAACGGTTTGGATACAGACTTATGGAATCCTATGACGGATAAGCAACTAGTGAAGAACTATTCTATCTCTGATTACAAAGAAGGAAAGAAAGAGAACAAGAAAGCACTACTTAGAAGTTTAGGAATCGATGAGAATTTCAGTGGACCTCTCTTCTCTGCCATCACAAGACTTTCCTCTCAAAAGGGCGTAGAGAGAATCTTAGACCTATTCCCACATCTCCATGAATACAACGCTAGAATGGTTGTAATCGGAACAGGTGAGATGGAAGATGAATTCCTTTACCGCGCCTTGAATTGCCCGAATGTCTATTTTGTCAAAAAATATGATGAGAACTTAGCTCATCTTCTCTATGCGGCCAGTGACTTCTTCCTTATGCCTAGCTATTTTGAACCCTGTGGAACAAGTCAGATGATCGCTATGCGTTATGGAACTCTGCCGATTGTCAGCAATGTCGGTGGATTGAATGATACTGTCATCGATGTCTCAAAGGGAAGAGATTCCACTGGTTTCATCTTCTCCAACAATGACTACTTCGGTTGTATCAACGCATACTACAATGCTTGCTCGATGTATTATCAGAACCGTATTTCAAATATGATTGAAAATGGTATGAAAGGCGATTATTCCTGGAAGAAATCCGCAAAAGAATATCTTGCTTTGTATCATTCTATCGATTGGAAATAAGGAAAGCGGTTGCCTTTTTGTACACTACCACCTTAAAAACCAAATTTTTGTTTACTTTAGCGCCTCTTGGCTATATAATAAACCATGCGTTTAAAGCACTTATCGCGTATTAATCAGAAACGGAGGATTCGAATATGGCAGTACCGACTAGAAGAAGAGGCCATGCAAAACAGGGACAGGTGAGACAAAACACCGCCTTGAAGGCTACAAATACAGTTCCCTGCAGCAACTGCGGAGCTCAGATCAGACCTCATCATGTCTGCCCTAATTGCGGTTATTATAACGGCAAGAAGGTTAAGGACGTCAAGGAAGCTGAATAATTTCGCTCCTGTCTGTTAAATTTTAAAAGCCCACTTTTTGTGGGCTTTTTTCACTAAAGGAGAAAAACATGACCTATTTGGAAAAAATAACCTATCTGACTGGTAACTTCATACAGCTCTGTCAGTTCACTTTGAAGAATGCATTTCGCTTTACTTGCCTTCTTGAAAACAAGAACAAGGAGACAAACTATACCAAGCAAAGTGATGCCGGCTTTGTCATGGCTGAGAATAAAGCCAAGGATCTGATTGTCGAATACACATTCAAAGGAAGTGACGAAATTCTTAGTTATCTTTCTGACAAGGGACTTTCGACAAAAGACTTCCAGAAACTGACATTCATCCTGAAAAAGAGAGACTATGTTGTCTCTGCCTTCTATCTCGATAACGCCAATCAGATTGCAACGGAAGAGATTGCTGTCTATGTCAGCAAAATCAATGAGTTGCAGGAATACTGCGACAAAGCGATCGAGCTGAATCAGGCTTTGGCAAAAGAATGCGACCGTCTTTATTAGACTGATGAAAGAAGGCCTTCGATTCGGTATAATAGTAGAGAAAGTGAAGCATTGATATGAATGATCTTATTCCGGAATTGCTGACATTGAAATCGATTCTGATTCAGCATAAAAGCATTCATGAGTCCATGTTCCGTCTGAAGCATAATGAGAGAGTCTCAGCTCCTAGACTAGAACGTGTGAAAACTAGAATCCATTATGTTCTAAAACATAAGGAATCTTTGTCTTTTGAGTGTCAGAATCTTTTTCCTCAGTATCAGTCGGATGAAGATGAATATCTGCTTCTTCTGCTTACCTTATCCATTCTGAGAAACGAGAATGTTGAGAAGGAAAAGTGCGAGGAAGCCTACTTAAAGACATTCCAAGCGATGAGAATGCGTGGAGATAGCCTAACGAACTTTGAGATTGCCTATCAGGCTTCGAGAAAACCATTTGTCATTTCAGATGAAGTGAAGAATTCACCCTATCTATATAATTCATTGCTTCTAGAAATGCCTGATTTCTTCTTATCGGAACTTTATCAGGATTATTCATCATCTGAATCTCTTTCCATTGTAAAGTCGATTAAAAAAAGACCGTTTCATTACTATAAGAGCGTTGATGATAAGGCTCCTACAAAAGATGGTTATCAGGAAATCGACCTAGATGATGGGACAAAAATGTTTGAAAGCAAGGTGCCCTGTTCTACCAAGGATATGAAAGAGATGGACTTATATCCCGTACGATATGTTGAAAACATCGCCCTATCAAAGCTAACCTTCTCATCTCTATCGACAAAGATATTGTTGTTAGGATTAAAGGAAGTCAACTCGTATCTTCCCTTTGCTTATCGTTTGAAGGATTGTTATGAGAAAAAATTTGTTGAGGTGGAAGAGGATAGCGTTCGATACCGTTATGCGGTCAATCTATCGATTCAACATCACTTTGACTATGTAAAACCACTATGTTCCTCATTCGCTTTGATCAAGACTTATCTTCCTTATGAGTCATTCGATATTGTTGTCTATTCTGCATCAGACAGCAATGTCGGCTATGCAAGAAAGAAGATTGAGATTCTTCCGTCCTTGGAAAAGAAGACTTTCTTAGCAAATGTCAGCAAGGAAAAAGAGGAACTTAAGGAATCTTCCTTGTTTGTGAATAAGGGGGGTGTTCTTCTTTTCATCGCGTCCTCTTTCTTGAAGAAGGAGACGAAAGAAGTCATTCAGGATTTCCTTATGAAAAACAAAGAATTCACATTAGAGGATGAAAGTTTCATTCTTGCTGATCGTTCCGATTCTGATTTAGGTTATTATGCAATATTGAGGAGAAAGAAGAAATGAACAGTATCTATTCTTATTCCTTGGATGATCTGACAAAGATCATGCAAAGCATGTCAGAAAGCAATTACCGTGCCAAGCAGATCTTTTCCTGGCTTTATAAAAAGAGAGTCAAATCATTCGATGAAATGTCCGATGTCAAAAAGAGTTTCCGTGATACATTGAAAGAGAATTTCGATTTTTCTCTTCCTACTGTTGATGTCATGGAAAAGAGCAGTGATGGCACCATCAAATGCCTTTTCCGTCTGAAAGACGGAGAACGCGTTGAGGGTGTTTTGATGCATTATGTTTACGGATATTCTGTCTGTGTGTCTTCACAGGTTGGATGCAATATGGCATGCGCTTTCTGTGCATCTGGATTATTGAAGAAGAAAAGAAACCTGACTCCTGATGAGATGTTAGGGCAGGTTCTTGCTTTTGATGAGATGCTTCGTAATGAAGATCCGGAGAAGCATGTCACACATTGTGTTGTGATGGGAACTGGTGAACCGTTTGATAACTACGATAACGTTCTCTCTTTTATCCGTATCCTTAATTGTCCTTTTGGACTTGATATCGGTGCAAGACATATCACTGTCTCAACCTGTGGTGTCGTTCCATCCATTCTCCGCTTTGGAAAAGAAGGCCTTCAGGTCAACCTTGCGATTTCTCTTCACGCTCCGACAAACGAGCTTCGTGATAAACTGATGCCGATCAATCACGCTTATCCTCTTGATAAATTGATTCCTGCCATTATCCAATACGGTAAAGACTCTGGTGGAAGAAGAGTCACATTTGAGTATATCCTCATCAAGGGTGTCAATGATTCCATCGAATGTGCGAAGAAACTTTATATGCTTATTGCGCCGACTTTCGGATATGTCAACCTCATCCCCTATAATCCAGTTATGGAGAACGGATTCGAACGTTCTCCTGATAGCAATGTCGAACTCTTCCATTCCTATCTTCTTCAGAAAAATGTTAAGGCCACAATCCGAAAAGAATTCGGAAGCGATATTGATGCTGCATGTGGACAATTGAGGGCAAAGTATGGAAAACACGAGTGATTTATTCAAAGGTTCGATCTACGCTATTTCCGACATTGGAAAGAAGAGAAAGAACAATGAGGATGCCGCCTATTGCGCAAAAAGCCAATATGGTATTTTCCTTATCGTCTGTGATGGCATGGGCGGACATAGAAAAGGAGAGGTGGCCTCTAAGATGGTCATCGACTCTCTCTCTTTGCCATTTTGTTCTGTAAGACACACCTTCAACACCTTCCGTGGCAAATTTTTCCTTTCTCATTATTCGAAGAAGGTGAACAAGGAAATTTATCACCGTGCAGTGAGCGATGATGACTATCGTGAAATGGGAACAACGGAATCTGCAGCCTTAGTCTGCCAGGATGGAACTTGTATCTTCTCCGTCGGTGATTCTAGAGTCTATTCCTTCTCTAAGACGAATGGTCTTACTCAGGTGACAAAGGATCAAAGCTATGTCGGCATGCTTTTTGAGACAGGTAGAATCTCAAAGGCCGATATGAAAAACCATCCGCAAAGAAATTTACTGACCAATGCGGTTGGATTGAATGCCAATCTCACAAATTATGAGGAATTTGTCATAAGCAATGATTCTTATGATTCCCTGCTTTTATGCACGGATGGACTTTACAACATGATTTCAGAAGATGACATGCAGGAAGTCTTGTCTTCCTCTCTTGACACGGAAGGTAAGGCAAGGGAACTCCTCTCCCGTGCCCTAAATGCCGGTGGAAACGATAATGTCGCAATCATTATTTTGGAGAAGTGAATTATGTATGAGAATATCAAAATAAATGAAATCATCGATGATAGATATAAGATAATCGAGTCATTAGGTGAAGGCGGAATGGCTATCGTCTATAAAGCTCATGATCTTATCAATGATAGAGATGTCGCTTTGAAGATGCTAAAGCAAGAGACAGCTGCCAACAAAGAGAATCTCAGCCGATTTGATAGAGAGGCAAGAGCGGCCGCAAGCCTCAATCATCAGAATATTGTCAAAGTCGTCAATGTTGGAACATACAACGGCCTTCCTTATATGGTTAACGAGTTTGTCAATGGGCAGAACTTAAGACAGGTTTTGGATGTCAGAGGCAAATTCTCTTTTATGGAAGCGTGCGATATTATGTACCAGCTTTGTTCTGCTGTCTTATACGCCCATAATCATGGTGTCATCCATCGTGATATCAAACCTCAGAACGTATTCCTTACTACGGACGGAACAATCAAGCTCGGTGATTTTGGTATTGCTACATTCCAAAATGGAAGTCATGTGACAAGATCCGAGATGATCATCGGAAGCGTGCACTATATCGCTCCAGAGGTTGCTGACGGAAATCCGGCCTCAGTCAGAAGCGATATCTATTCGATGGGGATCACATTCTTTGAATTGATCACAGGACGTGTTCCTTTTGATTCGGATAGTCTTGTCAAAGTCGCTGTCATGCAGATCAAAAACAAGTTTCCAAGTGTCAAGAAGTTCAATCCAAAGACTCCTGAATGCATAGAACAAATTATCTATAAAGCGGTTGAGAAGAATCCGAAGGATCGTTATCCTTCTTGTGACTATATGAGAAAGGATATTGAGAAGATTCTGAAGAATCCGAATCTCTTAGAGAAGAAGAAATCCTTCATCTACTCTATTTTCCATCCAAATTCGGCTGAGAATGAGGAGAGAAAGAATGAGAGAAAGCAGAAGAAGGCGTTGAAGAAAGCGGCAAAAGATGCCAAGAAGGAAGGGAAATGATGGATAAGAAAATCTATCTTGTCCTTTCAACTTCATCGTTTGGTTATCAATTATATGATTATGAGACAAAGGAGACATCTTTTCATGAGCACAGAAGAAAAATTTCATATCAGGAAAAGAAAATCGTAATTGGTGATAAGGTTACATTAGACTCATCTGGATTCATTGATCATATTTTAGATAGGACAAACTATCTTCCTCGTCCTCGCCTTTCCAATGTGGACTTTATCTATGTTTTAGTCTCTTTGACACAGCCTGATTTTTCAAGTTACTTATTGGACAAGTTCTTGTCTTTGATTTCGTATTATTCCATCAAGGCTGGAATTGTTCTGACAAAATTCGACCTTCTTAAACCGAATGAAAAAAAGAAGATGAAGGAGAGGATGAAGTGGTACGAGAAAATCTCCTATCCTGTTTACTTTGTCAATGCAAAAGACAGCACAAGGTTTGACTTTCCTAAACTGAAGGAAGACATCACTTCTAAAACGGTTGCCTTTGTCGGACAGACGGGTGTTGGAAAATCTACTCTGATGAATGCAATTGATCCCAACTTCTCTAGAAAGGTTGATGCTTTGTATGTCAACTCAGGCAGAGGAAGACATACGACAAAAGAGGTTGTTCTTCTTCCTTATCAGGATGGTTTCTTATTTGACACTCCTGGTTTCTCTGCTCTAGAACTGACAGACGTGAAAAGCGAAGACTTGGCTCATTGCTTTCCAGGTTACGAATCTTATATCGGTAAATGCCGTTTCCATGATTGCTTACATAAAGAGGAGAACTTAGGCTGCCAGGTCAAAGAAGAACTTGATATAAATCTTTCTATGGATTCTTACCTGAATTATCTTAAAATAATGGAAGAAGTCAAGGAGAATGACAAATGGAAAAAGAAAATTTAATTCGTCCATCTTTATTATCAGCGGACTTTCTTCATCTCTCGAATGATGTGGAGGAGATGATATCTCTTGGAATCACACACTGTCACTATGATGTGATGGATGGCAGTTTTGTCAAAGAGGTGTCCTTCGGCCAGCCTTTGTTCCGTTCTTTAAAAGGCTATTTTTCCTCGATTGTCTTCGATGTTCATCTAATGACTGAGAATCCTATTGCTCAGGCGGAAAGTTTTCTTTCTCTTGGTGCAAAGGAAGTGTGTTTCCATTACGAGGCAATGACTCTTGGAGACATCATGAAAATCGGAAAACTGAAAGAGAACTATCCGGATTGCGAAATCGGTGTTGCTATCTCTCCAGAGACAAAGGCAGATGAGATCATCACTGTCCTTCCACTATTCGATTATGTCCTTGTCATGTCGGTCGTTCCTGGAAAAGGCGGACAGCCATTTATCCAAGGAAGCGAGAACAAGATCAATAGGCTTTCTAAGATAAGAGAAGAGAAAGGACTTACTTTCACCATTGGCGTGGATGGTGGAATCAATGAGAACACAGCTTCACTCTGTGTCGAAAATGGTGCTGACTTCTTGGTTGCTGGATCTTATTACTTCAAATCTAGCGATAAGAAGGATGCATTGAATGCACTACACGGAAAGAAGGTGACAGTATGAGCTTGACTCAGTGTTCGTGCGTCCTTATCATCGGCGGACTCGTTTTCATCCTTCTTTACATTTTCCTTCTCATCTACGCTAATCATACTCTCAGAAAAGAAGAACGAAACTCGATATTGAATTCCTTCCCTTATCTCTACTATCAGAATATGCCAAGATCAGCAAGAATATTTCTCTATATGATCTTGTTAATGGGAGTTTTATTTCTAGGAGTGGGTGATTGTTTCTTCTTCTCATGCCGCTCATATACGACATATCAAACCATTCTTTCTTTTCTCTTCACCATTGAGTGCCTTTGCCTTTATTGCTCTAACCTTTTATCCTTAACCTATTATAAGTTGCATCTGATATCTTCCATTCTAGCTTTCTTCTTCTTTGCTGCAGGATGCCTATTGACAGGCTTGATTACTTTTATCGGCGGTGCCGCCATCAATCTCTATTACAATCTTCCGATAACAATCATAATCGGCGTTATCGGTCTACTATGCTTTATCGCTCTCTTCAATCCAAAGCTTACGAACTGGGCAAAAATGCAGAAGACAGAAGAGGACGGAAAAGTGGTATATGTCAGACCGAAAATCAATTATTACGCCTTCTATGAATGGATGTGCCTTGGCTTGAACATTGTTGTTTCTGTGTTGTTCTTGATCAATCTATTTATCACAGGACTCTAAATATATCGTATCAATCCGTTCTTGTTATCAGGAACGGATTTTTTAGACAAAAAAAGAGGAGGCGTTTGCCTCCTCAATTTAATAGATTCAGAAAGGACGATTATTTGCTTTCGACTTCAGCGCTCTGAGCCTTGGCATTCTTTCTGAGAGTGCGTAAACCAGCAGCAGAAACTCTGATCTTCTGTTTCTTACCATCGATGACGACAGTAGCAGTCTGCATGTTGACGTTCCATCTTCTGCAGGTGTGTCTCATAGAGTGGGAGACGTTCTTACCGGACATCGGTTTCTTTCCTGTGATAGGGCATGTTCTGGACATAGCAATAACCTCCTATAATTATCAAAATCAGATTGACACAAAAAACGTGCTTATAGATAGTACCATAAACCGACTCTTTAAGCAAGAAAATTTTGCAAACTGACAAGGACTTCATGAGTGTTTTGCTCGTTTGCTCATTTTGTTGATGCATAGGATCGGATAATACACGGATGCCAGGAAACGTTCAAAAGAAGAATAAAAATTTTGTAAGCGCATCACTCTGCGCAGTTTTTGCTTGTTTTTCTAGGATTTTCGTTTGTTCAGTTGAAAAGTGCTTATGGTGCGCAATAAATTGAACGAAATATGCATTTTCTCTTGTGTTTGAATGCGCAAAATGATTATAATTGAATCATTCAAGAAAGCGAGGTTTATGAACATGGATATCGAAACCGAAAAGATGTTAGCCAGCGAAAACCTTTCTAAGCTCATCGAAGCCACTAGAAAGGCTCAGGAAATCTATTCTACCTATTCTCAGGAACAGGTCGACAAGATCTTCCAGGCTGCAAGCATTGCAGCCAACAAGTGCAGAATTCCTTTGGCAAAGGAAGCCGTTGAAGAGACGGGCATGGGCGTTTTGGAAGACAAGGTCACCAAGAACCACTATGCTGCCGAATATATTTACAATAAATATAAGGCTGTCAAAACCTGTGGTGTCATCGAATCCGATGAAGACAACGGCTATGAGAGAATCGCAGAGCCGATTGGTGTCTTAGCCGGTATTGTTCCGACCACCAATCCTACATCAACTGCTATCTTCAAATCGTTGCTCGCTTTGAAGACAAGAAATGCCATCATCTTCTCACCACATCCGAGAGCTGCAAAATGCACGATTCACGCTGCGAAGATTGTTTTAGAGGCTGCCGTTAAGGCTGGTGCTCCGGAAGGAATCATCGCCTGGATTGAAAAGCCTTCTATCGAACTTTCCTCTCAGTTGATGAAGTCCTGCGACTGCATCCTTGCTACCGGTGGCCCTGGTATGGTCACAGCTGCCTATTCCTCTGGTAAGCCTGCTATTGGTGTCGGACCTGGTAATGCTCCTGTCATCATCGATACGACTGCTGACATCAAGATGTGTGTCAGCTCTATCATCCATTCCAAGACATTTGACAATGGTATGATCTGTGCTTCCGAGAACTCTCTTATCGCTGTCAAGGATGTTTATGATGATGTTAAGGCTGAATTGGAATATAGAGGCTGCTATTTCTTAAATCCTTCTGAATTGAATAAGGTCAGAAAGACCATCGTCATCAATGGCGCTATCAATGCTAAGATCGTTGGTCAGCCCGCCTATAAGATTGCTCAGATGGCTGGCTTTGAGGTCCCTCAGGATACAAAGGTCCTTGTCGGTGAAGTCAAAGTCGTCGATAAGAGTGAAGAGTTCGCTCATGAAAAACTTTCTCCAGTCCTTGCCTTATATAAGGCTGAGAACTTCGAAGATGCCATGGATAAGGCTGATGTTCTTGTCCGTGAAGGCGGATTCGGTCATACTGCTGATATCTATGCCGATGAGGTCTTAGGAAAAGATCATATTGATGCTTTCGCAAAGAGAATGAAGGCTTGCCGTATCTTAGTCAATACTCCTTCCGCTTTAGGCGGCATCGGTGACATCTACAACTTCAAGATCCGTCCTAGTCTTACTTTAGGCTGCGGTTCCTGGGGTGGAAACTCTGTTTCTGAGAATGTCGGCGTTGAACAGCTTCTCAACGTGAAGACTGTTGCAAAAAGGAGAGAAAATATGCTTTGGTTCAGAACACCTAGTAAGATCTTCTTCAAGCCTGGATGCCTTTCCACTGCTTTGGAAGAACTCAAGACTGTCTACAATAAGAAGAAAGTCATGCTTGTCACCGACGGATATCTTTATTCTTCCGGTATGGCTGATAAGCTCATCCGCATCCTTGATAAGCTTGGAATCGATACAGAGGTCTTCTCCGAGGTCAAGTCTGATCCGACTTTAGCCTGCGCTAGAGATGGTGCCAAACTTGCTATGTCCTTCCAGCCGGATACCATCATCGCTTTAGGCGGTGGTTCTCCGATGGATGCTGCTAAGATCATCTGGCTCTTATATGAACATCCGGAAGCAGATTTCTCTGATCTTGCTATGGACTTCATGGATATCAGAAAGAGAGTCTGCACCTTCCCGCAGTTAGGACAGAAAGCGATGCTTGTCTGTGTTCCTACTTCTGCCGGTACTGGCTCTGAAGTCACTCCTTTTGCTATCATCACCGATGAAAAGGATGGAACCAAGTATCCTATCACCGACTATGAACTCCTTCCGAATATGGCTATTGTCGATTCTGATTTGATGCTTTCTATTCCTAAGGGACTTACAAGAGCATCCGGTATCGATGCCCTTACTCACTGCATGGAAGCCTATGTTTCCATGTATGCAACTCCCTTCACGGATGGAATTTGTAAGGAAGCAATAAAAGAAATCTTTGCTTATTTGCCTCGCGCGTATCATAATCTTAGTAAGGATCCTGTAGCACGTGAGCATATGGCACACGCTGCAACTATGGCCGGTATGGCATTTGCCAACGCCTTCTTAGGAATCGATCACTCTTTAGGCCATAAGCTTGGTGCTTACCATCATTTGCCTCACGGCTATTGCGTATCCCTCATGTTGGATGAAGTCATGCGCTTCAATGCCGAAGAGAAACCTACCAAGATGGGTACATTCCCTCAGTATGAGTATCCTCATACTCTCAGACGTTATGCTGAAATCGCAGAAATGTTAGGAATCACAGGAAAGAACGACAAAGATAAGCTCGAGAAGCTTATCAAGAAGATCGATGAACTGAAGACAGACATCGAACTCCCGCTCACAATCAAGGAAGCTGGCGTCAAAGAGGAAGACTTCCTCAAGACATTGGATGAGATGGCTGAGGCCGCCTTCAATGATCAGTGCACAGGTGCCAACCCGAGATATCCTTTGATCTCTGAGATGAAGGAACTCTATCTCAAGGCCTATTACGGTGCTGACTATTCCAAGAAAGCATAAGAAAGGATAAATGGGTATGGAAGAGAAAAAATTAGGTGAGCTGTTGCTAGAAAGAAACAACAAGAAAGTCTATGTCAAAGACGATGTCATCACGAAAGTGTATGACCACAACTTCTATTCCTCCTCTGATGTCATCAAGGAAGCAATGAATCAGGAATATGCCATCGAATTAGGTTTCCATGTTCCTGGCGTTCTCAGTGTCTTCCCAGTCGGAGATGATTGGGCAATCGCTTCAAGAAGAATCTATGGTGAGACCTTAAAGGAACTCATGGACAAGGAACCGGAGAACAAGAAGAAATACATCAATAAGCTCGTCGCCATTCAAATTGAGGTCCTCTCCCATCTTTCCTCCAATCTTAAACTTCCTAAGTTAAAGGATAAACTCAATAGCTATATCAGTGAATCCGGTCTGGATGCCACAACAAGATATGATCTCCATGAAAGACTTGAGAAGATGCCGAATCACTACAAAGTCTGCCATGGTGATATCTGTCCGGAGAACATCATTTTCCAGGGAGATACCTATTACATTCTTGATTGGGCACATGCCACTAGAGGAAATGCTGCAGCAGATGCTGCTATGACTTATCTTCTCTTCGTCTTAAGCGGAGATGAGAAGGGTGCTGAGATGTACTTAAAGGAATTCTGCAAGAAGTCCGATACCGATATCTCTTATGTCCAGCGCTGGATTTCTGTTGTCTCTGCCACGAAGCTTCGCTCCATAACTGATCCGAAGAAGAGAGAAATCCTTACTAGAAATATCTCTGTTGTCGAATACTAAACAGACGCAATCCTGAGGCTAACCCCTCAGGATTTTCGTTTATATGAGATTTTGTTATTTGCCGTATATATGCTAAAATATTGTCATTATGGACCAATGTTACCCAAGGTTATTCAATTTATCTATATTAAGTGATGTTTCACAAGCGAATGAGAACTATGTATGGGGAATGCCAAGTTATGTCTGCTGGATCATAATCGGTGTTCTGCTTGTTTTCAGTGGAATGTTCTCAGCTAGTGAGAATGCATTCTCAACCTGCAACAAATATCATTTCAGGGCAGAAGCAGAAAAAGGAAAGAGAACGGCAAAGATCATCACCTACCTTGTTGATCATTTTGATAATACATTAATCACAGTATTGGTTTCATCCAACACTGTTTCTACTGTTATGTCTTATCTATCCGCTATGCTTTGGTATCAGATATGCAACAACAATGGATGGGGAGATGGCGTGGAGGCCGTTTTATCCACAGTTGTCATGGGTATCCTTTTCTATATTGTTTCCGATACGATACCGAAAGTCATTTCGAAAGCGATACCGAATCAATTAGCTATGGTCCTTTGTTATCCTATCATTGTCATTCAATATCTACTATTCCCTATCATCTTTTTGTTTAGAATGCTTTTGAAAGGGATTCATAAGATGTTTCATCTTAAAGATGAAAATCTTCTTTCAAAGGAAGATATTATGAGACAGGTGGATGATGCCGTCAATCAAGAGGATGCTCTCATTGAAGACTCCGAAGATGAAGAGGAACCTGAGAAGCTTTTTGAAAATGATGAAAAGGTACTTCTCAATCATGTCTTTTCCTTTGATGAGAGAAAAGTAGCCTCTGTGTATACGAAGTTAGAGAACGTCTTTTGTTTTGACATGGATGGACTGACGTGCAATAAGATCAATGAACAGCTTCAGACCTGCTCTTATAGCCGTATCCCTGTCTATGAGGAAAGAAAAGATAACATCATTGGCATTCTTGTCTTGAAAGTCTATTTCAAGGAATATGTAGAAGATCCTCATCTTTCCATCCCTTCCATTTTGGAGAAGACAATCTATATTTCCCCAGATGAGGAATTGGATGACGCATTTGAAAAACTGAATTCCAATAAGGTTCATATGGGTGTTGTCAAAGACAAAGATGATAAAGTCTTAGGCGTCATCACAATGGAAGATATCCTAGAGGAACTTATTGAAGATATCGATGAAGAGAATAAGTATGTTCAGAGAAAGGGGAAGAAAGCATGAAAAACTATCTTACCCTGATATTCTATGGCGTTGCCATATTGATATTCCTTTTCTTATCCTTCTTCTTTTCCAGTGCGGATATGGCATATGGAAGTGTCGATATCTTACGCTTTGATTCAGAACTGAAGAAACATCCAAATAAGAGGGGACTCATCTGGGCTAAGGAATTAGCCAAGAATTATGATAAGACGATTGCAACAATCCTCTTTGGAAACGATGTTGTAAATGCCGGTCTTGACTCTGTTGCCACCTTGTTTGGCGTAAAACTCTGTGTCATGGTCTTATCTGATGATCCGAATGTTGCTCAGATATCTGAGACTTGGGGTCTTGTTGCATCATTGATTGTGTTGGTTCTCAAGATTACATTTGGTGAAATCGTTCCTAAATCCGTATCGAAGATCAACAATTTCAAATTGAGTGTCAGCTATTCCGGAATCATCAAAGTCATTCGTTATGTCTTTATGCCAATCACTTATCCGGTTGCTTTAGTTGGAAGCCTATTTGCTAAAACGACAAAAGAGAATGTCGAAGATGTCCAGATTGCAGAAGATGATCTCCATGAAATGGTAGACGATATTGAGGAACAGGGCACTGTTGATGAAGAAAAGGCTTCTATGCTTCATGAAACCATTAAATATACACATACGGAAGCGAAAGAGGCTATGACTCCTCGTGTTGAAATAGAGGCCATCAATATCAATGACTCCATTGAAACCATATTAGAAGATGGAAGCGTCTTACGTTATAGCCGTGTTCCTGTCTATGAGGATACAATCGACAACATCATCGGATTTATCCAATCCAAGACATTCATGATTCGTTACTTATCTGGTGAGACGTTTAAGATACAGGATATCCTATTAGAGCCCTTACGTTTCCCACAGTCAGCTGAAATCAATGACATCATGAGACAGTTCAAGAAGAGCAAAGTTCACTTCGCTGTCATTATGGATGAGTATGGTGGAGTCGATGGCATCTTGACTATGGAAGATATCTTAGAAGAGATTGTCGGTGAAATCTGGGATGAGAACGATAGACCGAAAGATCCTGTCGTGGAAAGAAAAGACGGGTCCTATATCATTGACGGAAACGTTACTTTAGAAGACTTCTGTGACTTATTCGATATCCCGTTTGATCATGTCAATTCTGACTATCTTACTGTTGGAGGGTTTGTT
The DNA here is from genome assembly GCA_963643715.1 of bacterium. Taxonomy (GTDB): domain Bacteria; phylum Bacillota_I; class Bacilli_A; order RFN20; family CAG-288; genus Enterosoma. The sequence goes on along the minus strand of CAVILQ010000002.1, from coordinate 1,869 downwards.
GTTGAATTGCTTGATGACCGCTTTGCGAAAATCGGAGATGAAGTTGAATTCGAAGACGTCCATTTAAAAGTCATCGCCATTGATGACAATGGTGCAGTTGAAAAGGTTGTTGCTATGAAAAAAGAAGAAGAATAGAAAAAACTCTTGGCGATCGCCAAGAGTTTTTGTCTACTTCTTAATCTCTTCCTGGTATTTTGCAAACTCAGCATCATTGCAAAGAACAAAATGACCGGGCTCTACTTCACGGAAGGAAGGCTTATCGACGGAATAGTCATGATCTCGTTTTGGATCATAGTGAATTCTGTCTCTTCTTTTTTCTGTGTATGGATTTGGCTTTGGAATGGCAGAAAGAAGAGAACGAGTATAGGGATGTAATGGATGCTTGAAGAGCTCATCAGAGGATGCCAATTCAACCATATCACCGAAGTACATGACAGCAATCTTATCACAGAAGTATTTGACGACAGAGAGGTCATGCGCGATGAAGAGGATAGAAAGATTTCTCTTTACCTTTAAATCGTTGAGAAGATTGATGACCTGTGCACGGATAGAGACGTCAAGAGCTGAAATCGGTTCGTCGCAGATAAGAAGCTTTGGATCCATGACCAAGGCTCTTGCGATACCGACACGCTGTCTCTGGCCGCCGGAGAATTCATGCGGATAACGGGAACAGTAATCTTCAATCAATCCGACTTCCTTTAAGACAGATACGACTTTCTCATGGTTTTCTTTCTTGTTGTGGAAGCCCTGAATCTTAAGACCTTCTGAGATGATCTCTTCAACTGTCATATGAGGATCAAGGGAGTCAATCGGATCCTGGAAGATCATCTGAATCTCGCTGAGAAGCTTGTCATCGACATGGCGGTTATCATATTTGATCTGCTTGATCTTAGCAGTCTGAATACGCTTTGTCTCTTTGATGTGAAGCTTGATAGCGTCAATCTGTTCTGCTTTTTCCTTGTCAGAAAGAGAAGTATCAGCCTTGATCTCTTTGATTTTGGCCAAGCCTTTCTTTCTAGTCCACTTGATTTCCTTTTCGTTCCAACGGGTTCCAGCTTGGATACGATATCCTTTGTAATAGACAGAACCAGATGTGGCAGGATAGAGTCTCATGATGGTTCTTCCTGTCGTGGATTTTCCGCAACCGGATTCACCGACAAGACCGACGCATTCTCCTTCATGAATCTGGAAAGAGATTCCGTGAACGGCTTTTAACCAAGTCTTGTTCGGGAAGTGTCCGAGCGTGAAGAATTCCTTTAAGTGATTGACAGAAAGGAGAACGTGATTTGTGACATACTCTTGACGGAATTTGACTTTTGAATTGTTGACTGCAATCTCCTTTGTCTCCGTTCTGTCTTCTATAGGTTCGTTGAACTGATGTTCTTCATCTTCCTCGAAGGGATCAGAAGATGAGAAACGGCCAGTCAAAGAAGCATTTTCTGGAATATCAGGCTGAAGGTTTTCCTGCTTCTTTTTGTTTTTGTTCATATTCTTTTTCCTCCTCGAGTGCACGCTCGATACGATTTACAATGATTGGAGGCATTGTAACCTTTGGAGCGTATTTGTCATATAAGAGCCATGTGGAAGCTTTGTGTGTTTCGGTGATTTTGAATTCCGGTGGCTCGTATTCGAAGTCGATCTTCAATGCGTATTTGTTTCTTTCAGCGAAGGCATCACCTTTTGGTGGGTGAATGAGGTTCGGTGGAGTTCCAGGAATGGCGTCAAGCTTCTCTTTGGAATCGATATCCGGGATGGAAGAGAGAAGTGCCCATGTGTAAGGATGCTTCGGTTCGAAGAAGATTTCCTCAACCTTACCGACCTCAACAATCTTACCAGCATACATGACAGCGACTCTGTCGGCCATATTGG
>CAVILQ010000001.1:92264-103980 GCA_963643715.1 bacterium | reverse complement strand
GCCCACAGGGACAACAAGGACTCCTCGCAGCTTCTTCCTTACTTCTACAAAGGAAATGAATACAACAGCTCCAACTACTGCTACTACAACGTGAAAGGATAGACAAATATAAAATCCTCCGCTTTTGGCGGAGGATTTTATATTGCAATGATTCTTAGACAAACAATACTAATAGATAAGTATAAGTCGTATCTGTTTTATCTGATTAATCCGATATTTTTCTGATCACGCAATGAAGCCTCATTCCCTTCCTAAATTCTGCTTTTTCAATTTTCAGGCCTGATTTCTCAGAGCACTGCTTAATCGTTTTTATCGATGCTATCCTGACATCACCATGTCCACATAAGTTACATAACGGAATTTCAATATGATTCATAAAGAAAAGGACAATAGAATTCTTGCTGCTGATATCTCGAATGATAAGTCTTCCTCCTTTTCTTAGACACCTCTTCACACTGTCAAAGAAGGCCTGCGGATTCGGATAATGGTGGAAACTGTTGGCACAGATGATAGCATCAAAGGAATTATCTTCAAAAGGAAGATTCTCTGAGTCACCGACAACAAAAGTAGAATTCGGAATGTTTTTCATCCTAGCCTGTTCAATCATCGCTGGTGTCAGATCTAAGCCAGTGTAATTCTTATCCGGATGCTTCTTCGAAAGCAAAGATATCATAGGAGCAGTACCGCATCCTGCATCCAAAATATCTTGAAAGGGTTCTAATTCCAGTTCTTCTAAAATATCTGGATAATCTTTTCGGCAGAGTTTATAGATACCGGCATCGTCTCCTTCATATTTCTTGGCTGCCTTTGTAAACTCCTTTATCGATTTCTCTTTGTATTCTTTATCATTCATATCATTCTCCTATCATAATAGTTAGTTATGTCTAACTAATATGATATAATTTTCCTTTTGTTCTTTCAAGGCTAATGATAACGAAAGAAAGATTTCATTTCTTTTTATCTAGTCCGATCAGAAAAGCACACGTTCTTTTTTAAAGCGTGTGCTTTTTCTAGCTTGTTATCCTTCTGTTTTATCTTTTTTCTTTTTCCATCGCCAACTGATTTTCTTATTCCAAGTCAGTTTCATGATGAAGCCATCAAGGAGATATAATGTCGCCGGCAGGACAAAGAGAATCATAGCAATCGAACTAATGCCTCCGCTTCCTATCAAACGTCCGACGGTCGAAATAGAGGACTGGGATGAAACGAAGGAGATGACAAATCCACAGACGATAAGAATCAGTCCAGATGTGAAAATGGTTGGCATGGCTGCCTCTACCGCTTCATGCAAAGACTCTTTCTTATCCTTTGTTTTCCTGTTTTCAATATAATGATTGGACATCAATATTCCATAGTCAATCGTAGCTCCCATCAAGATACAGGTAACCACAATATAACTCATGAAGAAGACACCATTGGATAATAGCTGTGTCGACATGGTAATGAAAACTGCTCCTTGAATGATTGCAACCAAAATTGTCGGCAACGAAATGGAACGGAATGTCAGCATAACAATCACAAAGATGGAGATAATCGTAAAAATCGTTATGAAGAGATTGTCATGGTCGAAGGACTTCTCAAGATCATAGGTCGAGATGATTTCACCAGTGACATGAGCATCGTTTCCGAATGTCTTCTGGACCTCATCTTTCAGATAGACAACAAACTTTGTGCTTTCTTCCCCACCATTAGAGAGATTGACAGAGATAAGGAGTCTAGAATATTTTTCTCCTTTGAGAAGTCTATTCGCCTGCTCAATCTTTTCTTCGGAATCCTTGACCTTGTTTTTCTTTTTCTCATCCATTTTTGAGGAGAGCAATGTGTTCGTATCCATTTTTTCTTTTACAAAGTCTAATAGATCACATGCTTTAACGCTTGAGTCAGAAGCCAATTTCTTTTCCTCTATGTATTTGATGTAAGGTCCAGAGATTTTCGCTTCATCGATTTTGGATGTGATCGTAGTAGAATGGATATCATTCTTTAGACTATTCATCCTTTTATACATGTCATGATAATTATAGATGTTATCATCATCCATATATTCCTTGATGGTAAGCATATCGATTATCTTTTCTTTACTCTCATTGGATAACTGAGACTGAACAATCGGGTCCGTCTCATACGTCTCCAGAATATATTCAAGGAATGTTTCTACAGGAATCAATCCGTAACTTTCTCTTTCAATTTCTCTATAATACGCAATATATATTTGCTTGATTGCGTATTCGCTTACATCCGACTCAACAGCGCTTCCTGATAGTGCATATGCAATCTGCTTCAATACAGGAAGGAAAGATTGATAATCATAAGAAGATTCGATGCTTATATATAGACTGCTATAGCCTTGAATCGTACTAATCGCTTCATTATCTGTAATCAAAGAGGAACTTACCATAAACTTCATCAGAGGCAGAAAAGGAATCGTATCCTTTTCTTCTTGTTGGATAGAAAGATAATATCCAGAGTAGATCTGATCTAGTTCATCATCAGACAAGAGAACAGAATAATTCGAATACATATATCCTTTTAATTCTGTCTTAGTCATTTCCTGATCCATTGTAGATATGAAGGTATCGATTCCAGTGGACAAGCTAGTCAGCTGTGAAATCGTATCCTCATCAAAGAAGGAACTCATTTCCTCATTCTGAGAGGCAACAATCATGAATTTCAGCATTGTTCTGAAGTCTGCTTTATGCTCACATTCATCATAGAAATATAAGCCATAAATCTGTTTTACAGAGAATAGAGAAAGATCGGTCTCATCAAAACTAGACATCTCTGCATAGAACTCTTCTGCAGTGAGATTCTTATCGAGCAATGAATCTACCTTTACAATGAGATCCAATGTATCTTTCAGTTCTTCATCGACGAATTCTTTCGTATCATCATCTTTCCGGATTAATTCTTCCGTGTAATATACAAAGTCCGAAAAGTTCATCTTCACTAATTCCGGATTCTTATAAAGTTCATACATATCTAAGAGCAATGCGGATTCAGAATCACTCATCTCTAGTTTCTGTGCAATCTTGCTTTGATCATATTCTTCTTCCACAGTATTGCTATAAGCCGTGTAGGAAGCAAGGACAGAGTCACCATTTGCATTCTTATAATTCTGTAGTGACTGAATCAGTTTCTGTTCTTTTTCCGAAGAGTCATCCTGATTGGGATAAAGAACGACAATGCTATTATTTTCTCCAAAGTTATCGACAATCTCTGTATTTGCCCCTTTCGAATCCGAGAAGGAATACGTTGTTTTTGTCTGAAGATATCCGCATCCTCCAATCAAAAGAAGGGCAAGAGGAAAGACAAACTTATTTGCTTTCAAGGCAAATGAGGAGAAGATCTTTCCTTTCGGACATATCACCTTTTTCTTCGTCTTTGTCAACAGTTTATCTGTCAGAAGCACCACAACAGGAAGCAAGGTCAGAGAAGTGATTACAGATATGACAATTCCCTTCATCAATACGATGCCAATGTCAAATCCAATATGGAAAGACATAAACAGCAAAGCAAGAAGACCAGCGATTGTAGTCAGAGAGGAAGCAGAGATTGGACGAACAACCTCTTTGATGCTCTTCTTCATAGCTTCATCATTATCCTCAGATGTCATTTTGTTTTTACGGTATTGATCAAGCAATACTATGCTGTAATCAATAGAAAGAGCCAACTGTAAAATCGCCGAGATGGAATTTGTGATATAAGAGATGTTTCCAAAGATGAAATTCGTACCACGGTTGATCAGTATCGCAACACCACAGCAAAGCAAAAGGACAATCGGCTCAAACCAGGATTGTGATGTCAAAAGGAGTATTCCAGCGACAAGACAAACTGCGACAAGCATGATATAAACCATTTCATTGGTGATGCTTGTCTGCAATTGCTGCTTTTCTACTGCCGTACCTCCATACACAACATCACCATAGGAAGATAATGCTGTCTTGATATTGGATACGACGCTTTTCGCATTCTCAGAATAATTATCGCCATCTACCAATAAGATATATAAAGCATTATTGTCTTTATAATAGTTCGTGTCATAAAGGTCAAAGTTAACAGTTGTAACATGATCGACATCGCTTAATATATCATATATTTCATCCGCTTTGTCTTCACTGACATTTTTAACCATCACCTGAACATTGCCTGTTTCTCCAAATTCCTCGTCGTTGATTTTCAAAGCTATTTTTGTCTCAGTGGAATCATCTAGATAATCAGAAAGATTGTAATTGATAGCTACTCTTCCTGCAAAGACTAGCGAAAACACGATAGCAAGTCCGAAAAACACGAGCGAAATTATCTTCTTAATTGATTTTTTCTTCTCTTTCATTGTTAACCTCCTTACTTGAATAAGATTTTTACCTATGGTTAAAAATAAGTACGAATAGAGTATAATGATTCAGGTAGCCTATGCCATTTACTGAAGAATCTTTCAAGTAAGATTTCTTACTAGGATTAAAGAAAGGTCATAATAGAATGAAAACATATAAAAATTCTGCCCGAACAGAAAAATGGATCAGAAAAGCTTTTGCTGAACTGATTGCCGAAAAGAAAAGCCTTGATAAGATCACCGTTTCTGAAATCATACAAAAAGCAGATATCACTAAGCCGACATTCTACTATCATTATTCTGATTTGGATGATTTAGTGAAAAGCATCGAAAATGAAATGATAGAAGAATTGACTAAGACATTCGATGAAGCAGAAATAAGCTATGATGTTCCTATTGAATACTATGTGACTGTCTTATCCGATTTTCTAAAGAAAAACGAGGAAGAGTATAAATCCTTAGCAAACGCAGTCGATCTCAACTACTTTCTTGAAAAATTAAAGCGTATCTTCATCCTTAAGGTCAACAATCCCGTTTTTGGTCTTTCCAAAGATTCCACCATACGCTCTATTCAGGCTACATTTATATCCTGTGCCATTGTTGATACCCTTCTTGAATACTTCAAAGGTAATATACCTGGTGAATTAAAAGACGTGGAGTCAACAATTCTGATGACAATCAACAAGTTACAATCTTAATTCATTTGCTTTCCGTATTCTGAGATGCTTATTCTTTCTTTCGTTTTAATAAGGATGGAATTGTGATGACTCCCTCGAGAAAGGAAATGAGTCCAAGGCCAAATACTAGGAAATAAAAACCAATTCTTAAATAAAAGCGAGCAGATAAAGAAACATGGTTGTCATAGACCGCCAAGGCAAAAATTCCAGCCATCACAATGAAATTATAGTAATCTAATTAGAGGTTAGATATAACCTATGTAATCGCTTTTACAAAAACAAATTCTACCATATATTCCTTTATCGTAAGTCGCAATCAATTTCGTGATTATTATAAGGCATAGATTTTAAACCAAATAAGCAAATCAATTATATTTATCGATATATTTAACTTTAAAATGTTTCGCTTTTATATTGAGATTGTTAATCCAATACAGCTGGCATATCACTTTCATCATTTTCATTTTCTTTCATTTTTCAATTGAAATCCAAAGAAAAATAAATAGAATAATTTACGCAAAAGCGATGACGAGGAAGAGTAGTCATAGATATTCTCATAGAGAGTCCTGGACGGTGGAAGCAGGACAGATAAGGATGATGAACATGGCCTCTGAGCTGGTAGGGCGAAATCAGTAGTTCTATCCGGGTATGCCCGTTATAGCAGATGAGTTTAGACGATTGAACTCTCTAAGGCTTTACAGGTGACTGTAAAACGAATTAAGGTGGTAACACGGTTAATCCCGTCCTTAAGCACAGATATTTGTGTTTGGGACGGGATTTTTTCTTTTTAGGAGGTTATATGGAATCCGAAATCAGAATCGAACATCTATCGAAAAGCTTTGACTCCCATCTAGTCTTGGACGATATCTCACTCGATGTAAAAAAAGGAGATATCTATGGGGTCTTAGGTCTATCTGGAGCTGGTAAGTCTACTCTTGTCAGATGCATCAACTCATTAGAGACCTTTGAGTCAGGAGCCATCTATTTTCATGACCGGCTTCTCTGTTCTCCGACAAAGAGAGTCTCAAGAGAGGATAAAAGAATGATTGGTATGATTTTCCAATCATTCAATCTCCTTGATCAGAAGAACTGCCTTGAGAACGTCATGATCGGACTTGAGATTCACAAGGTAGATAGAAAGAAGAGAAAAGAGATTGCTATGGAAGCCTTAAGAAGAGTATCGCTTGAGGATAAATGTAACGCATATCCATCTCAACTCTCCGGGGGTCAGAAGCAAAGAGTCAGCATCGCAAGATGCTTAGCTCTTAAGCCAGAGGTCATCCTCTGCGACGAGGCAACCAGTGCCTTAGACAGCGAGAACACCAAATCCATTCTTTCTTTGCTCTCCTCACTAAATAAGAATGAGGGAATCACCATCATCATGATTTCCCATCAGCTCAATACAATTGAGGCTATCTGCAACAAGGTCTGTATCCTCGACAAAGCAAAAATCGTAGAAAACGGAGCAATCGATGATGTCTTCCTATCACCGAAGGCAGATATCACAAAACAGCTGATCTACTCTAGCAAGATCCATACAAATCTCGACGAAAAGAAAATGCTTCGCATCCTATTCGATGGGAATGCGGATGAACCGATTCTCTCCGAAATCGTCTTAAACTGTAATGTCTTAGTCAATCTCATCTATGCTGACACAAGAGTCAAAGACGGAAAGATATACGGACAGACGGTCATTCAAAGACCTGTGGACGAAAAGGAATATAGAAAAGTCCTTCAGTTCCTTTCACTAAAAGGAATCCAAGCAGAGGAGGTAGAACTATGATCGAGAATATCGATATTTTCAAGGCAATCTATGAAACCTTGCTGATGAGTGTCATCTCACTAGTCTTAGCCTATCTTGTCGGACTTCCCTTAGGTGTTCTTCTAAAAGTCACATCCAGAACCGGATTGAGGCCCAACAGAATCGTCAATCTGATTTTTGGAGCCATCGTCAACTTCCTTCGAAGCATCCCCTGCCTTATCATCACAGTCATTCTTCTACCTCTTACCCGCGCTCTATTAGGAAAAGGAACAGGTGCCTGGTACACAATGGTGATTCCACTCTTCTTCTCTTCATTCGCTTATGTAGCCAGAATTGTAGAACAATCTCTTACGGATGTGGAAAGCGGAAAGATCGAAGCTATCAAGTCGATGGGAGCAAGTGACTTCACCATCGTAAGGAAAGTATTGATCCCTGAAGCGAGAAGTTCACTTCTCTTAGGAGTATGCGTCACATTCGTCAACATCATCGGTTATACCAGTTTTGCCTATAACATCGGTGCAGGAGGTCTCATCTCACAAATTTATTCCTACTATATGGGACATTCGAAGAACTTTGAGACTAGCCCTGTCTTCTGGTTGTTGATCATATTAGTCGTCGTCATTGTCGAAGTCGTTCAGGAACTCGGTCTGTATTTTGCAAAGAAACTAGATAAAAGGAGAAAAGCATCATGAAAAAGAGTTTATTTGTACTTCCGTTATTCGTTCTGTCATTAGTATCCTGCAACAAGGATGATTCCAAAACCATCAATATTGCCTGCTCTCAGAAGCCTCACGCAGAAATCCTCAACGATGTCTGCAAAACAGAGCTGAAAGAGAAGGGATACACATTGAATGTCACCGTCTTAGACTGGACTTTGATGAACGATGCCACTTACAGTGGAGAATACGACGGAAACTATTTCCAACATCGTCCCTATCTTCAGAACTATGATGGCAATCAGTCTAGTTATTCGACTAGTTACACCTATACGAAGCTATTCCCAGCCGTTGCTGTTCACTTTGAGCCCTTACGCATCTATGAAGGAAAGAAGACTGCTGCTGACTTTGCTTCCATCAAGACAGAGGCGACATACTGCATCTGCAACGACGTCTCCAATGAGATCAGAGCCTTAGACCTTTTAAAGGAAGCCGGTGTTATCACCTCCTATGAATTAGATAGCGATGGAACCCCGACAAATCTTCCTAAGAATATCACTCCTCTTACCGAATCAGAGCTTGCACTTGCCATTGCTGATTACGATTACGGAGTCCTCCCTGTCAACAGCGCCTTGACTGGTGGACTAGAAGCCAGTGACTCTCTTCCCACTGAGAATGACACCGTCGCTGACAAAAACGCCAATGTCCTTGCTCTCAATGTCACAAAATACAAAGAGAACAAAGACTACAAGACAAAGATGGATGTTCTCTGTGATGTCCTTCTAAGCGACAAGGTCGCAAGTTACATCAAGACCACCTACAAGGGTGTCATCTCTTCCTATCAGAAAGACTTAAGATAATAGATGAAAAAGCAGATACCTACTCTACTGGGTATCTGCTTTTTATCTGACAATCTCAATCAGCGAAAGAAGTTTTATCAGTTAAAATTCCAGTTAGATATTTAGATATTCTATCTTGCATTCATGTTTAAGATTTTTTGAATCATATACAATGGCAAGAAGAAGCACCTTCCCATGATAACCATGAAATACAGAAGTATAATTTCTGCTCTTTATCTCCTTCATGGCTATATCTAGCCTTAAGTTCGATTACGATAGGCATTTCCTGATTGTTTCGTGGAGTAAAGGTAAGATCAGCCCTTTCTGTAGTACAGGTGTCTTCTTTTCGAATATAGTAAAGTTCATTTGCATAATAATAAGAGATGTGTACCACGATGCCTAACAGATCTTCCTTGTTCTTATTGAACATAGATGCTAATTCCTTATGGTTCCTATCTAGTGTGCCTTCTATGAATCCGACATTGCCTTTCAATGTCTCTTCATAGAGTTTCTTAGAATTGGAGATGGGATTATATAGTTCTTTCCAGTTTAATTCATCCAAAGCAGTTTCAAACTCGTTCTGGATTTCATAATTGGGAATGTAAGCAGATTTTGTCTCTTCATCATAGGCAAGATATCCTAAATGAATTAGCACGGTCAATGCAGCATCACGGGAGTTGATCTTAGTCAAATCGTTGGAGAATTTCATGACATTGAGTTGAACTTTTTCCCCGGTGAGCATACGAGTTATGACTTCCTTCAATTCACCATTATCGTAATTCATGTAATTCGTAACGGACTCTAATGCGCCAGTGGATGTCCAGTAATCAGAAAATTTCCTTTCTGTAATAGCTTCCACAACGGACTTCGGATTATAAACGCTTATCTTTCCAAAATGATATCCGTTATACCATTTTTTCATCATTTCAAAATCTATATCATGCTTATCGCAAAGATGATGTACTTCCTCTTCGGTAAATCCGATGTAAGCTGAAAAGCTCTTTGGATTCAGCATGTTGTATTCAGAAAACATATTGAGAGCGGATTCTGTTGTGTATCTTCGAATAGGGAGTATTCCTGTCATATAGACCAAATCAAAGCACGAGGAAATATCAGACGCTTTAAACAGAGCCCTTAAAAACATAATGTAGTCGTAACACAAGTCTGAACTTGGCATTTCACGGAATATGACATCCCATTCATCAATCAAAAAGATAAATCTATCACCTGTTTTAGAATGAATCAAAGCAAAAGCCTCGTTCAATTCACAGTCATTGAAATCGATATTTGGATAGGCTTCACGAAAATCTCTTAGAAGAATGTATTTCAGTCTTCTGACAAAATCACGTTTATTATCCAAAGAAGAGAAAATCCCTGCCATATCTAGCCAAAGAACATGATGTTTGTTAAGATGTTCTTCGAAAGATGAATCCTTTCGGATTTGTTTATCTTCAAAAAGAGCCCTAGAATCACACCCTTTAGAATAGTATGCGTTAAGCATAGAAAGTGTCATTGTCTTGCCAAATCGTCTAGGACGCGTCACACATAAAAAACGATAGTCAGTTGGAATCAGCTTGTTCAAATCAGAAATGATTTCAGACTTGTCCACATAGATTTCATTTCGAAGATTCCTAGAAAAGGCTTCGTTGTTCTTATTTAAATATAATGGCATAAATCATCGCTTTCCTTGATAAAAATTATATTAATAATCAGCTTATATTTCTACACTCAGAAATCATATTTTATGAATCGTTCAATGATCAAATACAATAGAAACAGGCTACCGAAAGTCCTTTTTTAAGTCTCACTCCTTTTGTATAATGTCTAGAAAAAACATTATGAAAGCGAACAAGATATTGATGTTGATTCAGACTATCGGTATGTATGTCAGTCAAATGTCTATATTGGCTCTTTTCATCATAATAGATGTCAATATCAATACAGAAAGAGTGAATGCGATAAAGGATCATCTAGGTGATAGCTATTTCATCTGTTTAGGAATCATTCTTCTTGTCAGTCTGATCAATATCGTAGTTGCCATATCATCCTTACGAAAACCGGCTACTGATATCAGCAAATATGTAGCTAATATAAAGACAGCACAGATACCCTGGTATATCATCAACTATATATTGACAGTATTGGTCTTTATTGGATTCCTCAATCCCTTCCTTTTCTTCATCTCACCGATTTATCTTATGTTATCTGTATTATTCACCTATCTTTTTATGTTATCGACTAGTCTTCCTCTTTTTCTATCCAATATTAGACTTATGAAGAATGATAAGTCTGTTTCAACCGTACTGAATATCTTAGCTTCTATCTCTCTTTTCTTCTTTGTCTTTGATGTATTTGGATCCTTATATCTCTACCTCAGCAGAGTTGATAAGGAAAAGAAGAAAAAGAAAGAAGAATTAGTTCAGGAATTAGATGAATATGAAGGGACAAACTGAAGCTAGCAGCAAACGAAACTTAAAAATGATCATTAAGAAAAAGATAAAAAATATTTTTTGAACAAATGTATCCAAATTTAAGTCATTCTTTAACTTTTTGTACAAAATATGCACTCAATTTGTTGAATATACAACAAATTAGGTCTATAATCCATGTTGTCCAAGAAAAGGGGTATATATTAATGAAAAGAAAATTATTATTAAGTCTTGTCGCTCTCTGTGGTGGTCTTACCATCGTTGGCAGTGGTTTCTCTGCCTGGTATTTCAGCATTGATGCTTTAAAAGAAACCAATTCCATCAGCCACTATGTCACTGATCTCAATGGAACAATCGGTGAGTTGACAGACAATAACAAGGATGACAAACTTTATCTCATCCTTGATCAGGGCGGATACAAGAATAAGGCTGATGCCACACATGGTGTCTCTATCACCAAATTAGAAGATGGAAAAACAATGAGTGACACATACACCGGTGCCGCTGTTAACACACTTGGTGCCAACTACAAAATCTCTAAGGAAAACGCCACTAAATTAGTTGCTGCCGGAATTACCGAAGGCACATTCAGTGCAGAATTCAAGCTCACCGATAAAGCCATCACATATTTAACATTTAAAACAGAAGGTGATTCTAAATACACTGGTGGAAGTTCTTTAGTCACAGGCGGAACTTTAACACTCGCGCAGGAGAAAATCTCCTACACTTATAAAGTCGACTTCAATGCAATTGCAAGCGGCACTGATGACACATATTCCCAGGATTTCACTTTTGATTCTTCTACCACTGATGGCGTAAATGTTATGCTTTCTTATTATAGTGCAGATTACGCTAGTGGCGCAAAACAGAAACCGCAAACAAAAGACGCCTACACTGCTATGAAGGAATATCTCAATGATGATAAACTCCTTGAAATTTCCTACTCTTTCAGCGTCACCGAACCCACTGCCTAATCAATCAACCACATTTCTAGAGGCCTAAAATGACTGAATCCAATAAACTGAT
>CAVILQ010000001.1:67287-91901 GCA_963643715.1 bacterium | reverse complement strand
TAAGAGATTCACTCGAATCTTTTCGGCTTTTCTTTATGTCATTCTTTTTGCATTTGTCGGCGTTATCATCTTATTCAAAGCAAACAATGACAACTTCTATATTGGTAACACGACCTACCTCGTCATTCAAACTGGATCAATGGAAACAGCAAACAAGTACAATGACTACATTGAGAAGAACAATCTAACCAATCAGATTGAACAGTTCAGCATGATTGGTATCGATAAGGTGAAGACAGAAGATATCCAATTATATGATGTCCTAGCCTTCAAAAACTCAAAGAATCAGACCATTGTCCACCGACTCATCAAGATCAATGTCAACGATGGAGTCTATAGTTTCACTTTCCGTGGTGATGCCAATACTGGAAGTGATACCGATGAAATCGGAGTGACTGCAGATAAGATCATCGGAAAGTACAACGGATTCCAAAATTATGGTTTGGGTGTTGCTACGACATACTTCAAGAGCAGCGCTGGTATCGTTGCCATTTCGAGTGCTGTTGTCTTTATCTTTGCCTTTGATATCTCGGAAGATATGATCGACAAGGAATACAAGAGACGTTCTCATATTGTTGCGAAAGACTTTGGAAACCACTTAAAGAAATAAAAATATGAATTTCAGAAAGGTACTATTATTCTCTCTTCCTATCGTTGTTACATTGACTCTGGTTGGAGCCGGTTTTTCTAGTTGGTATTTTAAAAAGAAAGATCTGAAGAAAGAAAACAGTGCCTCTTTATATGTTGTCAGCGATGTAACAAAGGGTTCTATTGATATATTAGAGCATCCTGATCTCGTTGTCTTTACCGAAGGTTTCGGAAGAAAAGAAGATCTTACCGATGGCATCGAGTTTTATAAGACTGGGAGTGAATCTTCCTATACACAGGATGATAAGATTGTCTTAAAGTATACGTTAGCTGATGAAAATGATTCTATCCAAGGAAATGACTTTAGACTGTTTATCAGCATAACTGATGATACTTTTGCTGAATGTGTCTCTATCACAAGCGCATATAGCGATGCCGGTGATACAGATAAAGGCTATGATTTCTCATCTGACTTGAAGACCTATGATAAGACAGATACGGAAAATGCATACTTCCTCTATACATTACGTCTTAACAAAGTCGTTCAGTATACAAGTTCTAGTTATAAGCCTTCTACCAAAGAGAATTATGAAAAGTTATGTAAGGCCCTTGTTAATGGTGCAATCACCATAACTTTCAAAGTCAAATAAGGAGATACTATGGGTAAACTGATAAGAAGAATACTCTCATTGCTTTGTATTGGTGCCATTGGTGCTACCTCTTTTGGTCTTGCCTATTTCTACTTTGAAGATTCAAGGGAACAGACAAATACGCAGAACAATCTGAAAGTAGATGATATTGAGGAAAACTATCGTTTCAACAAGAAGACGAGTACTGATACCACCTATACAATCTACTTCTTCCCTAGTGCTGCTTATATGTCTTTGTACTACAAGTATCTGACTAACGATACAACCATCTCTCCTGAGAATCAGTTCGGATACAAAGAGGTTCAGTACAATGAAACCGGAAATATCCTTCTAGATAGCAACGGAAACGCACGATACAAATTAAGTTCCGAGACCGGTGAATATTCTTCCTATACTCGAAGCACCTATTCTGTCAGTTATGATGGCGCTTACCGTAAATACATCGGTGATGAATTCCCTTGTGATGAGTTCGAAGCAGATGGTGGTAGTGCCTATGGTAGTAACGGCGCCTATATGCTTTCCCAGGCTAAGCTTCCAACAAACGACCAAGGCACAAAACGTACATGGGGTGTACCAGGTGAAGAGTTCACAATCTACGATAGCACAGAAAAGAACCTAGAGAACTACAATGGACATAATCAGTACTCACTAGACCGTCTTGGTTGCTGGGATGACTGCTACTACTATGGTCAAACTGTTTCGGATAGTAAAGGCGATAATGCCCCGACTGGTATGATCGAAGGAGATTATCCAAGTCTTAGTTCATCTATGGATGACACGAACACAGGAAGATACCTTCCTATCAAGCTCACTGTCACAAACGCAATGAGTTCAAGCATGATGGAAAAGGCTGTTCAGGATATCTTCTCCTCTATGGGTAATAAGAACGATTTACATAACTACTCCTTCACACAGTGGACCTATGTCGATACATCAGGAGATACACCTTCCTACCCTTATGGTGTCAATTCAGAAGGATTGACCACCAATACAGAATATAAGGCAAAACATTCTGATAAGGATTATCCTGTCGGTGATGCTTTCCAACCCATTCCGACGAACCGTTACTTCGATATGCTCTCTGACTTATCTCAATATGCTGATAGCAATGGTGTCATAAGACTATTCCCGTTATTCAGCAACGGAAAGAAGACCAATGCTACCTCATTTGTAAATGGCGGTGGTGCTGCACAGAAACTGCAGATCACCTATGGAAGTGATACAGATGCAACGAGTGACTATAAGTATCCGTTCTTCAACAGTGATATCTATAATGGGGCATCCTATGATGACTCCACTGATACTTCAACGGATACATCTACTGATTCATCAACAACCACAACTACAGTAGACTGCTTCACTTATGAAGATGATGATGGTAACTCTGTTCAAGAAGAACTTCTGTTAAGCAAATACATTCGATTGTTCAGTTATAACAATATCAAGGTCACTTCATCTCAGAATATTACATCCATGCAATTCACCGCCAATAATATCTGGGGTTCACCTGCTAACTGGCAAGCTGAAAGTGGCGAGTTGATTTGGAAGACACTCTATTCATTAGATACTGACTATATCCAGAACCAATTGATTTCCAAATATGGTGAGGGATTATATACCTTCTATGTATTCGTTGCTAACTACAGTTACGAAAATGGTCCTAGCCCCTCATCAAAAAACACTGTCAATGACTTAATCGGTACATTTGATTCCTTCTACAACCATGTTGTCTCTCAGGCAATGGATGGAAAATTTGCTTCCTTGAAGAACAAGAGTCTGATTCAGATCACGGACACTTCAAACTATTACAACGATTATAAGTGTTCTCCGACTGTTGTCGCTTTTGAAAAGGTTGCTGAACCAAAAGTCATCAATGACTTCCCGGTTACGGAAACGAGTGATGGTGTCACAGTCAGTAATGTCGACTCTTATATCTCAAGCAAATACGAATACGCAGCTAACTTCTCCACCAATAGCAATCCACTATTTGTCGGTAAAAAGAATGGTTCATCCTATTCTATTGATGGAGATGATATCAGTTCGGATGCACCTTATACCTATATCGCCACCAACATCGACTTCATGAATGATGATTCACTCTACTTCGTCATTGGATTTGCTACGAACTATTCCTCAATCCATCAATTCAGCAGCGATGGATCTCAGCGATACTCATACCTGATTTCCAATCCTACTAAGAATGATGATGGCTCTTATACGATCGAACCTGAGAATGTGTTCTCCGATGCCTATGAATTCATCGAAGAGGTGAAAGCGACAGATAGTAATGGAAACAGTTATCAGATGTTCAAGTTCAAGAGCAATGAATATCTTGGTATCTATGACATCATGGTTCAATACAATCAGAAGACTGGCTATTATGATCTCTATATGTTCCGTCACAGCAATCTCTTCTGCTATGTCTTCGATGCTCCGTTAGATGATTACGAGACAGGAAAATTCGTCAATCACGATTTTGATAGCAACTATGTAAACACCAAATCGGATAACACAACTGCCAATCTCTTATTCGAGAACAGATATTTTATTGGTGAGTCTATCAAGAATTCTGATACATCCAGTTCAGTCAATTCCGGTCTTACATTAGATGAATGTCTACGTCTTAAGATAGGTGGTTCTAAAACCTATAGCGGTGATGACCTTCTCAACTATACAGTTGTAGATAGAGTCACAGATACTGTCGTCTGTAAATATGTCGCAAACGATGATGGCACCTATACTCTACAATGCAACCTACGAATCTATAAGAACTATATCTTCTATCTGAAGAACAACTCTACGACAACAAACTGATTATTAGGTGGTGTCTTAGGCGCCACCTATTTTCATTAAAAGAGAATTCATTGTTCTACAACAAAATGAGAAGACCAAAATGTCGTTTCCTGTTTTCAATTATTTTTGATTCGTTCTGTATAGCTAGTCTTATCTCTTTCCGTTATACTTCTTAAGACTTTACATGGATTACCGACTGCTATTACATTATCCGGAATATCTTTGGTGACGATACTTCCTGTTCCAATGATTGTGTTATCTCCGATTGTAACACCAGCCAAGACTTTCACATCTCCTCCCAACCAAACATTCTTTCCGATATGTATCGGTTTTCCATAACAGCCTCCGTTCTTCCTTTCTTCCGGATCAAGTGAATGATTGACAGGATAAAGCCCGACATTCGGGCCAAGAAGGGTATTCTCCCCGATTGTCACTTGTGCACAATCCAATATGACACAGCCAAAATTGATATACACATTGTCCTCTATGATGATATTCTTTCCAAACTCGCATCGGAAGTCTGGTTCAATCCATACGTTCTTTCCGACTTTTCCAAGGAGTTGTTCGAGTATCTGATTTCTTCTTTCAATTTCATCATCCTCTGTTCTGTTATAAGCTCGGAAAAGTTTCTTTGCTTCTACTCTTCTGTCAAAGAGCTCTTTATCAAAATCATTGTAGACTTCTCCACGCTGCATTCTTTCCCATTCTGTCATATTTATCACCTCATCCTTTATATGCGTTTTCCTTCGTATTTCTGAAATTCTGCCTTTCAAGCCAGTCTTTCTCTTCCTCATTTTCAGGAATATCGATTCTCTCAATCTTGAAGATGACTGGTCTCGTTCCATCGTTACAGCAGGCGACCATCATCCTTTCATCGTTTGTCCAGTTATGCATGATGGAGCCTCCTTGCAGCGCGGTATAGACATACCTGCTGACTGCATCCCATGCCTCACCACAAAACTTACCATTCATCAGATGATAAAAGTCATCCTGTTCTTGCGTACGTTTCAGAAGAAAAGTATCGCCAGGCTTAAAGAATGGACAAGGTCCTGATTTTGAATCAGCAAGATACTTTTCCTGTAGTTCTGGAAAGACCTTTGTCTCTAAAACTGTAATTCTGCATTCATGTTTCATTGTATATGTTCCTATCTTTCTACGACTATGGTAAGAAGGACTAAATCTTCTTTTCCTGTATTTTCAATAGAATGTTCTGAACCCTTTTTACAGATATGGCATGTCTCTGGTGTCAGTACTTCTTTGACACCATCACAAATAGCTATGCCAGTCCCGGAGATCACATAATTGATGTCATCGCTAGTCTCATGCTTATGCATTCCAATAGAACTTCCTGGGCGTATCCTTGAGAGGATTGCTTTCCCGTTATCAGCCTTATACATCTTGGCTATGACTAGACCACTTCCATGGTTCATATCCGAAATCGTCATCTCTTTCATCTTGTTAAAATCAATCAGCATGATAAACACCTCTTTCAACATCATCTTCTTAATTTCGGCTATAAGATACCATAGTTCGAAGTCTCTCTCAATTGATTCATAAATTGAATCTTACAAATATTGAACACTTGTGGTATACTACTAAAACTTAAGGGAGTAGTCAACGCGTTAACGCGTGGCTTTGCCAACACACCGGTTTATGAAAACCTGGCAAAGTCAGATATGACGAGACTTATGTGGAACGAGATACTCGATTCCGGCTTTGTCTCGTTTTTTTCTTTTGCCGGGCATCATGGGAGGTATTAAAAAAATGACATGGTGGCACATTCCGGTATACCTGATTGACCTAGCAGCGATGGTATACCTATCCTTTGTACTAGGTAATCTAGTCGATGCACTGGATAAGAAGACGAAGATCAGCGGAGCGTTTATCGGTGGCGTTCTTCTTGCCGCGGTCACTTCTCTTCCTGAGCTATTCACTGCCTTATCTAGCATCTTATTAGTTAACGAACCCGAATATGTTGTCGGAGACATCTTAGGTTCTATCATCTTCGATTTGGTAGTACTTGCTGTTGAAACGCTATGCTTCGTCAGAACATTCCGTAACGGCAAACTGCAGAAGTTTCACCTCGTCAATGGCATTATCTGTCTTGCCATGTACGGTCTTGCTGCTTATGCATTCTTTGCTCCGACAAAGGCTCAGGTCATGTTAGGAGACATCAACCTGATGTCCGTTCTCATCTTCATCCTCTATGTCATCTCACTCTTTATCCAGCCGAAGGAGAAAGAAGATGGGGCTGAAGAAGAGAAAGAAGAAGATAACACCGAGAAGAAGGGAATCGATTCCTGGAGTGTCAAGAAGGTATGGTTTGCCTTTGCTATCTGCTCTGTTGTCCTTATCGGAACATCGATTGCCTTAACTTATCTCACCAAATTCTTGCAGCAGGATTATCCTGTCCTCACCGGTTCTGTCGCCGGTGCTCTGCTTCTTGGTATCGGAACATCAATTCCGGAAATCATCTCCACCTTCCAGCTCTTCAGAAAGAAGAACTTCGATGCCGGTTTTGGAAACATGATCGGTTCCTGCACATTTGACTTTGCTATCTTCTCTCTTGCTGACTTCCTCTCTTGGAAACAGTGGAACAATGCAACAGATTCCAATGGAAACTATATCATTTCCCAAAGAGGTCTCTTCATCGCCTCTAGCGATGCCATTCAGTTTGAAATATTCGGTGCCGTTGTCGCTCTAACCTTCGTCATCTTCTTATTATTGAAGAACTTCACGAAGATCTTTGAATCGGAAAAGACAAAGTGGCTAGCCTATACGATAACATCAATCTGGGCTGTTGCCTGTGTTACGATGTACTTAGTTATATTCATAATTTAATCGAAAAAACAACTTGAACAATCTACATAAAGTAGATAAAAACTGGTAAAACAAAAGACAGTCTTATAGTAAATAACAGTATGAGATTATACTGCTAACAGACATTACTATAGGACTGTTTTCAGTTTCATTCGATATTCAGGAAACGTGTTCCAGACATACTGTTTGTTCCTATTTAATGTCAATAGTTGTGCTTGGGTCTTAGTTATATATTATTATATGTTTTTCTCGTTTTGGCCTATTTCCTACGATTTCCCTCACATTCAGATTCGCTTCCTTTTCTTTCACCAAAAGTCTAGCTGTGTTTTATCCATAATCGTATATTCTCGACTTTGGTTATATAGGATGGAAAAGTCTCGTTAAGCCTTTTTGCAGATTACTTAACGAACCTTGCAAGCAAACTCAAGGCTTTGTATTATCTTGAAACATTAGGCTAGATATTATTTTTCTTTTATGATTTCTAAATATTTAGGTTTTAAGATTTCATCAATTCTTAATTTCATTGTCTCGATATAATACTGTTTCCTATCATTAGTCATAATCATTGATTCGTTATATTCATTCGGTATTTCAGTAATAAATGTGACAATATCATTATATTTATCATTTATGAGTTCATAGATTTTAATTATGAGAGTAGACTAATTTATGTGTAATGGCTTCTGTGTCTGAATTCCGGAATTCAGACACAGAAAAGGCGCGACCCTTTATAATGTTAATGATCACTTAAACACGAAAGGATTGCGCCATGAACATCGTAGCCCATTATCTTATATATTTGACTACCAATATATTCTGATAATGGACTTGTAACATAAGACAAACCTGTAATCCTATTCATCCCTATTGTATTCTTCGGAAATTTTAAGAACCAATAGGCGTTATCATATATAATCCCTCTTTTTTCTCCAGCTCTTCCAGCATACTCTAGGTTTCTATCACTCAAAGGACAATTAGTAAAATCGATAATTTTCATTATATAGCATATCTCCTTACAAGTTTCCTCCACTCAGTCTCTGTTATTATATGATGTGTAGCTTCTAATTTGCTTTCTGAATCTATCGCATCAGCAAGATTCATATAAAGACCATAGTCATCTAATATATCCGCTTCTTCTGCCTTCTTCACTAGATCCTCCATTGTTGGAGTCAAATCAAAATCTATTTCTATTTCATTATTGATATAGTTATATTTTCTGTTTTCATAAATATCTTTTCTTATTAATTCCAAAATATATTTATTCACATTATCGCAATTATCGATTTTATCAATTAGAACTTTATCATCATTTCTAATACGAACTTTTACAGTTTTATAATTATCCTTTAGATAAGTGTTTATATATTCTCGTTGGTCAAACATGGATATCACCTCTAATTGTATGATTATGCATTTGGTCCCAAATGTGAAGAAAGAAGCAATTAACAGTTTCATAATATTCTAAGCGTCATAAATTCATTATCATTTAACTTTTTCTTGTTGCATCTCCTGTTACAATAGGTGAACATGGTGACTATGCAAATCCGTTTCTTGATAGTCTAATTCACCGTATTGCAAATAAGGCTGAAACAATGATAAACTAATTTCAGTTCATAAAAGAGGGCCTAAAATGAATTCAAGTGATGAAAAAATAAAGAATCTGTCATCCAAGCTTCCTAAGGATTTCACGGCAGAGGATGTATATGCTCTTAACCAAGACAAGAGCGTAAATATCTATACCATAGATAACGATAGCGAATGTCTTCAATACGCCTACGAAGGTGTAAGTGAGTTCACTTATGCACAGAATAAGTGCAGAGTAAAGAAAATAATCAGCATGGATGATGATAATGTCAATCTGCTTCTCGACAAGACTACACTCGAGCTTCTCGAAGAGGATTTAAGACATTCCAAATGGGTTTTCAATCATGATGAAAATCATTTCAGATGTGAGAAAAAGACTCCTAACGGAAAATCAGTTGTCATTGAGACCGATGGAACATACAATGATTTTCTCTATGCTGTCAAGGAAGCCTGGTTTAATTATGATAGTGTTCTGGAAATGAACGGTTCTAACCCAGATGAAGTCAGTATCATCACTGAATACTATGAAGAGTTAAGCAATATCATCGATTGCTATCTTATTCCTATCTTTAACGAATAGTAGATAGTCGATTCTTACACATACAGAAAGGAACATATCATGGAAAGAGAAGACGTATTAAAAGGATGTGCATCCATCATTGGAAAAATCTGCAATCATTACTTCAATGTCAGCGAATACAAAAAGGAATATTTCGATATTCTTCCTGAAATCAACAAGGCTAAGTTTGCATTTCTGAAAGCACTCAAGAAAAGGGTAGATGACAAAAAAGCCATTCTCACCTATAACGAGATAATGAATTCCATCATCGAAGAGCGAGAACCGAGTTCCATCAAAGCAAGCGCATTTTTTGACTACGAGGATGTTAAGGAAGCCGGTGAAAACTATATCAACACTGTCAAAAAGAAGCATATGCTTCTGATGTACTGGATGTTTTCCATCGTTAAGGTCAAGGATGATTCTATTTCAATCATATCAAAAGAGATTTACTCCACTCTGAAATACAAAACGAATCTATCACCAGCAGAATTAGATAAGGCGTGGGATTATCTGACAAAGATTTCTGAAAACAACTCTACTATTTCTGAGATTATAGACTTCATCAAAAACACGCTTCATGTTTCCATAGAAACCTATGATTTCAGAATGCACCTTGGCAACTTGATGAAAATCTTAAAGTGGGACAATCTAATCAAAGAGATAACCGATTATGGAGACAAGCTTGGATACTATAACGATTTTGAAAATGAAGACTATCTGGATTTCATCGATAACATGCTTCTTCCTTTTGTCAACGGAATAATCGGAAAAAAGATTATATCCGTCCTCTACTCGAAAGGATATTCTTTTACAAAAGAGGAACAGATTGCAATCCTTACTCTAACCTGCATAAACGAACTGAGCTATCCATATATGATAGAAGAACTACTAGAAACATTTTCCGTCTCTTTTCACTTAGAGTAGTTTTCGACAATTCTCACAGATCGGCTCTAGATCATCCGTCATATCTGTTATATTCCGATAATGAAGTTTTCCTTCCCCATTACGATTCATAAGAGGAGATAATTTCTCCTCTTTTTTCACTTGGTACTGATAAATAGAAGTATAGTAGAAATCTTTATGGCAGCCGTCACAGTGCTTTAAGCCAATCACCTGTCTACAGGTATGGCAATGATAACTGTCTTTCTCTCTATCAAGTTCACCTCCACAGAAAGGACAGGTCTTAAAGTCAGTCGTAGAATAGATCATGCCTTTGAGCAGTAGTTGCTGGATTCTTCTAAAAGAGTCGATGTTATTGATGGATACAAAAGTATCCTTGGTATCGTAGTCATCACTCAGAATATGAGTCTCTATTTCGCTTTTCTCAATTTTGAATTCGGAGAGGGAAGGTATCAGGATCATCTTATATTCTTTATCATTCTGAAAGGTAAGTTCGATTCCTTTTCTTCCTTTAGTCTCAATATCTAGAATAGAAAGATGATACTCTTTGAAATTGAATGACAGATTCAAGGCACGGAAATCAATCTTTGCCTCTTTTTCCATGGTGAAATTAAAATGACCAACAGCAAAAAGGAGAAGATATTTACAGAAATAGAGATAAGCTTCCTCCTGAGTGTCATCCATCTCATCAATCTCTTCTTTATAGACTCCCTTCATGAAGCGATAGATGCTACGATATTCCTTTTGCATCGATAGGATATTAGTCTTTCTCAGTTTGATTTTTCCTTTGACCTTATGACAAGCAACATAAACTGGTCTTCTCACTCTGCTAGAGAGGACCTTATAAATGAAATCCATTCTATCGATCAGGTTAAGAGCCATATCGATATAGGTGGAAAAGGAACGGATATGACCAGTCTCTAATTTTCCTAAGGCAAGATAATAGGAGAAATGGTTTTCTCTTTCCAATAAGTCTATTTCTAACTTTTTGTTCGTATAGATCATATTCTTCAGAATTCTTGAATAGTGTTTACAAAAGTTCAGAGCATAATCCACGGCCCTTACGAATACAACGTTCTCATAGATAGCATAGTTATCCCGATAGCTATTGGTCAAAAGCTTCAAAGGCTTGATTCCATCCTCAGTGACATCATCCCAAAGTTCTGAATGGGCTGATGCATAACTGATTGTCCTGTTATTGATATATCGGACTGCCTCTACACTCACAATCTCATCCTCATCGATAAGATGGATGATTGGTTTTGCAAAGATTCTCTTCATGGAAGGAAGGACCTTTTCCATGTTTTCTACCTCTTTGTCGATTTCAGTAAGGTCGATATCCTCAAAAGAAGAAAAGAGATTGAGAGAATGGACCGCGTCATAATCAAATTCAGGATAAGTGATTCCGTTATGCTCAGAAAGAAAACGTAGGGAATCCTGATATCCGACTGGTTTGATCATATCAGATGTCCTCGTTGAGACTAGAGATGAAGTTAGAGCAGCGATAAAGTCCAAGTCCCTCAAAGGCATGGACTAATTCATCTTTGTTTTCGACGCTCTTGAATTCGAGTTTCTGTACGACCTTCGTCAATAAGATCTTCTCCAAGGCTTCCTTCTCTCTTTCATGGGGATCTAAGAAGCAAGAGCAATAGATCGAGACAAAGGATTCAATCTGATTCATGATACGGTTACCGAAGGAGATATTGAAAGGAGTAACAATCTTTTCTACCTCTTTGACTAAATCAGAAGACTCGCAGTCGAAATGATAGCTATTCTTTGCCTGATTGAGTAAACGTATGAAAACAGGATAAGTCAGATATCGCTGTGCTAATGGTTCTTCATAGGATCTAACTTTGCTTGCACGCTTTGTGAAGTTCATTGTCATGGCTCGGTCATATACTTTGTCCGAGATTTCAAAAGTCGACTCATCTCTATTAGCAGTACCGATGAACCAGACATTGGTAGGAATCTTCAGAACATGTCCATCCACTAACTGCTTGAACTCCTTCTCTTCTCCATCAATCACTTCCTTTAACTGGACATTGAGGAGATTGATTTCTCTTTTATCCTCTTCATTTTCCATCAGGGAGAGGAAGTCAGAGAAGTAGTATTCGATTCGAGAGAGATTCATCTCATCGAGAACGATGAAATGAATCGTATCCGGCATGAATTTGGCTTTATATAAGGACTGCGTGAACTTCTTCGGTGTGAACTTGGATGAGAACTCATTGTAGTATCCGATAAGTTCATTCTTATCCTTCCAGGAAGATTCTACTTCAATGATGTCACAGTCTCCAAAGATAGCTTCGGAGAAGATCTTCGGCAAGGAAGTCTTACCCGTTCCTGACATACCTTGCAAGATAGAGAGTTTTGAAGAGCCAAGGCCAGCCACAAACTGAGCAATATCCTCTTCCTTATAGGAGAGGTGAAGGCGAGAATCTCTTGCATATTCGACAATGAAGTGAACGACGCTCGGAAGAGAAGGATTCTCAAAGGGGAATTTCTCTCTTCTTTTGATTTCAGTCAAATACAGTTCTTCTTTCTCATCGATTTCATGGAAAGCAGGGCAGGGTTGGAAGTCCTTCTTCTTCGTTAGAATCGGCTCTTCTTTCTTTTCCGTATCAGAAGAGGAAAGAAGTGAAGAAGGATTCTCTTGTTTGACATTGACATCGATGGCTTCTTCCTTGAGTTTGTTGGTGAAGGGCTTGAAGCAGATCATGACGACCATCAATGCCAAAGCTGCAATCGCATAGTAGATTGTCTGAGTTGTGACTTTGCAAGTATAGTCTACACTAAGAGAGATTCCTTTCTCTTCTAGTATCTTCTCGATGGTTTCTATCTGGATGTTGGCATCAATCTCATAATGTTTTCCAAAGAAGGCGAGGACGAAAAGGAGAAGGAAAGAAAAGAAGACAGTAAAGAAAGAAAACTTATAGAAGAATTTGCTCTTTCGGAAGAATAGGGAAGTCGTCAAGACACAGGCACAGATTGCATAGGCAATAATGAGATAGATAAAGAAAGCAAGTGTCTTATATTCGCTATCCATGTTCTTGAAGTTCTTCAGAACATCAAAACCATTGACAGTGACTATCGAATTCGTGACAGAAGTAGAGGAAGTATAGGAGATGACAAGGATATTGGAGAACAATGCACCGACAAGCAATCCGACAAAGGTAAGAGTGAAGAGGAAAGTGATAAGAGAGTTGAAGGATTTCTTTTCCTTTTCCTCTTTTTCTTCCTCAATCTCTTCTTTGCTGAAGCGAGGGGAGAGAACGGAATTGACAATAGCGATGACAGCCATAAGCAATAACGGAATATAAGCGATGACTGTAGTCTTTGTCACAGTCGTGGTCTGACTCGACTTATCGACAAAGCTGATGATGATAGAGAAGAGATAGAAACAAATGGCAAGGATAAATCCTGAATAGACAAGTCCTCTTGTCTTCGATAAGAACTTATTGATATTCTTGATATCGACTAAAATCTGAGTGAAATAGAGAAGAAGTCCAATAAAGAGAACAAAAAATGAGACAAAAGAGACAAGACATTCTACCGTTGCCGTTTCACTTAAGGCATCGACTAATCTGAAATGAGAGACACCATCATAGAAACAGACCGGAATGAAGAAGAGAGAGAATAATGAGCCTAATGTAAGAAGAGCAATGACAATAGCAAAAATAGCACCATCAGGAGAGGTGAATTCCTCTTCCTTGTTCCTTATCTCATAAACCGTTGCATAGATAGCTAGAATCAGATTCAATCCGAATAGGATGCAAGGATAAATGTTGTTGATATCAGCCAACACGATGGATAAAACCATCGCGATCAAGGAAAAGCAGGCGTTGACAAGTAAGGATACCTTCATCTTTTTCTTCAATAGCTGCATAATCAAGGCAACAAAGGAAAAGATAGCGGTAAGGCCAACAAACCCTAAGACAAACCAGCTGATGATTCCGACTGCATTCGGAGTATAGGTAAAAGCATACTTGTAGATTGGGCCTGATGTCGATCCTAAAAAGAGATGCAGCAAAGCTAAAATGATAGAAAACACAGATCCGACAGAGATGATCAGCTTTTTTGCAACAGAGTTTGAAAATATCATATGGAGTTCTCCTGATTCACGATATTTATTATACCGCCCAGGGGTCATTTAATGTAATTAAATGAGATTAAAAGTTCAGAAGATGAGAAACAAAAACATAACATTCATCGAAAATATGGAATTAGATAATTCTCGTTACTCAACTTGTACTGTCTTATTGCGTAATATATCGCAACTTTGCAATTATGAAAACTTAGCATTCTTATATTCTTTTAATGGATTTTAAAGTCATTCACGTGTCATAGGAACTAAGTATATTCAATAGATGTAAATCCCTTTCAACTAGAATGTAATGAATTCTTCTTAAGAGAGCAAAGCAGTTCTCTGTTTCAATAATTTTATAAACTTCTCTTGCAGTTCCTTCTTTAGGACTGAGTTTTCTATTATCTGAACAAACATATCTTCATAAGAGATTACTTTTTTCATCATTTTCTGACAAGCGATTCCGCCAAGACCGCAATGTTCACCAAAAGCATAGAAATCATTCTTTGTCACATTCTTCTTTTTTTCGTTCAAAGTCAGTGCAAATTCCTCTTCATCCTCTATTAAGACCACTTGAACAGCCAATAGATCATAGGCAGGAGAAAGCACATAGACACCACTTGAAGCATCCCTCTCAATCATAGATAGATTCTTTAGATGCATATCCGAGTTTCCGATTAGATAAGAAAAAAGCACACGCATAAAAAGTTCACTGAGATCGAAACCAGAACGAGAGGAATACTTTTGAATGATTTTTGCACAACGTTCATAGGAACCACGATATTTATCCGCTGTCGTTCTAAAATCCAATTGGCAAAAATCTTCCATGGCAAGTTTCTTAACACCAGTCTTTTCAAACACTCTATCAATGCGTTTACATATATACGCATACTCTTCTCCGAGTTTCACAAGTGCATTGGGCACTGTTGAAATCCCTATGGCACTAGCCATTCTCATGCTGACCCATTCCAATTCAGGTAGCGAGTCATATTCCTCTACCTGCGGTTTTAGAATATATCCGGTTGGATAATCGACTAATGTCAATCGATTATCTTTTCCTTCCACACTAAGATGAAGAGATAATTTTTTCTGTACCCCAGGCACTGTAAAACCTTGATGAACATTCTTTTCTGCAATTGATTCCAAAACGTTCTTATCCAGATTGATGACCGGCATAGTCTTCACACCGAAGAATCTTTTTATGCAGGACTCATGCCATCCATTGACGTCATTGTTTTTCAAAGGCTTCGCACAGCATAAACATTCGCTCATATTTTTTCCTCCGACACTGTCACATT
Source organism: bacterium (assembly GCA_963643715.1). GTDB lineage: Bacteria > Bacillota_I > Bacilli_A > RFN20 > CAG-288 > Enterosoma. The sequence goes on along the minus strand of CAVILQ010000001.1, from coordinate 76,625 downwards.
GCCTATGCTATCCTTGCAGGCAACCAAAAGAATGCCAAAACGATCTTTAGAATCTAGTTTCCAATTCCTTTTTACGACATCCAAAAGCCATCCTTCCGGAATAAGGCCGTCAAAAAAAGAAAACAAAGTTTTAGAATGATATTCTTCTCTTGATAAAGGCAACGTCAATGAAACAGGACTTGCATCTACACGATTAAGGTAAGCTTCATCGTAGGAAAAGCAATAACCCTCATCCGTTTCTTTGAGAAGGCCCGCATAGATGTCTCTAACATAAATATACGCTGTTCTAAATGTGTTCATTTCTCATTTTCCTTTTTAACCGGTCCTGCTTCCATACCAAACATATTCAGCGCAACATTGACCTTATCCATTCGAACGGTGGCTTTTCCTTGTTCGAGGTCTCGTACAAAGCGTAGTCCAAGACCAGACCGCATCGCAAATTCCTCTTGTGTAAGTCCAGCTTCTTTTCTGCTTTTCTTGATAAATTCCGCGATTGGATTCATAGTCTTTCCATCCTATATCTAAATTATATACCCTTTAAGGTATAAAAGCAGTTCTTTTGAGTATAAATATACCTTTTAGGGTATAGTTTTATAGAATAATACGATAATATACCCATTCGGGTATATCTATTTATTCATATTGTGTTATCTATAAACTCTAACCCGCAATAATCTTCAATGCACAGACTTTCAGTTCAATTTTCTAAATGTGTTTTTCTTGTACTCATATCAGTACAATATTCACTTGTTTCTTCTATAATATTCTTATCGGTTTATCCTATTCCCGTGGAGGAAAGAAAAATGAAGAAAACAGATGCACAGATTCACCAGAGGGAGATGCTATTGACTTTAGATTATCTTCTGAATCATACAGATAAGGATCATCCTGCGACTCAGCAGGATATCTGTAGACACGCAAAGGATTTCGGATTGAACTATGATCCGAAATCAACAAAAGGAAACGATATCAGAAGGCAAAGAGTTGCTGATTGCTTACAGTATCTTTTATATATCTGCACCCGATTCAAAGACACCGATAAGATTCCTTTTGTAATCAATACCACAGATAACGGAAAATTCTATATGGAAGAGAAGAATCATCTTAATGATGAGCAGATTATTAAAATCTTATCTGCCATCAAGAATGACAAATACACTCAGGATGAGGATACGGAATTTTTAACAGAAAAAATATTAGATGCCTTTTCTAACTGCTATAACAGAGAATATCTGAAGAAAGAAACGGAAAAGGCAAAGAAAGTAAACAAGAAGAACAGCAACTCCCTCAACAAAAAGATGAAGGCAGTAGCTGAAGCCTATAACACAGGAAAATGCATCAAGATTCGATTCAATGCTCTCGATAGAGAGGCTAGCGATAAGATTCGAAGGAACGTCTATTTCGATGTGGATTACTCCTACCGCGTATACAAAATACAGGAATACAATGGTATGCCATATGCGATTCTGTTGCGTATCAAACACGAGACGGTATTTGGTGTGAACCATCCTATCATCTTTGATGCTATCGAGAATCTCAATATCCCTGCCAGAAATTATTTGGAAGAGGATATAGAAGAAAACAGAGACCTCGATAAACTCTATAAAGAGAATGGTGGATACTCTTCCCATTATTATGGAAATCTAGAAAAAATGATTGAGGCTAATATCAGGCCAGAGGGCGGCTTTGCTTTTATCATCTCCTTCTATTTCAGACTGAATTCGTTTAATAATACGAATGATGAAGAATTGATCTCTCAATCCTTCCAGAATTTCTTCTCAAAGCCTTTGAACTATACGAGATGCGCTCGTTTCAAAACATTAAGGGAAAGAAATTATGGAGGGGCAATACTTCGTCCAATGAAGACTGATAAAGGCATCCTTGTCCCTGAAAAGTTGAAGAAAGGTGAAACTCCTAAGTATGGTGTCTGCAACATCTCCGTCAACAAGGAAGCATTCCTATCCTGGATATTAAGCAATGGTTATAGAAATAGCATACTAAATAAAATCCATATTGCTGGTCCCACTTTCATAAAGGAAGACATTGCCAGTCACTTATACGGAAAAATGAGCAGCTATTCTCAGTACTTATCCGATGACAGCAAAGAGAGACTGATTCATAAGCTTCAACGGGAATTAGAGAAATCGAACAGAAAAACAAATAAGCACAGTGAAAGCAAGGAGGAGAAGGAGAGACGTACTATTGTCCAAACAAGCAAATAACCATAATTGGCAGATATTACAAAGCTTGTTATTATGTGCACTGTAACTCAAAAACGATAACACATCAGATGATGTGTAGCAGAAAAGTGTATTTTTTAGCATCCAAAATTATAGGAAAAATGTAAAAAGCGAACAAAATCGCATCCATTACATCCCTTGAACACGAGAAAATACAACACCTAAAAACAGCAGTCAATTAAACTATTTCGGTATCACCGGCGGGAATAACTTTGCTAAATCACTTTCAGTATTAGCTTTCTTCCATTCTGGCATTCCCTCTTTCCAAATTAAAGTATCTGGATTGAACTCGCCTGTCGAAATCATATTCTTTAACGTTTCAATATCAAATGGTCCAAAAGCTTTCCCGTCTTTAGCAACATAATATTTTACAGTCGGCACCGAGGGCGGGACAACACCAGGAGTCTCAGGGCTTAATGCCGTATTCAGTGTTCCAACCATCTTTTGTCCAACAGCATTCCCTAAGGATATTCCAGCCATCATTGTCATCGGATTGAATCCAGAAGAACCCTCTCCCATATTGATGTTTCCGACTCCATTCTCTCCCATCTTTCCTAATGCTTCCGCTCCTGCTATACCAACATTGCCGCTGACCTCTGTCTGATAGGCGCCGAGATTTGTTTGCTTTGTTGCCATATGCTGAGCATACTGTCCTTCTTCTCTTTGAATGCGGAGAGATTCCTCATAATTCTTGAGGTCAATCTCCGTTTTCCTGAGAGTCACATCTTTATCTACGTCTTTCGTGATACGTTTCAATTCAAGATATCCTTCACTGTCTTTATCCAATTCTATGGCATTGATATCGAAACTGGTCACCTGAATTCCAAAGGCTTCAGCCATCCTATCCTTTATTTTGATCTCAACAGCTTCGTTGATTAAATCCAGTTTAGACTCGATACTGATTAAGGTTATATTGTTTTCAGCAGGTGCTTTTGCAACCTCACCTTTTACAAAACGTGTGACAGCATCCGTGACTTCTTTTTTAAATGTAGGCAAATCGAAAGTTCTCAAACGATGTACTTTGATGAAGTTTTGATAATCGTTTATATTGAATGTCATCGTTCCACGCACGGCGACTGGAACCTGAAAATCAGGATGCCTAGGGTCCACAACATCGAAGTAGGGAACACCGAACTTAATCTGAACGACTTGAGCAAGGTTTATGAAATATACTTCAGCCTGAAACGGGGTGTCTCCCTCATACCAAGTTCCTATAATTTTCTCTAATACAGGAAAGTTTTTTGTCTTTAATGTTTCCTCATAAGGGCCAACAATATGGTCTTCAAATTTACCTTCTTTTTTCTGTTTGTAAACAAATACAGCAACTTCACCACTCTTAACATGAAGAATGGAAGAAGTTCTGATTGCATCTTCCCTTTTCAGGGTTCCTTCCTCATATTTACTAGGATGCCATTTCCAAATCAAATAATCCTTCTCATCACATCGGATTACATCAGCACCTAAGCCGCCAGTTTTTTCCTTTTTCTTAAATTTGTCAAATAGACCCATAGAATTCTCTCCTTTGCTTTTTGAGTTATTTACTTCTTATCTTTACCATCTTTCTTCTTCTTAAAGACAAAAACCAATTCAATGATTGCTAAGACAAGAACAGCCATTCCAATATAGGACCAAACAGATATAGAACCATCCTCATTTTGGGGAACACAGATCAGCACACAACCAACAGCAATCAGAACAAGTCCGATAATCAACATAATGAATCGATATAATTTGGTTTCTGTTTTGATCGCATTCTTGACGTCTTCTTTTCTTTTTTCCTTTTTCTCTGCGACTGCTTTTTCTTTGATTTCTTTTTCTTTTAATGCGATGGCATCATCATTAAGTTTCTTTGCTTCATCATACTTTGCCAAAAACTCGGAATAAATTGTAGAATCCTTACCAAAAAGATGTTCTGCTTTATGAATAATCTTATTCATCATAACCACAAGACATTCATTCATTTCGTTAGCAGGCTTAATGTTAGATACAACATAATCAGAAAATTCAGTCAAGTCCCTTTTTGTATTTGGAACATTGAAATTTTCGATATATACCTTCTTCTTTTCCAGTGAATCCATCGACATCAGGTTTTCAGTAAACACATCAATCGCTGTCTTCTCACCATATTCTTTTTGAATTTCATACCCACAGGACGGACAAATGGCGGTAAAAGAGTCTAAGATTTGTCCACAATTGGGGCATTTGTGAATAATGCCTTCATAGACTGACTTTCTTGTTGTTTGACTAGCTTCAGTTTTCGGTTTTTCATCACTAGAAACTGTCGTTCCACAAAACTGACAGAATTTTGAATTGTCATCGATTTGTTTTCCACAATTTTTGCAATACATAATGTTGCCTTTCTTTTTAATAATCTTTCTTCACGAAGCTGCAGACATCGCCAATGTCACAATCTAAGTATTCACAGATTCTCATCAAAACAGACATCGCAACTTCCTCATTTCGTCTGAGTTTTGTCATTGTACCTGTAGCAATGTTTAAATCCCTTCGCAATGTAGCTGGTGCAATTTCCTTCTCGATGAGAAGAAGCCATAATTTTTTGTAACTTATTTGCATTGATCAACGATATCCTTCTCTGCAATAGTTATTCTACGCAAAAAAAACATAAATCAATACATCATTAGTATTTTTCGCAAGATGTTGCGAAAGAAGTCTAAATTCGTGTGATTTATGTTTAAATACAAACACTAAATTCAGCAAAAGTAAATTTCTAGGCGATAACGTTCAAATGGAAAAAGACTTCAATCATTTTTGTTAGCCTCTTCCCTTCAGGCCGTTCATTTTACGAATTGCTCAAATATCTTCCTAGCATATTCTTCGCAGATTGGTTCGGAAGAATAATGAAGTGCTCCATAATTCTTCTCATCAATCTCTAAAAAGCCAAAATCCAAAAGAGCTCGAACAAGAAATGAGGCCTGTCTATCATATTTTTGTTCAATACATCCGTATGCTTTATCTTCTGTCAAATGGAACGCAGTGAATCCTTTTTCTTCTTTTCCAACAAGATAACTGACAAGATACTTTTGATTGAAGGAAAATCTCTTCTCATCACTCAATTTTCCGGTCACATATTTAAAAATCTTTAGCAAATCAACAATTGGATAACCTAAGACTACACATTTATCAATGGGAAGTTTTATTCCTTTCACTTCATAATTTTTTCGATTCTGACTCACCTTGTCCCAAGAATCCGAATAATTCTCTTTGTATATAGAATAATTGCAACCTGTTCCATCACTCTTATAGTTCGTACAGCCAAGCATTCTTTTGCCGGCATCCGCGGTGTTTTTACCGATTTTCTTTACGATAAGATAACCGTCTTCGCAATCTGGGCATTTCTGAATGGAAAGATTTCCACCTGCAATATCATTCGTGACAAAGCCACAAACCTCTGGATCATTTGAGCAAACAAAAATAGTGAGATCATTCATATTCTTTCCATATTTTTTTACTCTTCTTTGAAGAGGATATCCACATCGTGGGCATTTATAGCGAAAATCAATCGACATATTATCATCTAGAGCAGGGCCATTTAAAACAATATTTGTATGGGTATTCATCAATTCCGTGATAAACCTAGATGGTCTATGCTGAGGAGTGATGAGATACACCTTGTTCTTTGTTCTAGTCAAAGCGACATAGAAGAGTCTTCTCTCTTCTGCATAATCGATTTCCTTGGCCTCCTTAAGAACCAACTTCATGACTGGATCTTCCTCGATTTTGGAGGGAAATCCCAAAATGTCATCTTTTCCGTTCACTAAAATAACGTTATCATAGCCAAGGCCTTTGGAAGAATGTGCTGTCATGAAATGAATTTTCATCTTAGGGTATTTCTTGCATACAATTCTTTTATCAGCAGTAACAATAAAGATATCAGATAAGCGTCTAAGATTTACACCATCAAAGTTATATCTTCCAATGAGAAGTGTATTGCTATCATCGCCGAACTTATCATGAATATTTTCAATAGCAGCTTCTATTGCTTTTCCCATTTTATAGAAAGGACTAGCTGTCGCATCATTCATCAGTTCTTTTTTAGAGACATAACTATCATCATAACTAATAACTACAACTGGATCCGCAATATGCTTAGGGGACTTCAAGGTCTTTTTCTTCTGCAAGTCATTCTTCATGACAAAATTGCCGGCTAAATCAATTAGTTCTTGTGAATTACGATGTGTATTGGTGAGATAAAGGACATCTCCGTATCCCATCTTCTTCGTAAAATCGGTAAACAGGGTTATATCGGAACCTGAGAAGCGATAAATAGATTGCCAGTCATCACCAACCGCCACAATCTTCGCATCGGAGCATTTAGAAAGTTTTTCAGCCAAGTTAAAACGTTGCAACGAAATATCCTGATACTCATCGATGAAGATATATTCATAAGGGAGTTTTTCACCATTCTGGATTTTCTGTTCAAGGATTTCGGCCGCATTATTGATCATGTCCTCGAAATCGATACACTTCTCGTCACGAAGAGCAGCCTCATAATGAACATAGCATTGTCTTGCAATATCTAAAAACAGAAGAGTTCTTTCATCCTTGTTTTCTCTCGCGATTGCCTGAAAGTCCGAAAACCGCTCCAACTTATAATTGTTAGTCTTGAATCGATTAAGGAAATTGCAAAGAAGCTGAATTAACTTTGTGAAATACCTGTCTTCAGCGCGTTCAGCAATTTCCTTGTAGATTTCTTTTTGACTTCTCTGCTCTAAGCGGAAGCCATTAGCTAACAAAAGTTCTTTTAGATGAGATACAAGACTCCTTTGATCGTTGTATGCTGAATATGTACAAATAAGTTTTGTATTGTGGAGTCGGTGGAGTTTTTCTTTGTCTTTAATATGACGCTTATACTCTTTCAGCTCTTCATCAGTGAATCTAAAGTTTTTGCCGTTTTCGCTGATACCATAATGTTCCAGATAAACGACATTGTCGCCTTGAATAAGTTTAAAATCTGGAGTATATGGTTTGCTTGTCCCTGGGATACAATACGGATAGATCGGTTCATATTCATAATCAATCCCATTTATATACAAGAAATTGGCTATCTGACATTCTTGGGTAGAACGCACCCTCTCGGAGCAGATTGTTATCTTCTTATTTGTCAGAGACTTTTTATAATCATCCAAGTCATTTTTCATCGTTGAAAAATCACTTTTGCTAATCATAATCTTATAGAGTTCAATCGATTTTTGGAACTCAAAAGGAATATCGAGATAAGAAGCAAAGAAAATAGTTATCTTCTTGATGAAACTTTCATCTTCGAGTTTTGATATAAGATATTTTCTGAGTACATCAAACATGAACCCCTGACTCTTAACAGTATGCTTCCCTTCTGTAGTATTGATAATCGTATTGCCTATAGAATGAAAAGTTGAGATTTGAGCCTTGATACCTATCTTATTGAATCGTTGTCTCAATTCTTCCGTTGCCTTCCTAGTAAATGATATAACTAATATTTTAGACGCATCTATATGTTGTTTATCGACAAGATATTTTGCTTTCGCCTCCAAGGTTGTTGTTTTTCCCGCCCCGGCGCCAGCTATAACCAGAGTATAGTCTTCATCATGCAGGATAACCTTTCTCTGATCATCATCCAAGCAAATCTTCGGGTCATCTTTCTCTAGTATTCCATCCAAATAGTCCCGATCTAAATTCAAATGCTTAGACACAAAGGATTCATTATGTTTTTGAATAGAGGTGTCGACAGACTCAAAACAACCCATATACTTTTCAAGTTCTTTCATTTCCGACTTTGTGTTCTTGCACCAATGAATGAGAGTGTTGTTATCTTTCAAGACTTTTAATGTCTCATAAGATTCTCTTGCAGAATCCACAAAAATCATATATTGTTTTCTTGAAATATATGCTTCCTTTCGTAAAAGAATGCCAATACCTTCATAGAAAGTCTTCAATGCGATAAACTTTTGATCTTCATTTCTATATTTATTTCCAAATAAACCCATATCTGAATTATTATATAACTCTTTTGATCTTACTTAAATGGCTTTTCAACACCACTTTTCTCATTGGATAGCATTATAAGCACACATAAGTTGTATGTTATCTGTTTCTGCAATGAGTATCGACAAATTATACAACACGAACTGTTTTTATGGTATTATCTCAGTGATAGATTTATCATTCAGTCCCTATTACTGAGTGAGCATAAAAAGAGGGAGGAATCTATTATGCTAATCTCACTGAAACAAAATAAATTCTTAAGCCGCATGAAGTTCATATTTTTGTTCATCCCATTCCTCCTGTGTTTGTTTCTTTTAGGTTCCTGTACCTCTACAAATAAGAAACAATCCTATATGTCATCATCTTCACTCCAATATTCATGCATTTATAATAATACATCTAATTCCACTTCCATCGATTTTACGATTCCCATTACAAATAACACAATCTACAGAATTGATAAATTCTCTATCTTTTTTGATTTATATAACGATGGAACAATAATAGAAAGCGAAAACAAACTAACATACTCTACCTCAATTAACCCAAGCAAGAGTTTGTCAGAGCAATACCATTTCAATTACTCCGCTCAAGTAACTGACATCAAATTCATAGGATGGACAGCAAACTATCAAAACCTTTGGGAGACATACAAAGTTTGGTGGATTACCATCATTTCTATCGTTTCCGCTTTGGCTATCATCTATCTAGTAGCAATTATAATTCTTGACTTAGACTTAGAAGACATTTTCGTTAACTTTGGCACAGGCGCCATATATGCCTTACTAGTGGTCATACCAGTAATAGTAAATGCAATCATTTCCATCAGCAATTGGTTCCCCTATGTAATTGCCTTGATTGGTGTAATCTCACACATTGTTTTCTGTATCGTTGTCTGTGCCATCAAAGCAATCGTTGAAAATTGCGACATCGGCCTTTTAGGCGCCATAGACGCTCTCGGATCCGTATTTGATTCCGATCCATTATCAACCTCAATAGAAAAAGTCAAAAAGAGTGAAAATGACCCAAAACGTCTTATGAGACTTAGCAAACAGACTCTTTATGAATATTGTTTAAAGATGAATATCAAAACATCATCCTATCCAAAGGAAAACA
>CAVILQ010000001.1:36129-67277 GCA_963643715.1 bacterium | reverse complement strand
TCATTAAATATAACAACGATGCCGAAAATACAACGAAAGAAAAACTGAAAGCAAAAAAAGAAAGTAAAGCTAAAAGAAACAAATTAAAAATTTATTTTGATGATATTGCGGGTTTAAATAGTGCAAAGGAGGCATTCAAAGAGAAGGTAATCCTACCATTTGAGCATCCTGAATTATTCCGAAAATTCAACAAAAAGGCAGGAGGAGGCATATTGTTATATGGGCTTCCAGGCACAGGCAAAACCATGTTTGCTGAGGCTTGCAGTAACGAGGCAGATGCTCTCTTCATTCCTGTAAAATGTTCTGACATTAAGTCCAAGTGGTATGGTGAATCTGAACAGAATGTAAAAGAGATATTCGTAAAAGCACGCGATTCAAAAACAAATAAAGCAATCATCTTCTTTGATGAATTTGAAGCAATCGGATCAAAAAGAAATGATGATCCTACTAATGGAAACAATGATCTTGTTCCTCAGATTCTTGCTGAGATGCAGGGTATCGGTTCGTCAACAAGCAAATGTACCATTGTTGTTATCGCAGCTACAAACAAGCCCTGGTCCATTGACAGTGCATTCCTAAGGCCAGGCAGATTCGATGAGAAAATCTATATTCCGTTGCCTGATTTTGAGGCTAGAAAGAAACTATTCGAGCTAAAATTGAAGAATGTTCCAACTAAGGATTTAGATTACACAGTGCTAGCAAACATAACCGATGGTTTCAGCGGAGCGGATATTTCTCAATTTGCCGAAAAACTCAAGATGAATGCCATTCATAACAGCCTTCAGGCTAAAGAAGAAGCGCCGATTACCATGTCTGATGTAAATGAAGTTAGCAAAGAAGTAAAAACAAGCGTAATAAAGGAAGACATCGAAAGACTTGAACAATTTAGAAACAGTTAAATAAATTGTAAAATATAATGACTTCTATAATTTTTCAAACTATAAGCATTGCTGCATAATAGAAGTAAGACCACAAGCCTTAACTGGTATATGCCATCATCATAGTAAGAATCAGTACCAATCCTCATATATAATTCTTTGCAACCAGACGGTTCTTCTTTGCACAGACCAAGTTGACTACCTTACCAATGATAAGTGCACAGGCAATGTTATCACTGAATCATTGAATCACTGAACACTAGAATACAAACCTATCTTAAGACAAGCTATTATTCTTCGAAAATTCATATATGTTATCAATGAATCCCCATAAAAAAGAACCAAACGTAGAACAAGCAATAAAGCATGAAAACAAATGAAAACCAAACGACGAGTTTCTCTCTTTATCGTTCTTGAAAATCAAATTCAAATTAGAATAAAATGTGACAATTAAAAACGATATTATTTTCACTCATATCGTGTTACTCTCTGGCCAATCGTATCAATGCCTGATTTAAATGAATTTGTCAAAATCAAGTGTACCAATTGTTTAATAAATAGCAGAAATCAAAAACAACGCGCATAAGCAAATCCAGAAGGGCCATTTTCACATTCTCAAATTTTGAGCATTTGATTCATCTTTTCGGAGCCAAATAAAGTCTTCCTACTAAGACAATTACAGCAGCCTTCCCTTTATTTATGCTTTGTTCTTCTAAAAAAACAGAACCACATCCATTTTTGTAGTTCTGTTTTTCGTTGTTAATTCTTATTTATTTCTAACTTATCCATCTTCTTGAATTCGAGAAGAATGAAGATAATGGTCAATATGATACTGATTCCATCGGAGATAGGAGCAGCCCATAAGACACCTTCAATACCTAATGCCATAGGAAGACAAATAGTAAGTGGGACAAAGCAGATGACATCTCTAGTCAAAGAGAGCATTGTTGCTTTCAAAGGTGCAGAGATAGACTGTAAGAAGATGGCAGATCCTTTCTGTAAGCAGGTAATAGCAATCAGCATCAGATAGATACGGACCGTCTTGACACCGAACTCATAATAGAGATCCGGATTCGAAGTATTGGCACCAAACATGGAGACAATCTGCTTTGGAATCGTTTGGAAGAGTATCGTAGCGATCAAACCAACAACAGCAATAGAGACAACAATGATGTAGTATCCCTTCTTGACTCTCTTATAGAGCTTCGCACCATAGTTATATCCGATGATAGGCTGTGCACCTGATGCAATACCGACAGCAATGTTGATGACGATAGTGAAGACTTTCATGACAACACCGACAATAGCCTGTGGATCATTGATTCCGTATTTGGAATCCTTACCATACTTAGCAAGAGTATTCATGCTAACGACACTGATGATGACAATGGAAATCTGTGTCAAAAAGGATGAAAAACCTAATTTCAATGTTTCGAAAAAACAAGACCAATCCGGAATGAAATCTTTGATTGTCAGTTTCAACGTCTTAGAACGGAAGAAATAGATGGTAGAGATGATGAAAGAGAGAATCTGACCAATGATCGTAGCTAAAGCTGCACCAGTAAGTCCCATATCCAAGGCAAGAATCATAACAGCATCCAAGATGATATTGGTTACTGCACCGACCACCATAGAAATCATAGCAACTTTCGGAGCACCATCAGCACGGATGATGGAATTCATTGTGCTCATCATAATGTAGAACGGGAAACCAATGACAATGATGAATCCATATTCATAGGCTTTCTCTAAGGATTCTGAAGTCTTTGCACCGAAGAGAGAAAGAATCTGATTCAAAAGAGGAAAACAGATAGCATAGAAGAGCATAGAGACAATGAAAGAGAAAAGAATTGTAGTTCCGACAGTCTTTCTGATCTTATCTTTCTCTCCTTTTCCTAAGCAGAGAGACATATAAGCGGCAGCACCATCACCTAACATCAAACCAAAAGCCAAAGCAATGGTAGTAAGAGGAAAAACGATTGATGTAGCTGTGTTTCCTAAAGCTCCAACAGATGAATTTCCAATGAAAATCTGATCGACAATATTGTAGAGTGCGCTGATGAGAAGAGATAGGATGCAGGGAACAGAAAATTTGAATATCAGTTTTCCTAACTTCTCTTCCCCAAGATAATTTTCTGAGTTCATAGATACCTCCTAAAAAGAAAAGATGACATCAAGTTGCCTCTCTGTCGGACATATAGAGAAGCGACGCTTAATGTCATCGATAATTTTTAACCACATCATTATCACAAAAAGATTTTTAATTCGTAATTGATTTTTTCTGAAAGCGTTTTCAACTAAATTTTGCCGGTTTTGTCTCTTTTTTCCTCTTTTTTGAACATATTTTTTTAATGAATCGTGTGATGACCGAGACAAAAAATGTACAGGTATCAAAACCACTAATGGTCTCAGAAAATTAGTCATCATGCATAGGTTTGATATAGGTTGTAACTTATGTTACAATGTATCTAGGAGGTATGTTACATGGAATTCAATTTTAAGAAAGACATTAGATATGCTAAGACAATCCTTAACATGAATGATACAGAGATTTGTGATTTTCTTGGCATCTCAAGGATGACATTATCCAGGTGGATGGAAGGAAAAGTACGTCCTAGTTTTGAGTCTTTAGAAAAAATCTATAACAAAATCTATACTTCCAATATCAATCTAAATCGCCTGAAGGAAGAGTTGTATACATCATCTTTGCTTAATGATCATTCCTTATTGTTTCATGGTGCAAAAACGGAACTGAATGGAAATCCTTCCGTTAACTATAGTGATGATAAGAAAGATTTCGGAAAAGGATTCTATCTTGGAGAGTCTTTCAATCAGTCTGCTAGCTTCATTGTCGGATATCCTAACTCCTCTGTCTATATCTTTGATTTTGACAGTACGAAAGTCCATATCCAGAATTTCCATGTATCACTAGAATGGATGATACTGATTGCATACTATAGAGGAAAACTCGATGAATTTACTGGCTCTAACTATCTAAAGAAATTATTGGCTGAGTTAAATGGTGTCGATGTTGTCATCGCACCGATTGCCAATAATACGATGTACACCACTCTCGATGACTTCATTCAAGGCAAGATTACCGATTTGCAGTGTCTGAACGCGTTAAGCGCAAATAGACTTGGTATGCAATATGTTTTTCTCAACGATAAGGCAATCAATAAAAGCCTTGTCATGTTAGAGAGATGCTACTATTCGACTAGTGAAAGAAAAGACTATCAGACATATCGACTGAAAGAAAATGAAATAGGAAAGAACAAGGTCAAATTAGCCTTAAGAGAATATGCCGGCAAAGGAAAATACATTGAGGAGCTATTATGATTTTGATAAAAACACTGGATGATAATGGTTTGTTGTCCACAAGATTCGTTTCTGACCTTTTTGAATACTCTACAAAGCAAAAGGATTGTTCTTCCAAAGTCTTTATCAAAGCATTCGTTTATTCATCCGTATCGAAACGGATAGCAAGCGATTCCTTTTTTCTAGATTCCTTGGATGTTGCTGCCGCTTATGATCTAATCAAGAAAGAAAAGAAACTGACAAAAGGAAAGGATATCTATCCATCTTATGTTATGGCTTGGATTGGATACCTAATGGAATACTTCACAAAATCAACACATATTCCTTTGACCGTTTTTTATCGAAAGATAAAGCCAGAGGAATTATATCAGTTATATGAATCCTATCATTCCTTAGACCCTGAGATTGCAATAAAAAGGATCTGCGAAGCCAAACAAATTTCCCTAGATTACAATAATATAGAGTTGTTGAAAAATATAAAGTAGAAACCAAAAAATCAGAAATCATACGAAAACTGCTTCATCCAAAATATAGTAACAGTCATAAATATATAATTATTCGTTAAGCTTTGATAGAATTCAAAAACACGTCAAGCAAAAGCTTTATATTGACCTTAGCCTCTTCCGGTGTTGTCTTGAAGATTGCTCTTTGAGCAAAGGAGAGCATGGCGCCTTGTATGACAAAGCAGATATTCTTTTCGTTTCCTTTGAAGGCAGAATTGATTGAGCCGTCCTCAATACCTTCCTTGATCAAAGTGACATGAAGGATATTATCGATTGAGTTTCTTAAATAACCTGTGTATTCCAGTCTGTTTCCGAAATAATGGTCGAAGTGAAGTGAGAAGCGGATAGCATCCGGATCGGCTATTGCAAAGTCATAGAAAGCGTAGACTAGCGCCTTGATTTCTTCATACTTATTTTCAAATGTTCTGTCCTTTATGGCACTGATTTCCTCAATAGAGTAGAAGAAGCATTTGGCAATATCAAAAGCTAGCTGATCCTTATCATTGTAATAGTTGTATAGGGATCTGCGTTCCATAGAGCATGCCTGAGCAATCTCCTGCATGGTGACATTCTCGATTCCTCTCTCAACGAAGAGACGGTAAGCAGTATTGAGGATAAAGTTTCTCTGCTTGGTTTTGAATCTAGATTCGTTGTAATTGGCTTTAATTTCCATGATATTGATACCTGATTTGTAATGTTATCACAATTTTACTTTGCTAACAAGAAAGGGAGGAAATCTTTCCTCCCTAATCAATCTACTTATCTAACTTCTTTGCAGCTTTTTCCTGCTTTTTGGCAAGTTTCTTGAATTTGATCTTACGCTGTATGATGATGGGAAGCAGGATTTTCAGTTTCTGTTCGTTAGAATGCATCCTACTTGCCTTCGGATTGTCTCTCTTAAGATGGATGGCATCAAACTTACATCTTAGAGTACAGATACCGCATCCATAGCACTTATTCGGATCAACGATCGTCACACCGCATCCTAAGCAACGGGAAGCCTCTTTCTTAACCTGGTCCTCTGTCAATGTCATACGGTTATCATGGAAGGAGAGAGGATTGACTTTTTCATCGATTCCCTCTTCCTGACGAGGGGTCTTATCATAGGTAGGAAGAGTAATATCATCCACATCAAATGCGATGAACTCTCTTCTGTTTCTTCCTTTTACTAATTCCGCGTGAGGTCTAACAAAGAGGTGGAGTGAATCAGCTGCATTATGTCCACCCGCGATAGCATCGATGACGAACTTCGGGCCGGTCAATAAGTCACCCCCAACAAAGATATCATCCACTGTTGTCTGATACGTAACAGGATCAGCCTTTGGATAATTTCCTTTTGCCATCTCCACATTCTCGCCTTTTAATAGGTCACCCCAGATAACATCCTGACCGATAGCATAGATGACAGTGTCAGCATTGATTTCAACTGTATCCTCTTCATCATACTTGGGAGAGAAACGATGATTCTCATCGAAGACACTGACACACTTCTTGAATATGACAGAGGTGACATTTCCGTTTTCATCGGCTTTGACTTCCTTTGGTCCATAGCCATTACGGATGATGACTTTCTCATCTTTTGCCTCCTTGATTTCATCTTTAGAGGCTGGCATCTCTTCTTCTTTCTCCAAAGAGACCATTGTAACGCTATCCGCACCAAGACGAGTGGCGACACGGGCACAGTCGATGGCGACATTGCCACCGCCGACAACGACAACATTTCCGGAAATCTTCTTATCCTGATTCTCATAGGCATCGTGAAGGAAGTCGATGGCGATATAAGTATTCTTACTCGTATCACCTAAGACATTCGGTCTTCTTCCGCCCTGGCATCCGATAGCAAGATAGAATGCCTTGTAGCCGTCTTTTCTTAAATCTGCGATAGTGACATCCTTACCAACTTCTACACCTGTCTTGAATTCGACTCCTAAATCTCTCAATATGTCAATCTCAGCAGTGATGACATCCTTCTCCAACTTATAGGAAGGGATTCCATAAGTCATCATACCGCCTAATTCCTTGTTCTTTTCAAAGACAGTCGGCTTATAGCCATGCATCGCTAAGAAGTAAGCGCAGGATAAACCACTAGGTCCAGCTCCGATAATCGCAATTTTCTCTTCCCAATGATCCAAACGAGTAGAGGGCATCACGACTTCAGGGACAAATCTTGTCTCCTTATGAAGATCCTGTTCTGCCAAGAACTTCTTGATGGCATCGATAGCAACCGGCTTATCCACTGTTCCTCTTGTACATGCCATCTCGCAACGTCTATTGCAGACACGTCCGCAGATAGCAGGGAAAGGATTATCCTTCTTGATGAGTTCCAATGCCTCTTTGTATTTACCCTGGGATGCTAATTTGATATAGCCTTGCACCGAGACATGAGCTGGGCAGGCTGTCTTACAGGGAGAGGTTCCTGTCTTATGGCAGTTGACACGATTTGTGTCGCGGTAATCGAAATTCCATTTTTCGGGTCCCCACGGAACATTTCCAGGAAGTTCCTGTCTAGGATAAGTCACAGGTCCATTCTTTGTGCAGAGTTTCTGTCCGAGCTTCAAAGCACCAGCCGGGCATGTTTCCACACACTTTCCACAGGCCACACATTTAGCCATATCGATATGTGCGACATAAGCAGATCTCATAAGGTTCGGAGCATTATAGAGCTGAGAACTTCTGATTGCAGTGCAGGAGTCCTTGTTGCAGTTACAGATAGCAAAGATTTTGTCTTTTCCATCGATGTTGGTGATCTGATGGACAAATCCGTTCTTTTCTGCCTTTTCTAAGATTTTCAGGCATTCATCCTTTGTGATGTATCTTCCCTTTTTGGTCTCGACAAGATACGTCGCATAGTCTCCTAAGCCGATACACCAATCCTCATAATCATCCGGAGTGGCATCTCCTAAGAAATGTCTTCCCATACGGCAGGAGCAAGGAGAGGCTGCGTATTTACCTTCATACTTATCTAACCAATGGGAGATATGTTCCACCGATACGGATTTGTTCTCCATCTGAATCGCCTGTTCGACAGGGATGACGTGCATGCCGATACCAGCACCGCCCATCGGAACTAAGGAGCCGACTTTCTCAAGCGGAACCAAGGTCATACGGTCAAAGTATCGAGCCAATTCCGGATGTGCTTCCATCTCTTCCCATCTCATATTGGTGAATTCCGCACTTCCCGGAACAAGAATAGGAAGGATGTACTGTTTTTCTCTCTTCTTGTTCTCCCAGTTGTATTCAATCATTCCCTGAAGGGCCATGTTGTCAAGATCTTTCTGTAAGGTCTCTTTGTCCAAGCCGGTCATTTTCAATAATTGTGGGAAAGTATACGGCTTTCTGATTTTCATCTTCAAAAGGATGTCTGCTTCTTCATCCGTTGTAATACAGGCAATGCCATAATATTCCGGATCACTGGATGTGATGGTGACACCACTGCGTGGAGTCATCTTCTGAGCCAAAGCAAGAATCTTCTCTCTTGGAGGATTATCGAATTGGATATTCGGTTTTACGTCTAGAAGTTCGTCTCTTTTCTTTTTTAAATCTTCCATAATTTTCTCCCTGTGAGTAAATTTATGCTTATCTTAGCACGCAAAAACTAGGCTTTCAATAATTATTTTCACATTATGAGAAAATTAGTATATACAAACTTTTCGTACAAAATTGTCAAAATTGTTGAAAAATCGGATAGATTCTTACTTTTTAACTGACAATACTCGAAGCAAAAATATAAGTCGTGATGTATGTCACCATCTTACTGTTCTGCTCTTCCTGTGTGATGGAAGGAGTGCCATCCTTAGACTGGATTCCATAATCTCCAAAATAGGAGTGAATTCCACCATCTATCGTCATCTCAGTAAGGTTAGGAAGATTCTTTTTGTAGCTTTCATACTTTTCTTTATTGAGAACTTTATCATTCTCAGCAAGAAGAGATAGTGTAGATAGATTCGTGTAGGAACTCAAATCCTTTGTTGAATAGCTTCCCATCAGAATCAATCCTTTGTATTCCTCATGGTGAGAGGAAAGATAATTGGCAGCCATCGCTCCTCCTAAGGAGTGTCCACCAATATACCAGGAAGTCACGTTTGGGAAGAGAGACTGTTTTCCTTTGGCACCATTCGGATTGAATACAGCAAGATTGAACGGCATCTTGACTAAGATGGATGTAATACCTAAATCAGAGAGACTTCTAAGAAGAGGAGCATAGCTCTTGTATTCGACTTTGCCTCCGGGATAGAAGATAAGACCTTGAGTCGTAATTGTGACTACCTTGTTTGCCTTCGGCTGGAAAGTCACATAATCATCATGGTCCTTAACTTCGCTAAGGGTAGAATCCTGCATATACTCCAAAGCGTGGTCTGTTGCATGATTGTAAATAGAGACATAGATGAAGAAGCTAGCCACTATCACCGCAATAAGACTGAAGACAGTCGTAAGGGATATAATCAGTTTCTTCTTGTTTTTCTTTTTTGCCATATATTTTCACCTCGTGATGAATAATATACTCCCTTTCCTTCATTATGGAAAGGGATAGGATATCTTCTTAAATTGCAACAATAAGCAATTTAAGATGCCAATGAAAAGTTATCTTAGTTTATTACCCAGTGTCACATATTATTTTCCAACTAGTTTTCATGGAAACATAAATACGAAAACAAGATTTCAATATATGAAATCATAAAAGGGAGTATACTAAAGAATATCGAGGTGAGACAATGAACAATCTAACAATACGAAAAGCAGAAAAGAAAGATATCCCTGATATCGTAAAACTACTCTATCAGGTAGAGAACGTACACGCAGATGCTAGACCAGACCTTTTTCTTCACGACACTAGAAAATATACAGATGAAGAACTTCTCGATATCATTCAAGACGAGACTAAGCCGATATTTGTAGCAGAAAAAGAATCACATATCGTTGGTTATGCTTTCTGCATCATATCAAAAATAAATAGTCATACCCTAAAGCCAATCAAGAATCTCTATATTGATGACCTTTGTGTAGACGAAAAGGAAAGAGGAAAGCATATCGGAAAAGATATTTATGATTATGTCCTTTCGTATGCAAAAGAAATTCACTGCTATAACGTGACTCTCAATGTCTATGCTGACAACAAGAACGCAGTCGCATTCTATGAGAAAATCGGTCTGAAAATCCAGAAAATCGGCATGGAAAAGATACTCTGATTTTACTTTTTTCCATCTTTATACTATCTATATTTCCCTAAAACTATGTTTCAAAAGGCAGTTTTAGGGAATTATCTAGCACATCGTTCTCATCAAAAGGGTACAAGATTATTGTGGAACTGATGAGTATAAGAAAGCGGCATGAATAGGATAGATTTCATACATTTTATAGAATGTAACCCCTTTTATGCCGAATTTCTTTCTTGTATAATAGACATATGTATAAACTTTGAAAGGAACACAAAACATGTCCACTCAAAAGATCTTAGAAAAGAAAGCAGAAGACGCTCAGATCATCTATGATTATCTATCCAACCTTCTTTCCATCGATAGCACCGTGCCAGTCACTTTTATCGCCTCCGATACGACTGAAAAGGAATTGAAGAAGAACTATCTGAAAGAGAATCCTTTTCCGAATGTGATTGCTGTTGTACTAGCAAAGCTCAGAAAAAAAGCGGTCAATCGACTTTTTGAAGAGGAAAAGGTCTTACAGACTCCTGTCATTGCAAGTGTCCTGACTCTTTGTGCAGAAGTCGCAAGTCAAATCGGCAAATTGCGTGGAGATGATTTGACAGGCAGTGAAATCTATTCCGATATTTCCTATGCTGGCTTACAGGCAATCCGATTATATATGGCCAATTACTACGACAAGGAATTCAAAAAGACAAGACTGAAAAGCGCAATCCGTGTCGATAATGCAATCAATGGTTCCTTCTATAAATATCAGACCAAGGATAATCGTTATATTTCTTTCCACACCTATTACCAGTCTCAGCAGAAGTGCTTAGTTGAAGCGTTGAAGTTAAAGAAACCATATGATAAATTCACTCTCCTCTCCACAAAGAAAGATATCCGTTATCTCAATAAAGAAATCAGAAAATGGAATTCCACAGAATTAGAGGATCTTTCCTTTGACTGCGGTGCCTGTGCCTGTATTCTAAGAGACAGAGAGGAATGGGAAAATTCCTCTGTCGGAAAAGCAGTAAAAGAGATGCCCCTTATCCGCATGGAAGAATATGAAGGAGAGAAGATGATTCTCCCTTCTTCTACAGAGAGAGGCCCCTTGACGGGAATCAAGGTCTTAGACCTTACTCACATCATCGCAGGTCCTGCCTGCTCTAGAATCCTAGCAGAATACGGAGCGGATGTCTTACTTGTAAGACGTGGAAAATATGTCGACCAGGAACAGGCGATGCTTGAATTGGATGGCTGGGCAGGAAAAGATTCCATTCAGCTTGATCTTAACAAGAAGGAAGACTTAGAGAAGATGAAAGAACTCATCAAGGAAGCCAATGTCATCACCTACAGTTATCAAAACGGCTGTTTCGATAAGTTTGGCCTTTCTGAAGCTGAGATACGAAAACTCAATCCAAATGTCATCTATTCTAATCTCATGTGTTTCTCAGACAGTGTTTGGAAAGAAAGACCTGGATGGGCACCCCTTGCTGAAGATATCACAGGACTATCCATCCGTAACGGAAGCAAAGAGCATCCCGTCAATTTAAACGGTGTCCCTCTTGACTATATTCCAGGCTTCATCCTTGCTCTTGGAACCCTCATCGCTATCCGAGACAATCTGAAAAGCGGTCATTCCTACAAGGTGACGACTTCCTTGACACGTGGCGCAATGCTACTTCATGAAGCCACCGATTTATGCCTAGAAAAACATACTCCATCCGATAAGACAAAAGTAACGACAACACCAATCAAAGGTCATTTCGAGCATTCGAGAACCTATATCGATACCAAGGCGATTGGACAGGTCGGTTTCCCGACAGAGGCCACCTATCACACCAAGTACTCATCCTTGGAGAAGAATATGTCCTTCTCCGATGGAAACTTGGATTTCAAGACAAAGTAATTCACTGCCTTGCTTTCAGAAGAAAAGCTTGCTTCGCATATCCGCAGAGCAAGCTTTTTTGTTTTCTATTCTTCTCTTAGATACATGCTATCTAAGATTTTGATTCCGGTTGCTGTCTTAAAGAATCTCTTCTTGGCATTCATAATAGCATCTTTCGTCATCTTTCCTTCATCGGCATTCACAAGGAAATCTGCTTCTAACAGGATCTGATAATCTAAGCCGACTACATTTTCATAGGTATGATGATGAGAGACAAGATAAATGATTCTTTCTCTCATTCTCTCTTGTATTTCTAATCCGCTCATAAAGTCACGAAGAAGATGTTCACTCTCCTCTTCCTGATGTTTTCCGTCTGTGTTTCCATATTTTTCACGGCAAAGGGGACAGGCGATATCATGAAGGATTGCAGTGATCTCCAGTGTCTGTTGAAGGACATCGGAAAGGCCTTCTTCAATTCCGATGTTTCTAGCGAAAGCATACACTTTCATGAAATGTGCAATGTCATGAAGATTGCCAGAAGAATAATCGATCATCTTCTTCATAACGTCTGATACTAGTCTATTATCCATAAGGAGTCTCCTCTCAATATTGAATATCACAAACCTATGCGTAGGATTATAACATAGAAGTATCTTAGGTCACTCTCAAATTTTTAAGAGACCTGTTTCTCGACATTGTGTGACACGGATTTACTTCTTTCTTGTAATATAACAAATCTTATAATAAAATATTTATGCAATCTTGGAGGCGATTATGATTGGAAGAAAAGAAGAATTGGATTTCCTAATAGAGAAAGCAAACTCACCTAAGTTCGAACTCGGAATCGTCTACGGACAAAGAAGAATCGGAAAAACGACAATACTTGATGAACTCTGCAAAACATGTCATGCTTTTCGATATCAGGCAGTAGAAACCTATGCTAATGAAAACTTGGTTTCCTTTTCTAGACAACTCCGTGAATACTTAGGTTATGACATAAATGCTATTTATACCGACTTCGACATGGCTTTCCGTGACATTGTCGCATATGGAAAGAAAAAAAAGATGACCATAATCATCGATGAATTCCCTTATCTTGCAAACGGAAACAATTATCTTCTTTCACTGATTCAGGATTACTGTGATCACGGTTTCAAAGAAGCCAACATCACTCTCATCCTTTCCGGTTCTGATGAATCCTTTATGATGAATCTTCTTTCAAATAGAAGTATACCTCTTTATAAAAGGAATACATTCCAGATGGAAGTAAAAAGGCTCCCCTTCTCTGATTCTTTAGCATTTCTAAAATCATTTTCTAGTGAAGATACAGCAAAGTTCTTAGCACTCTTCTCCACTAGACCATACTACCTTTCTATGGTAAACAGTGAAAAATCCTATGAAGAAAATGTTCTTTCTCTTCTTTATTCAAGATTTGCAACTTTGCTGAATGCCCCTGATGATGTTCTCCCTCAAGGATTTTCATCAAATCAGGCATTTAACACGATTCTTTCATTGATATCAAATGGTTACACTCACACGAGCGAAATCGCAATCAAGATGGGTGTGGATTCCGGATATTTATCTCCTTATCTCAAAAAATTAATCGAAATTGAGGCGATAGAGCGCCGGGAAACATTTTCAAAAGGAAAGAAGGGGAACTATTACGCCATTTCGGATTCCTTGCTGGCTTTCTATTATCGATTTATTTTTTCTAACACCGATTATATCCGAATGGGCAGTGGCGAAGCCCTGTATAAAAAGCAGAAGAATCTGATAGATGAGGATTTCATTCCTCATGGATTTGAAAGAGTATGCGCAGATTATCTAATGGAACAAAATATCAGAGGAAATCTCGGTGTACTTTATACTCCACTTCAGAATTACCGCGTAGAGAATTCCAAATTAGGAAGAAGCATCGAAATTGATGGGATTGCAAAAGGATTGGAATCAGACAAAGACCATTTGTTAGTCATGGAAGTCAAGTTCAAGAACAAGGACATTTCTAAATCAATCTATGACCATCTAAAAGAGTCAGTCTCCATCTTTAGAGGATATAAAGTCATCGACTATTATCTCTTTTCCAAAAAAGGATTCTCGGAAGATATAAAGACGTTACAAGATGAACATCTTCATCTTATAACATTGGATGAGATGGTCATCAAATAGCTACAACAAACAGAATCATCATTTCAAATCTCATCCTTAACACTATACCATCTGCAATCATTCAAACTAGAGACATTAGCTTTTTTCCTTTTTAGTCAAAACTTGACTCGAGAGACGCTAAAAAAATCTGTTTCATTTAAAAAGAAACAACCTCTCTTACAATTACAAGAGAGGTTGTTTTCTTAAAATCAGTTGAAGGATCCGACTTGTTTATCGTCTTTCTTTTTTCTTGATTTGAAATCTGATTTACGGATGAAGACATCGATAAGGAAGAGGATGACAGAAGCGAGTAAGAAGTAAAGCATCGAGGAATCATAGCTTCGATACTGAAGTTCCGTATCAAGGATATTGAGAGTATATTTTCCTTTGAAATAGCTTCCGTTCTGTTTGCTAAGATCATAGAGAAGAGAAGTGTTTTCTTCCTTGGTCATATCGTATTCGGAGGAATAGTCAAAGAAGAGAGAATAGGTATAGGTACTAGATTCCGAGGAGTTCGTACTCTGATAGGATAACTGACAAGTGTACTCACCAGTCATCGGTGTATCGACTGTGACGACATAAGAGGTTCCATCAAAGACAAGAGAATAATCTGAACTGGAATGATCCGGTGATGTCACCTTCAGTTTGACATCAGCAGTCTTATCTCCATCATTGCTCGTTAAGACAATATCCGTCGTCTTTCCCTTTGTCGTATAGGTGAAATCCATATTGTTATATGTCTTTCTCTTCGGTAATGATTCATTGGTTGCATTCTGGAAGAACTTCTTTCCGGATTCCTTATTTCTTAAAGATGAGGTCCAGCTTCCGCTAAGAGAGGAAGTGAAGGAAGAGACTCTTCCTTTTCCAAAGTCCCAATAGGCGTATAAAGGAATTGTCATGATAGAGGAATAGGACTGATCCTTCTGGTACTGAACAGTCAGGACAGTCGTAGCAAGTGTTTTCATTCGGCAGTAGTTGTATCCGCCGATAGAAGGAAGAGAAGTCGTGTCAACTCCGCTAAGCGTCGCATCATCCTTTTGATTGATTTGGATGGCTGTATCCTCTTCAATCGACTGATTCACTATTTCATCGCTGACGGAAGACTGAAGCGTTCTGACAATCGAGCTGGCGCTGCTTGCATAATAGTAGGTTCCGTTTCCGTAACTAGCAAGTGTCTGCAGCAATTTGCTTCCATCTGGATTTGCGATGTTGATGAAGGAAACAGAGATATTTTTTGCTGCCATCTTATAGACCTGAGTCTGTAATTCTTTTTCGTTATCATAAGGAAGACCATCGGAGAGACAGATGACATTCTTGAATTCGAAGTCGGAATCCTTAAGCATATCCTCACATTTGACTAAGCCTGGCTTCATCGTCGTCGAACCTGTCGCACGGATATTGGAGATGCTGTTGCTGATTGAGGTCTTGTTCTTTGCAGAAGTGAGAGGAACAACAACCTTGGTCTCATCCGAGAAAGTAACGACACCGATATAGTCATTGTCTCCTAATAGATCAAGACAGGCGATAGCACCTGCTTTAGCCTGTTTGATCTTATCACCATCCATAGAGTTGGAGACATCGACCAACAAGACAAGGGCCTTCGGTTCATTCGACTCATACTGAACAGGAAGCATATCATTATAGTCCTTGATATAGTCGCTGCTGGCATTGGCATAGGTGGCACCATAGGTGAGCAAGCTCTTTCCGTAATATTTGACTGCGGTGTTAAGATTATTGACGAATTCGTCTGCATAATTGAGTTCCGAAACATTGACATCGGAAAGAATGATCTCATCGTACTTCATTAAGTCCTCTAGAAGGTAAGGAAACTCACTTGTTTTGTAATAGCTGTCGATTGTGGTCTTATCGGAATAGAGGTTCATCGCCTTGATGGCATCCAAATCGGATGAAGAGCCTGCTAATAGAAGCACATTCATCTCATCGGTGAAGTCCTGTTGGAAGCTTCTCTTATTGTTTTCTGTGAATTTGTCATCTGCTCCTGTAAGGGAGGAGATAGTGACATCATACTGGAAGGTTCCTGTCTTATCGGAGGGAAGATCAAGAGAGAAGACACTCAAGCCTTTGGCAAGATGGACTTCCTCATTGTACTTTTCCTCACCGGAAGAGGTAAGCTGAAGCCTTGCCGTGGTCTCTGTCTTTGAATAGACACTAACTTTTGCCTGCTGCGTCTTATTCACGAAGCAATGATCGGTGTAATCCACTCCTGTGATTGCGATGTCATCCGAGGCAACATCATCCAAATAGACAGCATCGATTGCAATGGAATCCTGTATAAGTTCCTCTATCGATTCAATGGCAGAAGAGTCCGTTTCTTTTCCATCCGAGACTAGAACAATTCTCTTGATGCTATCCTCTGAGAAAAGATTCTTGGAGTAGGTAAGTGCACTCTGAATGTTGGTGCTAGTAGAATCGAAACCATCCTTTGAAAAGACTTCTTTGATTTTTCCAGAATGATAGGTATCTCCAATCTTGACAAGATTCTCACTAGTTGAGGCAAAAGCGACAACACCTACTTTATAGTTATTGTTCTTTCCTTGGTTATAGATATCTTCAACCATAGCATCTAACACATCAGCAGATTCCTTCGTGCTGTCCGAGCAGTCTGCTAGAATGATCATCTCCGTCTCTTCACTCGTATGAAGGAAACGGATATCGACAAAGGTCAAAGTCAAAGTGATCACCATCAGAAAATGAAGGCCAAACGAAATCATATTCTTCTTCGATTTCCGTCTGTATTTCGGAAGGAGGAAGAATCCAACGACAAGAGCGATGACAAGAGGAATTGCAATGAAGGCAAGATAGGGATTCGTTACTTTAATATTGTTCATGTGTATATAGTATCCAGTCCGTAGAGAAGAATATTGCACCGGCAATGACAACCCAGAGGAGCGCGTCATAGGTGGCATCACCTTTCTTCGCATCCTGTTTTATCGCCAATTTATAATTCTCCTTATCAAAGACATTCGTATCCCCTTCTTCTTTTAAAAAGGAGGAATAGACTTTCATCTCTTCCGTGCTAGTAGAGGAAGTCGTATAGTAGGCTTTGATGTCATAGGTTCCGCATTCGTCGAAAGTGTATTCGGAATAATCGTCATTTCCTTTATCAACGGTCTGTTCTTTTCCAGAAGGAGTGGTGATGACAAGCTTGTCAAGGTTATCAGGAAGGGAGAATGTGGTTGTCGAACCGACATCGTATCTATAATTCGTCATGACTTTCGGATTGCTGTATAACGTGAAGTTGTTAAGCAATCGTAAAAAGTCGAACTTCATGGAAAAGTCACTCGTCTCTAAGTCAAAGCCGATGACGACCTCTCTTTGTCCGGAGGAATTCTTTCCGGCAAAAACAATAGGAAGGTTGTTATAGGTCAGAATCGGTGTGAAGTCCTCATTCAAGGTATAGCGTGTATACTGAGAAATTGTGATTTCGTTTCCAGCCGTTTTATTTGTCAATTGTTTATAGAGCAAGGAAGAATCATCTGAGTAGGTAAGATAGGCACCGCCTTCGATATCATAAGTGTTCTGAGCGATGAAACCAGACCCTTCTACACTATCAGTGCAGCCAATGAACCAGCAAGCACCCGTAGAAGGAAGGACAGAAGGAGTGTAATTGCTGAAAATTGTGATGTCATAGCCTTCTTTTCCAGTGTATTCTTTCGAAGTGATAACCTTATAGGAAGTATTCTTATCCGAATAAAAGTATCCTTTCAGATAGCTGTTTGCTTTACCGACAATCAATACTCTTGTCGTATTGACCTTAGAATTGTTATAGACGGTGTAGGTGTTATCTTTATCTAAAGCATCTTTTTCTTCAATGACGCAAGTGACTTCTTCTAAGTCAGTGGAGGAAACGCTATTTCCTAAGTTGACACTGAAGGAATTTACTTGATCATTGACAGTGAAGACCTGAGTCCACTTGCCTTTCTTTCCGTTGATGTAGAATCTTACGCTTGTACTGTATTTTGCCTTCTCATCCTTATCTTCGGAAGCAATCACAGACTCTGGAACGGTATAACCATAACCATATACATCACCCGTAACGAGAAGTTCACCATTAGAATTATAGCTGTATTCGACATTGTTGATTGAATAGTTGACGACATCGCTAGAGACATCGATCAGATTCACATTCTCAAGCTGTGAGCCTTCTATCTTCTTATCCGTAGCTAGATAAACTAGATTAGCAGTTCCGTCTGAGAGATATTTCTGTGCTGTATTCATCGGCTCGGATAAATCAGAGGTAAGATCACTGACAGAGACAGAGTCAAGATACATCTCGAATCGGCTTTTGTCTGAGACAGAAAGACAGACTGTCTTATTTTCTTCACCTGCCGTAACAAGTGTAAACTTAGAACCATCCTTGCATTTGTTTGCACGAGACTTGATTTCCTTCTTTGCCTTTTCAAAGCGTGTCTCATTACCATACGATATCTGCATAGAGGCACTCGTATCAAGGACAAAGACAACATTGTCTGCCTGTCCTTTCAGAGAAAACTGAGGATGAGCTAAGCAAACTGCCAATGCTGCAATTGTCAAGGATTGAATGATGAGAGCAAGCAGGTGCTCAAACTTATTCATCGGATTCTTCTTTTTCAGAAACTTCTGTGAGATTTCCCAAAGATAAGTAGAAGAGACTGTTTCTTCCTTATATTTGTTTCGAAGAATATAAATCAATATAAGGACCGGAATCGCTAATAGGACAAGAAAGGCCCATGGATATAAGAATGTCATTGCATGATCCTCCTCGTTACCATCTTATCCAAGAAGATGTCCTTCATGGTATCCGTCGTAGAAACCAAGAGATAGTCTGCCTCTCTAGAAAGACAGAAATTCTCGATTCTCTTTGTGACGTAATCGACTGCTTTCTGATAGGCGGCTAATTCATCTCTTGTGATATGACTCTTGTAGAATCGGGAATCCTGTTCGGAATCGCGTAGTATCAGTCTACCTCTCAGCATCGGATTGAGTTCCTCTTCTCCTAATACCTGAAGGCAGAGAACATCTCTTCTCTTGGAACGGAGATAATCGATGGCATCACGATAATTCTCATCCGAAAGGAAATCCGAGATGATGATGGATCTTCCATCTCCATAGCCGACAACAGAGCGGACAATCGCTTCGCTAAGTCTAGCATCTCCTCCGAACTTGATTTTGTTAACAGCTGGAATTTCATTCATAAAGGAATCCTTGCCAATGAGATTCTCTATGACAGGTTCTGCAAACCCATCATGAATCACATAGATAGATACCTTGTCCATATCTTTTACGGATAAATAGGAAAGTGTGACAGCAAGACGCACTGCCATCTCATCTTTTTTATAGAATGTCATCGAAGTGGAACCGTCGATATAGATTCTTGTCTGCATCTGTCTCTCATCCAAAAAGAGCTTCAGATACATCTTCTCGAATCTTCCATATAAGTTCCAATCGATTTTTGTAATATCATCACCTTCGATATAATCACGGTAATCAGCAAATTCACAGGAAGAACCATACTTTTTTGATTTATGGTTTCCGCCGAAAAGACCAGCTACATTGTCTTTGACGGCGAGTGTGAATAATTCCAGTTGCTGCAGAAATTGTTCATCAATCACATTTTTCATTTGAATCTTCTCACTTGTGTACTTGGGATTATCACGCTCGATATCATCATAAACTTAGAAAATAGTTTACGGATTGCTTCCGGAATCATCACCATCTCCGTAGAGGTACTTGTAATAATCTTCTAAGATATCGGATAAATCATCTTCTCCGCTTTCTTCGATGACGGAATTGTTATCCTGATTGGCGTCGTTATTCGCTTTTTCAATGACTTCGCTGTATTCCTGAGAACCACCATCGGGTGTATAGACTTTATCATCGCCGGCATATTTGGTATCACCAGAACCCGGAGTAGCGTCATCGTTTCCGTTTTCGCCGTTGTTATTGCCCTTGTCCGTGCTTTCAGAGCCAGACTCTTTTTCAGTGGAGGACTGATTATCTCCGTCCTGGCCTCCATTTTCTTGCTGACCGCCCTGATCATCACTAGACTCGGTCTTTCCTTGATCATCAGAATCTTTTTCTTCCTCGGCAGTAGGATCTTTCATCTGGTCCATCTCTTCTTTGGCTTTTTCAGCGGCTTCTTCGTTCTTCTTTTCTTCTTCAGCGGATTCTTTGAGTTTCTCGCCGATTTCATCGATTATCTTTTCGGCTTCCTCTTTGATTTCATCGTCTGTCTTTGTCCAGCCGACTTCCTGAGAAAGTTTTTCAAAGGCATCGGCCAATTCCTCAAGTGCATCTCTTGTCGGATCCCCTTCCGGAATCTCGGAATTCTCTAAGGCAGTTCTGATCTGATCAGCAATCTGCTGAAGTTTTGCCTGAAGGGCAGAGCCAGAGAGTTCATTGATTTCTTCTTTGAGTTTTTCCAAAGCGGCATCAATGCCCTCAACATCATTGTTCTGAATTGCTTCACCAAGCATCTTAAGAGCATCATCTTCGGATTTGCTTAAGGCATCACCGATTTCATCATTCGTATTGACTTCATCAAGAGCTTCATCGATTTTCTCTTTAGCATCATCGATCTTATCCTGTCTGGAGTTTGCATCGGTGTCACCTTTGAGATCATTGTTCAGATTGTCGAGGATGTCGTCAAGTTTCTTGTTGAATTCTTCATCTGGGTCAAGGATATTGTCAATATCATCCTTGATATCATGAACGATTTCGTCTGTCTTCTCATCCACCTTCGTGGTATGTTCATCATCTTTGTCATTGCTATAGATATCGACAAAAGGATTATCTTTGCTAGGTGTGAAGAAGCTAGCAGCAAACAGTCCACCACAGATAATAATCACAGGAAGAGTCCAGACATGGAGTTTGACGGGAAGAGCTTTTGTGGTCTTCTTGGAAAGTTTCTCCGTAGCATCTTCCCTCTGTTTGTTGATGAGAAGGCTGTCCTCATTCTGGAATTCAACCATGGTAGCAACCTTTTCCTGCATGCCAAGGCTATCATCAATTCTAAGAGCAATCTCATCATCACTCGGCTTCTTTCTTCTGAAGAGAAAGACAAAAGCAACAGCTGCAGCAATGATGCCAGCAGCGGATACGATGACAGGATAGGCAAATGCTGGTGCATCTTTATAAGCAAGGATAAGGATCATCAAGGCAAGTCCGGAAAAGACCAATCCAGCACAGAATGCAAGAAGAATGGAATAGGCAAGATGTTCCATCAGAATTTTCTTTTTGAATTTATCAAAATCGTTTTTCATGAGTATTACCTCCGATATGAAATCGTATAAATATAAAATAAAGAGAAAGGATTTAAGCTTAAAGACTAAATTAATCTATTTTCTCCTTTATCAAATAGGAATAGAAATTGAGAATAAAATCGAATTAGTTTCAATAAAATTTCGATATTTTCGAGGTTTTCTTTCATTTTTCTTTCAAAAATACGCATTGCTTTGAAATCGCTTACACGATTTTGTTGCTTTAATTATTTCATCCAGAATCATGAAAATAAAGTTCAATCATTTTTAAAGTGTTTTAAGGTAAATTCAATGTTTTATTCTTTCTTTTTTCAGCAAATTAATTTTCCTGTTCTTTCAATGTTCTTTTAAATATTTACTTTCCAATCCTCTCATACTTGAAAGCGGTTTCTACTTATATACGATTTTATCTTCTTTTTTCAGTAATTTTCGATGGTTATGGGAAAATTTCGATATTTCAAAATGGATACAGATTCTTTTCCCGTTTTTTTGAAAATATCCGATGTTTCAATTGTAATATCATCAATTCATTAGTTCATTTCATTGGAGGAACCGATATGAAAAAGAAAAGTGTATTGTTGCTGTCCTTAGTTGCGTTCTCATTATTAGGATGCGGCGAGGTAAAATCCGATGATAAGGCCTCATCCTCATCATCACCTATTTCAGATAAAGCATCTGGCTCAGATTCTTCTGTATCAACCGAGCCAGTATCTACAGGAAAGAGCGATTCTAGTTCCGCTAGTTCAGGATCAGAGTCTGCCTCAGAGAGTTCATCCGAAAAAGAAGAAGTTCTTTGGCCGGATGCTGTACAGGATTCCATGAGGGAACACCTCGATAACCGTGTCATCCCTTACATCAGTCTTGGAATCAGTCCTTCTAAGATCAATACTCCGACTTGGGATGCCGCCTCTTCTACTCTTACCATCATGGGCGGAACAATCGAAGGCGATTTAAGCGAAGCTCAGTTAAACGATGCCAAGGATGTCTATGAGAAGGCTTCCTGGACTGCATCGGTTGTCGATTCTACCATGGTCGCCACCAATGCCGATGGTGATCTCAAAGTCACTTTATTTGTAGATGACGGAATCATCTATCTCGATGTCACTTATACGGAAATCTTTGATCCGGATAAAGTGAGTTCCTATCCTGCTAGTCTTATCTCTGACATGGATGCCCACCTAGGAAATCATGCTGCTGATATTCCTTTTGTTTATTTAGGAACAGCCAATCCGACTGGAGAAGCCGGTAACGGAACCTATATCATCACTGGTGGTGTTTGGAACAGTGACATCATCTCTCTTGCAACTACTGCTTTCACGAAGGCAAATAAGTCAATCGAGAATGATGAAAACCATTGGTCTTTCTCCTCTTCTAGCGAATCCAGTGTCTCTACCTTTATCGCTAGTGCCACATTGACCGATGATACGAAACTGAAAGTCACCATTACCTCGGTCAAGTTCAGCGACACTTCCTCTAAGATGATCACACGTATGATCATCTCCTATACTCCTCCTTTCGTTCCGACAACGACAGGAAGCTGGTCAAAAGATATCTCAGATGTCTTCACAAAGACTTTCGATGGACATGCTATCCCGTGGTTCTACACAGGATGTGATGCGTACCTCGATTACAACAGCGACAACGTTGCAACCATCTTAGGAACGACTGGCACATGGAATGAGCAGATCTTCGAACTTGCCAAAGCAGCCGTTGACAAAGAAAATGAAACAATCACTGTCGAAGCCAACAAGTGGACCTACACCAATAGCGACACAGCCTCTTCTAGCGGTGCTGCCATGTGGACTTTCACAAGAACATGCGAAGATGGATGCATCCTCAAGTTCACAGTCGAAAATTACAGCACGAATGAGAACTACGGCAACAAGGCACTCATCTATGTCTATTACACAAAGAAGTATTCCGCACCGGATAAGAGCGATTGGACGGATGCGACAAAAGAATTGATCAGCAGCCATCTCGATGGTGCTAATATTCCTTATCTCTATCTCAATACAACAAGTGAATCATCCACTTGGGATGAGACATCCTCTACCTTGACCATCACAGGCGCTACCTTCTATGAGACCGTATTCAATGGTGCAGCCAGTGTCTTCACCTCTGCTGATGGTTGGACAGGTGAACTCAAGACTGTCACAGAACTTGTCTGGGGAAGTGAAATCACTTATAAGATCTATGAGACAACCAAGGTCTTAGATGCTGACAAAGGAACGAAACTTATCGTCACTGTCGATTCCACCGGTCACTACAAAAATGGCCAGTCTGGAAACTGTGTGATGACAATCAAATACAATAAGCCTTACACCGTTCCGAGCGACATCACCGACTGGAACGAAAACATCACTTCCTTCTTAAAAACCAATCTTGCAGGTCACACCGTTCCTTTCATCTACCTCAACATGCCGTTTGATGGACTCACTACTGGTTCTAGCAGATGGACAGGAACTTATATTATCGGCGGAACATGGGATGATGGAATCATCACTCATGCCAATACTCAGCTGAGCGCTGATAGCTGGAGCGATATTGCTATTGACAGTGCAAATGCACGTCTCACTGCAACGAAGACAGAAGAGGACGGATGCGTCATCTACTTGCGTCTGTATAAGACCAATGTCGGAACGGCAAGATTAGAGTTCTCCATCACAGAAGCCTTCAGCAACATCAATACTGCCTGGACAGAGCAAGTCGTATCCGATATGCAGACCTGCTTAGGCGGCAATGTCATCCCGTTCATCCAGTTAGGTTCTCCGAACATTACATCCAGCCCGAACAAGAAAAAGAACTACCTCAATGTCATGACAAGTGTTTGGAGCGATACCGCTACAGCCAATGCCAAGACCGCTCTTGATGCAGCAGGCTGGGTCACATTGATGAATGAGTATGATTCTTCCTATACCGATCAGCTGAACGCCTTCAAACTCAACTCGGATGGTTCTGCTCTCTATCTCACTTTGAAGAATGATGGTGGCGCCTACTTATCCATCTTCTACTATTCCGCTGAGACTCTTGCCTCTGATGCCAAGTCCGATTGGTCCGATACTGAAAAGGCTTATCTCAACACAGTAACAGAAGGTCATGCTTCCTATGTTCCTTACCTCTACATGGGTGATGGTGCATATACGACTGGAAGTGATGATGACAAGATTGTCGGAACCACATTAAGCCCAATTTCAGTCCTGAAGTATTACTCCACATTGAAAGCAGCTGGATACACTAAGTTCGGTTTCAATGTCAGTTCCTCCGGAACGAAGCTCATGGCCGGATACACCGATAGCGACAGCAATGAAGTCTACCTTGAGGTCGGATACGATTATGATGACGAAGGTGATAAGGTGAATGCTTTGACTATCTCTTACAAGTCTGTCTTTACCATTCCTACTGCAGAAAATAGCAAGTGGAGCGATAGCATCACTTCGAAAGTCACAACCTGCTTAGGTGAAGGTGAGACACTCCCTTACGTCTATCTTGGCACAATGAATCCAAAGGCTAAGCTCTCCTCTGACAATTCCAAGCTTGAGATCTACTCCAATGCCTGGGATGACAGAATCGTCGATCTTGCCTATTCTGCCTTTAGCACTTCTACAGACGGATGGACCGTTGTCAAAGATCTCTATGACAACCAGGTCATCGCCTCTAGAAAGACAACTGGCGGAAAAATCGTCAAGGTTGTTGTATCCAAGCATTCCGTTGATGGCTCTAGCCTTGAATCTGCCTATATCGAAGTCTACGTCAAATAAGTTCTGACTCAATAGGCTATGCGGTCTCTTCCGCATAGCCTTTTCTTTGTTTTTTGAAAAAGTTTTAAGCAAAAATCAATATTCATTTTCTTGAGAAATCAATGAAAAGAATGATTGTAAGGGCTTTTACATTCATTCCTTTTTCCAACCTTAAGATATAAATTTTGATTATTTTTTCTCTGTTTTTTCACTTTTTTTGCCAAAATTTCTTTCAATTTCAGTGTTTTGCTGATTTCTTTCATTCCTAACAGGCACAAAGCCTTAAGTTTCATCGAAAATCATTAAGAATATAATTGTGCCGTTAAAAATCACAGGAGATATTGAACATGAAAAAAACTAAATTATTTCTTCTGTCACTGATTGCCCTTTCTCTTACCGGTTGCGGTGAGACAATTAGTTCCAGTGATAGTTCTGCAAACACTTCTAAATCAGATACTTCTGCTGTTACTGATACAGGAAGCGGCGTGGATTCATCTGTTATTGCGGATTCATCTTCTATTAGCGAGAGCACAAGTGAATCATCCGGAATTCCGGTCGATGATTATGACTCTTCCAAATGGCCGACTGATGTCAAGGATAAGATGATCAAATATCTTGATAACACTCTTCTTCCTTATATCGATTTAGGTGTCACAGCCACCAATGTCATAGCCAACTGGGACAATGATACCGACACTTTGGAAATCGCCGGTGCTGCTTCAACTGACGCATTGACTGCTGATGCCATCGCTGCTGCAGAAGCCACTTATAAAACCTATGGTTGGATTGTCACAACGGATGCCACTTCCATGACTGCAAAAAGCGATGAGGATGGAACCATCACAGTCACATATCACAACAATGGAGCCTTCAATGTCATCGAGGCTGTCTATCATGAACCTTATGATGAAAGCAAGGCTGCTACAAGCTGGCCGGACAGCATCATCGATGAGATGGACACAAACCTCCACAATCATGGTAATGATGTTCCTTATGTCTATTTAGGAACTGTCAACCCGACTTATGCCTGGGATAGCGATCATGTCACTTTCAAGATTTACGGCGGACAGTGGGATGATAAGATCACTGCCTTTGCCAAGGCTGCTTTTGAAGCTGCCAATGAGAAGATCACAGAAGCCGACAACAAATGGATCATCGATGAAATCGGTGATGGCACCTATGGAAAGACCTTCCATGCCGCTATCACATTCAGCGATGGTGTCAAACTCTCTATCAGCATCGATGCTCCGGACACTGGAAAGAAGCCGATGATGAACATCGTCTATACTCAGCCTTTCGGTGGCACTTCCACCGCTTGGTCCAAGTATATCAGCAATTTCATGACTTCCGGATTCCATGGTCACTCTGTTCCTTTCTTCTTCTGCGGTACGGAATCGGATGAATTAGATGACAACATCACTTCTGAAATCGATGGCTCCCTCATCCGTTTCTACGGAAACGAAAACACTTGGAACGATCAGGTCTTCGACAATGTCAGAATCGCTCTCAATGCTGAAAACGCAACGATTGCAAATGATGCTGAGAAGTGGACTGTCACGACAAAGACACAGGATTCTGATGCATCTAAGACTGCTTTAGTCGCTACAAGAACTTTCTCTGACTTATGCACACTTTCTGTACAGGTTCAGGAAGATTCCACTAGCCATAGAGCTGATATCCTTATCCAGTACGAAAAAGGATATATCCCTGCTGATGGTGCTACTTGGAACGACTTGATTCTCTCCGACTTTGAGGACTATCTCGATGGTTATACCGTTCCTTATATCTATTTAGGAAACGATGATCCGGAAGACGACTATGAAAGCTGGGATGATGTCAACACTCTTACCATCACTGGCGGATCTTACTTCAAGGCTTTGATTTCCGGTGCTAACAAGGTCTTCAATGCCACCACTGGTTGGACAAGCAATATTGTCACCAAGACTGGTACCAACTATGATGGTGAAACCTACTCCTATGACGTCGTTGAAGCCGAATATGTTATCGATGCCACTACTGGAAAGAAGCTCACTGTCACAGTCGATGCTAGCAATCACAACACAAACACTGGTGAAGGTTATGGATCTAGCGTCCTTACCATCACCTATGTCAAACCTTATGTCGTTCCGACTGATCCGGAAGAACTCAAGTGGGATGAAGATGCTTCTAACAACATCACGACAAACTTCAGTGGTCACACTCTTCCTTTCGTCTATCTTGGAGTTTCCGTTGTCGATGTCATCTATGATGAATACACAAACACCATCTACATCACTGGCGGTGCCTGGGATGACAAGGTTCTCGCTCACGCTTTAAGTCAGCTTTCCGGTTCTGTTCAGGGAACAGATGACGATGGCAATGCATGTGTTAAGGCTACTATTGCTGAGTCTGATGGTTGCAGCATTGAGATCATGGTCCATAAGGATTACTATGGCATGATTGAATACAAGGCTACCCTCACCGAGGTCTATACCCCTGATTCTTCTAAGACAGCCTGGGATGATGATACCCTCGAAGTTATGAAAACTGTTTTAGGAGGTAACGTACTTCCTTACTTTGATATTGGTGCTAAGCATTTCACTGCACAAGCTGCTGGTACTACTACTTTCAAACTCACATCCCATGTCTTCAATGAAGCTATCCTTACTGACGCTCTCAGCAATGACGGTGTCGATGGATGGTCATTCATCAAGAATAGTTACTACGACAATGAAGTAGAAGGATTTAAGACCTTCGATGATGGATCCACCGTCACTGTCAAGGTTGTTCAAAATGATGGACTTAACATCTTCGCCTACTATCATGCTAAGACCGAAATCGCAAAGACAAAGTCTGCCTGGTCTGATAATGATAAAGCCAAAATTCTTACTATTACTGGAACCACAGATATTCCGAACATTCCTTTCCTCTACATGGGTGAAAGCGACTACACTGTCAGTAGTAACTCTCTTACTGGAAACGTGTATGATATCACTACAGCAATCGATTACTTCAACGTTCTCAAGGATGCCGGCTATCAGGTTGTCTGCTTCCGTCCAAGCACCAATCAGTTCAACATCACTGCAGAATATACAGATGCGGATGGAAATGTCACAAAGCTTGTTACGAGTTATAGTTCTAAATATTCTTACGGAAAGAAAACTGAATCAATGAAGCTTACTATCACCTACACTGCCGCTACTGCTGCAGAATAATTAATCTATTTCGTCAAAAGGATGGGATATTCCCCATCCTTTTTCTATCCAAGGCATTTTACTCTCCGAGCAAATCATGAAAATGAGTCAAGGATGGATGACTATGCCATGTGTTTTGATGATATAATATAAATATTTGGAGGCCATTTATGAGATATAAAAAGATTGTGCTTTTATCCCTTGTCACTCTTTCTCTATTCGGATGTTCTAAAGAAAGTTCTACTGAGATTGCTAACACGGAATCCAGCACCCAACATACGGAAAAAGAGTCTTCCTATCCTATTTCCGATAGCACTTTAACAAGTGATACTGATAAAGAAACAAGCGGCTGTGACACTAGTTCTCAAACTACTTCTCAGTGGCCAGAATCTGTTACTGAACTGATGAATCAGTATCTCGATAACAGAGTCGTTCCCTATGTCGACTTAAAAGCCTCTTCCAAGAAATCCTATATGACCTATTGGAACAGAGAGGAATCTACTCTCTATATCCAAAGCAATCACGAAGGAATATCTTCTTCTATCATTGAAGAAGGGAAAGAAGTCTACGAAAAAGAAGACTGGGATGTCGTAATCACAGAATCCTCTATGACAGCTACAAATGAAGACAAAGATCTTATCGTTACCTTAAAGGTAGAAGATGGTTTGCTATCTTTGATCATCAAATATGATGAGCCTTTCAATCCTAATAAAAGAGATCAGTATCCAACTGAAATCATTCAAGATATGAATAGTAGCATCGATAATCATGGATATGATATTCCCTACATCTATCTTGGAACCATCAATCTAGAAGGTTCTGTTTCTACAGCAGGATATACGATTTCAGGTGGCGTCTTTCAAGATGAGATCATCACTTTGGCATCGGATAGCATCACAAAAGCAAATGATTCCATTACAAATGACGACTATAAATGGACGGTTCTTTCCACAACCTCCTCAAATATCATAGCCAGAAGAAAAGCAAAGGACGGATGTACATTGAAGATTGAAGTCTATTCTGAAGGTGGAAAGAATGTCACCGAGAATCGATATGCGAAGATGAGAATCACTGTCAAATCCCCCTATACGCCTTCTACAACAACTGAATGGCCGACTGATTTACAGTCTTTCTTCAATAATACCGCAGATGGTCACTCTCTTCCTTACTTCTATTTAGGTACTGATTCCATCTGGGAGACTTCCTCTTCTACTTTTGATATTGCCTATCTCGCAGATGAAAACACCTGGGATGATTCTATCGTCGCTAATGCAAAGAAAGCATGTACTGCCGAGGATAAGAATGTAACAGTAGAGCAGCACAAATGGAAACTGACAGAAGGAAGAAGTGCTACCGATTCAACCAAGACATTGACTGGAACGAAATATTATGCGGATGGCTGTTCTCTTACCTTCAAACTCTATAACACCGGATATCTTACTGAAGGAGATAGAGCAAAACTAGAAATCCATTATGAGCCGAAGTACGAAGTTCCTGAAGGCGCAGATTGGTCTAGTGATACCAAATCAAAGATATCTCAATATTTCGGAAGTCTAGTTCTTCCCTACGTCTATCTTGGAAAAGTTGATGAAATAGCAAACTACAATGAAATCACAAAGACATTAGAGATCACTGGCAACCCGTATTTCTCTGCTATTTTAACAGGTGCAGAAAATGCATTCTCAGAAGCAGGATGGGCCGGAAAGATTGTAACTAAGACAGCTACACAAAGCGGAGAAGAATACACTTACAAATACTTCGAAGCGGAAAAGACAATCGATGATGACACCAAAGTGAAAGTTACAGTGGATGGAACTTCCCACAGCATCTATTATGATGGCGGAACCGGTGGTAACTGCATCTTAAAGATAGAATTAGAGTCTACATTCAATCCGCCAAATGGTGAAAATGCAAGCTGGGACAAATATACGTACCTGACTGGAACTGTCGCTGACTACATCGCAGAAAACTTACAAGGACATACGATTCCATTCATCTATCTCAATACTGATAAATTAGAGCCTTCCTTCTCTGTTGGTGAGAAGAAGCTTTATATCAGTGGTGGAAAATGGAACGATTCTATTCTCAGCTATGCAAAAGGACAGCTTGAATCCGATTCTGCTTGGGGCAATGTGACTGTGGATGAAGCGAATCATGTTATCTCTGCAACAAGCACCGCTACAGACGGATGTACAATGACTTTGAAAGTCTATAAGACCGTAAGCGGATATGTTGAATTATCAGTAGAGATGAACTTTGCTTTTGTCTCTGTCACTGCCTATTCCGATAAAGTGAATAGTAGTATATCCTCTAGTCTGAACGGACACTCTCTCCCTCTCATTCAGTTAGGATCTCAGTATCTAAGTGTCATTCAAAATGATAATTCCATCGTTCTTTCCTCTTATGTCTTTGCTAGCAACACATTGAAGGATGCTAAAGCAGTTCTAGATAATGACGGATACACAACCTTCTATGATTCTCAATGGTCGGATACCATTGACGGAACATCCTATCCATATCTCATCGCCTTTAAGGAATATGATGACGGCATTGTCTATCTCTATCTCCATAATGATTCTCAGTCAACAACGTTAGAAGCTAGTTTCCACAGTAAACCGACTTCGGCTACTAAAACAGAATACACAACAGAAGAAACTGCATTTTTGAATCAGATCACGGATAATCACGCATCTCTAGTCCCATTCCTCTATATGGGAGATGATACTTATACCACTTCCAACACGAAGCTTATCGGCACTAGCTATGATTCCTATTCCATCATCAAGTACTATACAAAACTTGTCGACTTAGGATATCAGGATATCTCACTATATATATCTTCCTACAGCATGACATTCTCTGCTACCTATACCGATACAGATGGAAATGAAATCACGATTGTCATCAAAAAGAACCAAGATTTAAGAGGAATCTATGCCTCTTTGGATGTGACATATACTCCAAAATCATCTGAATGAATCGAGTAGAAAAGCACGGCCTCAACCGTGCTTTTTGTGTGTCAGATCTCAATGAATTCTATCTTGGATTTGTGTTTTAAGTTTTTGCTATGATAGGTGATTGCCAATAAGAGAATCTTACCATGATATCC
>CAVILQ010000001.1:0-36119 GCA_963643715.1 bacterium | reverse complement strand
ATATCCTGAGAAAACAGAGCAGTAATCTCTTTCTATTAAAATAGCTGAGCGTTTTTTTAATTTTCCAACTTGCCTTGTACCTGTGATTAAAGTCACTGGCCTACATTTAATAGCAATATCAACCTGTTTCAAAATTGTTCTGTTTATCATTTCTTACACGCTTTATTGTGATGTCGTGTAAAATTCGGAATACAATTCCGATTTTGCGCCGACTTCAATGAAACAAAATGAAAATCGCAGAAATGTCTGCATTTTACAAGCCTTAAGAAACAAGACGTGACAAAGAAGCCCTGCCTTTCATGACAAAACAAAAGAGTTATATTTAGAAACCGGTTAAAAATTCCAATTCTATATATTTCTATTGATTAGGAAAGTGGCGTTTGAGTTTATTCTTTATGATTAGAGCAAAGAGATAGATAACAAAGGAGAACAGAATCAAAAGAGATATAAACTGAGATGTCGATAATATGCCGATATGTCCTCGATAAGAATCTCCTCTTAAGTATTCAAGGAAGAAACGTGCAATCGAATAAGAAACCATATAGCAGATGAATATGCTTTTTCCAGACGCCTTTTTCTTGTCGAACAAGATAAATAAAACGACGAAGAAAATGAGTTCTACCAGTGCTTCTACTAACTGAACAGGGAAACGTCTGACACCACTGCAACCAGGTGCTGCAGAATAGTTCAAGAAGAAACCAAAGTCAGATTCAATCCCATAACAGCATCCAGAAAGGAAGCATCCTAGTCTTCCAAATGTGTGAAACAAAGGAATGCACAATGTACCGACTCCGATATAAGAATCAGCATTAAACTTTCTTTTCCTTAGATAAATTGCTGCTGCAAATATTCCGCCTAAAAGTCCTCCATAGAACACATTGCCACCAAATATGGTGATGAGATAATCCAAGACTGTTTTAAAGGAGTTTATGGAGTTGATGTTTCTAAAAAAGGAAACGATATACTCATGCATCGTAATCGCATAAAGAAGATGTCCACCAATTATGACTCCTATCATAGAAAACAAAAGAAGAAAGAGCATGAATATTTCATCATACCCTTTCTTCTTACAGTAGATTTGGTGAAAAGCGAAGACAACTAAAAAGCCAATCAGTGCAGATATAGCGTAGAAAGATATATTTTTACCAAATAGATTTATATCAGGGAGCATGCAATAGCAATAGCAGCAGGGGTAGGATTGGTTGCAGCAATAGCAGCAATGATAACAATGCAGACGAATCCAATGAAACCGACAACCGTTCCGATGATACCAAGAACAAGACCGGCGATAGCTAATCCGTTACCAGAGCCGACTTCCTTTGCTTTCTTCATGCCGATTGCGCCGAACACGATACCAAGAACACCACATAACCATGCGACATATGTCACGAAAGGAATGAAGCCACCGATAATACCTAAAATGCCAAATACAAGCGCTGCAATAGCAAATCCATTATTTTGTTTTTCCATATAACAACCTACCTTTCTTTTCATATGTTAATTTTACCCCGATTATAAGAAATGTGTCAAGGTCTGATTCTTTTGCAGTTATCATCCACTATAAAGATATCACTCATCACAAAAGCCCTCATCCTGAATCAACGATTCATTAACAAGGGCTTATTATTTCAGTTCTTCTTTTTGAACAGTTCTGCTTCTTCTAGTCCATGCTTCTTCAGTAATAGACATCCTACAAAGAAGATTCCCTGATAGATGACATTGCAGGATATCTGCATCCATGCTCCATCATACCCTCTTTTTGTAGATAGATATCCCATACCCATCATGAATACGATAGCTAATATGAATAGGATGCCATCTAATTTTCTTTTCATCTTGAATGAGATGATAGATAACATCACAAGATATCCGGCTGCTCCTAATATCATGACAGATAAGAATGGCCAGAGATTGGTAAAGGGTTTGAATCCATTCTCTGTCACAGTCTCTTCTAAGATGACCAATAGAACAGGAAGAGAGAAAGCAGCTGCTTTACTTGGAATATGAGAAGTGTTGTGGAATGTGAACATACCGATCAAGGCTAAGAAGAGAAGGATGAAACCGATAGACTGAGTCGGAGTGAACTGCTTATCCAGAATGATGTAATCGACTTGGAAAGCACCCATGATAATCTTATGCAGTGCTTTTAAGACACCGGCATTGAAGACCATAATACTACCCGCTGCTAAAAGGCAGTAGCATCCTTTTACCATCTTAGAGTAGAGAGTTCTAAGCAATATGACGCTTCCTAAAAGGAAGAGAACGACAGGTATGACATCATAGATTCCTTGGAAGATGACACCTACTCTCGGTGCTTCACTGAATGATGTGAGTATCATATCACTTTACCCAGTTCCAGTTTTCCAATGATTTGATAGGGATGATATGCATGAGTATCGGAGTCTTCTTGATGTATTCCTGATACTTCGGATCACTTCCATAATTCTTCTTCTGACGGAGTTCTAGTCTCTTAGCACCAGAGATCATGACATAGATGATAAGGAGTAGTCCTAATAAGGAGATGACCCAGCTAGCCCAGTCTGAGCGGTAGATATCACATCCAGAGACAAAGATACCGACCCACATGATGATTTCACCTAAGTAGTTTGGACAGCGGACATAAGAGTAAAGTCCTGTCGAAACAAAGGTATTCGGATTCTTTTTCTTCGCAGCACTCTTTTCTAAGTCAGCAATCATCTCAATGAGTAAGCCAATCAAGGCAATTCCGGCACCGACAAGAGGTGCAATCAATCCCGTATTCTCACTAGGATAAGATCCACCGACACGGTAGATGACAGGATACGTCTGCATGATGTATAAGACACCGACTGAAATCCATATGATGAATTTGACAAAGAAAGGCATCTTCTTCTCTTCCTTGCCAGATACATTTTCAAGTGTCTTACGGTAACTTGCGGATTTGATCTCACGATAGGATAAGTATCCGGATAGACGGATACCATATAACATCAAGACTCCTGCTAGCA
Organism: bacterium; assembly: GCA_963643715.1. Lineage (GTDB taxonomy): Bacteria > Bacillota_I > Bacilli_A > RFN20 > CAG-288 > Enterosoma. Next base: position 33,132 of record CAVILQ010000001.1, on the reverse strand, counting down.
CATAGTTGACAAGTCCATTACCTGTGATTGCTACAAAATCAAACTTTCCAATTGTGAAGACGAGTAAGGCAAGTCCGATACCGAATATGGATAATCCATATCCGATAGAGAGGAAATAGACAAACTTCTTGAATCCGATGGAACACATCAATAAAGAAACAGCGAATAAGATTCCGACAAAGATCCAAAAGGCTCCTGTTGCTTCAATCATAATCACTCTCCCTTCTTATACAGAGAGTTGATGTATTCCTTAAAGGATTTCTCTCCGTATTTGACGTTTCCTTCCATAGCATGAGTCAAAGTCCACTTACTGAAGCGGATGATAGCTTCTGAGCCATCATTCTTTTTCTTTGCCTTCTTGATGATGAGGTCAAAGAGGAAAACAGGCGCTCTTGATATCTTGACCTTCTTACCAGAGGCAGAGAAGAACATCTTGGCAATCTCTTCATAGTTATAGGTCTCTTTGCCACCGATCTCATCAAACGAGTTCTCAGTTGTCTCTACATGATTGATGATGAAGTCAGCTAAGTCACTTGTATCGATGACATTGACCGGATAATTCTTCTTTCCTAGAAGCGTAACCTTGCCTTTTTCAATCATCGGCATGAAGACATGAGCGATATCATAGAAATATCCAGTCGGTCTTACGATGCTATACGATAATCCGGACTTCTTCAGTTCTTCTTCAAACTTGTACTTGCTATCTAACATCGGAACATCCGGTGCTGTCTCGGCATGGATGACAGAGACATAGATGAACTTCTTGACACCTGCATTCTTAGCCTCTTCTAAAAGATTTAGGTTTCCGTTTAAGTCAACATCATAATTGGTGACTTTCGCACTTTTCGAGACCAAACCGACAGTGGAAATAAGGACATCAACGCCATCTAAGACATGAGCGATTGTCTCTTTCTTTGTCGCATCGATAGGATAGAAGACATATTTCCCTTTCTCTTCGACATCTTTCTCTTTGATATCCAAAGCGACAACTTCATAGCCTTTCGAAATCGCAGCCTTCAAAACGTCATAACCAAGGTGTCCAAACGCACCAGCAATTGCTACTTTCATTTTCCGTTTCTCCTTTTATTTCATCTTCTCTTTCGAACGCTTGTCATTGATGATATCCATCTCTTTGGCTGTGATTACTTTGACATTGTTTTCTTCCGCCCATTTCACACAGCCTTTTAAGGCAGTAGGTAAGAAGATACGTGGAACCTTAACTAACTTTGCCAAGGCGTCATCCGTGAACTGAACATCCGTTTGAAGTCTCTTAGCAGCATAACGGACAGATTCAACGCTCGTCTCTCTCATCGGTAACATCTCGCCATGAGGTTTCTTGAACTTAGAGCACCAGAAGTTCTTGCTGTCACGATATCCGTAATCGACAGGGACTCTTGGGAAGTTGTTTCTGTTCACACCATTAACGATTGAATTCCAATACTTTTCCTTCATATCGATATGATCGATGCGAAGGATGAAGTGAGCTCCAAACTTAGAAGTGATTCCGTTGAAATCATGATAAGGGCCTTCATAACCGTTTAGCTGTCCTGGCTTATCATTTTCAGCACCATCTAACTCTCTCATCCAAGTGCATTCGATGACCTGGAAGGCTTCACTTACTATCTGAGGATATTTCTCATCTGGATGTTCATCCTGAGACTGACTGTCCTCTAAATGGAAAAGGCAGTTTTTCATCTTCTCATCGGGTGTATCACCCGGCCATCCCATTCTGACAGCCTCTTTGAAGAGTTTGGAGTCATCGGGGATGAAGTTGAGGGTACACTTACCGGTTCTGAGGATATTCTGGCATGTGTTAGATGAGTTTCTGCACTCGAGTAACATGGCGTAATATTCCTTGCCTGCGATGTAATACGGAGCTAGGAGAGAATACGGGCCTAATGTAGTTTTTCCTGTCTCAGTCAGTGTACCGATCATTACGACAGGCATGGGGAAGAATAACGACGTCTGATAAAAATTGTCTTTCGGCTCCAGATTCTTAAAGTCACTTTTCATTTCAATTGCCTCCTATTATCTTTGCAATCATTTTATTGAGTGTCTTCATACTGAATGTATCATCCCGGATCTTCACCAGAATCATCTCGACAATCATCCTATCTACTTCATTTTCTTTTGATATGCCAAGAGACGTAAACCCATCCTCTAAAAGAGATACAAGCTGCATAACTAACTTTGAATGAAAGTTCAGATAGTCATGAGTATCCTCTTTCATCTCATAGGAAGAGAAGATATTCCGATACTTATCCTTATAGTCATTCACAAGGTTGAATATCATCTCAACAAGTTCATCAAGAGAGGTGACATTCTTTATCTCATTCTTCTTCTTTGAGTAGACAATGTTCCAGTCCTCTAACAGAATTGTAGCGATAAGACTCAGTTTATCTGGAAAATAGTGATAGATCGTACCGACTGCGATTTTCGTCTTCGATGCGATTTTTCGCATCGAAAAGGAGAAAGGATTCTCATTCAGTTCCTCCCTAGCAGCATCCATGATGATGTCTTTTGCATTCTCTATGATTTTAGGCATACCTTTTTTATGAACATGTTCATTTTAATCCTGTAAGCGCTTATTTTCAAGTGTTCATTTTTTCCTGTACGCAAAAAGGCCACCCGCTTCTTTATGGAAAACAGATGGCCTATGTTCTAAAGCGACATCGATTCAACAAGGGAAAGGAATCTTTCCGTCAGATGATCATGATGAGAATATTCATCCGAGACAAATATTGCTTCATTCTTTTGTTTTAGAATTTCTGCAATCTCACTAGCCGAGCTAAAGGCAAAACGCAAAGGAGTATTCGGATGATTGAGTCCTTCTTTCTTTCCGTTAAGAAGATAGAAGGATTTGTTTTCCGGAACATTCTCTTTTACATAATCGACAAATCCAGGATACCAGAACGAACCACAGATAGAGAAAAAAAGATTAAACGGAATCTCTTTTAAAGTCGAGGCATAGATGGTGTGAAGTCCACCTAAGGAGATGCCTCCATAATAGACATTGCCGAAGTCGACACCCTTTAGATACTTATCGATGATATCATGAACAAGAAGATCAGCATATTCCTTTCCTAGACCTCCAAAGGGAGCAAAACGCGAATCAATCGCCTCATGATAGTAGGGTGTATAAATATCCAGACGTCTTTTCGAAGAGATGAGAAGAAAACGATAGGGAAGAGACAAGAGTGTCTCTTTCTTTAAAAGGAATCCATCATTGATGATGAAAGTAGGAACCGATAAAGGAAGAGAGAAGTTAAGTGTTTCTACTTCGATGTCATCCAAGACAATCTTATTCGGCATAGGCAAAATTGAAGATGGTCTCTAAGGAAGTCACATTTCTCGGACCATAGTCCATGAAATCATCATAATTGATCTTGATGATTTTGTCATTCTTGATGGCAGGAACATCGGTCAAAGCCGGATTCGCCTTCATCAAGTCAAGAGCGACATCATCCTTTGCTTTGTTTCTGTCCGATGTGACATAGATGATAAGCTCCGGTTCCTGAACGTTCAGGTTCTCAACGGTATAGGTAACACCAGAGATGCTCGATCCATAATAGTTGGTATAGCCGATAGAGTTGAGCATATTCTCCTGAAGCTGAGATTTAAAGACACCATAGGTCTCAGCAGAAGAAGAATCCTTCTTTCCATAGCCTGTCATGATAAGAGCATTTTTGAAGTTTTCCGTCGTGGAGATATTCTTGGAACTGATTGTGGCTTGAATCGTATCAAGTTTCGTCTTCAGGGAAGTGACATATTCACTTGCCTTCTCTTCCACATGGAAGATTTTACCGATATTGGTGATATCGGTAAGGACATCCTCTAAGGAAACAGTCTTTTTGCTGATGGATGCTTTCTGAGCATACATATTGATATCAAGTTTGTTGAGTTCTTCCGGTGTTCCGAAGTTACCAGCCTTGGCCGTGCCACCGACTTTAGAAATGGCAAAGGAAGAGCTTCTTCCAAAGATGAAATCCGGATTCTGATTGATGATGGTCTCATAGCTGATAGTCTTCTTATCTCCTAACATAGTAAGAGAATTGACATCATCTGCATATTCACCAGTGACAGCGTTGTCGGGGTTGACCATGCCGACAATCTTATCCTTTAAGCCTAAGGCAATCATGGTCTCTGCAGAAGAGAGGTTTCCGACGATGACTCTTTCAGGTTCCTTTGTGAAGGTCTGAGTAATCTCTTCATCATTGGCATTATAAGTAGTGACAGTAACTTTCTCATAGGTAGAGGTATCACTGCTTTTCGAAGTATCTCCTTTTTCTGTGTCACTGTTTACAGAAGAAGAACAGGAGGTGACAAGAAGAGTCAAAAGAGAAATCAAACTAGTACGGAACAAATTCTTATTCATGGGTATTTTCCTTTCTGTCCTCATAATTGATGAGGATATGTTTATCGTCTTCCTTAATGATATGGCAATCGACATCATAGATGTCCTTGATGTTCTTCTCCGTGATGACCTCACTCGGAATCCCTTCATAGACAAACTTTCCGTCTTTCATCAGATAGATGTAATCCGAATACTGATAGGCCATCTGAACATCATGAAGGACAGCGAGAACATTGATGTTTAGTCTTTTCACAATGGAGAGTATGGTGAGCTGATAACGGATATCGAGATGGTTAGTCGGCTCATCGAGGATTAAAAGAGAGGGCTTTTGTGCTATCGCACGGGCTAAGACGACTCTTTGCTTTTCACCGCCGGATAATGAGAGATAGGATTGATTTTTCTTTTCCGTCATCCCGACCTCTTCAATCGCCTGATTCACAATATCTAAGTCTGACTGATGTTCTCTCTCCATCATCTTCAGATGTGGAGTTCTCCCCATCAGGACAACATCATAGACACTGCAGTCAAAGGCAAGATTGTTAAACTGAGCAACGACTGCCATTTCCTTTGCGCTTTTCTTCAAAGAGTAGGTTTTCATCTCTTTACCATCAAGATAGATCATGCCACTAGTTGGCTTATACACTCGATAGACATTCTTTAGGAACGTGGATTTTCCACATCCATTCGGACCAAGAATCGTGACAAAGCGGTTCTTATCAACTGTTAGAGAAGCACCTTTTACGATTTCTTTTCCTTCGATGCTATAGTACAGGTTTTCTACGCGCAGATCCATACTCACTCCTTGGCGTAGTTCTTTCTGACTACGATATAGATGAAAAACGGTGCACCTACTAAGGCCGTGAAGATGCCGATAGGAAGTTCCGAATTCTTGACTAAGGTTCTTGCCAGAACATCAGCCCAGATCAGGAAAATTGCACCGATCACAATGGAAAGAGGCAAGACCTTTTTGTGATTTGTTCCAACAATTCCTCTCACGATATGTGGGATGATAAGTCCAACGAATCCGATAATTCCACAGGATGCAACTAAGACTCCAGTAAGGAGAGCAATCACAGTCATATAGATGATTCGATAGACGGATAAATTGATTCCTAATGAGATTGCTGTCTCATCTCCTAACATCATGGTGTTCATCGTTCTAGCCTGAGTCAAAAAGAAAATGCTAGCAAGGATAACAACGATGGCAGGAATCAGTATTTGCTGATAGGATGCACTTGCTAGTGATCCCATCGTCCAGAATTTGATGTCTGCAATCGAGTCAGAACTGGCAAATACGGAGATGACAAAGTTGCTGAACGCCGTGAAAAGAGCGTTCACAACTGTACCGGACAGAATCAGTCTTGTTGCGGTCATCTTTCCTTTATGGGATGCAATTCCCATGACGAGGAAGGTTGCAATCACGGCACCTAGGAAAGATCCGACAGAAACAGCCTGAGATAGTCCTAAGGCGATAATCAAGGTGGCTCCGAATGTGGCACCGCTTGACACACCTAAGATATAGGGTTCGGCAATCGGGTTGTTGACCGTTGACTGCATGACAGCGCCACAAAGGGATAAACCAGCACCGGCTAAAAGTCCAAGCAGGACACGTGGAACACGTAGACTCCAAACGATATAGACGGTGCTTTTTGAAATTTCAGAATACAGATTCTCGTTTCCGAATATCTTGCCGATGATGATCTTATAGGTATCGGAAAAGGAAATGTTCACAGTCCCTAATCCGACAGCCAAAAACACAGACAGGACTAATACGGCAATCGAGAAGATGAGTAGGATGAGAAAGAATGTGTTTGACCTTGTAATTCTTTTGCTATCTTTTTTGAATTGAGAAAGTCGAAACATACGCTGAATTAGAGAAGGTTGACAGTGATTTCAAAGGTCTTCTCACCATAGTATGTATCATCGACTGTCTTAGCAACGAGAGAATACTTCAAGGTAGAGTTGGTATAGGTTGCAGTGGTCGTAGTGGTTGTATCACCATAGTCATTGAGTTCTGTTGTAGTAGAACCAGTCTTGGTATAAGAGGTTTTAGCGTCAAGAAGAGCAATATACTTGGTAAGATAATCGGACAAATCAAATCCGCTGATTGTTGTAGCGTTCAAAGTGACGGTGAACTGATTGTAGTTTGTGCTCCAAGAAGAGGAGTCATAAGCGAAGGCAGCAGTCCATTTGGAATTTCCGCCTGTTACAGCAAGATACGGAATATCTTTGAGGATGTCATCGCTGACAGCGTGATCCGGTTCATCGTTATGAAGCGGGCCATAGACATTGTTAAGTCCAGTGAAGTCATTGACTTCGTTCATCTTTTCATAGGCGGCAGTAAGCTTGGTATACATATCACTTGTGACAACAGGAGAAGACTCACTTCCATAAGTGAACTTCATGACAGACTCACCTTCATCTTCGCCGTTATAGGAGACCTGGAAATGAATCTCAGAAACCTTATCGGAAGAATCCAAGACGACAGAAATATCAGTCACTTCTTCACCATAGACAAGTGAAATAGGGAATGCCTTTTCAGAATTGAGAAGACCCTTATACATGACAAAGGTATTGTCCGTTCCGGCTTTCTTATAGAAGACATCCGGACTTGCAATGACACTGAACCACTTGGTGGATAAGGATCCTTCGGATTCGCTGACACCAGAGAAGCTGTAATCCTTGGAAAGTGTATCACCTTCTCCTGACTCTAATCCTCCGATATTGAAAGCAAAAAGATTTCCGTCCTTGACCTGATATCCGTTTCCTTCATAACGCATGGAATCAGAGTTGGTGATACTGCGGTTATAGGTCATGACGACATCACTAGAATAAATTCCTTCGACAGTGTTGTATTCACTTCCATGTCCACGGACATTCATACTAGTGGCAAAACCAGTGGTAGAGGCAGAATACTTCAAAGCGTTAAAAGCAGTCTCAAGTCTGTCGCCAACACCGGTGACTCTATCTTTCACAGTGATAGAGGGAACTTCACCAGTCGGGGTAGCAAAAGTGGAAGTGATGACATATCCGCCATCGAGATTGAAAGTGAAGGATTTCACCTGTCCGTCTTTGACAACGGCATATAAGGCCGTGACTTTTCCATAGGTTGCATCCTTATCGTTGATAAGGTTTGCTAAGATTGTATCCGCCTTTCCGCCATAGTAGTCATAATTGTTTCCGCTGGATTTCTTAAAGAGTTCCGGATCAACAGAAGAGATATCGAAAACATCGGTCCAGTAATCATCCTCGTTATAGTGGGTATCGACAGTATTATCGACACTGAGATAATATTCAGTGAAGCATTCATCTTCATCTAAGACATAGGCTTCCTGATCGACGATTTCACCGTACTTGTTGCTCTTGTTTCGATAAAGCTCAGTAGCGGACTTCTTCAAATAGGTGCTGGATTCATCCGAGACAACAGAAGTGACAATCTTCTGAATCTTGGAAGTGACTTCCAAGTCATCCGAGATGACATTAGTCATCTTATCGCTAGTAAGGGAACCTTCGGTAAGAAGAGTAGAACCATCACCGGCAAGATAAGCATCCAATGTCTTTTCGGAAGCGGAGTTGATATCGCTGACAGCAGCTTCATCGACTTTGGCATCGCCTTCATAGAAGGCTAAGATCAATTCATTGTAACGGTTGTAATAGATTTCAACAGTGGAGATTTCATAGGGGTTATCCTCGTTCTGTCCGCCGATCAAATCAAGCAAAAGCTCAGCAGTATCCTCATCTTCAAGGATGACTCTCTTTCCGGTATCGTTGAGGCGAAGCATATCTTTTGTGACTGCAAGCTTCTTTGTGGAGACAAAGGAATCCAAAGAGGAAAGATAATCCTTTCCATTCATATCAGCGAATGAAACAGAGACCGTCGTTCCAGAGAGGGTGAAAGCAAAAGATGCCTTATCCTGATCTGCTTTGAAGCCGGAGAGAAGGATATGTCCAGAACCGGTCTTAGAAGAGTAGATGTAATTGGAGGTGTAAATCAATGTCTTAGAAGAGAATCCCTCCTTAGCGAAAGAACTTTTGTAGCTTGTGGCATCTTTCAATGAGGTAAGAGCATCATAGATTGTATCGACAGTAGTCTCCTTCTGAACGATTGTAGACTCAGAAGAGCTCTCGCTCGCTTTGGAAGTGTCGGTAGAGTCAGTAGAGATTGGAGAATCAGAGATTCCTTTATCGCTTTCAGATGATTTATCATTTTGGCAGGCGATCAAGGAAAGAGAGGCTAGACAGACGGCTAAAGTGAAAATTTTCTTCTTCATAGTTGTTCCCCTTTATATGTATAAAGCGTACCTTTTGTTAAGTACAACTAACTATAAGCAAAACTAAAGACAAGTACAAGAAAAATGCTTTTCTTTTCTTGTTGAAAGGCGTTACATTTTTGTGTCATTTTCGAAACAATTGACAAAGTGACAATCTGCAAGGATAATCAATCATCGTTAGTGAGGAAGAAACGAATGAAAAAAACATGGATTGCCGGATTATCCCTACTTGCATTGAGTACGATTCTCATCTCCTGCGGAAAGACTTCTGAAAGCGGTGACACTGAATCAAAAATAGAAGAGACGAGTATTTCTTTTTCCAACCTTAGTAAGACCGAGTACACTATCGGAGATTGTCTTGATATTTCTTCTCTTAAAGTCACGCTCTCTTATAAAGAGAATGGGGAAGAAAAGGAGAAAGAGATTTCTGACTATCAGTGCTATCTGAGTGGAAACGAAATCCAGTCCTATGTATTTGAAAACAGTGGCGAATACAGTTTCTCGGTCTCTTATCACGGATTAAAAAGCAATGAGGCTAAGATTTACTGCACAACTGATGATTCCACTCTTCCGAAGCAGTACACCGATAAAAGCCTTGTCATGCCAAAAAGCAATCACACATCCACAATTCAGTTCACCTCTACCATGAGCACGAATTCCTATACGGAAAAAGGATATTACGACAAGAATGAAATCGATGATTCCTATCATGCCTATGACATGGGAAGAAAGTCATACAACAATCAGCATTTTCTTCCTTCTACTGGAAATGTTCCTCTTCTTATCGTTCCAGTATCTCTCCCAGGAGAAAACACATCTTTCACAGAAGACGAACTTACAATGATCAATGACTGCTTCTACGGAAATAGTTCTGATATGGCATTTGAATCCCTCCATTCCTACTATTACAAATCCAGTTTCGGAAAGCTGAACTTCACCTTCAACGTAAGCCCCGTCTTCGATGTTAAGACGAATACGGAGTACAAGGATATCTCTCAGATCACAAATTCGGAAAATGTCCTTTCTATCTGTCAAAGCGCGTTAAGCTATCTAAAAGAGAATAAAGGCTATGACTACACTAAATACGATTCCGATAAAGACGGAACCATTGATGGTGTTTGGTTCATCTACAAAGGAAAGGATTCCCAGGATATGCCTTTCTGGCCCTATACATCCTATACAACAAAGGATGGAAGCATCGATAATCCTGTTTTAAACACCTATGGATGGGCAGGGGTCGACTTCCTCACTCAGGATTACTATAAGAGAGTCACGACAACCGATGAAAGCGTCGGAAAGGATGCACATGTCCTCATTCATGAAACCGGTCATATGCTCGGTTTGAATGACTACTACTCTTATGGAAACATCGACTATTCTCCTTTAGGAGGAAGAGATATGATGGATATGTCTCTTCAGGATCATAACGCCTACTCTAAGTTGAGGCTCGGTTGGCTGACTCCTACCATTGTAACCGGTAACTGCACACTAGATTTAAAGAGTGCATTCTACGAGGATCAGGTCATCCTGATTCCCTATCAGAACAAAAAATACAAGAGTGATGAAAACGGCAAAATCCGATTCAATCCCTTTGATGAATATCTTCTTTTGGAACTCTATTCTTCTGAAAACATGAATGCTCTTGATTATCTTCCTAATAAAGCTACCCACACCGAAGGATACGGAATCAAGCTTCTTCATGTCGATGCAAGAGGGGGTCAAGTCATCAACAATTCCTTCCGTTACTTCACAAATCCCGATGATATTCTCGATTGTGAAAACAGCATCTTCATGCCAATCTCTAACACAGACGATGGAAGTCGTTCAGAAGCCTACTATACTGGTAACAGTTCAGAATCCGCCTTTGATGAAGTTAGACTCATCGATAAAAGTTCCTCCTATATCGGCTTAGGAAAAGATGAGAAGATTCCTAACGCTGATTCCTTCTTCCAATCTGATGATTCCTTCAATATTGACGACTACAAGAATCAATTTGTCCACGGACGCTTTGATTATTCCATCAAAAAGCCGCTTGTCTCTTTTAAGGTAACATCATTGAATTAAGTCAAAAAAAGGACTTTGCCACAATTTACAGTTATGACGAAGTCCTTTTTGTAATCTCATATTTTGCAAACAGAGATAAGATGATACTTTCCTATATTCAGTCTATTTCCTCAATTTCACCGAGTTTGAAATCATAGACGCCACTAGCGTCATCAGGAAGGAAGTCACCATACAGCTCAACAAAGACAAAGGTAGGATGAATCTCACAGATAATACCTATACTGCCTTTTGGAATCACGAAATGTTCCTTTCCTTCTGTCATTAGCTTATCTACTGTTGTGACAACTCTCTTACCTATTTCCATACTACCCTCACTATGAATTCGACTCCATCCACTTCATAAATTATAACATGCTTTTTGAGATTCAGACAAAAAAAGGACTTTGCCACAACTTATAGTTATGACGAAGTCCTTTTCGTTATCAATTATTCAACGATGTAAGGATAGACAGTGATTCCGTAATCCGCTTCTGTTCCAACAAGCATAGTGATTTCAAGCTTGGTGTTCTTAAAGAGCGGAATATCTTCATTGCCTTCTGATCTAACCCAGCCAGCATCAATAGCATCCTGAGAAGTCATCAGTTTCAGATAATCGCTCTGGAACTCTTTTCTGACGCTTTCCGGTTGATTGATATCACCGGAAGAGCAGACACGGACAGCACCCAAGTTGAAGCACTTGTAGTTGCCAGAGCAGGCCGGCATATAAAGATAAGGGATAGCGGCAATCTGTTCATCGGAGAAGCCACCAGATTTGAGCACCTTATCAACACCGGAGAGATCCTCAGCCCAAGTCTTAGGAAGTTCAGCTTCCGTAAGAGGCTGTAATGCTTCGACCTTGCTTGCAATGTCAGAATCAAGAGTGACATTGCTTCCGTCTTCGCCCCAGTCATAGGTAAGAGTATAGTCATCGACGATGTATCCGGCAAAGGTAGAGACACGATAGGTGATATTGTTGACATAGTCCTTACTGACACCAGAGTCATTCAAGGTAACCTTGATGTTGCTAGGAGTATCGACAGCCTGAAGCGGCATGTTTTCCGGAATGAGTTTGACGTTTCCATTCGGATGGAAGGTATTCTCTGTTCCTTCTTCCTTCTCGTAGACAGCAGGGGAGCAGTTCCATGCTTTTCTCTGATTGAGAACCGTATCATGATTGCTCAATGAGGAAGTGGCCTTGACTTCTCCGTTGATGACACTAAAGTAGAGAATCTGATCACCGACCATCTTCATTCCTCTGTAGGTCGTGGCATTGTTCTTTGTCGTCTTATTGAGATAGTAGTCCTTCATGAAGGTCTCATCGGATGTCATATAGGTGTACTCATTCAAGGTATCGTACTGTTCCGTATGGACCTTATAGGACTTGGTCTTGTCATTGAAACGGTCAATGGCAGTCTCTAGACGATCTGTGACACCAGGAACATTCTCGGGAAGCTTATCAGCAAGAGACGTATTGATGTCTCTAGCCGGAGTCTTGATTTCAATTTCAATAGTCTCATACTTCTCATCAACAGTCACACCGCTCATAGAATAGGTCGGAGTGTAAAGGACAGCAGAGAAAGACTTGATGATATCGACACCATCTACCTTTTCCGTATGGGCAGTCAGATCCGTAACCTGAACCGTATTCATTGTCCACATAGTCAAGTCATATAGGATTGTTGCAGCATCGAGACCATAATACTTATAGGCATTCTCAGAATCCTTCTTCCAAAGTTCCGGGGTGAAATAGTTCTTGAAGTCCTGGAAAGCAGTGATGCTTTCACCATTATAGTATTCCTTGATGACTTCATTCATATTGTTGATGGAAGAGGAGTAAAGTCCATTATCATCAACCTGATAGCAAAGAGTGTAAAGGAGAACATCATCCTTGTTGAACTGTTCCCAGCTGACACCTTTCTTCGTTGTCTGATTGTCAAAGTCGTATTTGACTTTTGCACTGACAGACTTAGAAGAATCCTTGTTGATTGTAGAGCGTGTGATATCCAAGGACCACTTGTCAGAAAGAAGTTCAGGGCAGTTCTTGTTTTCAAAAGCAGGGGAGGCAGCAAAGTCACTTGCACTGTACTTAAGGTAGTTCTCACCGTTTGTGAATGTTGTCGTTCCGACATCCGAGATGACAAAGTCAGCACCCTGGTAATCGATCAAAGTTGTATTATCCTCATCATAGACCATAAGGTTGCAGATAAGGGTGTTGTTCTGATACTTCAAGGAGATAGCAGGGGAATCGCCTTCCTCAATATAGCTCTGATATCCGCTTAAGGCAGCAAGATAATAGTTGAATGACTTATCCGTGGAGATTATCTTTCCATTCTCCTCGGTGAGGAGAGAGTCCGTGATCTCACCACCGATACCATCGCTAGCGGTGTAATACTTAAGAGGATTGACCGTCAATGTGGTTCCAGGATAATAGACCTTTCCGGAAGACTGAAGTGCGTAGATGGTTCCAATGTCAACTGATTTCTCCGCATCGTTGTTAGAGAAGGAGAACAAAGCGCCTTCTCCCTCAGCAAAGAAATCGTCAACGACAATGTATCCGCCATCAATCAACGATCCATAGACATAGTAAGAATCATACTTGAAGTATGCTTCCTCATCTTCATAGTAGTAGCTAACGGTATAGTTATCAGCTTTTGCAGCATCATTGAGGTAATCGACAATACCATAGATTGTATTATCGTAAGTTGTCTTTTTGTCTGTTGTCGAAGTGTTAGATGTTCCATTGTCACTCTTGTTGGCTGTATCAGAGGAAGTCGTGTTTCCACAGGAGGCCATCAATGCAACAAGAGCAAGGAGAGGAATGATTTTCAGATTCTTTCTTTTCATGTTTTGTTTTATCCTTTCAGTAATTCAAGATATTGACCGTATAATTGAAATCTTTTTCCGAATCGAATTTTCCGTTGACGAACTGGTCTTTGTAATCCTCAATGGAGAAGGTTGAATTCGTAGAGAGGTCTCCGTTCGGAGCAAAGAGAGAGGAAGTCTTTGCATAGTTTCGATAAGATGCATAGCCCTTATCCGCATAGATCAAACGGATTTCATCATAATAATTGGCTGTGGAAGGAAGTCCGAAACGAGTAGATTCACTTCTTTCTCCGCTTTCCGTATTGCTGATAGCCTTGATGATGTCGTGATTGTTCTCGCCTAAGAGTTTCAATCCTTCTTCAGCGGAGACAAGTTCAGATTCATAAGTGTCATCGCTTCTTCTTGTCGTCACTTTGCAAAGTCTGTTATCGACATGGTAGATTCTCACACCATATCCTTTGATGGAATCAACAGAATACTGCTCATAGCCTTTTTCGTTGAGATTTTTGTCCGTGTAGAAATCAACAAGGAGATATTCATCGAAGAGATTGATATCGACTAAGCCTGTATCCTTATCAATGGCTTTGGAATAGTCTTTCTCATCATATGGGATGAGAATGCACTGATCGAGATTCTGATCTGCTTTCAAGGTGATGGTGCAGTTACCTGTTACGACATAGGGTTTCTGCCATCCCATCATCATCTTTGAGAACGGATTCTGGTCGGAGCAGTTGTTGTCCATCATATCTGCTCTTCCTAAGGGAGCATATCGGTCATTGCTAGTCTGATTGTATGAATAGTAATCGGATAGTCCGAACATATGTCCGGACTCATGGATGATGACGTGTCCGTCATTTCCCTTGTCATCGCCTGCTGAATCCAGAAGGAAGGTACTTCCTAACCATCCAAAGTTATTGATTTTAGGATTCTCTGGTGTTCCGACAATTCCTGTCGTAGAAGAGTACGCCCAGAAATTCATGATATCTGTGCTCTTCTTGTCATAGACATAAACAAACCACGCCCCATCAATGATTCCGTTATGATCCGAATCATATTTAGTGAGGTCGAGATTGTAGGTTGTCTTCGCCCAGGATAATGCCTCTTCGATGAAGTCCTCCATATGTTTATTCGGATTAGCGAAATCGAAGTAAGTATTGAAGTCCTCTGTCTCTCTTTCCGGGAAGAAATAATCCGTGACTGTTCCTGTAATATTGAGTTTTCCATGAGAAGACTTGGAATAGTAGGAGCGGAGAGATTCAAACGGGATATCGTTGCTGTCAGCGAAGAATGCGTTGTTGATCGTATTCCATAAGTCACCTGTTGCTAAGCTATCATAGCCTGGTATGACAACCGGAATAATCAAGAACGGAACATTTCCGGTGCCAGGAGAATACTGCCAGTTCTGAGCATTGTTCTGACCATAGTCGAAGAGGTTCTTCGGAGTAGCGATCTCATCGGGGGAGAGATACCCTTTATCGGTATTGGTCTTGTTCTTATTCTGGATTTGAATTGTAACGGTTCTGTCATCATCCACCCAGTCATTATCGGTTCTAGAAGAATAATCGACAGGTTCTGTCGATATCGAATCATGAGTAGAGTAGAGATAGAATTCCGAATGAAGGATTTTTTCCTGACCGACGGAAGAGAAGGAAGTATATCCGATATTCACGGTATAGACTCCATATCCATCGACAACGAAGGAATCAACAGACTCTCCGTTCACATCGAGGGTATATTCATCCTCTGTCAAGGTATCGATTCGCTTTTTGTAGTTATCTGTGCCTGTGTAATAGGATGTCTCCACCTGTACAGTAAGACCAGTCAGATCGATTTTATCACCTATCTTGTACTGACTTTTCTCCGGAGCAGTGACTTTCAGAGTCTGAGAGAACTTCTTGGCCTTGTTGATAGTTAATTGGAAGCTTTTCTTTTCACATCCTGTCGCTTCTACAAAATACTCTACTTCTTCACCGAAGATATCGGAGTTGATCTTGTCCTTATCCTTGATGACATTTCCGCTTTTGTCCTTGACAGTGAAGTCCGTGAAGTTCTCATCGGTCTTTATCAAAGTGCCATTGGAATAATACAATTTGTCAACCTTCAACGAGGAATAAAGGAAAGTTTCATACTGGTCATATTCTGTCTTCAATGGTGTGACAGAGAGTTCCGTTGTCTGCTTTTCGCTTTCACTGATTGACGAGGAATCCTTTCCCGAACAGGAAGCGGTTAGAAACAGCAAGAAAGAAAGACTGAATGAAATCGCATATTTGAGTTTTGACATCATTCCCTCCTTATTTATAGTTACGCGCTAATATATCATAACTTTAAGTTTCATTTAAAGAATTATGCTAACGAACAATTATCCACGACTAACTAAAGCGCTTACTTGAACAAGCAAAAATTTATCGACCGCATTGTATTTTCCGGTTTTTCGTTATTCTTTCATTACGTGTTCAAATTTAGTAAAATAAAATATCACAAGAAAGGATAACAACCTATGAAACATAAATTATGGATAATCAGTTTCATTCCCTTCCTCCTCATCTCCTGTCAGTCCAATAAGGACACTGTCACACCAGATACTGGTTCTACTTCCCAAAAAGAGACTGAAACATCTTCTACATCTTCCACAGATACGAATGAATACCACATCTCTAAAAAACTTGATGAAGCTAAAGTCTATGTCAGCACAGATAAATACGTCAACATGTCTACCGTCTTCTTTACGGAATATACGGACGTCCCCTATGTTGAGCTTTCCGAATTCTTTGTCAACTTCTTCTCACGCTCTTTAATGGAGAACGCTCCAAACTTCTTCGATGTCTCGAATGGAACAGTCACAAACCGTTTCACCGACACCTCTCTCATCTTTGACGTCAAAAACAACAGACTGACAACCTCCGATTTAGATCAGTTCACCAATTACAACTCTTCTTTAAAGACTCCAATCGATATTGTTGATTCTGCTAGCAACAACCTTGCCAAACTCAACACAGAAAAGTGCAGTTACACAAAAGGAAAAGAGATCACCTACGATCTCAATCGATATTCACTGAAGCTCATCTCTCATGATGGCAAAATCTATGCTCCGTTCTCGGTATTGGAGAATGTTGTCCTCTCTCCTGTTTTCATGAGAATGGCATTCAACGGGGATGACTATTATTTCGTAACCACGACAGGCTTTATCGATAGCAAGACCAATGAACTGAACGATTACGGAAAGATGTTCTATTCCGGAAGTCTTAGTAAGACACGTTCTAAATCTTATGCCACCTATTTCTACGGAAGCTTCCTCTTCGAGATGGAGAACTATAATGGACATTATCCTCGTTTGGGAATCACAGATTTAGACAAGAAACTTTCTGAATTAGGACTGAAAGAAGATCTGCTCTCCACGGAAAGCGATTATGCTAACTCTGCTATGGCAAAAGCCATCAACGAAATCTTCCATGATGGCGGTCATACCGCATTCTATCATAGAGGAATGACGAGTAATTTCAGCGCAGAGAAGGATAGTGCTCTTCAGTCCATGATCATCAATTATGACACCCGTTATGTGAATACAATGATGACCTATAAAACATTGCACTCTCTTAGAAAGGAAGAGACGAGTCTTGTAGAAATCTCTTCATCCAAGGAGACGGCCGTCATCCATTTCGATTCCTTCACAGCCCATACTACACCGATAACGAAAGCTAACGTCACTGTAGATACAATGAGCACCTTTGCTAATCTCTATAATGCCTTCAATGAGCTTTCCAAAGAATCCTCTGTCAAGAATGTCATCTTCGATATCTCTCTCAATGGAGGTGGAGCAGCTAGCGCTCTTTCTGAGGCTCTTTCCTTCATGACGGATGACCCGGTTGAAATTACCGTGACGAATACACAAACCGGTGCCGTCATCACAGAAGCAATCGACTTTGATAACAATCTCGATGGAAGTACAACAGACAAAGACTCTTATAGCGGGAAGTATAATTTCTACATCCTCACCTCTGAATTTTCCTTCTCCTGCGGAAATGCATTCCCCTGCATTGCAAAGGATAAGGGATATGCAAAGACCATCGGCCATAAGTCCGGTGGAGGAGACTGTGCTGTCATACCGAGTGTCAGCACCGATGGCGGATCCTGGACAATGTCCTCTAACTATTCCATCACTTCCAACGGCAAGGATGTCGATGATGGGAAAGATGTCGATATCTCTATCGACTACACTTCCTTCTACGATGTCGATAAGCTCGATAAGGCTATCAAATAAGGCAACACATAAAATGTCCTCCGAAGAGGGCATTTTATGTGCATATTGAATTTTTTGCAACTTATTTTATAAAACCAATCTCTATACGATAGATTGATTTGTCTTTCTATCTCATCACCATGGCTAAGATTAAAATAGCAGCGAGGAGATAACCGAAGCTGAAGAACAAGCCATATAGGATCAAGGTGAAATAGTCGAGTGGCTTACATCGTTTTCCAAGATGAGGATGATAGAAGAGTAGCATCGGAATCAGATAAACTATCTGATAATAGCTTCCTATGCCTTTGATATTGCTTGTGTAGTTTCTTAAGCAGTATTCGTTGACAGCAATGGCAGCTACAATAAGGCAGATAAAGATATTCTTGATGTAATAGAATCGGTTACCGTTGAAGAATCGTTTTGCTGCTTCCTGGCCATACTTTTTCTTGAAGTAGAGTCGTATCAGATAGAGTCCGACAAGATAGGAGACACAAAGGAGTGAGAACTGAGGTCTTTCCGAATCGAAGAAGTAAACTTGCCAGGTATTGAAATCTAGTCCCATGGCTTTATAGTTTTCAAAGATGACAGAAGAGGCGATAATCCATGCAATCGGAATCAGACACATCAGACGGAAGATGATTGTCTTCTTTTTCGTATTGATGTTCTTCGGTGTATAGAAGAGGAAGAACATGATTCCGAAGTAACAGGAGATGGTTCCGAAGTTATTCGGTACGACATAATAGTCTCGTAAGATGAAGATAAGGCCTCGAGTCTTCGCTAAGTATTCAATCAATATGCATTCAATGAAGTAAAGTCCGAAGAAGACAATGCCATATAGGAAGAAATTTCTCAAACTTCGGCTATCATCAAGGAAGATATCAAAGTCGATGAAGTAGAGTAAGAACATACCGACAGTGAAGAGACGGAAGAGATTTGTTGAGGTCTGGTTGTACATTTCCTGAGTCACACCGCTGCTATAGAATAGCATCTCTAGATTTAGGAAGATTCTTACTGAACCTAGCGCAATAAGACAGATACCGATGATTTCAAGGACAGTTTCCGGAAGGAAGGGGAAGAATGGAATATCCTTTTTCATCATTGCGATATTCTCTTTCTGCTTCTCTGTGACAGTATTTGGAGAACCTCTTGTCTTATTCTCTGATTCTATGCTCATCGTATCGATTCTTCCAAGTTCTAGTTTTTTCTTCTCTTCCTTGATTCCGAAGAAGAAGGAGAAAAGGATAGCAAAGAGGAAGAGTCCAGTCAGTCCGATTCCGATGATTCCCATAGCAAGAGACATAATCTCAGCAAAGAGGTTCTTATTCGCTCCCTCTTTGTGGTCGATAAGCAGTTCGTTATAGAAGTCATATTCCATTCCTGTTTTCTCTTTGATGAGAGAAGTAAGATCCGTGTTGACGTTTTCAATTTTACTGAGCATCTTCTCTTTGACTGTCTGATAGATTTCAGCGGATGATTCAACAGGATTTCCATTCTCCAACGTGATGGAGTCAGTGAAGACGAATTTAGAGTCGACTATATTGAACGAAGAAATATACTTTTCCAAATTGACATAGTCGATATACTGAACCATAAGATATTCCGTAGCTCCTTTTGCGCTGTTCGGAACGATATAGTAGATGCTGTAATCATCCCCTTTATAGCGGATATAGGCATTGAGATCACGGATAGCAAAGGTCTCTGAGGATGTGGATATGGAAACATATTTCTCATCATCTGATATATGGATTTCCGGCCTTGTCAGTTCATGAAGAAGCGAGAAGGTCATAGAGCCTTTTTCTTTCACCTCACTTACAAATTGCAGATACTTTTCGCTGTAGTACTGATCAGCATGGCTTGTAATCTCATTATTCTTGTAGAAACTGACACCGATTGTGGTAATAGAGAGAAGAAGAAAGACAACAAGGACAATCTTGACCCATAGTTTGGACAATAGTCTTCGATACCACTTTTCAAACTTGGTCATCTCTTCTGGTAATTCACTAGGATAGGAAGCCGCTCCGACAAAGTTCAGTGAATAATCGATACCAAGCTTATCCGAGATACGCTCCACATACTTCTTTCCTGGTTTGACATATCCGTTCTCATAGTAACGATAAAAGAGAGTTGGAACACCTAAAAAGCGGGCAAATTCTCTTTTAGACATTCCTTTTTCCATTCTCTTCTGATAAAGGAGTTCATTATATGAGGTTTTCATCTTATGCTTTTGCCTTTTTCTCTGGATACGTCTCTGTCATAATCTCAGTCTCATTAGAAGAAGAGACATCTCCCGTCTTATAAGAGACCATATTCTCCTGTGTTTGATCGAAATAGGTAATCTGATAAGAAGAAGCGGACGAAACTACAATACGATATTCCTGCTCCACAGGAAGATAAGCGAAGAAGGTAGGACCA
Organism: bacterium; assembly: GCA_963643715.1. Classification (GTDB taxonomy): domain Bacteria; phylum Bacillota_I; class Bacilli_A; order RFN20; family CAG-288; genus Enterosoma. The sequence goes on along the minus strand of CAVILQ010000001.1, from coordinate 12,992 downwards.
TTGGATCCATAGGTGATTTCACCGGATTTATCTAAGACACCATTTTCCAAGGAAGCGACTGTCTTTCCTTTGCTATCTTCAATACGGATAGAAGTATTCGATGTGATATCTCTGATTTCAACATAGTAGTAGCTTCCATCGCTGTTATACTCTTTCTTCTTTGATCCGTAATTGGCATCCTGACTCATCAGATGCGAAAAACACAATTCCGGATAATGAGCCGAAGCAAGACAATGGACATTGTCCATGCTCAAAAGGGTGAAGAAGAGCTCTAAATCATTAAGGAAGACTTTTGTAAGAGCAGATAAAAGACCATTGATGCAGGAGGTTAAATCATTCGGTGAGATATCCATACCTAAATCGGACATAACACTATGACAAAGAACGATGAAGTCGTTGACAAATGCTTCTGGATCATGGAGAAGATTGTTGATCAAGATATCGACATTGGTCGAATTGAGAAGATAGGAAAGCAAAGATACACCAAGAGTCATAAACGAGAATTTCGGTGACCCGTTCTTGTAGACAATCTGGAAAATGTTTCTAAGTCCGGTCTGCAGTTTTTCAACATATTCCTCTCTTGAGGAGATACCGATTGTAGCAAGACTGGATACAAGGCTGGAAAGATAGAGTCCACTAGTCCAGTTGATCTTGTTATAACTAGAATCCGAAACCGTCAGTTCCGAATTTGTCTTAGAGAAGAAACTTCCGCCATTTACAAACTTGGAAAGATAGTATTCACCTAAGTTCGAATGATTATCCATCTCATTGTAGAATGTAAGAACAGGACTAAGCAGCGAATCATAATCCTTGTTTCTGACCTGATCCGGAAGATAGTAATCCACTCCATATCGAGTGAAGTGATATTCCTTCATCGCAACCATCGGAACAGGATCATTAGAGTTGACAATATTATGAATGTTGGAATAGATTTCATCCCTCGGAGAAATATCTTCTAAATATGAGGCACCCATAGGAGGCTCAAAACAATAGCAGTAGATATTCTCTTTCTTCAATGATATCTGGTTATCAAAGATATTGTTTCCTTTGGAAATCTCTTTATCCAATCTTCCGATTGCAAGATTATTCGAAGCGCCAGCTCTAGAATAGCCGACAGTCCATAGTTTTACCTCTCCTGTCACAGAGCTGTTTTTCACATATTCCTTGAGACTATCGAGATAGATTGTGGAAGCATCATAGAATCCTTTATGCTGAGGATTCTCTTTTCCATCACCGACAGTGACATTACCAGCCCATTCCATCTCATAATTCTGTCCCCTTAAGCCAACAGCGATCAAAGTCGTGTCTCCAATCTTTTTCTGACCAAAGATCATACCTAAGGAGTCGGTCGTGGATTTGACCTTATAGTACGAATTGACATCAATATCCGTAAATCCGTTCTCGTTCAAAAATGCTTCCGCATTCAGATAACGATGGGCTGGATTATCCTTATTGACATTGCTTGCAAAACTAGACATAGCAAAAGCAATGGAGCATGTAGCTAAGGAACTATTGTATATAGTGGAATCATCCAAGAAATAATCATCGGTAAAATAGGCGGTGCCGACATAGTCATTTTCCGATGCCTGAGGATATTTGAATGTGCTTTTCTTTATTGTGCCCTGGCTGCACGAGGCAAGTACAAAACAGGCCGAGAGAAATCCAAGAAAAGACTTGAACTTTTTCATTCCTATAGTTTAACAAAAACATCAAACAAAGAGTAGTTGATTGTTGAATATTTCCGGATAGTTTTTCTGTATTTTCTTGGTTTTGAACCGAAAACCATGCCTTTTCCATTCAACAGGAAGAATCCATTCAATGCTTTTTCAATAAAAACAGATATTTTCCGTGTTTTATCATAGATTTTGTACATACACCTCGTCATTTGTTGACAATCGTCATTCATATGGTTAGTATAGTCACAGCTTAACATGAAAGGAGAACATCCGTTATGACTAGTTCGTTTGATGCGTTTAAGAATCTATTTCCAAATTTAGCCGAGTCAACCGCTTTCGCCATCTTCATCGCAGTCTACATTGGTCTTGTCTTTGTCATCTACCTTCTCTATTGCTTCGCCGCGTGGAGAATCTTCACAAAGATGGGAGAAAAAGGATGGAAATCTTTGATTCCGATCTACAATCTCTACATCCTCACCAAGTGTGTCGCCAAGAAGAAGCTCTTCCTACCCATATTCTTACTATATGTTGTAATGTTTGCCGCTTCATTGACCAACAGCTTTTTCTCTTATTCGAAAGCAGAAGGAGCTGTCGTTACCATCTGTTCAATTATCTACGCAGCTGCATCGATTGCACTCTTTGTCCTTAACATCATTCTCGCACACAAGGTCTCCAAAGCTTTCGGTCATGGTGCTGGATTCACAGTCGGTCTCATCTTCCTTACTTTCATCTTTGAACTTATCCTTGCCTTCGGAAGTTCTCAGTACGTCGGAACCCCAGATTCTGATTAACCGATTGAAACGAAGTAACAATATTCCATCATTCTCAATAGCCGCCTGTTCATCAGGCGGTTTTTAGTTACAAATTTATTAAAGCTGTTTCATACCTATTGCAACGTGATACAAGAAAAAGTATTATATTAAGTGACACAACTAAAACATTACAAAATTTGTTCAATTGATTAGGAGGATACCAAATGAAGAAGAATGATGTAGAGACAAAAATCGCAGAAGCTTTATTGAAGTTAATGGATGAAAAAGATTATGATTCCATCACTATCACTGAAATTGTGGAAAAAGCAGGTGTCAGCCGTGTCACCTATTACCGATATTTCAAGACAAAAGAGGATATCGTCATCCGTTACTTTGAATTGACGAAGAACCGTTTCATGAATACAGTCAATCTCTCCTCCGGCTACTCTCCTGAAAACAACGATGTAACCATACTTGCACTATTCCTTTTCTTCAAATCCAACATCAAGGCAAACAAGTGCTTAAGGAAAGCAAGACTGGATGGTGTCCTCCTCAACTTCCTTTCTACTGAATTCTTAGATAACCTTCCTGTTAAGTTGGATAAGTATCTCGCCTACTTTGTCGCTGGTGCTTTATACAATGTTCTGATTCATTGGTTAGACGGCGACTGCAAGGATCCGATCGAGGAAGTCTCTAAACCCTTTGTCGATATCCAGAACAAATTCCAAGGACAAGGCTTATGATCAACACAAAAAAATCACTTCCATTCCTTTCACTTGCCTTTCTATCTTTCTCTCTTTTCTCCTGTAATGGAAACAAAGAGGTAAAACTCTCTAAAGCACATATCAGCGAAGATGTGAAATTCAAATCAGCCAATATCGATATCTCCATCGACGATTTCAACGCATTAGGCTTTGAATACGGAGATAGCTGCAACGTGTCTTTCAGCAACGGAAGAACGTTAAGCGACGTTCCCTATTACAATGGATACTATGTCAAAAACGGAGATCCTGTCATCGTCGCTTACCCTTCTAGCAGCAATATCCTGATCACACTGAACAACACCGGAATCTGGGATGAGTTTTCCTTGAAAGACACAGATACTATCGATATTCAACTTGCCGAGAAAAAGAAATACATTTCAACTCAGGAAGCCTTAAGCCAGAGTTATTCTCTAGACAGAAGCCAGTACAGTTCTGATGAGGAGTTTGTCAATTTCAGAGCATTAAAAGGAGGTGCTTTGAAGGAGAATTACATATTCCGTGGTGCAAGTCCTGTCGATAATAGCAGAAACAGGGCAAAATATACCGACGGTCTATTAAAGAAGAACAATATCCATACTGTCGTTGACTTAGCAGATAGCGATGATGATATGAAGACATACTTAAATGAAGAGGCTTTCTCTTCTGACTATACCAAAGGACTCTATGAGGATAACAAGATCATCCTATTAGCAATGGGTTCTGGATATACAACAGACGCTTATAAGAAGAGTGTAGTCAGCGGTTTCCAGTTCATGGTAAAGAATTCTTCTCCCTATTACATCCACTGCATGGAAGGTAAAGACAGGACTGGTTTTGTCTGCACACTAATCGAAGCCTTAGCCGGGGCTAGCTATGATGAGATGTGTTCTGACTATATGATGACCTATCAGAACTACTATAAGATCACAAAGGAAAAGACTCCGGAGAAATATAACGCCATCGTCTCGCTTTATTTCGATTCCTTCATGGATTGCATCCTAGGTACGGATGGTGATAAGAATAATCCAGATTATGTAAAGGGTGCAAAAAACTATCTCCTCAGCGGTGGCATGACAAGCAATGACATCGATGAATTTGTAAGCCTCATCACAAAGTAAGACAATGAAAAAGACTCATATTCTGTTTGTCTGCCAAGGAAACATATGCCGTTCACCAATGGCGATGTTTCTCCTTCGATACCGTCTCAAAGAATTAGGGATAGAAGAAGACTATACAGTCACTTCTGCCGCTTTAGAATCCTCAACAGAGGGATGGGACATGGATGATTACGCAAAAGATGTATTGGATAAGCATCATATTCCATATACCAAACATATCGCACATCAACTGAAAGAGGATGAGTTTCTGAAACAGGATTATGTCCTTTACATGGAAGACTATCATCTTCTTGAAATCCGAATGCAGATGATGGACGATTTCAAAGCCAAGCTTATCAAACTCAGCGAGTATTCAAATGATGAAGAAGATATCGCTGATCCGAACTATACCGGTGATTTTGAGAAAGCATACTCTGACATTGAAAAAGGAATCAATTGTTTTCTTAAATACGAACTTCATCTTTCAAAATAAATCCATCTAAACCGTTTTCTTTCAATTCCGCATTAGAATTTTTCAACTCTATTTGCTACAATACTTTCATCAACGAGTAGCAGCAATGTGTAAGTCCGGTTGACCATGGACTTGCACATTTTTGTTTTGTGCAAGTAAAAGGAGGTATATCATGGATAAACAAAATAAGATGGCAGTCGAGCCATTAAGAAGACTGTTCTGGAAGATGGGCCTTCCGATGATTGTGTCGATGGTCTTACAGGCGATATACAATGTAGTCGATAGCATCTTTGTCGCCAATATAGAAGGAACAGGTGACCTTGCCAATGAAGCATTGACCTATGCTTTCCCGATTCAGATTCTGATTATCGCTATCGGGGTCGGTACTGGTGTTGGACTAAACGCCTTGCTATCCAAAAGCCTTGGGGAAGGAGATAAAGAGAAGGCAAGCAAAGTAGCTGGAAACGGAATCTTTTTAGCGATTGTCATCTACCTTGTTTTTCTTGTATTCGGATTATTCGGTTCAAGATGGTTTATCTCTCTTTTTACGAAAAATAAAGATATTATCGATATGGGAGCAAGTTATCTGAAAATTTGTTCCTCCTTATCTTTTGGCGCTATCGGATATGCAGTCTATGAAAGATTCCTGCAAGCGACAGGAAAAACCATGTATTCTACAATCGCTCAGATATCCGGCGCTATTATCAACATTGTTTTTGACTATGTCTTTATCTTCCCTATGAATATGGGTGTCTCTGGTGCAGCATGGGCTACCGTATTAGGACAATTCGTTTCTTTGTTCATCGCGATGGTTTTACATTATCTGAAGAATAAGGAAATCGATGGAAGCCTGAAATATATAAGACCAAAGAGAATGATCATTCAAGGCATTTATTCTATCGGTATCTCTGCTATGATTATGCAAGGACTCTTATCCGTCATGATGGCTGGGATGAATATCATTTTAGGATCTAGTAATGCGGATTCCAACATTCTTGTCGGCTCCTTTGGCATCTACTACAAGATTCAGCAGATAGCACTATTCTCTTGCTTTGGATTATCCAATACGATTATCACAATCCTTTCATTCAATTACGGAATGAAAGATAAAGAAAGATGCAAAGACTGTATCAAGTATGGGATTGTTGACACTCTGATTGTGACTTTGATCATTACTATCCTATTTGAGATTATCGCAAATCCGTTATCAAAATTATTCGCACTCTCCGGTGGTTCAACCAGTAAACTGATTTCCGTCTGCGAAAAAGCAACTAGAATAGCATCTACCGGTTATCTATTTATGGGATTCTCAGTTACAGTCCAAGGTATATTCCAAGCTCTTGGATATTCCTTCAAGCCGCTCTTCACTGCCTTATTGAGACTTATCGTGTTTGTCTTCCCAATTGCTTATCTTTTCACATTATCTCCCTATGTTACCGATATTGTGTGGTGGACCTTTCCTATTTCAGAAGCACTGACTGCCATCATCTCCTTCTTCCTTTTACGTCAGGTGAAGAAAAAGACAATCGATGTACTGGAAGAAAAGACTGATTAGGTGGACGATGAACCAATAGATGACGTATCAAAAAGCAATTGTCATCAGTTGCCTTTCTTCTCAACGCATTTTCTAAAAACGCGTAAAGCGAGGAAATAAAGAGGGCCTACAATGATCACATATAGTCCCATTGTCAGATAGCATACAAGTGCCTGACTATTGATGTCCTTGACTGTAGAACTGTTCCATGGTTGGAAGAATTCATGGAAGAATGTGCTATGAAAGAGATTCCCATCAGCAGAATGGAACATAGAGAAGGTCGATACTTTTCCGCCGATGACGGAAGTCGGGAAGGCGAAGCAGAAAAGGAATGCAGATAGAATTGAGATAAAGAAGACAATCATTCTGTACTTGTTGAACGGGTAGCACATAGCAAACATGATGATGAAACCGGAAAAGGAAGTCAGAATCGAAATCATTGAGCTGACATTGGACTGAGTAAGAAGTGGAGTATTTCCAAATAGAGTAGGGACCTGATTGAGCAAGACAGGAATGAAAGCACCAATCGTGATGAACACACCGGAGAAGATAGCTTTCGGAAGGACGTTCCTTCTGAAAGTTCCTCGTATCGGCTCTTTCGTCCCTTCTAAGGAAAGAAGAAGACCACCGATAGCGATGACACTGTTCTGCATCAGATACATGTTCTCGACACTGAACCACATCTGACCTCTCTTAAATGGAATCAGAAGAAGAGTCAATAAGAGGAAACAGGTTGTCTTCATCAAGAAGAGTGTTGCAGTTCTCTGCACATTGTTCACGACTCTTCTGCCTTGGGAGATGACCTCTTTGAGGTGGATGAAATCATTATCCATCAGAACAACATCCGAGCATGCTTTAGCAGCATCTGTTGCCTTTTCAAAAGTGATAGAGGCGTTGGCTTTTCTTAAAGCGAGAATATCGTTTACACCATCTCCAGTCATACCGACTTTTCTTCCCTTTTCCTGAAGAGCTTCTACGATGGCTTTCTTCTGTTCCGGGGAAACACGAGCAAAGATGGTGTACTCTTCAACAAGAGACGGAATTTCTTCCAAAGGAACATTCTCCATGGTGATGTATTTGTCAGTGTTTTTGACTGAACAATTCTCTGCAATCTTGCTTACAGTAAGTGGGTTGTCACCAGAGATGATTTTAACATCCAAACCATTTTCATAGAAATATTCGATGGTATCCTTTGCCGATAATCTGATATTGTCTTTCAAAATGAACAAAGCGATAAGATTATCATTTCTCTTGAATGCCAAAACACGATTTCCCTTGCTTGCTTCTTCTTCCACTATCTTATATTCTTCAGAATGGGTATCAAGAAGATATTCTGGAGCACCGAGTGTAAGAACAGTATTATCCTCATACTGTACAGACGAACTTTTGCTCTGACTAGAGAAAGGAACATAGGTAGCCTTTATACCATCTAATGTTCCGTATTCATCCTTTAAAGCAATTGCAGTAGGATTCGATTCTGTGGATACGGAATTGAATTCTTTGATGTATCGCAAAGCATCTTCTTTCTCGATAAAGCATTTCATATCGGATACTTTCATGCTGCCATCGGTAAGAGTTCCAGTCTTATCAAGACAGATAGTATCGACACGGGATAAGTTCTCCAACGAGAAAAGATCCTGAATCAGTGTGTTCTGTTTTGCAAGTTTTGCAATCGATACAGCTAGCGTCAAAGAAGTCAAAAGGACAAGACCTGTCGGAATGATTCCGATAGAGAATGCACCGACTGTCAGCATGATTCTTGACCATGTCGTTGCATCCTTTAAGGAATAAGTCGTATCCAAAGCCTCTGACCAGACAGTGGGATCATTTCCCCAACGATTGACTTTATAGACTAAGGTAGATGTGACAATCAATACAACACCGATTAAGACAAATCCTAATATCTTGATGAGCTTATAGATGTTTGTCATCAGTTCAGATTTCTGTTTGCTCAGTTTTTTGACTTTGTCGGATAGCTTGGATGCATAAGTCTCATCTCCGACTTTCATGACTTGTCCATACCCGGAACCGACAATCACACTCGAACCAGAATAGAGCGTATCTCCTTTTTGTTTCTTCACTAATTCAGATTCTCCTGTCAGTAAAGATTCATCGACTTCCAGAGTTCCTTCCTTCACTTCCATATCACAGCTAACCTGGTTTCCGGCTTTTAAATGAATGATATCATCTATAACGATATCATCCGTGATGATTTCTTTCTCTTCTCCATTTCGTATAGTCAGACATTTTGCTTTGTTGACGATATTGATCTTATGAAGAATTCGTTTAGAACGGCATTCCTGTACAGTTCCTATCAAAGAATTCAGAATGACAGGGACAAGGAAGAGAAATTTCGAAAAGCCGAAATACTTATCCGCAACATCCTTATGTCCGGTCTGATTGAGATAGATGACAAAGAAAAGGAACATCAAACCAATGCCAATAAGGACAAGATTGAAAGAGTTAAAGAAGTTATCAAAGATGATCCTAATATAGGATTTCTCGACATGGTTTTTGTTTCTGTTATCCAATCCCGCCTTTATTCTTTCCTGTATCTCTTTTTCATTCAGTCCTTGCTGGATATCTGGATTTTTTCTTTCTATCTCAACTGTATCTCTTTTTTTCATAATGTTATCTTCTTTCCTGATTTTTCAAAATATATAGTGCTTTTTTCTTTTTGCAATGTCAACGATTTCATAAAGATATTGTCTTCTTGTTCTCTGTTATCATTCTTATATAAAGACTTTCTTTCTCTTCTTTTATCAATTTCTCCTTGTAATTGAAACAAAACAAGGTACAATTTTTATCGTTATGCTCAATCAATATTCAAGAACATCCTTATTAGTAGGAAGAAAGAAATTACAAAAACTCTGGAATAAAAGAGTCATCGTCTTTGGTATCGGAGGAGTCGGCGGAAATGTCGTAGAATCTCTTGCTAGATTCGGAGTCGGTAGTTTTGACCTTGTCGATGATGATTTAGTCTGTCTAACCAATATCAATCGACAGATACTAGCGACAAGAAAGACATATGGTCAGTATAAGGTCGATGTCGCTGAAGAGAGGATTCACGACATCAATCCTAAAATCATCGTCAACAAGCACAAGACCTTCTATCTTCCGGATAAGAAGGATGAGTTTGATTTCTCTAAGTTCGATTATGTCATCGATGCCCTCGATACGGTGACAGCAAAGCTCGATATCATCGAAAATGCAAAGAAAGCAAATGTCCCTGTCATCTCCGCAATGGGATGCGGCAACCGTCTAGACCCTACTAAATTAGTTCTCTGTGATGTCTTTGAGACAAAAGGAGATCCACTTAGCAAGATTATGAGAAGAGAGCTGAGAAAAAGAGGAATCACCTCTTTGAAAGTCGTCTTCTCCACCGAGCCTCCGACTCGACCAAGAGACGACGAGACAGAAGATTCCTGCCTCTATCACTGTGTCTGTCCTCCTGGAACAAAAAGAAAGTGCACCGATAGAAGAGACATTCCTGGTTCGACTAGCTTTGTCCCACCCGTCGCCGGAACTCTTATCGGCTATCAGGTCGCAAACGATTTGATGGAAAGCGAAGATAAGGACGAAAACATAAGAGAAGACAATCCTTTCAAGGATGACAGTAAACCTTCCGCTCACAATCTATAAGTTGTCATGTTTCAAAAAGCGGCTATCCAACGAGTAGCCGCTTTTTCGTTTCTCGATGATCAGGAGGCGTAAATCTTATAGAGAAGATAATTCCTTACTCTCCTTGGAAGGATATGGTAAAGGGAAGATAAGAAGCTATCCTTTGTCCCGATTTTTCTAGTGTAGGGTAGGCTTCTTCTCTTCGATAATCGAAAAACAATCCAGGCTATCTTTTTCGCAGGTGTTCCGTTTTGTTCATCTTTAGACACACTCTTCAAGCAATGATCAAATGCCTTCTTATAGGGACTATCCGGATTTTGCAGTTCGCTTTGCCTTTTCTTTGTGAATTCCGTCTTGGCATCTCCCGGCTTGATCGAACAAATCTGAATATGATAGGGATATACTTCTGCTCTTAGAGCATCAAAGAGAACATCCATTCCTGCCTTTGAGGCAGAATAGAAAGCCTGAAAAGGAAGAGGAATCAAAGCACCGATTGAGGAAGTATTGATGATTTTTCCACCGCCTTGTTTTCTCATATAGGGAAGGACTTCCTTTGCCATCAGAAAGGAACCGAAGAAGGTGACATCCATCTGCCTTCTTGCTTTCTCAGCGCTAGTTTCCTCGATTGGAGAGAAGATTCCGAATCCCGCATTGTTCATCAGGATATCGATTCTTCCGTATTTCTCAATGATATTCGTAACCACTCGATGGCAGTCTTCCTCATTGGAGATATCACCTACCTGATGATAGACCTTATCCATCTGGAAATCATGGGTGGATAATCCACAGACAATATCTCCATTTTTCACAAAGAGTTTTGCCATCTCCAAGCCAAAGCCAGAGGACTCTCCCGTAATCAACACGACTCTTCCTGTTAACTTGTTTTTCATTCTATAGCATCCTCAATATATACAAAGACAATTATAAAGAAAGAATAACAGAATTTCATCATGCGTAATAAAGGATAAGGCTATAGCAGTTGAAGCATAAACTATCAGTTCTATGCCACCCAATCATGCATAAGAGAAAATCGTAGCCTTGATTTTTCTATTACCTACTGGCTTATTAAAAACAGCACCATTTATAGTGTGTCGCTAACAGATAAAACAAATATTATCAGCTTATTTAATCTTCGGTGCCTTGTGCAATGTTTTATCCATATTGACCATTACTGATATCGAATCACTACACTTAAATTACATTTTGAAGAATTCTATTGACTAATTTTAAATGCACCATTAAAATGAGTTTGTAAGAAAATCTTACTTTAAAAGGAGGAGTACTCTATGCCGATTGATGTATTAACATTATCAACAAAAGGGCAATTAGTATTACCAAATGACTTAAGGAAAAGCTTATCTTTAGCACCAGGTGATAAGCTTGTAGTTTATTGGTCAAATGGTTCTATTGTATTAAAGAAATTAGAACTGCCTACTGAAAGCGATTTTGAAAAAGAAATCGATAAAACGGTTTTGTATGCAAAAGAAAATGGAATCAAAGAAGAAGATATAGCAAATACAATAAAATCATATCGTGCTGAAAAGGGATCTAAATGAAAATTGTCGTAGATACAAATGTGGTGATATCAACAATCTTTTTCAAAGGAAAACCATTTGAACTTTTAAACATGATTGTTACCCATTCAAATGAAATTGAATGTTATGCTTCTCCAAGCATAATCAGTGAATACATTGAAATTTTTCATAGAATGATTGATAGGAAAGGCAAGACCCAACCTACCGGTGATCCATTAACCCATTTTATCAATTCAATCTCAATCATTGAAGACACTTCCTCAGTCCATGTATCACGCGATAAAGATGATGATAAATTCATTGATTGCGCATTGAACTGTAAAGCTTTATACATCGTAAGCGGTGATAATGATTTACTCGATATAAAAGAATTCGAAGGAATCAAAATTATAAAGATTGATGATTTTCTGCAAATCATCAGAAGTTAAAAAAATAGAAGACATAGTTAATTACTTTTTTAGGTTTCTCTCATATGATTGAAGAATAAGTCAGGTCAAAGAAAATTTTGAACAGTTTTTTATTTTATGTCGAACATTATTTTGTTTCACCTTCTATTGTGTTATATTTTAAGTATCTATAGTCAAGGAGGTATACATTCATGTTTGACTACAAAGGTAAAGTCGTTGTCATTACTGGCGCTTCTTCTGGCCTTGGAAAACAAATGGCCGAAGGATTCGCTAAGCAGGGTGCTTCTTTAGCACTTCTTGCAAGAAGAGTCGACAGATTAGAGACTCTCAGCAAGGATCTCAAAGACAAATACGGAGTCGATGCCATCGCAGTCCGCTGTGACATCACAGACAACGCATCCATCGATGATGCCGTCAAAGCAGTCAAAGACCATTTCGGACATGCCGAAGTCTTAGTCAATGATGCTGGTGGAGAAAAAGGAACCGGTACCAAGGCTTTGGATTACAAGGATGAAGACTGGCTCTTCACCTTGAATCTTGATCTCACCTCCGTCTTCCGTGTCTCTCGCGCTTTCGGAAATCTCATGAAAGAGGGTATTGAAAACAAGACTCAGTCTTATGGAAGAATCATCAATATCGCATCCATCTATGGACTTGTCGGAAACACTGCTATCCCAACCATCGCCTATCACACCTCCAAGGGTGCTGTTGTCAACTTCACACGTGGCTTAGCTGCCGAACTTGCCACTACCGGAATCACCGTCAACGCTATCTGCCCTGGCTACTTCTACACCGAGCTTACCACTGCTACTCTCGATACAGACTACTTCCAAGCCTTTGCTAAGCAGTCTGTCCCGATGCAGAGATATGGTAAAGAAGGAGAACTCAATTCCTGCGCTTGCTTCTTAGGTGCGGAAGAGTCTTCTTATGTCACTGGCCAGATTATCGCTGTCGATGGCGGCTACACCTGTATCTAAACTTAAACCTCAAGATAGCGGAGAGAAATCTCCGCTATTTTTATTTAGAATGCTTGTCTAATAGTAGTTATTCTCTTCCTATAAAACATGTGTGAATTAGCAAAACGATATTCCATTAGAATTATTCATGTCAATTTTGAATGGATAACACACGTTTCATATTCCACACGGAAATACG